>CAKUFZ010000006.1 GCA_934654475.1 uncultured Coriobacteriales bacterium
TACGAAACGAAACTCAGCGGCACAGCGCGGCACTCAAAAATGCAGGTCAGAACCCTATCGGCCTACTCCCACTCGATGGTCGCCGGGGGCTTCGAGGTGATGTCGTAGCAGACGCGGTTGGCGCCGGGGACCTCGGCCACGATGCGGCCGGAGACCTTGGCCAGCACGTCGTAGGGCAGCTTGGCCCAGTCGGCGGTCATGGCATCGGAACTCTCAACGGCACGCAGGATGATGGGACGCTGATAGGTGCGCTCGTCGCCCATGACACCAACGCTCTTGATGTCGGGAAGCACCGCGAAGTACTGCCAGCAGCTGTGCTCGGAATTACGCTCGCCCGTCTCCTGGAGAAGGCGCTCGTTGTAGGCGTCGAGCTCCTCGCGCACGATGGCGTCGGCGTTCTTGAGAATCTCAAGCTTCTCGGCGTCGATGGAGCCGATGATGCGGATGGCCAGGCCAGGACCGGGGAACGGCTGGCGGTAGACGATGTGGTCGGGAAGGCCGAGGGCAAGACCGAGCTCGCGCACCTCGTCCTTGAAGAAGTGGTCGAGCGGCTCGATGAGGTCGAAGTGCACACCCTCGGGGAACGGGATGAGGTTGTGGTGGCTCTTGATGGTGGCCGTCTTGCCGCCCGTCTTGCGCGCACCGCTCTCGATGATGTCGGGGTAGATGGTGCCCTGCGCCATGAACTGCACGGGGCGGCCGTCCTCGGCGATGTCCTGCGCCACGGTGAAGAACTCGTTCCAGAACTGGGTGCCGATGATGTGACGCTTCTGCTCAGGGTCGACCACGCCCTCAAGAAGCTTGAGGTAGCGCTCCTCGGCATGCACGTGCACGAAGTCGACGTCGAACTGCTTGGTGAAGACTTCCTCAACCTGCTCGGGCTCGCTCTTGCGCAAAAGGCCGTGGTTCACGAATACGCAGGTAAGCTGCTTGCCGATGGCGCGAGCGCACAGAGCTGCGACCACAGAGGAGTCAACGCCGCCCGACAGGCCCAGGATGACGCGGGCGTCGCCCACCTGCTCGCGAATCTCGGCAACCTTCTGCTCAACGATGTTGTCCATGGTCCAGGTGGGCTCAAGGCCGGCGATGTTGAACAGGAAGTTCGAGAGCAGCTCCTTGCCATGCGGGGTGTGTCGCACCTCGGGGTGGAACTGCGTGGTGTAGATGCGCTTGCTCGCGCACTCCATGGCGGCCACGGGGCACGCGTCGGTGGAAGCAGTGACAGTGAAGCCCTCGGGCACCACGGACACGGCGTCGCGGTGGCTCATCCACACGCTCTGCTCCTCGGGCGTGCCGTCGAACAGCTGCGAGGCGCCCTTGCGGTGCAGGTCGGCATGGCCGTACTCGCCCACCTCGGAGTGGCCGACAGCGCCGCCCAGCGTGACAGCCGTGATCTGATGGCCATAGCAGAAGCCAAGGACGGGAACGCCGAGCTCAAAGATGGCAGGATCGACCTTGGGAGCATCCTCGGCATACACGCTGGCGGGACCACCCGACAGGATGAGGGCAGCGGGGTGCATATCAGCAAGCTCAGCTGCGGAGATGTCGCACGGGACAATCTCGGAGTAGACATGGAGGTCACGCACACGGCGGGCGATGAGCTGGCCGTATTGCGCGCCAAAGTCAAGAACGTAAACTACCTGGTCGGTGGTCGCCATCAGTTTGTGCTCCCTACTTCTACAAAAACAGATACACATGCTTTAGAACTCAAAGAAAATTGCAACCGTTATGGCAGGCGTTCGATTATGGCATCCCGACGCGCGACGTCACGCGCCGGGATGCCAACATCAATCAAGCACAATCAAAAAACAGTTGCAAAATTTAAACGTTGAAGCGGAAGTGCATGACGTCGCCGTCCTGCACCACATAATCCTTACCTTCGACGCGCAGCTTGCCGGCAGCCTTGGCGCCACCCTCGCCGCCAAGCTCGACATAGTCGCTGTACGCGATAGTCTCGGCACGAATGAAACCGCGCTCGAAGTCGGAGTGAATGACGCCCGCGGCCTGGGGCGCAGTGTCGCCGATATGGATGGTCCAGGCCTTGACCTCCATCTCGCCGGCCGTGAAGAAGGACTGCAGGCCCAAAAGGTTGTAGGCAGCCTTGGCCAGACGACTGAGACCAGACTCCTCGAGGCCGAGGTCGGCCAGATACATGGCCGCGTCCTCGTCGTCGAGCTCAGCGAGCTCGCTCTCGATCTTGGCGCACAGCGGCAGCGGCTTGATGCCGCCGATCTCGGGCAGGTCGGCGGTGACCTGGTCCTCGTCGACGTTGGCGAGCACCATGATGGGCTTCATGGTCATGAGGTGCAGGTCGTAGAGATGGGCGCGCTCCTCGTCATCCATTTCCATAGAGCGAGCGGGGTTGCCCTCGTTCATCCAAGCAGCAACGCGCTTCACGGTCTCGTACTTAGCGGAGAGCTCCTTGTCGCGCTTTGCATCCTTCTCAAGGCGCGGCAGTGCCTTCTCGACCGTGGCAAGGTCAGCCAGGACAAGCTCAGTACGAATAATCTCGAAGTCGCTCTCAGGGTTGGTACAGCAGTCGGAGCGCACGATGTCGGGGTCGTCGAAGTAACGCACGACCTCGCAGATGGCATCGCACTCACGGATGTTTGCGAGGAACTGGTTGCCCAGGCCTTCGCCCTGGCTGGCGCCCTTCACCAGACCGGCGATGTCAACGAACTCGACGGTGGCGGGCACGATACGGCCAGGATGCACAATGTCGGCGAGTTTCTGGAGTCGCTCGTCAGGCACGGGCACGATGCCCTGGTTGGGCTCGATGGTCGCAAAGGGATAGTTCGCCGCCAAGATGTTTTGCTTGGTGAGCGAGTTGAAGAGCGTCGACTTGCCCACGTTGGGCAGGCCGACGATGCCGATGGAGAGGGCCATGTCACTCCTTGCAGTCGCAAACGCACTTCGATACGGGCAGATGCTAAATCAATCAGAAGGAAATTATAGGTCGACACAAACAAAAATGGGCCGCCCCTAGGAGCGACCCATAGAATTACTTGCCTGGTGCTCGGTGTATCCGCGCTTAGGCCTGAGCCTGAGCGAGAGCCTCATCAACGGCCGAGAAGATGGCCTTGGAGGTGATGGTTGCACCGGAGACAGCGTCGACACCGGCAGTGCCGTTGGCGGCAACGATGGCCTCAGGGAGCTGCTCGATGGCGTTGGAGCCGATGCCCTGGGTCTCGGAGTTGTCGCCGACGGTGACCTCAGCGACCTTGCCGTCCTTGACGGTGACGGTCACAGGGACGTCGCCGCCAATGCCCTTGCCGGAAGCGGTGTACTCGCCGTCGGTGTAGGTGGCGTCGGAAGCAGCAGCCTCGGTGTCAGCGGACTCCTCGGCAGCGGGCTCCTCGGCGGCCTCGGCGGTCCAACCCTCGGGGAGGTTCTCCTCGGTGAAGACACCGGCGTGGCAGGTGGCGCAAGCAGCAACGGACTTCTCAGCATGGCAGGTCTGGCAGCTGAAGTCGGGGACGAAGCCCTCGTGAGCGGCCTTCATCTCGTCAGACATGGAGTGGAAGTTGAAGGGCTGGTCGTTCCAGGTGTACTTAGCCTCAACGCCGGCCATGTCGAGCTCGCGAACCTTGGTGCCGTCGTGGCAAGAAGCGCACTTATCAGAGGAAACGGCGTTCATATGGTCGGCCATAGCGTTGACCTTGACCTCGGGGGTGGTCCAACCCTCGGGAACCTCAACCATGCCGTCGTGGCACTCGGCGCACACCATGGTAGAAGTCTTGTGCACGCTGTGGCAGTCGCCGCAGGCGATGACCAGACCAGCGTGGGCGTCAATGGCGGGCATGTTGTGAGGATCGATGACCTGGTCCTTGGTGGACTCTTCCTTGGTGGGAGCATGGTTGAACTCATCAAGGTTGCCGTCGTGGCAAGAACCGCAGAACTCGTCGTTGACGAACTCCTTGTGGTCGGTCAGCGGGTCGGTGTAGGAATCGCTGACGTAGAGGACGACCTCATGGACGAGGTCCATCATCTTGGCCTGGCTCCAGTGGCAGCCAAGGCAGGTGACGTCGGCCTCAGCGTGCTTGGAGACGAGCAGAGCGTCATCCTCGCTGTAGTAGCCGTCGACGTACTTCGTCATGTTGTTGTGGCAGATGGCGCTGCAGAAGCTCGGCTCCTCGTGCCAATGCAGGAACGCCGTGAAAAACGCGATGACGGCAATGAAAATCACGGACAGAACGATGGGCCAAACCTTGGTCTTGGGGGCCTTGGTCTTCTTCATCGTCTCAGACTCCGTCGTCACCTTCTCCTCTTCGGACATGGGTAACTCCTCCTCTTCCTGGCACGGGCCAGTCTGCCCGCGTCCCTTACCTAACCTAGCTGATGATAGTTTTAGCCGCGAACTCGGGCAACAATCAAATGCGCGGAACTGGGCTCAAGCGGCCGAATTCTGCCTAACCGCCACAAATTGTTGCCATTCGACAACAATTATAGAGGGCGGATGGTTTCTGTCGAGACGTTAGAGCTTCTCGCCTCGGGCCTCGGCCTCGTCGGCTTCCTTCTCCAGCATGTCAATCATCTTCTGACCGTACTTCTTGGCCTTCTCGCGGTTCTCGGCTTCCTTCTGGCGCTGCTTCTCGTCTTCCTCGACCTTTTTCTTGGTCTCGGGGTCGTCGACGATGAGGCGGTTGCCGTCAACTTCGATGAACTCGATGGCGTCAAGGGGGCAGATGTCAGAGCACAGGGCGCATGCCACACAGTGCGTGGTGAGCACCGAGATCTTGCCC
The DNA here is from genome assembly GCA_934654475.1 of uncultured Coriobacteriales bacterium. Lineage (GTDB taxonomy): Bacteria > Actinomycetota > Coriobacteriia > Coriobacteriales > UMGS124 > UMGS124. The sequence continues at coordinate 4,743 of CAKUFZ010000006.1, forward strand.
TCCACGATGTCGATCGCGTTCATGGGGCACATATCGGCGCACTCGCCGCAGCCGTCGCACTTGTCGGTGGACTGAGGTGCGTCGAGCAGGATGTTGCCGGCCGTCTTGGGGTGGTTGGCAAGAGCCACGAGCATGAGCTGGCGGGTGTTGGTGAGCACGCGCTTCTTGTTCTCAGTGTTCTGCGCGCCGGTCAGGCGGTCGAGCGACTTCTGCAGCTCGGTGATCTGCTTGGAGTGCTTGGCGAGCTTCTCGGCACCGCGGGCAAGCTTGGCCGTGAGGGGGTTCACCTTTGAGGCCGTCATACCGAGCGACTTGAGGGAGCCGTTGACGAAGGCCTTGCGCTCGGCCTGATGGTCAACCTCGAGCACCATGTCGCGCTCGCGCTCGACGAGGTCGACAGTCTCGCCGCTCCACTGCTCGCCCAGCGTGATGGCGTCGGTGTAGCACTCCTCGCCGGTGGTGGTGCGGCACTTGTCGCAGATGCCGCGCGGCAGGTAGATGCCGACGTTGCCGTACTCGCACAGGATCGAGTACCACACCTCGGCCGAGACGTCGCCCACGCAGGGCAGGACCACCTGGGCGGCCTCAGGGACATGGCCCAGGGCGCGCGTGCAGGTGACGTAGACCATCTCGTTGGCCTCGGCGGCCTTGCAAATCTTGTCGTAGAGCATCTTAGGGGCGTGCATGCTCGACACGAGGGCGTCGGTGGGGCAGGCCGCCACGCACAGGCCGCACTTGCGGCAGTCGCTCTTGATCTCGAGTGCGCCGTCGTCGTCGAAGAAGATGGAGTCAGTCGGGCAAACCTGCAGGCACAGGTCGCAGCTGGCATCCTCCTTCTTGCAGCGCACGCACATGGCGGAGTTGCCCTTGGGGACGACCTTGTAATCCGACGGCGTCCACACGGGCTCAGCGCTCTCCTCCGTGGTGGCTCCGCGCACAAAGGCGGTCTCGTCGGAAATCTCGCCCGTGATGGCCTGGAACTCCTTCTGCAGGCCTATGAGTTCGTCGAGGAAGTCTGCCATTCTGTGTGCCTTTCCCTCTTAGCAGCCCTATGTCCCAATATGAAACGGGCCCGCAGGTCTTGCGCCCACGGGCCCGAGGTGCAGCGTACCCATTTTGCGCCGCACCCGTACGCCTAATGACCAGTTTTAGTAGAGCTTGGCACCCGCGGGGATGGCGTCGCTCACCATCAGCAGGTTGAGGCGCTCCTCGTCGGCCACCTTGTGGATGGCGGAGAGCAGCATGCCGCATGAGTCGACACCCATCATCTTGCGCGGGGGCAGGTTCGTGATGGCCACGAGGGTCTTGCCCACGAGCTGCTCGGGCTCGTAGTAGGCATGGATGCCCGACAGGATGGTGCGGTCGGCGCCCGTGCCGTCGTCGAGCGTGAACTGCAGGAGCTTCTTGGACTTGGGCACCGCGACGCAGGCCTTGACCTTCACGGCGCGGAAGTCGGACTTGGAGAAGGTCTCGAAGTCGACGGAGTCCTCGAACAGCGGCTCGATCTGGATGTTCTCCAGCTCTGCGGCGGAGATGGGCTCGCAGGCCTCCTCCTCGGCGGGCGCGCTTGCCGCGGCAGCCTGCTCGGCGGCCTTGGCAGCGGCGGCACCGCTCTTGGTGCCAGCCTCGGGCTTCATGTGCGGGAACAGCAGCACGTCGCGGATGGAGGCGGAGTTGGTGAGCAGCATGACCACGCGGTCGATACCGATGCCGATGCCACCTGCAGGGGGCATGCCGTACTCGAGGGCGCGCACGTAGTCCTCGTCGTACTCCATGGCCTCGTCGTCGCCGGCAGACTTCTCCTCCACCTGCTTGCGGAAACGCTCGGCCTGGTCGACGGGGTCATTGAGCTCGGAGAACGCGTTGGCGTACTCGTGACCGGCGATGACGAGCTCAAAGCGGTGCGTGAGGCGCGGGTCGTCCTCGAAGCGCTTGGCCAGAGGCGAGACCTCGATGGGATAGTCGCACACGAAGGTGGGGTTCACGATCGTGTCCTCGCCCAGCTCGTCGTAGATCTCGGCGATGATCTTGCCGGCAGTCCACTCGGGCTTGACCTCGATGCCCTTGGCGCGGGCGGCGCTGGCAAGCTCCTCGACGGGCGTGTCGAGCGTAACCTTGTAGCCAAGCACGTCGGAGACGATGTCGGTCATGGGACGGCAGGCCCACTCGCCCGACAGGTCGATGGTCTGGCCCTGGTACTCGATGACCTCGGGGTTGCCCACGGCCTTGTTCGCGGCCTTGATGACACCCTCGGCGAGCCTCTTCATGCCCTCGAGGTCAGAGTAGGCGCGATAGGCCTCCATCGAGGTGAACTCAGGGTTGTGCGTGAGGTCCATGCCCTCGTTGCGGAAGATGCGGCCAACCTCGAACACAGCCTCGAAGCCGCCCACAAGCAGGCGCTTGAGATGCAGCTCGGTAGCAATGCGCAGGTAGCACTCCTGGTTGAGCGCATTGAAGTGCGTGATGAACGGCTTTGCGGTGGCACCGCCCTGGATGGTCTGGAGAATCGGGGTCTCCACCTCCATGTAGCCGTCGGCCTCCATGTAGCGGCGGAACGTCGACAGGATGAGCGAACGCTTGCGGAAAGTCTCGCGCACGTCGTCGTTCACGATGAGGTCCACGTAGCGCTGGCGATAGCGCGTCTCCTTGTCGGACAGGCCGTGGAACTTCTCGGGCAGGGGGCGCACACTCTTGGAGAGCAGGCGCACAGCCGTAGGCGCAATGGAGAGCTCGCCGCGGCGGGTGCGCACGACAATGCCCTTGGCCTCGACGATATCGCCCAGGTCGAAGGCCTTGACGCTGGCAAGACCCTCCTCGCCCAGGTCGTTGATGCGGCAGAAGAGCTGGATGGTGCCCGTGGAATCCTGGAGCTCGATGAAGATGACCTTGCCCTGGCCACGCTTGGCACGCACGCGACCGGCAACGCTCACGACGTCGGCCGTGTCGGCACCGTCCTCGAGGGTGGCGTAACGCTCCACCAAGTCGGCGACATGGTCGCTGACCTCGCAGTGCTCGGGATAGGGGTTGACGCCGGCCTCAATGAGAGCAGAGCGGCGACCAAGGCGCACGCTGCGCTCGTCAAGCAGAGCGACGTCGCCCTGAGTCTGATCGGCTGCCATTAGCGGGCCTCGACAGCCGTGACGGTGTAGACGAGCGTCTTGCCGGCCGGGCTCACGAACGACACCGTGTCGCCGGCCTTGTGGTCCATCAAAGCCTTGCCCAGCGGCGACTCGTTGGAAATCTTGCCCTCGCGCGGGCTGGCCTCAGCGGTGCCCACGAGGGTGTAGACGCGCTCCTTGCCGGCGGCATCCTGCAGGTGCACGACATGGCCGATCGTGATGCGGCCGCCCTTGGTGGGAGCGGCGACAACGATGCAGTTGGCGAGCTGCTGCTTGAGCACCTGGATGCGGTTCTCGTTGGAAGCCTGCTCGTCCTTGGCGTCGTCGTACTCAGAGTTCTCGGACAGGTCGCCGAAGTCGCGGGCCACGGCGATGGCCTCGGTGATGCGCTCGCGCTCGGTGGTCTCGCGCCAGGCAAGCTCCTCCTCAAGCTTGAGCTTGCCTTCGGGGGAAAGCACGATTGCCTTGCCTACTTCCATGGTAAATCTCCTTGTTTCAGCCCTGGCACGGGCCTCGCCGGCAACAGGGACGTACTTGTTTACGACAAGTGCCCGTCACACATGGCGGGCACTGTTAGAACCTCTCAATAAACGCGGCGCGGCGCACGCCTTCGGGTGAAGACGTGCGCCACGCTGTTTAATGCTTGTGATACGACGGGCTTACTCGTCGTCGTCAGCGGCAGCCTTCTTGGCAGCAGCGCTGCGCTTCTTGGCTGCGGGCTTCTTGGGAGCCTCGTCCTCCACGACGTCGGCGTCGTCCTCGTCGACAACCTCGACCTCTTCCTCAACGGCATCGGTCTTCTTGGAAGGAGTCTCCTCGTCCTCGTCAGACATACCCTTGCGCAGGTTCTTCACGGTCTTGCCCAGGGAGGCACCGAGCTTCGGGAGGTTCTTGGGCCCGAAGATCAGAAGAACAACGACAAGGATGATGAGGAGCTCAGGAACGCCCATACCCAGAATCTTCATACCACAATCCTCCATTAACGGTGGCGGACTTGAATGTGCCTGCGTCTTCGCAAGAACCCGCCGGTTTTCGGTACGGGGGTATAGTACCCCACGAACCACGCCTATACACGCAAATTTGCAATGCTTTGCGACCAATTTTTCTCGACAGGCGCAATTCACAGCAAAAAGGGCCGTTGCTTGCGAGAAGCAACGGCCCTTGCATGTACCAAACTGGTCGGGTTGACTGGATTTGAACCAGCGACCTCTGCGTCCCGAACGCAGCGCTCTACCAAGCTGAGCCACAACCCGGACTTCGATATAGTAGCAGACTTTTCCAAGCGTCAACCCAACTTCTTTGAATTGTGGAGAAAGTTGGGTCGCACGTCACAAATGCCGAGCAGGGCGCCGCACCCGGGACACGTCGACCCTAGAGAACGATCGCGGCAATGCAGCCAAGCACAAGGATATGCACGGGATAGTACAGGTAGAAGAACCACTTGAGTGACCTGCCCCGCGACCCATCGTAGGCACGCAGCAGGCAAAGCGCCCCCACGCCGCCCACAAGCTCGTACAAGAACTCGGGCATTGCCGCCAGATCGCCCCGAAGGACACCGCCCAGCGCAGGAAGTCCCAGGGCCAGGACGGCAAGAAGCGTCGGGTAAGTGCGACGATCGGGCTCGGGCAGCACGTGGGCCATAAGGATCATCACGGGACCCAAGACGCCCCAGTCGAGAACGACGCTTGCAACCGTGCCGGCCGCGAACAGCGCCCAAAAGGCCGGTCGGCACTTCATACGGTCGTAGGCGACAAGCATCGCAAGGCCCAGCAAAAGGGTAAACAAGACATTGCCGGTACAGGGCAGCTGAAACGAGGCCTCACCCAAGTCGAGCACGACCGGCTCAAAGAACAGGCCGTACGGAACCTGCGAGACAACGGCGAACGCGAAGAGGCGGCCTGCATAGCGGCGCACATTGTGCGTGTGACGATATCCCTCACTCACGAGGAACGCCATGATGGGAAACGTGAGGCCACCAAAGGCCTCGCAGGCGCAGTACACCCAGAACGGCAGCGCGGCCTGGAAGATGACGCCCACATGGCACAACGTCATGCCTACAATGGCAGCCATCTTGAGCGAAAACGACGAGACAGGAGGAAGGGGGCGCGACGGCATGGGCATTCCCGATTCTGACAATGAGGCAAACAGCCGACGGACAAAGAAAGAAAAACCGCGCGGCGCGCTCGGCGCTCCGGCGGCTGCGGCCCTGTGCTTTGCGACCGCCATGTTGTTGTACCACATACCGTTGGGATCAAGCATGGCTGCAGACGCCCTCCACGCCTGCCTTGCCGGTGTCGCGGCGCTTGTGTGCCTGGCACTTTGGGCGGGGAGAGGGACGACGAGCGGAGATGACAGGCATCCTGCGGCGCCTCACAACTCTCTCGCGGGCCTGATTGGGCTGCTTTGCCTTGTGGGAGCACTCGCAAGCGTCGCCGTGCCGCTGGCAACAGGCGGTTCTGAGGGCGCGGGAGCAATGTCCACGTGGACCTCTCCGCAGGGTTCCCCTGCGCTGTTTGCAGTGCTGGCCATGTCCTGCTTGGGCACTGCGGTATGGGAGGAGATTGCCTTCCGCCGACTTGCAATGGAGGCAGTCGCCGGCGCACTCGAGGAAGGCCGCACCCGCAGGCTCATGGCAGCATGTGTGTGCTCGGCCGTGTTTGCAATGCTGCACCTGCCCGAGATGGGCGCGGCGCTGCCCACGGCCTTGCGCGCCGTGCAGGTGTTTCTTTTCGCGCTTGCCATGGCAGGGCTCGTGGAACAAACCGGCCACCTGGTCCCGGCCATTGCAGCGCATGCGCTTTACGACGCTATATGCTTTGCACCTGCCGTGCTCGACATCTCCGGAAGCGCCTGGGAGATATCGGCATCTTCCCTCATGACCCTAGAAACAAGCATTTCGGGGATGTTGGCGAGCCTGCTGTTTTTGGCACCGGCGGCGGCGCTAGGAGTGCGCAGGCTTCTTGCGGCACGCTAGGCCAGCGTCGTGCTGACGCACGCCCACCAGCCATGCTCACGCGCCTGAGCTGCAAGACGCTCGGCCGCGGCGAGGTCGCCCACGAAGACGCACACGCATGAGCCGCTGCCGCACAAAAGAGGGCCCGCCTGGCAGGCGCCGCTGTCTTGCAGGAAAGCAAAGACCTTCGCGATCGCAGGGGCAAGCTGCAGGGCGGCAGGCTCCATATTGTTGGCGACTGCAGCGAGGGCGCCCGGCACATCGCGGGTGCGCAGGGCCTCGAGCATCGGCTCCACCTGAGGGGCGGGAGTCGCCATCTCGTCGAGCAGGCGATAGCAGGCACCGGTGGAGACGCCCTGGTCGGGCTTCACAAGCACGACGGGCACGCTGAAAGGCGCGAACGTCTCGCGCAGCACGTCTCCCCTGCCGTCGAGATACGACGGCACCTCATGCAGGAAAAACGCCACGTCGGCGCCGAGAGACTGAGCCAGGCGCACCACGCGCTCGTCGTCGAGGTCGATCTGCCACATGTGGGCAAGGCCGCGCATCACCGCGGCCGCATCGGAAGAGCCTCCGCCCAGACCCGCCTGCGACGGGACATGCTTGCGCAGCGCCACGCTCATGTCGAGCGGCTTTTCAAATGCCTCGGCCATGTCAACAGCGGCACGATACGCAAGGTTCGTCGCAGGGTCGGCGCCTGCAGGCAAAGGGTCGGGCTCGCATGAAAAAACGAGGCCCTCCCCTGCTGCAAGCTCGCAGAGTTCGACCTCGTCATGGAGTTCGAGCGCACACATGACCGTGCGCACCTCGTGGTAGGCACCCTCGCATACCCCGGGCGTTACCGAGAGAACCAGGTTGACCTTGGCATGGGCGCGTTCTTGCACGGCGTGGCCTCCTTTATAAAGAAACGCTGCCGCCGAGCGCTCAAAGCCATTGCGCACCGAATGTGCCAAGGCCCGCGTGAGGCACGGCTGCAGCGTTTGTGCAGACAGTATTACTGCTGGTCTTCGACGGGCTCAAAGATGAGCTCGCCAGATGCCGGGTCAGAAAGCTCCACGGCACCAGTCAGCACGTCGACGTACTGGTAGGACTGGCGGGCGCGACGGCCGCGACGCTCCTCCACCTCGACGATGAAGAGAGAGTCGTGGGTCTGCAGCAGCACGCCGTCACGCTCGACGACGCGCGAGCGGCCCATGTTGGCGCGCACCTTGAAGTGCGAGCCGGTCATATGAGAAAGCTTGTCGTGGATTTCCGCAATCTTGTTTGCGTGCTCTTCGAGTTCCATGTGCATAACCTTCCGGGGGGCGCGCAATGAGCGCACTCCCAGTGCTATCAGGGTGTTTTGGGGAGGTGGATAGTACCAGCCGCAGGCGCAGATAATATGGATTCACCGGAATACTACGCACTGCAGGCCTATGTGGGGCTATATACGCACCTTTTAAATCATGTCCGGATCGAAGACAGCGCGCTTTTTCTTGGGCTTGGCGCACTTCTTGGCCGCAGCGGGTGCCGAGGACTCGGCAGGGCGATAACGCTCAGGCACGGCGCCGTCGCGAAGTGCCAGTGCAAGGCCAATGAACTGGTCTTTTGTGAGCGACTCGGCACGGCAGCCACCATCGATGGCCATAAGGTCGAACGCGGCGTCAAGCTGGGCGCGCTCCCACTTCTCACACGCCGCCATGGAATTGCGCAGGGTCTTGCGGCGCTGGGCGAATGCGGCGTCGACGACCTCGACGGTCGCCGCGGCGTCTTCTGCGCTCAGGGCATCGCAGGCAGGCACGCGCTGCAGGCGCACCACGGCGCTCTCCACATGAGGTTCGGGGAAGAAGCTGCGCGCAGGTACCTGGAAGCGCCCAACGACCTGGGCGAACAACTGGAGCTTCACCGTGTAGGCGCCGTAGATCTTAGACGAGGGAGACGCGCAGATGCGGTCGGCCACCTCGCTTTGCACCATGACCGTGGCGTCCTGGATGAACGGCCACTCCTGGAAATACTGCAGGATGAGCGTGGCGGCCACCGCATAGGGAAGGTTGGCGACCCAAGCGCTCGGATAGTCGGGCAGGTCGGCGAGGGCGGCGTTCTTGGCGCGCAGGCCGGCGAGCGCCTCAGAAATCTGGGCAGGCGCGACCTTCGTGGCGTCGCCCATCACAAGGGCGAAGCGCTCGGAATACTCGGCCGTCACCTCGCCCAAGGGGCCCTGCATGTCGGCGTCGGCCTCGATGGCGACCACGGCGGCAGCACGGGGCAGAAGCGCGCAGGTGAGCGTGCCGCAGCCAGGACCGACCTCGAGCACCGTCTGCGTGGGAGCGACGTCGGCAAGCTCGAGGATGTGGGCGACGACGGTATCGTCTACCAGGAAGTTCTGTCCCAGTTCGTACTTTGCCTCAAGCCCGAAGGCGTCGAGCATGGAGCGAATCGCGCTGCGGTTTGCCATTTTGGACACTGCCATCGGGTTGTCCCCCTGTCGGAATCGTCGGTGGTACTAGCGTAGGTCGTGTGCAGCCCGGGCGGCACGCACAAGGCCGCTCGCCCAGGTAGATAGGTTGGAGAGCAGGGCTGCGTCGAAGTCGGGCCCGTAGGCGCAGCCAGGTCTTGGGGCTTGCCCAAAGCCCACGAGGTCATGCATGGCATGCAGCTCGAAGTCGGTCATGCGAAGCGAGGAGCGGGCGCAGCTCACAAGCGCGTCATGTCCAAAGGGATCGCCTCCCGCGCCCACCGCAAAGAGGTCGAGCGGGCGGCGGCACTCCAGGGGGCGCACGGGACGCTGCCCCAACAGGTAACGCTGGCACCACAAGGGCTGCATGCGATCGAGCACGGCCTTGAGCTGCGAGGGCGGACCAGAGAAGTACACGGGGGCCACCAAGGCGAGCGCATCTACCGCCTGCAGGCGCTTGAGCATGCACGCAAAGCCAGGACGGCCCCCGGTCCCCTCGCGGGCATCGAGCACGCAGGCGCCGGTGCGCTCGCACGCACCGCAGCCCACGCAACCCAGCACCTCGTAATCGCAGAGGAACAGCAGCTCGGCCACGGCGCCGGCCCCACGCAGGGCATCCTCAAGCTCGGCCGCAAAGCGGGCACATGCGCCGTTCTTGCGGGGGCTGCCCACAAGCACGGCAATGCGGAGCATGCCCGCATCCTCGCTGCGCACGGCCCCCCCTACCCTCGTGCGCCTGCAAGCGGCGCGGGGCGGTCGAAGATGCGCCGCGCGAGCTCGTAGGCATCGCGATACGTGTCAGCGGGTTCGTCGCCGCAGCGCTCACGGCGAAGGTCCGCCACGAACTCAGCGGTGCGGGCGATGTAGGCGGGCTCGCACTGTGTGCCGCGCAAAGGCTCGGGCGCCATGTAGGGCGCGTCGGTCTCAAGGACGAGCTGACCAGGGCAAAGGGCAGCCACAGCATCGCGCGTTGGGTCGTTTCGCTTGAAACTCACAGCACCGCCAATGCCCAGCACGCAGCCCATCTCAAGGAATGGTGCGGCGTCTTCGGGCCCAAGGTCGAAGCAATGCAGGACGACTCCACCCTCGCGGGGCAAGCCGACCTCGGCCATGATCTGCGCGGCCTCGTCATGCGCCTCGCGCACATGCAGCGAAAGCGACGCGTTCAGGCTGCATGCCAGCTCAAGTTGCTCGCGGAACACCTCACGCTGCACCTCGCGCGGCGAGAGGTCATAGTGGTAGTCCAGGCCGATCTCACCGACGCCGCAACAGATGGGCTCGGCCAGAAGGCGCTGCATGGCCTCATGTGCCTGAGCATCGAAGTCCTTGGCGTTGTGCGGATGGCATCCCACCAGAAGGCGCACCTCCGGCATCGCCGGGGGCTCGCCGAGTGCGTCGAGCACACCGGCGGCGCGCCAAGCGTCGAGAATCTCAGCGCACTCACATTGCCAGCGGTCAAGGTCGGCAAGCACCGCCTCGGGGTCGCGCGCGTCATCGGCAGGGTCGACGACCGTCACCAAAAAACGCACGCCAGCCACGGCCGCACGTGCAAGGGCAAGCGCGGCGTCTATGTGCCTCAGGCTCGTGAGATGCGTGTGGCTCTCGGCGATGGGACCGGGCGCCGCGGGAAGCGCGAGCGACGCCTGCTTCTTCGTGCAGAAGAAGCAGGCGTGCTCGGCATAGGCGGGCGATAAGAGCTCGGGATTTAGCACGGCAGGTTGGCCATGTCGAGGCGCGGGAAGAGGGCGTCGCCCTTCTCCACAGGCTGGCCACCCTCGAACTGACCCCAAGCGCAGGCGACCTCAAGGTCGCAGCAGGGCTCGCAGGGCAGGCCGATACGGCGCATGACCTCGGCCGACGTTGCCGGCGTGAAGGGCTCGAGCAGCGTGGCGGCGATACGGATGGCCTCGATGAGGCCCCAGATGACGAAGGCCAGCTCCTCGGCGTTGGCCGGGTCCTTGGCGAGCGCCCAGGGGGCCTTGTCCTCGATGTAGTGGTTGGCGACGGCCACGAACTCCATGACGTCCTTCGCGGCGCCCTGGTAGTCGAAGGCGGCCATCTTCTGCGCATAGCGGCCGTAGATGCCCTGGGCGGCCTCGAGCAGCGGGCTCGTGCGCTGCTCCCAGCCCTCGCGGCGAGCGGGGCTTGCGCCCTCGAAGTACTTGGCGCTCATGTTGAGCGAGCGGCTCACGAGGTTGCCCCAGCTGTTGGCCAGGTCGGCGTTGTAGACCTGCGCCATGCGCTCGAAGCTGATGGCACCGTCCATGCCGTGCGACACGTCGGTCATGAAGTAGTAGCGGTAGCCCTCGACGCCGAGGAAGTCGATGACCTGCTGGGGGAAGATGGAGTTGCCGCGGCTCTTCGACATCTTCTCGCCCTTGCCCGTCTCGGGGTTCTTGACGAGCAGGAAGCCGTGCGCCAGCACGTGCTCGGTCACAGGCAGGCCGGCGGCCATGAGCATCGCAGGCCAAATCACGCAGTGGAAGCGGATGATGTCCTTGCCCACAATGTGCTGCTGAGCAGGCCAGAAGCGAGCGAAACGCTCGGCGGCCTCGGGGTCGCCATAGCCGGCGGCGGTGATGTAGTTGATGAGGGCGTCGAACCACACGTAGGTCACGTGGTCGGGGTCGAAGGGCAGCGGGATGCCCCAGTCGAACGTGGTGCGCGTGACAGAGAGGTCCTTGAGGCCGCCCTCGACAAAGCTCACGACCTCGTTGCGACGGATCTCAGGCTCGATGAAGTCGGGGTGAGCGGCATAGAAGTCCAGCAGCGGCTGCTGGAACTCGGAAAGCTTGAAGAACCAGCTCTCCTCCTGGATGCGCTCGAGCGGACGCTTGCAATCGGGGCACAGCGGGATGGCGGTCTCGTCGTAGTTGCCGTCCTCGTCGGTGTTGGCGTGACGCACGTCAGTCTCGGTGAAGTAGGTCTCCTCGGGCACGCAGTACCAGCCCTCGTAGGTACCCTTGTAGATGTAGCCCTTCTCCTTGAGGTCCTCCCAGAAGTGCTGCACCGCCTTGACGTGGCGCTCCTGGGTGGTGCGGATGAAGTCGTCGTTGGTGATCTCGAGCGTGCGCCAAAGCTCCTGGAAGGCAGGGGCCTGGGAGTCGCACCACTGCTGGGGCGTCATGTCATGAGCGGCGGCGGAGTCGGCGACCTTCTGGCCGTGCTCGTCGACGCCGGTGAGGAACAGCGTGTCATAGCCGTCCATGCGACGGAAACGCGCCTGGACGTCGGCCACGATGGTGGAGTAGGCCGTGCCCAGGTGCGGGGCGGCGTTCACATAGTAGATGGGCGTGGTGATGAAGTACGTGCCCTTACCTTGGGGCTTGTGGTCGGCGCAGCCGCAATCGCACATGTTGGGTAGCCTTTCGACGCATTGCACCGGGACGCTCCCGGCGCTTTCTAGACAGATGGGTTAATCGTATCATCTGAGCTTCTCTGCAAAGCGCTTGGCAAACAGGGTCACATACAAGTTGCGCCGCTGACAAACAAAGAAAGGGGGCCAGCAACGGGTACGATTCGTTGCCGGCCCCCTTTGAGATGCGATTGTTGGCAAGCGAGCGCGCATGCCCGCCCGGCCCCGCGACGCGTTGCAGCCACCGGCCGGCCCTCGCCCACCTTAACCTGTCGTGTGGGCAGTTCAGCGCGGCTGTCCCGCCTTACTCCTGCCCGGCAGCCTCGGCAGCGGCCTTCGCCTCGGCCTCGGCCTTCTTCTTGGCTGCCATCTCGGCCTTGAGCTTGGCTGCCTTGGCGGCCTTCTCGGCTGCGGCCTGCTCGCGACGCTGGCGCTCCTGCGGGCTCACCTCGTAGACCTCCACCACGCGCTCCTGGGCGGGGTCGGTGTAGTGGTTGAGCATGCTGAGGGCGCCCTCATGGCATGCCTCGATGCAGCTGCGGCACTGGATGCAGCGGAAACGGTCGATCGACCAGGTCAGCGCCTTGCGGTCGACGTCGAGTGCCTGGGTGGGGCACACGCTTGCGCACAGGCCGCAATACCTGCACGAATCGGGCTCGAGGTGCACGCGCCCCTTCGTCTGCTCAAAGAAGTGCGGCTTCTCCAGGGGATAGAGCTTCGTTGCGGGCTTGGAGAACAGACTCTTGAGGGTCATGCGCCCGAGCTTGAATTCTGCCACGATATGTTGCCTCCCTTAGCGCTCGGTGCAGCTGATGCACGGGTCGATGGTCAGGATGATGTTGGGGACGTCGGCCAGGTCGCAGCCGGCAAGCGCACCTGCCATGCCGGGGATGTTGGCCGATGTGGGGGTGCGCACGCGGAAGCGGTCGAGGAACTTGGTGCCGTTGCCGCGCACGTAGTAGAAGGCCTCGCCGCGAGGCTGCTCAACGCGCATGACGGCCGAGGAGCCCTCCTCGGGGTTGCCCTTCACGTCGACGCGCACCTCGCCGGCCGGGATGCGGCCCACCATCTCGTTGATGATGTCGATGGACTGGCGCACCTCCTCGATGCGCACCTTGCAGCGGGCGTAGCAGTCACCCTCGGTGGACACCACGGGACGGAAATCATACAACTTGGAGTAGGCGTCGATGCCTGCCATGCGCACGTCCATCTCGATGCCACTAGCGCGCCCAAACGGGCCCACGCAGCCGTAGTTGATGGCATCCTGCTTTGAAAGGTAGCCCACGCCCACCAGGCGGTTCTTCACCGAGTCGTCCATGAGGAACGTGTTGGCGATCTGGTCGTACTCCTCGAGCAGGCTTGCAAGGACGCCGCAGATGGCGTTGAGCTCGGTGTTCTCGATGTCCTTGAAGACACCGCCGGGGGTACAGACCGACAGGATCACGCGGCCGCCGGCCGTCTTCTCAAAGATGTCGAGCACGTGCTCGCGCAGGCGCCAGGTGTGCATGAAGAGGCTCTCGAAGCCCATGGCGTCGGCCGCAAGACCCAGCCACAGAAGGTGCGAGTGGATGCGCGACAGCTCGTGCCAGATAACGCGCAGGTACTGGCCGCGCTCGGGCACCTCGATGCCCATGAGGCGCTCGACGGCCTGGCTGTAGCCCATGGAGTGGCCGAAGCTGCAGATGCCGCAGATGCGCTCGGCCACGTGCACGAAGTGCTTGTAGTCGCGCTTCTCCACGAGCTTCTCGAGTCCGCGGTGCACGAAGCCGACCTGAGGGACGGCCTCCACCACGCGCTCGTCCTCGAGAACAAGGTCGAGGTGCACGGGCTCGGGCAGCACGGGGTGCTGGGGGCCGAAGGGCATGACGGTCCTTGTTGCCATAGCTCGGCCTCCTATTCCGCCGCCGCAGCGGGCTTGGCAGCTGCGGCAGGCTTGGCCTTGCCTTGCGGGGCCTGGGCCATGGGTGCGGGAATGTGCAGGTGATAGAAGCCTCCGCGGTAGTCGAGGTTCATGTCGACCACGGTGAGGCCGTAGAGGTCGTGCATCTCGTTCTCAAACATGAACGCCACGGGATAGATGCCGCCCACGCTGGGAATCTCGTCGGCGGACGTCACGCAGACACGCAGGTTAGCCACCTCGTTGGTCGCGTCGTCCACGAAGGAATAGAGCAGCTCGAAGGCATCGTCGCCGTTGCGCGAGGCGCAGCACTGAGCGAAACGCCAGCCCTTGCCCTTGTACGCCTGGGCGGCGCCAACAAGCTCGCCCAAGGTCGTCTCAATGAAGTCTACCTGTGCCATGCCTTAAGCCTCCTCATGGACGACGTCTGCCTCGTGGGCAATCTGCTCGTCCTGCTGGGTCGTCATGTGAACGCGGCGCAGCGTCTGCTCCTGCTCGCCGGGGGCCGACATGTGGCCCTGCGGGAGCGGCGCGCCCGCAGCGAGGGCGGCGCGCTTCTCCTCAAGCACTGCCAGGCCTTTCACCACGCCGTCGATGATGGACTGGGGACGCGCGGCGCAACCGGGCACGTACACGTCGACGGGGATGACCTTGTCCACGCCGCCCTTCACGTTGTAGCAGTCGTGGAAAATGCCGCCCGAGCAGGCGCAGATACCCACGGCCACAACGACCTTGGGCTCGACCATCTGCTCGTAGATCTGTTTGATGACGCCCTCGGCCTGCTCGTTGACCGAGCCGGTGACCAGGAAAATGTCGGCGTGCTTGGGGTTGCCCGTGTTGATGATTCCGAAGCGCTCCACGTCGTAGAGAGGCGTGAGGCACGCCAGGACCTCGATGTCGCAGCCGTTGCAGCTTGCGCCGTCGTAGTGGATGAGCCACGGGGACTTGCTTGCGAAAGACATGTGCCCCCTCCTAGAAGATGATGACGCCGCTGCTCAGATAGTAGAACAGCGAGAAGTTGACGATGCTGGCCACGAGCGCCACGCCCCAGGCGCCCTTGAGCATGACCTGCCACTTGACGCGGGCAAAGTTGTTGTCGATCAGGATCTCGATGAACCAGACGATGGCGACGACAACGATAGCAAGCAGGATGGACAGCGGGTTGGCGTTGATAAAGAACATGCCGACCCAGCCCAAGAAGAGCACATTCTCGTACCAGTGCGTGACCTCGACGATGGCCAGCACGCGGCCGCTCATCTCGGTGGTGGCGCCGCGAACGAGCTCCTGGTGAGCGTGGTGCGCCATGGAGAGGTCGAAGGGCGACTTGCGCAGCTTGATGGTAAGCACGAAGAGCAGGCCCAGGAAGATGAGGGGCATGCACACGGCAAGCGTGGCGTCGCCAGCAAAGAGCGAGGAGACCTCGAAGGAACCCTTGCCCTGAGTGGCGGAGGTGGTGAGGTAGAGCGCGACGCCCACGAAGAGCACCATGGGCTCGTAGGACATGACCTGCAGGATCTCGCGCTGGGCGCCGGTCTGCGCCATGGGAGAGGGCGACAGGTAGCACGCCAGGATGAAGAACAGGCTCGACAGCGTGATGAGGAAGACGCACAGCAGGAAGTTGCCGCCGCAGAAGAAGATCGCGCCTGCGACGATGGCGGCAAGAAGCGCCAGCACGACCAGGCAGGTCATCACAGGGTCGAGTCGGCTGGTGTCCTTCTCAAGAAGCTTGCGCACGTCGTAATAGGGCTGCAGCAGAACCGGGCCGCGCCTGCCCTGCATGCGGGCCGTGATGATGCGGTCGGCGCCAGCCAGAAGGCAACCCAGCACGGGCGCCAGGATGATGAAGGCGCACACCGCCACGATGGTGAGGGCCATTTAGATCACGCTCCCCATGAGGTTGATGAAGACGTAGCTGAGGCCCACAGAGCAGGCGATGCCCGCCAAGGCGATGAGGATGCAGGCAATGGAACCGATGCGGGAGAGCTGCTTCTCATCGAAGATGGACTCCATGTACCAGGCACGCTGGGCCGTGGAGACCTCGCCGCCCAGGGCGCCGGCGAAGCTCGTCTGCGACAGGCCCACGCCGCCCAGGTGCGGCATCTCGGCGGCAGCAGAGCGCTTCTTGGCGCGCAGGGCCACGATGAGCGGCACGATCACGACGACCACGGCACTCACGGCCATGATGGTCAGGTCGGACAGGCTGGGGGCCAGCATCGAGCCACCCACGAGGCGCCTGACATAGGGGGTCACGATCGTCGAGCTCACCCAGGGCAGGGCCACCGCGAGGGCGACGACGCCGAAGGCCATGACGGCCAGCGCCACCCACTCGCTCTTGTGGACGTCCCTCTCAAGGTTATCTTGACCCTGAACGTTGCACAGGATCTTGCCGAGCCACTTGGCCCAGAAGAAGAACGTGGCAGCGCTGCCGAAACCCATCATGACGATGAGCACGAGCACGCCCGAGTCGATGAAAGCGCCCAGGGCAGCCCACTTGGAGATGAGCATGCCGAAGGGAGCGACGAACATGCCGCAGATGCCCAGCGCCATGAGGCATGCAAGCTTGGGCATGCGGGAGACAAGCGCGTCCATGCTCTCGATGTCGCGGGAGCCGATGTGGTGCTCGGCGGTGCCCACGCACAGGAAGAGCAGCGACTTGGCCACGGCGTGGAAGATGAGCAGGAACACGCCCGCCCACACGGCCGCCGCCGTGCCGATGCCGGCGCAGGTGACGATGAGGCCGAGGTTGGCGACGGTGGAGTAGGCCAACACGCGCTTGGCGTTGGACTGGGAGATGGCGATGAGCGAGCACACGAGGAACGTGGTGGCGCCCACGAGCATCACGGAGATACCCACGGGGTTGAGCACGGTCGTGTTGCCGCCCGTGGCGAGGTAGGTACCCATGAGGGGCGACAGGCGAATCAGCAGGAAGACGCCGGCCTTGACCATCGTGGAGGAGTGCAGAAGGGCACTCGTAGGCGTAGGCGCAACCATGGCGCCGAGCAGCCACGTATGGAAGGGCATCTGGGCGGCCTTGGTAAGCGCCGCGAAAGCAAGCAGCGCCAGCGGCAGCATGGCAAGGCTGGCGGAAGCGCCGCCGCGGCTCACGAAGGTGGTGAGCTCGAGGGTGTGCATCTGCGAGCCCATGTAGATGAGGGCAAGCGTGAACGCGATACCGCCGAGCATGTTCATCCAGATCTGACGGAACGAGTTGGCCGTGGCCTCCGCCGTCTTGGTGTAGCCGATGAGGAAGAACGAGCAGACGGTGGTGACCTCCCACATCGTGAGCATCCACATCAGGTTGTTGAAGAGCACGAGACCGAACATGGCGGAGAGGAAGGCGAACATCACCGCGAAGAAGACAGGCTGGCGATCGGGCGCAGACTCCTTGCCCTGAGCGGCGAGCTCGTCTTGATGATGCTGGAAGTCACGCATGTAGCCGCAGGCGTACACGATGATGCCGCTGCCGATGATGCCGACGATGAGCACCATGATGGAACTGAGTGTGTCGATATAGACCGGACGCAGCACGTGCACGCTGTGCGCAACGCCGAACTCGAGCACGCACACCGCAATGGCCTGGATGCATGCGAGCGCCAGCACACCCATGCGACGGGCGTTGACGGCACGCCAGGCAACGTAGGCGGCGAGCAGCAGGTCGATGGCGAAGCACACCCAATCGAGCCACGGCATGCTATCCCGGTAGTACGTGCCCGCGCCCCTGAGATGGGCGGTCGCCAGGGTGATGCTGGCGATGATGATAACGGCGGCCGAAACGTACACGACCGCCTCGCGCACCCTGCGTCCCGGGGCCAGCAGACAAAGAACTGCCGCCACCAGCGGGATGAGGATGAGCAGGCCGATGATACCCACGTTGCCTCCACTCTCGAATAGATCCTTCAAGCCGGCGGGAAGAGTCCCGTCCGTCTTTACGTAATATCACGAGTTAGCCGTCTGCAATGTGTGGGTGCTGTGACCCTCCCGACGTTGCCGTTATTTGTCGGCAGGCGGGCAAAGCGGCGGGCAAACGGGCATGGCCGACGGTAGAATGTGGGGCGTGAAAGGAAACGCGTTCTGAGCAGCCCTGCAGGGCAACGGGAGGTCGGCATGACAATCGGCGCATCGCAAGAGGCCAAAGGTTCGCTCACACTCGTAGGCACCCCCATCGGCAACCGCGCCGATCTGTCGAGCCGCGGGCTTGAGGCCTTGCGCCAGGCCGACACCGTGCTTGCCGAGGACACGCGCGTCTCGGGCAAGCTTTTGAGCTCGCTGGGCGTGGAGGCAAGGCTTGAGCGCTGCGACGAGAACGTCATCGCCGAGAAGGCGGCCGGGCTCGTGCGCCGCATGATAGCCGGCGAGCGCATGGCGTTCGTCTCCGACGCTGGCATGCCCGCCGTGGCCGACCCGGGCGCCCGGCTTGTGGACGCCTGCCGCGATGCGGGCGTGCCCGTCGACGTGATCCCCGGACCCTCGGCCGTGACCTGCGCGCTGGCGCAATCGGGCTTTGCCTGCGAGGCGTTCTACTTCGGCGGCTTTTTGCCCCGAAAGGACGGCGAGAGGGCGCGCGTGCTCAAGGCGCTGGCTGGCCTACCCGCGGTGCTTGTGTTCTACGAGTCTCCCCACCGCGTGGCCGACTCGCTGGGTGCCATCGCCGGGGTGTTCCCGCACCGCCGTGTGGCGCTGGCCCGCGAGCTCACGAAGATGTTCCAGGAAGTGGTGCGCGCAAGCGCGACCGAGATGGTGGAACTCATGGCCGAGCGTGGTGAGCCCAAGGGCGAGTGCGTGCTGCTCGTAGACGCCCCCGGTGCCGAGGAGCTTGCCGCCTGGGAGCGCAAGATGGCGGCGTTGGAGCTGGGAGCTGCGGGCGGCGGCAAGGGCGAGGACGAGGAGTTCGACCTCGACCGCGCCATCCGCGCGGGCCTTGCCGCCGGCAAGCGCGCGACGGCCCTGGCCAAAGAGCTCGCCCGCTGCTGCGACACCCCGCGCTCAGAGATCTACGAGCGGATTTGCGAGCTGGGGAAAGAGGGGTAGCAAGGGGGGACCAGGATTGCGCGAGCGAGAGGGCGGGGATCGCGCGGGCATGGGTGCCAGCGGGCGGATACCGGCGGACACGCATGCCCGTGCGGGCGGACATGCGCCAGCAAGCGCAAGTCCTGACGGATTAGCATACATTTCAGAAATTCGAAAAACGCGCCAACTGGGGTTTTGATGATTTAACATACATTTGGAGCAGTGAAATGTATGTTAAATTGCGCAGCCGAGCTCCTTCTTGCACAAAAACGGCCCCATCAGGCGCGCGCCTGATGGGGCCGTCGTCTATGCAAGCCGTCTAGGACGCCGCTGCGCCCCTGTTCCGCCTATGCGCGCATCCGCCAACGTGCTTCTACGGCGTACGCGCTCTCAACTCAATGCACGCAGCCTTATTCGGGAAAATATTTCCCAGGCTGCAGCAACGTGTCTGCTCCGTCCGATGAGAATACGTGCAGGTGCCGCTCAACTGGGATTTCGCTAGTTGCATAGGTCCCCGCGCACGTAAGCGTAAAGGGCGCCCCTGACATAGGGGGCACGAGCGGGAGAGGCTGCGACTCGAACGTCGCAGTGCAAAACGCCACTATGTATGACGCATCGCCCATATAGTCGCCTATAAATTCTCCGGCGAAATAGTTCATGTTCGCTGCGTCGTAGTCCTGATTGTCCTTCCATATAAGCTTGTAGGCGCTACCGTCTTGCCCGAACGCCATGAACCATATGCCCACGGCGATTTCTTCAACCGCTCCCTCAGGATATCCCGCTTGGACCGTTGCCCCGTAGAAATGCCAACGATTGTCCTCGGAATAATCGCCGTAGTACCAGTTTCCCGCTATTGAACACGGGCGACCCTCGTACACGTCATGCTCATCGAGCTCGTATGTCCCCTGTGCCTGGCCGTCATCGGCAGGAAGGGCATACTGCTCGACAAATGCGGCATCATCTGCAGAAATCACGTCGTTGATTTGATACCGGCCGAAAATCTTCTGGAACCGGGTAGCCAGCATATCCCCGTCTGGCTCGTCGGCATGGGCCATGGGCACACAGCCAACACCGGCCCCCACCGCCATCGCGGCCCCTGTCACCTTGACTAGTTCACGACGAGAGATAGCCATGCCAACCACCCTTCCTATCGTTGCCTGTCATGGCAATGATATCAGGGGGGGGGTGCTTTAGTACAGTCCAGTCGTGAGGGCGAAGTCGAGGGCGCGGGGGCGGATGCCGGGGTAGTGGCCGAGCCAGGTTTGGGCGAAGTGGAGCTGGTCGAAACCTGCGGAGAGGCAGGCCTCGTCGGAGGGAAACTCGCAGGCGCAGATGTCGGCCAGGCGCAGGGAGATGAGGGCGCGGGTCCAGGAAAGCGTGGATGCGTCCATGGTTTTGATGGCGGCGGCGCAGGCGCACTCGGAACACACCACGCCGCCCTCGCTGATGTCGAAGGCGACCCTGCCCGCCTGCGCCAGCTCGACCGGCTCACCGCAGCGCACGCAGGTGTCCAGGCACGGCCGAAAACCCTGCATGGCGGCCGCCTTGAATATGAAGGCGGCCGCGAGCAGGGGCAATACGGGGGACGGCGCCACCTCGAGGGCCTCCAGCGAGGCCGCGAGCAGGGGCAACAGGCGCGGGTCATGGTTGCCCTCCACCGTGAGCTCGCAGGCACAGTCGAGCGCGGCATCGACAAGCACCGCACGGTCGTAGTCGGTGGCGACGTTGGCATGCGAGCGCACGAGGCGCGCCTCGCTCACAATAGGCAGACCCCTCCCCTCGCTCACCAGCAGTTCCACCTCGTTGCCCAGGTTCATGGCGCCGGCCAGCTTGGCAGAAGGCTTGCGCGCACCCTTGGCGACGACGCGCAGCTGCCCCGCGCAGTCGGCCAGCAAGGTAACGATGAGGTCGCACTCGGCGAGCTTCGTGCGGCGAAGAACTATGCCGTGTGCCTTGAACTTGCCCGACAAGGAGGCGTCCTAGAGGCTCGTGGCCAGGCGGTCGAAGTCAAGCAGGATCTGGCTTGCATGCAGGCACATGAGCTCGACGGCGCCTGTCTCGAAGAGCTCGACGGCCTCGGCAACGGTGCGGGCGTCGGTGGTGGCACGCACAGCAACGCCGGGCTCGACGGTGGCGCACACAAGGCGCACGTCCTCGGGCGTGGCGCAACGCTCAGCACCCGTGCAGGCGACGACGTAGTCGGGGTGCGCGGAAGAGATGGCGTCAACGGCCTGGCAGAGCACCTGCGGGGTCAGCTGGCCGCACTCGATGGCCACGCCCACCGCAAGGGCGCCGTCGCAGCAGCCGTCATCGTCGTGCCCGCAACCGCACGCGTCGTCGCAGCCGCAATCATGGTCGTGCTCGCAGGCGCAGTCATCGTCGCAGCCGCAGCTGCATGCGTCGTCGTCGCAGCCGCACTCGTGATCGTGGCCGCAGGTGCAGTCATCGTCATCGCAGCCGCAAGCGCACTCGTGAGCGCGCCCGCCGGCGCCCTCATCGTCGCAGTCGTGGCCGTGCTCACAGGCGCAGCCCTCATCGTCACAGTCGCAGGCATGGTTGTGCCCGCAGTCGCAATCGTCCTCACAGGTACAGGCCTCGTCGTCGCAGCCACAGGCGCTCTCATGGTCGTGACCGCATGCGCAGGCATCCTCGCCCTCGCAAGCGCATGCGTCCCCGTCGTCGCCCTCGTCGTCGGCGCGGGCAGTGCGAATCACGCTGAGCACGGGGTCCATGGCTTCGTCGAACTCGCCTTCGACAAGGGCGGCGGTGTTGGCAGCAAGGCACACCTCGCCCACGCCCACCGAGGCGAGCAGGGCGCACTCAAAGCACAGGGCGTCGCCGAGCACACGCCCGTAAGGCCAGCCGAGAAGCGCGGTGACGCTCACGGGCAGACCCTCCTCGCCAAACGACCAGGCGAGGCGCGGTGCATCCCCCACCCAGGTCGCAAGCGCCTCATGGCCAGAACCGGCGGCCTCAAACGCCTGCTGCAGCGTGGCGCCCGGGCCCGCAAGGGGGCTGGCGAGCAGCGGGATGAGCCTGGCCGCAAGCTCTTGGCCCAGGCCTTCCAGGTCGACTTCCTCGCCTTCGCACAAGCAAGACGCCAAACGCCCCAGTGTCTCTTCTGCCTGCGACATCTCGATCCCCTTCTCTTTGGTGAGCCACCGCTTCAGGCGGCGTGTTGTCAGATGGCCCCGGCATCCCCCGGGCCAATACAAAACGGGCGCCCTGCCGTGGCCCTTTGCCACCTGCAGGACGCCCTGATGTCTCAAAGCCTTACGCGCCCTCGCCGTAGCCGAAGCGCTTGATCTGCGCGGCGTCGCTGCGCCAGCCGGGCTTCACCTTGACGTTGAGTTTGAGCATGACCTGGTTGCCAAGCAGGCGCTCCAGGTCGTGGCGGGCCTGCGAGCCGATGCGCTTGATCATCTTGCCGCCGGCACCGATGACGATGCCCTTCTGACCCTCGCGCTCCACGTACACGGTAGCGTTGATGTGCGAGATGTTGGCCTTCTCGTCGTAGCTCGTGGAATCGACCTCCACGCCCACGGAGTGCGGCACCTCGTCGCGGGTGTTGAGCAGGACCTTCTCGCGGATGAACTCGGCCACCACGACCTCGGGGGTCATGTCGGTCTGCATGTCCACCGGGAACCACCGCGGACCTTGCGGCAGGTGCGCAGCCACGACCTGCAGGAACCCGTCGACGTTGAAGCCCTCCTGGGCGCTCACGACGATGGCCTCGTCAAACGGGCAGAACTCGCGCATGCGCTCCACCTGGGCGCGGGCCTGGTCCTGGTCGATGATGTCGGCCTTGGTCACCACGAGCACCTTGTAGGCACGGCTCTCGGCCACGTGCTGGGCCACCCACTCGTCGCCGCGGCCCGCAGGCTGCGAGCCGTCGAGCACCATGGCGACCACGTCGACGTCCTTGAGCGCGTTGAGCGCCGAGATGTTGAGCTCCTCGCCCAGGGCATCCACCGGCTTGTGCAGGCCGGGGGTGTCCACAAGCACGACCTGCATGTTGGGCTCGTTGTACACGGCCGAAATGCGGTGACGCGTGGTCTGCGCGGTAGGCGAGGTGATGAGCAGCCTGTCGCCCACGATGGCGTTGATGAGCGTGGACTTACCGGCGTTGGGGCGGCCGACCAGGCTCACGAAGCCGCTCTTGAACGGACCCTCGTAGGTGGCGGGGTGCATGAAACGCGCCTCGTCCTCGTCGTCTTCCTGCGGAGCCTGGGCGCCGGCGGCACCCTGGGAGGCGAAGAAGGCGTCGATGAGGGCGGTGCCGGACAGGCCGTCGGGGTTGTCGAAGCCGACGACGTCGTCCTCGTCGTCCCAGTCCTCGTCATCGTCGTCGAAGTCCTCGTCGCCCTCAGAGGGCAGGTCCTGCCAAAGAACGGGCTGGCTGGTGGCCGGCTTGGCGACGGGGCGGGCGTCGGTGCCCTCGGCGGCGTGGTCCACCGTGGGGCCGATGTTGATCTGCTCGGGCGGCACACCCGTAAAGTCGGCCAGGTAGGAGCGCTCAAGCGCCTCCATCTCCTCGGCCTCGCGGGTGTCCTCGTGGTCGTAGCCCATGAGGTGCAGGCAGCCGTGCGACAGCAAGAGGCGCATCTCGTCGGCCGGGTCGTTGCCAAACTCAGGAGCCTGCTTGGCCACAACCGAGGGGCAGATGATGAGGTCGCCCACCATGAAGGGCTCGCCGTCCTCCACATCGTCGGGGTCGTCGATGTTGAACGACAGCACGTCGGTGGGCTTGTCGATGCCGCGGTACTCCAGGTTCAGGCGGTGGATCTCGTCGGCGTCGACGAAGCTGACCGAGACCTCGCAAGGCTCGGGACAACCCTCCCCCTCGAGCACGCACGCCACCAGGCGCTCGATTTCCTCGGCGCTCAGGATGTCCTGTCCTACCTCGTCGTTTATCTCAATGCGCATGTCCATGCTGTCGCAGCCTTTCTTGTCATACGGCAACTCGGATGTAACACGGGGCCACCGCGGCGCGGCGGGCAAGAGCGAGGCACGCAATGCGCAGACCCTTGTCCGACGCGGCCGCAGCGGCCCCGCAGGTTTCTTATTCCGTGGCTCCCTGGTAGCCGTTGGGGTTCATGCTCTGCCACTTCCAAGAGTGGGCGCACATGTCGTCGATGTCGTACTGGGCCTCCCAACCCATGAGCTCCTTGGCCTTCGAGGCGTCGCAGTAGGTCTCGGCGATGTCACCGTCGCGGCGCGGGCAAATCTCGTAGGGCAGCTCCTTGCCGCAGGCACGCTCGAAGGCGTGGATGACGTCGAGCACGCTGTAGCCGTGGCCCGTGCCCAGGTTGAACACATGCACGCCGTGCTTGCCGCGCATGTAGTTGAGGGCGGACACATGGCCGCGCGCCAGGTCGACGACGTGGATGTAGTCGCGCACGCCAGTGCCGTCGGGCGTGGGATAGTCGTCGCCGAAGACGTTGATGTGGTCGAGCTGACCCACGGCGACCTTGGCCACGTAGGGCACGAGGTTGTTCGGGATGCCCTTGGGGTCCTCGCCGATAAGGCCGCTCTCGTGGGCGCCAATCGGGTTGAAGTAACGAAGGAGCATGACGTTCCAACGCTCGTCGGCCGTGTAGAGGTCGCGCAGCATCTGCTCGTTCATCGTCTTGGTGCGGCCATAAGGGTTCGTGGCCGGCTTGAGCTCGGAATCCTCGCGCACGGGCACATGGTCGGGCTGGCCATAGACGGTGGCCGAAGAGGAGAACACGATGTCGTACACGCCGTGGTCGCGAAGGGCGCGTGCGAGCTCGAGCGTGCCGCCCAGGTTGTTCTGGTAGTACTCGATGGGCTTGTGCACCGACTCGCCCACCGCCTTGTACGCGGCGAAGTGAATGGCGCCGCAGATGGGCTGCTCGTCGAAGATGCGGTCGAGAAGCGCCCCGTCCTTCACGTCGCCCTGGTAGAAGGCACGAACCTTCTTGCCCGTGATGCGCTCGACGCGCTTAAGGGCGACCTCGCTGGCGTTGGACAGGTCGTCGATCACGACGACGTCGTAGCCAGCGTTGAGCAGCTCGACGCAGGTGTGGCTGCCGATGAAACCGGCGCCGCCCGTGACAAGGATGCAAGGCTTTTCGGACTCAGTTACCGTATCGGTCATACATGTTCCTTTCTCAATCAAATACGCTTCCTGGTACAACCCCTTGGGCCATGAGCGACCCTCTTTGAACGTGAACGTATGCGCGCAGCGGCAAGGCCACGAGGACCGTGGACACAGGTGCGCCCGAGCACGACCAGACGGCCCGGATGCTCGTCGGCCTTGGTCTTGACAGGCGTCGCGTGCTCCACAAGAGCCGCCACCTCGTCCATGGTACGCCGCAGATGTTTCTTTTTAAGCCTGCATTCCCAGACAACAACAACTGTCCAGCCGGCATCGACAAGCTCGGTTGAATCACGTGTGTCCCTGGCCTGGTTTCGGGCAAACTTCGCAGACCAGAACTCAACGTTGGACGACGGTGTGCTGGGATGGCAGTAGGGGCACCGGTGCCAAAAGCAGCCGTGCACGAAGATTGCCACACGCTTGCCCGGATAGGCCACATCAGGCTTGCCGGGGGCCTTCTTCCACTGCAGACGATACCCACTGAGACCGCGTTTGCGCAGGTAGGTGCGCACCACAATCTCGGGCTTCGTGTCACGGCTGCGGTTGCCCTGCATCGAGTGACGCACGGCGAGGCTCGTCGCGGCAGGTACGGCGGGTGAGGGCATGCCGGGCGACTCCCCTACTGCTGGACGGACTCGGCCGCGCCCTGGCCCTCGGCATCGATCGGGGCGCCAACCTCTTCGCCCGCGTCTGCGGGCTGGGTCTCAGCGTCAGCAGGGACGGCGTCTGCCGCAGGCGCGGCCTGTTCGCTTGCCGCCACAAGCTTGTCCTGCGAGGCAACGCTTGCCTGCGCAGGGTCGAGGCCACCCAGAAGGGCACGCACGAGTTCGTCGGAATCCTGGAGCTTCCAGAGGGCGCCGTCTTTGACATAGACAAGCTCGACGGTCTGCGAAACCACCGGCACGTCAGGATTGGCCAGGCACGACGTGAGCACCGAGGCCAGGTGGGCCGTGAGCGCGGCGTCATCCATGGCCGCGAGCGTGTTGCGGGTCTCGGCGGTCGCAAGTTCGTTGGTCACCTGGGCCGTGTAGTCTTGGAAGACCTGGTTGAGGTCCTTGTTCGAGACGTTGACAACGACATGGGCGGCATTGTTCTCAATCGAGATGGAGCTCACCTCGTAGGCAAGGCTGGAGAACATGGGGCCGTACACGTCGAGCGGGTTCACGCCGGCGGCCACAAGCTCGCTGGTGTAGTCGGAGGCGAACAGCGACGTCGCGCTATCGCTCGTGAGATCGGTGAGCTGGGCCATGTCGGCCTTGACGCCGTCGTTGAGGGCCTGGGCGGCATCGGAGAAGCTCTGGCCGCAGCCCGACGCCATGAGCGTGCAGGCAAGCGCGCAGCAGGCAAAGATGGCCGGCACGGCGCGCATCTTCTTGGTGGACGAGAAAAGCATGTGCGCTCCTTCCCTAAGAAGCGTCAGTAACGATTGAACGTGCACGGCACAATTATGCGCAGTCCTCGGTGGGTTTAGGACAGGCAATGCCCTTTTCCAACGCGCCCACCACATCAAGAGCCTCTTCAAGCCCGGCGTGCAGCACGCACGCGCCATCGGGCAGCACCTCGACCCGGCTTGACAGGGCACCCAGCGGGCTCTCCCACAAGCCATCGGCAAATCCACGGGCATCCTCGGCAGGCTTGAACGCCACGCGCCAGCCAAAACCGTGCTCCATGCTGCGACGCGCCTCGGCATTGGAGGCATCTTCGGCCAAACCCGGGTAACGCACCCACACAACGCGCGGATGATGCGCAAGGAACTGGGCAGCGACAAGAGCCCGGTCACAGCGTGCCTGCGTGATAAGGGCAAGCTGAGGCAGCATGTGTGCCAGAAGATCGCGCACACCGGGCAGGACCGGTGCAGCCACGTCCGGCGCGTCTGCCCCGATTGCCCTCAGGAACCGCTCGAGGGCTCCCTCGCTGCGCGCAGCCACAAACACAAGGCCATCGAAGGCCTCACCGAAAAGGTCACCGAGGTCCTCCACCGCGATGTCGGCGCCCATCTGGGGCGGACGACAGAGATAGGGACCCGCGCCCTCGTTGACCACGACGCGCAGGCCATCACCAGAAGCGGGGGCCTTGAGCCAGGGGCGCAGCTCGTCGGCCTCGATGGAACCCGTTGGTTCCACGCGCAGGGTCCTTCGCACCTCGAGCGGCTCGGCACAGGCGTACGTGTCGCAAAAAAGCGCCCTGCGCGCGGGTTCACCCGCAAGCAGGGCGCCAGTCTTGGCGTGCTCAAGTTGTGCCATGACCTGCTCGACAGCGAGACCCTGGCTAGCGATGGTAGAGAAGTTGCGGTCAGGATGCAGCACTGCCAAACCTAACGATTAGTCCAGGTCGTCGATGGCGGCCTGCACCTGGGTGCCGTAGGGGTTGACGGCGGCCTGCAGCTGCGTGGCAGCAGCGCTGGGGGCGGCGGCAACAGCCTCGGAACCCGAGGGGGCAGACGTGATCAGCGGGAAGTTGGCCGAAGCGGCATCGGAGAACTTCTGGATGAGGGCGAGGTACTCGGTGCGGAAGTTCTCGCGGGAAACCTTGAGGCGCTCGATCTCGTCGAGCTCGGTCTGCTTCTCGTCGAGAGCCTGACGGATGACCTTGCGGGCCTGGTTGTCAGCGTCGAGACGAATGCGCTCGGCGTTGGACTTGGCCTCGGCAACGATGCGGTCGGCGGTCTGCTGGGCGACGATGAGGGCGGCGGAGAGCTGCTCCTCGGTGGCGCTGTAGATGTTGGGCTTGCCGTTGTTGGCAGGGGCGGGAGCTGCAGCGGGCGCGGCGGCACGGGCGTCGGCCACGGCCTTGTCAGCCTCGGCGCGAACCTTCTCAATCTCGCCCTGGAGCTCGCCGTTCTTGGCCTCGGCGGCGGTCAGGCGGTTCTTGAGGTCTGCAATCTTGCGCAGCATCGCGTCGATGTCGCGGCTGATCTGCTCGAGGAACTCGTCGACCTCGCTGGGCTCGTATCCACGGCGCTTGGCCTCGGAGAACGTCTTCTGCTGAATCTCGGCGGGAGTGATAGGCATGGTAAGACCTTTCCTTCGTGCATTGCAGCCTCACGGCATCAGCCGAAGGCATCGGTAAACGGATGGCTAAAGTATAGCCAGAATCAGGCTCTCGGCGAGCTGCAGAACGATAATCGCAACCACAGGCGAAAAATCAATCATGCCCAAGGGCGGGATGATGCGCCTGAAGAGGCCCAGATACGGCTCGGAGATGGAAGCAAGCACCGAACGGATGTCCTCGACCCACTTGGACGCGCCGTAGGGAATCCAGCTCATGAGCACATAAACGAGCAAGATGACGGAGTAGATGCGGAAGAGCTGGGCAATGGCAATAGAAAGCATCGGCTACCTCATCAGGCCCTGGCGCTTGAGATCGGCCATGGTGACGTCGGAGACCTTCACACCCTTGGGACAGACGGCGAAAAGCTTCTGCCCAAGCTCCTCGATCGTGGCGCCGCTGGCGCAGCACACGCCGAACGTGAAGTCGAGGATGCGCTGGCAGGTGGCGTCCGAGGAGCTGCGCATCGCAAGCACCACGGGACGATGGTCGCCCAGCAGCACCTCGGCGACACGGCGGACGTCGTCGTAGCCACGCGTACGCACGACGACGGCATCGCTGGAAAATGTCGGCGGCTCGGCCACATGGGCGCTTGCGGCGGCCGGAGCGGGCGCAGGAGCGGCGGCAGGCTTGGCGGGAGCCGTGGGGCGAGGCTCTGCGGCGGCCGGCCTGGCAGCAGGCGCAGCAGACTCCTGCATGGGAACCGGGCGCTTGGACGGCGCAGGGGCCGGGGCGGGTGCGGGCTGAGGAGCGGGGCGGGCTGCCGCATCGGCGGCGACACGCTCGCGCAGGCGCTCGGCATAGGACTTCTGAGGAGCGCTTGCGCCCGCGGCGCTGCGCGCGGGACGGGCGTCGCTGCGCGGCATCACCTGAACGCCCTCGTCGTCGATGGGCCTCCTCGGAGCGGGTGCGTCGCTCGCAGGCTTGGCTGCGGCGCGACCAGAGGCGGAACCCTCGATGACGCGGAAGCCGCCCTCCGAGCGGGTGCTTCCCGCCGCGCGCACGACCGACCAGTCGGCGCGACCCTCGCCTGCATGCTCCTGCACAAAGGCGTCTGCCTCGGCATGGGGGTCGGGGTCGGGATAGGCGGGCAAGAAGGTGCCCGTGTTGTCCATGAGCTGGAAGTCGCTGACGCCCTCAGGCCAGCTGCCCTCGCGAAGACCGCGCTGAAACTCCTGCTCAACGGCCTGCTCGTTGTTCTTCTTGTGGGACTTGAAGTTATCTAGAAAGCTCATATATGCAGCCTCTCTTCGATGGAAAACGTCGGATCGAAGGCAACTCTACCAAGCCGGACTATCGTAGCACCCTGGCGAATCCCCGCCTCGAAGTCCTCGCTCATACCCATAGAAAGGACTTGCAGGCTTGCCTGCGGATACGCCTGGGCAAGCTCGTCGCGAAGCAGGCGCAGACCCTCGAAGGTATGCTCGGCGACGCACATGTCGCCTTGCGGCGCCATGGTCATCAGACCGCGTACGTCGATTCCCTCAAGCTCCTGGGCCATTTCGAACATGGCCTTGAGCTCATCGGGAGCCATGCCCTGCTTGGACTCCTCGCCTGAGACGTTTGCCTCGAGCAGCACCGGCTGCACGATGCCGGCAACCACAGCGCGCTTCGAGACAGCCTCGGCAAGTTTTGCCGACGAGATGGAGTGCACCAGGCACGGACGGGCCGCCAGAACATGGTTGATCTTGTTCTCCTGGAGGTTGCCGATCATGTGCCAGCGCACGCCTTCGAACGCCGGATCGCCCGCGATGAGCGAAAGCTTGCGCTCGAGCTCCTGCGGGCGGTTTTCGGCAAAGTCAGTGTACCCAGCGGCGCGAGCTGCAGCCACCTGCGGCACGTCGACCGTCTTGCTCACCGCACAGACAACAACATCTTCTGGTTTGCGGCCAGAAGCCGCGCATGCACGCTCCACAAGCTCTGCGATTTGAGCGCGGCGCTGCCGCAGCTGGGCGGCATACGCCCCGTCGAACTCGATAGAAGACATCTACAACCTCCCCTAAGCTCTCATGAAGGCAACGGCGGCGTGGCGACCGGTCTTGCCATTCTCAACGCGATGAGAGAAGAACCTATCGGTAAGCTTGGCAGTGCACAGCTGCGTGTCACTCACCAGTTCGGGTGCCACCCCGGCCTCCTCCAGGCTCGCGCGCACACAGGCCGACATGTCGAGATGACGCGGTCCCCAGCAGGCGATGTCCCCAAAACGCCGCACGAACGTATCGAGCAGCTCCTGGGAGACCTCGTAGGACTCCCCTGAGATATGCGGGCCGATGAAGGCCTGCACGTCCGAGGTGTCGCAACCGCAGGCCTGGGCCAGCGCGCGAGCGGTCTTACCTGCGATGCCGGCAAGCGTCCCACGCCAGCCAGAGTGCGCCACAGCGAAGCCGCCGGGAGCCACGAGCACGACAGGCGTGCAATCGGCAAAGAGCAGCATGACCGCCTGGTTGGGAGCCGTGCACACCACAGCGTCGGCCCCTGCCTCAAGGCAAGCCGGACGTTCGCCCGCACTCGTAATGAGCGCGACCTCGTCGCCGTGCACCTGGTTCGGCACGACGAGCGTGTCGACCAGTTCGGGCGCCCCAAGCGCCTCCATGACGCGTCTGCGGTTTTCCGCGACGCAGGCAGGGTCGTCGCCGCCCTTCGTGCCCAGGTTCAGGCTGGCGAAAGGCGGGCGCGACACGCCGCCCGTACGTTCCGTGAAACAAAACGTGACCCCGCCCGGCACTGCACTGCAGGTACCGAGAAGGGCCACGCCGTCGTCTACGAAACGCTTGATGTGAATGCGTTCGTTGGCTGTCAAGCGAAGTGCCGCCTGTTCTCCTAGAACCTGCTGCGCTTCAGGAAGTCCGGAATGTCGAACTCAGAAGAGGGGGCCTGCGTCGAAGGAGCGGAAGGACGCGAGGAGCCGCCGGCAGGCGTGCTGTTGAGGAAGCTGGGGCGACGGTCGGCGCCCAGGTCGAGCTTGGACTGACCGGAGGCCTTGGTGTCGCCGCCGAAGCCCGTGGCGATGACGGTGACGCGCACAGTGTCGCCCAGGTTCTCATCGATGACGGTGCCGAAGATGAGGTTGACATCCTGGCTCACGGCGTCGCTCACGATGCCAGCAGCCTCGTTGACCTCGAAGAGGCCCAGGTTGGAACCGCCGGCGATGGAGAGCAGCACGCGGTCGGCGCCGTCGATGGCGCTCTCGAGCAGCGGGCTGGAGATGGCCTGGTTGGCAGCGTCGGCGGCGCGGTTGTCGCCCGAGCCAACGCCGATGCCCATCATGGCGGTGCCGGCGTCGCTCATGATGGTGCGCACGTCAGCAAAGTCGAGGTTGATGAGGCCGGGGACGGTGATGAGGTCGGTGATGCCCTGGATGCCCTGGCGAAGCACCTCGTCGGCCATGGTGAAGGCATCGAGGAAGGAGACCTTCTTGTCGGCGACGTCGAGCAGGCGATCGTTGGGGATGGTGATGAGGGTGTCGACGTTGGCGCCGAGCTCCTCGATGCCGCTCAGGGCGTTGCGACGACGGACCGCGCCCTCAAAGGTGAAGGGCTTCGTGACGACACCCACGGTCAGGGCGCCCACGTCGTTGCGGGCGATATCGGCCACGACGGGAGCAGCGCCCGTACCCGTGCCGCCACCCTCGCCGGCGGTGACGAAGACCATGTCGGCGCCCTCGAGGGCAGCCTTGATCTGATCGCGAGACTCCTCGGCGGCGTCGCGGCCGACCTCGGGCTTGGCGCCAGCGCCCAGGCCCTTGGTGAGGTCGGTGCCGATGTGCACCTTCGTCTCGGCGTCGGAGTTGAGGAGAGCCTGGGCGTCGGTGTTGACAGTCACGAACTCAACACCCTGCACACCGGAGGCAATCATACGGTTCACGGCGTTGCAACCGCCACCGCCCACGCCAACGACCTTGATTACCGCCATATAGTTGTTGGTGGCGTCGCCCTGTCCGTACATCCTGACCTCCATAGTCTTTGTAAACTGTAATGCTCGACTTTACAGTTAGATAGCTCGCATATCATTTTATAATCGCACGCACACCTTAGACTGTCAATGAAGGCCTTGACCTTCTTGACGTTGCCCCAGGTAGCGCACGAGAGAAACACACTAGCCTAAATCAACCCACGTCTCGTTGCCTGACTCGTCCACCTTATAGTACCCGTGTACGAGGCTGCCGTCTTCATAGTAATAGTTAACCCACGTTTCACCATCGGACAAATAGTAGCCTCCATTGTACGCCGCGTCCGACGGCACGTCGGAGTCGCTCGTTGCCGTGGATCCATCGGTTGCGGCATCGGTGGAAGACGCAGCGGCGGCATCCGCAGTCGCGTCGCCCGCCTGTGCCTGGTACGGCAGAGCATCGGCCGAGGCGGCCGCGCCGTCTTGGGTGGCAGTACCCTCCGTGAGGCCGCGGTAGGTGGGATTTGCGGGCGTACGTACGTTGATATAGCTTATCTGGCCCTGGAACTTGTCAAGGATCCCCAGCACCGTCTGCTCCTTGAGAGCGATGTCGTCCGGTGCGCCCAGCGACACCTTGATGCCATTTGAGAGCACAACAGCGATGGACTCCTTGCTCGTGGCGCAGGCGCTCACGATTTGGTCGCGCAAGGCCAACGAGAATCCCTCGATGTACTGGATGAGACCGAGAAGCCCTGCGTCGGTGCACTTGTCACCCGCCTGCGGAGAAAGCGCCGCAGACACCTCGCTCACGTACACCACACCGGCCTGGGCCGCCGCGTCCTTGGCTTGGACGTCATAGGCCTGCACGCCGTTGTCGGCCGTGACAACGGAAAGCTCCACGGGCTCAAGCCATATGCCGTCCGTCGAAAGCTTCCAGGCGCTTTGCCCGTTTGAGAGCATGACGATCGCGGCAACGCTGCGCTCCTCCACCTCGACGGTAAGCGTGTCGGGAAGGTTGCGCGTCAGGCGCACCGACTTGATCCAGGGGTTAGCAAGCAGGCGCTTCTCAACGCCGCTCTCGTCGAACCCAAAGAGCGTGGATCCAGCCGGGATAGCGGCAAGCTCACTCACCTGGGCGCTGCTCACCTGCACGGTGGGCATGACGACGATGCGCCTGATCTGGAAGAGGGGCGACCACACACACACCACGTAGGCAAGGAAGAGCGCAGCTATCGCGACGATGGAGAGTACGAAGATGCTCTTGCGCCTGTCAAATGACTTGCCCCCCGAGCCGCCCGAACGGCCGCGCGTGCCGGGGCGAGACGTTCCTCGCGCAGCTGAAGAGGCGCTGCCCCGTTGCGGCCGACGAGATGAGGTACCCTCTCGAGGGGTTCGGTCGCGCTGTGGCTCACGCGGGGAAGCCGAGGAACTTGACCTCGGGTCTGAGTTCGACGCCATGGCGTTTTCTTACCTCCTCGAGTACATGGATGATGACGCGGGCGACATCGGCTGCCGTGGCGCCGCCCAGGTTGACGATAAAGTTTGCGTGCACGGTCGACACCTCGGCGTTGCCGACCCGGTATCCCTTGAGGCCGCACGCATCGATGAGGCGGGCCGCCTTGAGGTCTGAAGAGTTGCGGAACACGCTGCCGCATGACGGCAGGTTGAGCGGTTGTGCCGCACGCCGGCGCTGCAGGACCGCCTCCATCGTCTCCTTGACCACGGCGGCATCCCCGGGGACAAGCTCAAGCACGACCTCAAGGATGATCTCGGTGCCGGGAAGGTCGGTTGCGCGGTAGTACCACGAGATGTCGCTGCGGGCGTAATGCACAAGGCCCGTACCGGGGCGGAAGACCACGACCTCCGCAATGACGGAGTCCATCCAATGGTTGGCCGTGCCCGCGTTCATCGAGACGGCGCCGCCCACGGTGCCGGGAATGCCCACTGCAAACTCCAGCCCCGACAGGCCTTTGTCGAACGCTTCGGTCACAACGCGCTGCAGCACCGCACCTGCGCCCACATGCATCCGCCCCGTCTCGTCGACGGTGAAACGGCGAAAGTCACGGCCAAGCACGAGGACGGCGCCTTGGTAGCCCTCATCGCTCACGAGCACGTTGGACCCACGGCCCATGATGACCCACGGCAAGCGTTCCTGGCCCAATATCTCGACCGCCTGACGGACGTCGGCATAGTCGTCGCAGGTCACGAACAGTGCCGCCGGGCCGCCGATGCGGTAGCTCGTATGGCGGCTCATACGCTCGTTGGCGGTGACGGTGCCGTGCAGACACCCCTCGAGACGTTCTTGTGCTTCGAGAAGACCCACGGCACTCCCCCACCTAGACTCGACGACGATACAACGAACGATCCCCCGTAGGGCGTGCAAGACAACGCGGCCTCAGCCACGCAGCCCTGCACGCCCCGGCATGCGTGAATGCGAGAACTATCTCGCCTTGAGGCCCTCGACGATGGCCGGGCCCA
Organism: uncultured Coriobacteriales bacterium; assembly: GCA_934654475.1. Classification (GTDB taxonomy): domain Bacteria; phylum Actinomycetota; class Coriobacteriia; order Coriobacteriales; family UMGS124; genus UMGS124. The sequence continues at coordinate 39,043 of CAKUFZ010000006.1, forward strand.
GCAGCGTGACGTCGCCGGCGCCCATCGTGATGATGAGGTCGCCGGGGCGGGCGGTCTTCACCATGTGGTCGACGACGGTGTGGCGGTCGGGCATATAGCTGGCCTGGGCATCGGGGCGATGTGCGAGCACGGCATTGGAGACCGTCTTGCCCGAGACGCCCGGAATGGGCACCTCGCCGGCAGCGAACACATTGAGGACCACGAGCTCGTCGGCATTGTCGAACGCGGGGCCGAACTCGGCGGCCAGCGACTCGGTGCGCGAGTAGCGGTGGGGCTGGAACGCGACACGCACGCGCTTGAAGCCAAGGCCCTTGGCTGCGGCAAGCGTGGCCGCGATCTCGGTGGGATGGTGGCCGTAGTCGTCGATGACGCGCACGCCGTCCACCTCGCCCACAAGCTCGAAGCGGCGATGCACGCCGGCAAAGCTCGAGATGGCCTGGGCGGCCTCGTCGCAGGGCAGGCCAAGCACATAGGCAAGCGTCAGCACGGCGGTCGCGTTGAGGCAGTTGTGCAGGCCGGGGTTGTGATCGAGGTGCAGGTTGTACTCGTGGCCGTCGGGCAGGCGCACGGAGAAGGCGTTGACGCCCTTGCCCTCTTTGGGCGTGCAGACGACATCGTTGCCCTCGCCGAAGCCATAGGTGAGAACAGGGCGGCCGCAGGAGCGGGCCAGCTCGGGCACATGGGGGTTCTCACCGCACACGATGACATGGCCATCCTCGGGGACAGAGCCCATGAACTGGACGAACGTCTTCTCGATAGCCTCAAGCGAGCCATAGTGGTCGAGGTGGTCGGCCTCGATGTTGGTGACGATGACGACGTTGGGGTCGAGGTTCAAGAACGACCCGTCGCTCTCGTCGGCCTCGGCGACGAAGTAGGGGCCCTCGCCGGAGTTGCCGTTCGTCTCGTAGCCGTCGATGATGCCGCCGATGAGGAACGTCGGCCTGAGGTTCATGCGCTCGAGCATCGTGGCGGCCAGCGACGAGGTCGTGGTCTTGCCATGGGTGCCGGCGCAGGCAATCGTGATGGCGTCGCCCGACAAAAACGACAGCATCTTGGCGCGGTGCCACACCTCAATACCTAGCTCGCGGGCACGCACAAGCTCGGGGTTGGACTGGGGGATGGCCGTGGAAATGACCACGACATCGGGCTTGACCTCGTCGATGGTGCGGGCATGGTGGCCCACGAAGACCTCGATGCCCTCCTTCACCAGGGCGCGGGTGTACTTCGAGGCCTTCAGGTCGCTACCGGTGACATGGAAGCCGCGCTGATGCAGCACGAGCGCAATGCCGGACATGCCGGCGCCGCCGATACCGATGAAATGGACGCGCTCAAAGGGGCGAGCGTTGGTTTCTTGAGCCATGATGTCAGACCTTCCTTCGTACTCCCCTTATGCGGGAAGCGATATAGGCAATCCGCCCTATTCTAGCCGCGTTGCACCTGCGGGCACAACGAGCAGGACTAACGTGCGACAGCTTCTACAGCATCTGCCAACCGTGCCGTGGCGCCCGAGTAGCCAAGCGCCTCGACGTTGGAACGCATGACCGCAAGACGCGGGGCGTCGTCAAGCAGCGCCAGGAAGCTGCTCGCAAACTCGGGGGCATCGAGCGCGTCGTCTTCCACGACAACCGCACCGTCGACGTCACTGAGCAGAAGCGCGTTCTGAGCCTGGTGGTTCTCCGTGGCATACGGATACGGGACCAGCACCGAGGGCACGCCGCGCGCGGCGATCTCGGCGATGGAAGAGGCACCGGCGCGCGAGAACACCAGGTCGGCGGCAGCAAGGCACGAGCCCATGTCGTCGATGTAAGGCATGAGGCGCCAGCGGGCGGCCTCGGCGTCGGTGAGCGCCAAGGCCTGCTTGGTCTGCTCGTAGTCGCGCTTGCCCGCCGCGTGGATAACATAGACGTCAGAACGCCCGAGCAGTTCGGACTTAAGGGCGACGGCGGCCTGGTTGAGATGCGCGGCACCCAGGCTTCCGCCAAACACAAGCAGCACGCGCGCCTGGGCGGGGATGCCCAATGCGGCACGACCCTCCTCGCGGGTGGGCGCCAGCACGGACGCCCTCACCGGGTTGCCGACGACCTCGACGCGCGTTGCGGCGCCGAGCTTGCCTTCGAACTTTGCCTGAGAGACGGGATAGGTAAGGGCGAGCACGGCAGCGTCCTTGGCAAGCGCCTTGTTGGCCATGCCAGGCACGGAATTCTGCTCATGGAGCACCAACGGAACCCCGGCCTTTGCGGCGGCCGCGGCAAGGGGGAAGCACACGTACGCCCCGAAGCCCACAGCTGCGGCGGGCTTGCCGTCGCGCGCGAACTCGGCGAGCAGGGCCTTGCGGGCACGCTGCATCTTGACCAGGGCCGTGACGGCCGTCCAGGGGCGCGACCGGTCGAAGCCGCTGACGTCGAGACCCTCGAACGAGAAGCCCTCCTGCGGCACAAGCGTGGCCTCCATGCCCTTCTTCGTGCCGTAAAAGCGCACCTCATGGCCGCGGTTGCGCAGCTCATGGGCAAGCGCCAACGCCGGGTTGATATGGCCGGCGGTGCCGCCGGCCGCAATGGCAAACACGCTCATCGTCTGCTTCCCTCCTGGCGCCTGGACCGCTCGGCAGCCTCAGGCCCCTGTGACTGTCTTGCCTGTTCCCGTGCGCCATATTCCTCTTGGTTGCGACCGTCGTCAGGACGCGTACGCACGACCTCGCCCGGCACGCGCAGCGCAGGCCTTGCCGGCACTCTATCTTCCTGATATGGGCGGCCGCCCTCAACCACCGACATGCGCTGCTTGGCACGAGCGCGCCTGCGCTCGCGACCCTCGCGCACGTCGCGCGCGTTGTCTTGCGCCACGCCCGCGATGAGACCCGCCATGATGAGACAGGCAAGGACGGATGAGCCGCCGGCCGTGATGAAGGGAAGCGGCCTGCCCGTCAGCGGCAAGATGCCCGTGACGCCCGCCATGTTGAGAAACGCCTGGAACTCGATGAGCACCGTAAGCGAGGCGGCCAGCAGGCTCGCCGAAAGGTCGCCGCGCTTACGAGCATCAAATGCGATGCGCAGGCCGCAATACGCAAAGAACACGAACAGCCCGATGAGCATCATGCAGCCCAAGAACCCCAGCTCCTCGCCGATGATGGCAAAGATGTAGTCGTTCTCGGCCTCGGGTAGGTAGGCGTACTTCTGACGCGACTCGCCCAGGCCCATCCCAAAGAAGCCTCCCGAGGCAAGCGCGCGGAAGCCATGAATCGACTGCCAGCCGTTGCCGTAATAGTCCGACTCGGGGTCGAGCCAAATGGAGAAGCGCGCAGAGCGATAGCTTGCAATGGAGATGGCCGCAACGACAAACAGGAGGGCCACGATGGCAGCCCCCACAAGATAGCGGGGCTTGACGCCAGCCAGATACAGCATGGCAAACAGAGCCACACCGATGATGATGATCGTGCCGAGGTCCTTCTCGGCAAAAATCAGGCCGAAGGGGACAACGACAGGCAGCAGCAAGCGTATGGCACAAACGGACGGACGTATATCGCCCTGGGCACAGCGCCCCACGTAATGCGCGCACGCCATGACGATGGTGATCTTTGCGAACTCAGAGGGCTGCAGCGTGAAGTTGCCGATAGGCAGCCAACGCGTGGCGCCGTTTGTGTTCTTGCCCGCCACAAGCACCAGGATGAGAAGCACGATGGCGAAAGCCGAGAGTCCCACAAGCCACTTGAACTGCATGAACCGGTTTGCGCCCGCATGCATCAGGACACAGAATGCAACTGTTCCCAATGCCATGTAGATGGCCTGCATCTTGAAGGTATGGTAGCTGTCGCCACCCACCATCACCAGCTCGATGGAGGAAGCCGAGAACACCATCGTGAGACCGAAGACGCACAAAAGCACCGTGGCGACCTCAAGCAAAAAGAGGGGCGACGTCAGGTGGCCAATGGTCCAAAACGTACCGGCGTTAACCCTGTGCGACACCTTGGCGCGTGCCTCACTCATGCGCGGCCTCGCACACAGCCTCGTTGGCGGCAAGAGCAGCAACCCAGCCCTGGAACACCTCACCGCGCTGCACATAGCCCGTGAACTCGTCAAACGACGAGCATGCCGGCGAAAGCAGGACCACGTCGCCAGACACGGCAAGCTCGCATGCAGCCTCGAAGGCGTCGCGCATCTTAGGAACAAGACGCAGCTCGCAGCCAGGATGGGCCAACACCGCCTCTTCAAGCGCGCAATGGATGCGCTGGCCGGCCTCGCCGTAGCACACGGCCGCCTTGCAGTTCGCGACTACCGTTGAGGCGAGCTCGGACAAATCGGTACCCTTGTCATGGCCGCCCAGCAGCACGACGGCACGGCCCGGCTCGAACGACTTGACAGCCTTGATGGTGGCATCGACGTTTGTGCCCTTGGAGTCGTCGAAGAACTCGACGCCGCGTGCCCACCCACAGGGCTCGATGCGGTGCGCCAGGGGCGCGAAGTCGCGCAGACCCTGGGCGACAGCGGCCTGGTCGGCACCGAGCTCAAGGGCGCATGCCGCTGCTGCCAGGGCATTCTGCACGTTGTGGGGACCCTTGATGCGCATGTCGCCGACACCGCAGAGCACATGGTCGCGCCCAGAGAGGCGCACGACGAGCAGGCCCTGGGCATCGACCCAGGCAGCGTCGGTCTCGTCGGCAAGCGGCTCGCGCCCCAGTACGGCAACGCGCACGCCGCGGGCACGCAGGCGCTCCCCTACCGCCTGGCACGTCTCGTCGTCGCCGAGCACGGCGAGGTCGTCGCCGGCCATGTTGGCGAAAAGCTTCTCCTTGGCCTGGGCGTAAGCCTCAAGGCTGCCGTGCCACTCCACATGGTCGGGCGTGACATTGAGCAACACGCCCACATGCGGGGCAAACTGCTTAGAACTCTCAAGCTGGAAGCTGGACAGCTCGGCGACAAACACCTCGTCGGCAGCGCGGTCTTCCACACAGGCAATAGGCGGCAGGCCGATGTTGCCCACCGTGCGGGCGGCCATGCCGGCAGCACGCAAAAGCTCACATGCTAGCGTCGTCGTGGTTGTCTTGCCGTTCGTGCCCGTGATGCCCACCCAATGCTGCGGGCTCACACGCCAGGCCAACTCGGGCTCGCTGATGAGCTCGGCGCAGTGCGCGAGGCCCGAACGGTAGAAGCCGCCCGTGCAAGGAATGCCGGGGCTCACAACGCCCAGGTCAAAGTCGCGGGAAAGCTCCTCGGAGCCAACCTCGATGCGCACGCCCATCTCCTCGAGCTCGCACGCCTTGACCTTCTGGGCCTCGCTCAGCGAGGGCACCACGAGCGTGACCGAGTCGACATGGCTCGGCTTGTGTGCGGCGAGATAGCGTGCAGCGGCCTCGGTGGAAGCGCCGAGGCCGAGCAAGACGATATTGCCTGTAGGTTCAAACATGGGAAGATCCCCTTACCCGATGGTCTGGAAGTACAGCGCAAATCCCAGCGCGGCGCATGCGGCGCTGATGATCCAGAACCTCGTGACGACTTTCGTCTCCGCCCAACCCTTCTTCTCGAAGTGATGGTGCAGGGGCGCCATAAGGAACACGCGCTTGTGGGTGAGCTTGAAGCTTGCCACCTGGATGATGACGCTCATGACCTCGACGATGAAGATGCCGCCGATCACGATGGAAGCGACCTCGCTCTTGGTAAGCACCGCGATGGCGGCAAAGGCCGTGCCCAGGGCGAGAGAGCCGGTATCGCCCATGAAGATGGACGCCGGATAGCAGTTGAACCACAGAAAGCCGATGCACGCGCCCACACACGCAAAGGCAAAAACCGACAGGCCGAGGTTGCCCTGGGCAAACGCCACCATGCCCATGACGCCCAGGGTCACTGCCGAGCAGCCGCCGCACAGACCGTCAAGGCCGTCGTTGAGGTTGACGGCGTTGGAGAAGCCCGCCATAAGCAGGTAGACGAACACGAGGTAGAGCCAAGGCACCTGCACGCCGGCAACCGTGGTGGTAAGAACGCCCAGGTCGATGTCGACCAGGCCGAAGAGACTCACGACCGGCGACACGCCGGCCACGTTGACGGCCGCAAGCGTGAAGATGATGACGATAAGCGCCTGGCCGATAAGCTTGGCGGAAGGCGTGAGGCCAAGCGAGCGCTTATGGGCCACCGACTCGAAGTCATCAGCAAAGCCCAGAAGGCCGGTGAGGACGGTTGCGAGCATCGCAAGTGCAAGCGGGGCGTTCATCGGAGCCAGCACGAGCGTCGTCACAATGACGGCAGTGAGGATGACGACACCGCCCATGGTGGGCGTGCCCTGCTTCTGCAGGTGGCGCTGCGGTCCGTCGGCCCTGATCTGCTGGCCAATCTTGTTGCGACGCAACAGCTTGATCCAGCCGGGCATGAGGACGCACACAATCGCCGCCGCCACAAAGATCGCGACGAAAATTACGTAGCTCGGGTAGTTAGATGCTATGCCCATGCCTGGGTCACCGCCTCGACAGTCTTTTCCAATCCGGTTGAATGCGAGGCCTTGACGAGCAACGCGTCGCCCTCACATGCAAGTTCCTTCAAAACGTTCGCGGCGCCGGCGGCGTCTGCAACCTCGACCACGTTGTTCTCGCTCATGCCCATGAGCAGGGCCGCCTGGGCCATGGAACGCGAGAGCGGCCCCACGGCCACAAGCACGTCGACGCCCTTGCCCGCGGCATACCCTCCCACGGCGGCATGGATGACCTCGGAGTCCTCGCCCAGCTCGCCCATGTCGCCCAAGCAGGCAATACGACGGGTTGCCTTGAGGCTGCAGAGCACGTCGAGCGCGCGGCGCATCGAGTCGGCATTCGCGTTGTAGCAGTCGTTGATGAGCGTGATGCCGGCAGCGCAGCGCACGACCTGCTGACGGTTGCCCTCCAGACGCAAGCCTGTAAGCGCCTGGGAGATTTGCTCGGCAGCGATACCGAGCAGGTCGCCCATGGCGGCTGCAGCAAGCGCGTCGCTCACGTTGTGGACACCGGGAAGGCCCAGGTCGAGCTGCATGGAAGCGCCGCTTGGCAGCGTCGCCGCACCATGGGCGCACCCCACTTCGTCGAGCTCGACGTTTGCGCACGACGCATCGTCGGCCTCGCTTGTGCCAAACGTGAGGGTGCGCACGCCTGCGGGGGCGGCAACGTTGCTGGCGATCCAAGGGGTGTAGTCGTCCTGGCCCCACAAAAGCACGCAAGGCTCAACGTCCAGGGAGTTGCCCGCCTGCTGCCCCAAAGCCGAGACCAGCTCGGACTTTGCGCGGGCAATGTTGAGACGGCTGCCGAGGATGCCGATGTGCGCCGTGCCCACGTTCGTGATGATGCCGATGTGGGGACGGGCGACAGCGGCGATGGCCTCAATCTCATGCATGGCGTTCATGCCCATCTCCACCACGAGCGCCTCGGCATCGAGCGGGCACGACAGCACCGTGAGGGGCGCACCGAGCGTGGAGTTGAGGTTGCCGGCAGTGGCATGCGTCTTGAACTTGGTCGCAAGAACGCGCGCGCACATCTCCTTCGTCGTGGTCTTGCCCGACGATCCCGTGACGCCGACCACAACGCAATGCAGCTTGTCGCGCCACCAGGAGGCAAGGTCCTGCAGGGCCTTCTCTCCCGAAGCGGCCAGAAGCAGGGCCGCGTTGCAGGCACGGGCACGCGCAAACTCAGCCTCGGTAGGCTCGCGGGTCATGATGACCGCCGCCGCACCTGCCTCAAGCGCCCGCCCAACGTAGTCGTTGCCGTCGACGCGCTCACCCACAAGGGCGACGAACAGGCAGCCGTCCTCAACCTTGCGCGAGTCGATGGCGACCCCCACGACACGTCGGGGCTGCCCCGGGCACTCTATGACGCGCGCGCAGACCGCCTGGGCGATCTCACGCGGCTCGGCGTTAAACATCGAGCCTCTCCTTTCGTGCAAACAACCTAATATGAAGGCGGGATCTGAAGCTTTTTCAGAGCCGTCTCCATGATGACGGACCACACGGGACCCGCAGCCTCCGAGCCCGTGGCGCCGGTTACATAGTCGATCATGACGTATACGAGAACCTTCGGGTCGTCGGTGGGGCCAAAGCCGATGAACGACACCGTGTTCGTGTTTGCGAAGTACAAGCCGGTCGTGTCGTCAACGCGTTCGGCCGTACCGGTCTTGCCCGACAGGCGATACCCCTCGACCTTGCCGGTGTTGCCGTAGCCGTTCTCGATGACGCTGTACATCATCTCAGAGACCTGGCGGGCCGTGTCGGACGAAATGGCCCTGCCCACCTCGGGATAGTTCTGCTGCTGCCCGGCGATGCTCACAAGGAAATGCGGCTGCACGAGCACGCCATCATTGGCGATGGCGCTGATGGCGCGGGCCATCTGGAACGGAGGCACGGCGAGTGCCTGGCCAAACGCCATGGACGCCCAAGCGCCGGTGTACTCGCTGTACTCGGGCACGATGCCCGAGACCTCGCCGGGGTAATCGATGCCCGTGAGGGTGCCGATTTTGAAGCGCTGCGTGTAGTCGTAGAAGTTCCGGGAGCCGAGACCCTCGGCGCACTCGACCATACCGACGTTGCTCGAACGCTCGAGCACCTCGGTGAGCGTGAGGTCGATGTCGTAGTCGCGCTTGTCCGAATCGCCGACCCAGTCGTCACCGACCTGAATCTCGGAGGGGCAATAGTAGTTTGTCGTAGGTGTGGCAATGCCCAAATCGATGGCAGCAGAAGCCGTAATCGGCTTGAAGGTGGAGCCAGGCTCGTAGGAGTCGCTCACGCATTTGACGTTGAACGCCTCGGTCGTGGCGGCCTTGATGTTGGACAGGTCGAGGTAAGGCGTGGAGACGCATGCAAGGACCTCGCCGGTCTCGGGCTGCATCACGATGGCAACGCCCGAGCGGGCGCCCCATTCGGCCACGGCCTTCGCAATCTGCTCCTGCGCCGTGCGTTGGATGTCGAGGTCGATGGATATGACAATGTTCTCGCCGTCGACGGGGTCGATGCGCACGGCCTCGCCTCCCACGATGGGATCGCCGTCGCGGGAACGCTCCTGCACGAGGTAGCCGTCGGTGCCGGAGAGCACATCTTCATATTGAAGCTCAAGGCCCGTGATGCCCTTGTTGTCATCGCCACCGATGATGCCGATGACGTTGCCCGCGACCTCGCCCTGCGTGTACACGCGCTTCTGCACGTCCTCGTACTCAAAGCCCGAAAGCGCGACAAGGCCGGCCTTCTTGCGTTCGAGGTTGGCCGTCTCAAGGGCCGATTTGAGGTTTGCCTTCAACAGAGGGTCGGCGTTTTTGGCAAGATATTCGTACACCGAGTCGCGCGAGCAGATGTCGGCATACGTGCTCGCGTCGCCACCGAGCACCTCGGCAATGAGGTTGGCAGTGGCGTTGATCGCATCGTTTTTTTGCACCACACTGGGGTGGATGGCGATGTTGACGGCGTCGACCGAGCGGGCAAGCACGTTGCCGTTGCGGTCGTAGATGGCGCCGCGCCTATGGGGCAGCGTGAGGTTTGCCGTGCGCTCCTCAGAGGCGTCCGTCGAAATCTCGCCCGTCTCTATCGCCTGAAGACCGAAAAGTTTGAGGGTCACGGCAAAAAAGGCCAGGCCGAGGACGCCACCCACCACCGTTTCACGGGAATAGGGCGTCTCGTAAAACCAGGCCAGGGCATGCTGGGCAAGCTTGCCGGGCACACTGTCTTGCGCGCGCCTGGCGCTGGGCCGCTCTTCGGCCGAAACGGTGTTGGGGGCATCGTTGCGCTCAGGGGCGCCCGGCCTGCTGGTACCGGGAGCGGTCTTGGACGAGTCGCGCCCGGAGGAGCTGCGCACCCGCGATTCTTCATCGCGCGCGGACATGGCTACTCGGTTTCTGCGGCCATATCAGCCGGGACGCCGGATAGGTCCACCTCGGCACTCTGCTCAGGATAGGTCATGCCGTAGACCTGCGTCGCAATCGACCAGACGCGATCCTTGTCGCTGTAGATCGAGTTCTGCACCTCAAGTTCGGAGGCGCTGTAGCGCGCTGCCTCAAGCTGAGTGTCGAGGTCGGTGTTCTGGGAAAGGTAGCCGAACGTCGCTGCAACAAGGAACACCTTGACAAGGCCCGTGAGCAGCACGGTAGCAAGAAGAGCACCGACGCACTTAGCAACAGTGATAACAACAGGCGACAGCGGCGTTGTGGCATGCGGGGAGTTTCCACCCTCCACGACGTTCCAATCGCGGCGCACGCGCTCGTGCTGTGGCGCGGTCTGCTCAGGCATAGCATAGGCATGCATATCGTAAGCTGTGTTGTCGTCGTATCGTGCCAACCCTGTCACCTCCTTATGTCATCGCGTGCCGTCGTGTGCGGCACAGGGGTAGTGATTCTAGACCAATTTCACCGCAGATCGGACCTTAGCGGAGCGAGAGCGCGGATTACGTACAATCTCTTCTTCACTGGGAACGCGAGGCTTGCGTTCTTGGAGTTTCAGTACAGATTTGCAGCCGCACACGCACACCGGAAGGCCGGGCGGGCACGTACACCTCTCCGTGAAGGACTTGAACGTCTCCTTCACGATGCGGTCCTCGAGCGAGTGGTAACTGATGACGCAGATGCGACCACCCGGGTTGAGCCAACGCACGGCCGCGTCCAAGCCGGACTTGAGCGCATCCATCTCGTGGTTGACCTCGATACGGATGGCCTGGAACGTCTTGCGCGCCGGATGGTGACCGCCGCTTCGACGCTCGGCCGCCGGGATGCCCTCTTTGATGACGTCGACCAGTTGCAGCGTCGTCTCGATCGGGGCGCTTGCCCTGCGGGCGACGATGCGAGACGCAATGCGAGAGGCCCACTTCTCCTCACCGTAGACGCGAAGGATGCGAGCCAGGTCGGCCTCGGTGTAGTGGTTCACGACCTCATAGGCAGTCAGTGTGTTGTTGGCCGTGTCCATGCGCATGTCAAGCGGGGCGTCCTCGTGATAGGAGAAGCCGCGCTCGGGAATGTCGAGCTGGGGCGAGCTCACACCCAGGTCGAACAGGAAGCAATCGACACCGGGGACCTCGGCCTGCTGCAGCAGACGGTCGAGCTCGGAGAAGTTGCCCTTGAGCTGCAGGGACCTCAGCTCGGGCAGCTGCTCGCGAATGCGCGCGCCAGCGTTTGCCAGGGCAAGGTCGTCCTGGTCGACGCCGATGAGCATGCCCGTGGGGCCGCACAGCTTGCCCATCTCAAGGGAGTGGCCGGCGCCGCCGAGCGTGCAGTCGCACACGACGTCGCCGTCAGTGGGGCGCAGCGTCTCAAGGACCTCGCCAAGCATGACGGGGATGTGATGAAATTCAACCTGAGGGGCTTCGGCCCCGGCGAGTTCCTGTGTAGTCACCTGCTACTCCTCCAAAAAATCCAGGGCGAGCAGGTCTTCCTCCGCACGCCGATAGGCAGCTCCGTCGCAAACCTCGAGATGGTCCCCGCCGCCCACGATGGCGACGTCCTTGTCGAGGCCCACGATTTGGCGCAACCTGCCCGGGATGCCGATGCGACCGGCCGAGTCAATGGCAGTCTCTTCGGTAAATGCGAGCAGGCGCGTGCGAAGCTGCACGTCGCGCGTGGAGCGCGGGTTGAAGCCCTCGCTGAAGAACGACTTGACCCATGCGTCGTAGGCCTCGGGCGCAAAGACGTAGACCGCCTTTTTGTCCAGAGACAGGACGCACTTCACAATCTCAGGCAGATAGCGGCGCGCCTTGGCGGGAAGCGAGACACGACCCTTTGCGTCGAGCGTGTGCTCGGCAACGCCGGTAAAGCACGTATCTTGCGTCTCGATATCCATGTGCGCCTCCTCTCAGCCTGATTTTGAGCCGAATCGTCCAACTTGACTGTCAGGATACACCATAGCGGAGTGCTTTTATCCCACTCCATGCAACTTCATAGCTCTTTTCCCCCACTTCATCCCACCCCACACACAGCAAACCCCGCGCGTGAGGTTCTGCATCTCCCATAAAAAGCAGGTTCTCACGCGCAAGGCGCGCAGGGCCAATGCGTACTGGACGTACGTGAGGCCCTGCGGAACGCAGCGCGTGAGGTTCTGCAACTTGCTACATGTGGGCGCGGGGGTGAGCTGTGAAGTATTCCTCGCGTATATGCTCCCTATCCACATGCGTGTAAATCTGCGTTGTGGATATGTCGGCATGGCCGAGGATCTCCTGGAGAACGCGCAGGTCAGCGCCACCGGCAAGCATGTGGCTTGCAAAGGCGTGGCGAAGCACGTGGGGATGCAGGCCCGCTATGCCCACGGCGGCACCATAGTGCTCCACCACATTGAAGATGCTCTGCCGGCTGATGCGCCCGCCACGAGCGTTGAGAAAAACCGCGCGGGGGTCTTGAGATGCCGCCGACGAGGTCAGGTGCAAGAAAGGTCTGCCCTCGTCAAGATACGTGCTCAGGGCAACAAGCGCGCTGCCCACAATGGGCACGAGCCTCTCCTTGCTGCCCTTGCCAAAGATACGCAGAAATCCGGCGTCGAGATAGCAGGCGGAAAGGTCGAGGCCCGCGAGCTCGCTCACGCGCAGGCCGCAGCCATAGAGCACCTCGAGCATCGTCTTGTCGCGCATGCCGATGGGCGTTTCAGGAAACGGCTGGTCAAGCAGCTCGAAGGCCTTTTCCACCGAGATGGTCTCAGGCAGGCGCTGGGGCTTGCGGGGAGCCTTCACCTCAGAGGTGGGGAGCTTCTCCGCAAGCCCGTCGACATAGAGGAACTTATGCAGGCCCTTGATGGCCGAGACGGCCCTCTGGATGCTCGTGGCGGCCTTGCCCTCGTCGTGCAGGTGAGCCTGGTACGCTTCCACAAGACCGCGTTCCACCTGGTCGGGAGCGTTGACACCGTGCTCGTCTGCCAGCCATGCGACCCACGCGGTAAGGTCGCGCCTGTAGGCATCCACCGTGTTCTTGGAGGAGCCTTTCTCGACGCGCAGGTAATCGATATAGTCGGCCAAGCCCGCCTCGAGGGCGGACCTGGCCTGATTCGCTATGTCAGTCTTCGGCGCCGGCACAGCTTACCGCTCGTCGGCCTGAGCGCAGGAGGCCTTGATGAAGTCGCGGAACAGGGGATGCGGCTTGGTGGGGCGACTGCAGAACTCGGGGTGGAACTGGCCCGCGACAAACCAGGGGTGGACGTCGCGGGGAAGCTCGATCATCTCGACGAGGCGACCGTCGGGCGAGGTGCCCGACACAACCAGGCCCGCCTCCACAAGCTGGGAACGGAACTCGTTGTTCACCTCGAAACGATGGCGGTGACGCTCGGAGATATGCTCCTGGCCATAGGCCTCGGCACCCAGCGTGCCAGCGACGACGTCGCAGGGATAGGCGCCCAGGCGCATGGTGCCGCCCATGTCGACGATGCCGGCCTGGTCGGGCATGAGGGCGATGACGGGATGCTGGGTCGTCTCGCTGAACTCGGCAGAGTTGGCGTCGGCCCAGCCGAGCACGTCGCGGGCAAACTCGGTCACGGCAACCTGAAGGCCCAGGCAGATGCCGAGATAAGGAATCTTGTGCGTGCGAGCATAGCGGGCCGCGCAAATCTTGCCCTCGAATGCGCGCGAGCCAAAGCCGCCGGGCACGAGGATGCCGTCGGCGCTGCCCAGGACCTCGTCGGCATTTGCGTCGCAAAGCGTCTCGCCGTCGATGAGCTCGATGTCAACGGCGCGGCCGTTGGCAACGCCGGCATGATGCAGGGCCTCAATGACCGACAGGTATGCGTCGGGAAGCTGGGTGTACTTGCCCACAAGCTTGATCTTGACCTCGCCGAGCGTCTCGCGGGTTGCCTCGGCGGCCGCCTTGGCATCGAGGAAGGCATCCCACTCGGCCATGTCGGACGTGCGCGGGTCCAGACCCAGGCGCTCGCAAACCTTGAGGTCAAAGCCCTGGTCGGCAAGCATCTTGGGCACGTCGTAGATGGAGGGGCAGTCGCCGTTCACAAAGACCTCGTCGGGGTCGACGTCGCAGAACGACGCGATCTTGTGGCAGATCTTGTCGTCGACCTCGTGGTCGGCGCGCAGGACGATGATGTCAGGAGAGACGCCCAGGCCGCGCAGCTCCTTGACGGAATGCTGGGTAGGCTTGGTCTTCACCTCGTGCGACGCGGCGATGTAGGGAAGCAGCGACACGTGGATGTAGCAGACGTTCTCGTATCCCACGTCCTTGCGGAACTGGCGGATGGCCTCGATGAAAGGCTGCGACTCGATGTCGCCGATGGTACCGCCGATCTCGGTGATGACGACGTCGGCGCCGGCCTTGTCGGCCACGCGGTGCATACGAGCCTTGATTTCGTTGGTGACATGGGGAATGACCTGGACCGTGCCGCCGAGAAAGTCGCCGTGGCGCTCGCGGTTGATGAGGGTCTGGTATACCGAGCCCTGTGTGACATTGGAGTCGCGGTTGAGGCTCTCATCGATGAAGCGCTCGTAGTGGCCCAGGTCGAGGTCGCCCTCATGGCCGTCGTCGGTCACGAAGACCTCGCCGTGCTGGAAGGGGCTCATCGTGCCGGGGTCGACGTTGAGGTAGGGATCCATCTTCTGCATCGTGACCTTGTAGCCGCGGCTCTTGAGAAGGCGGCCCAAGGATGCTGCAGTGATGCCCTTACCCAGGGACGATACGACTCCGCCAGTCACGAATACATGTTTTGTCATAGGTGAGTTCCCGTTCCTCTCGCCATGCCGTACGCGGCGGCAGCCGTTAAGTTACGGGGCTTCATTTTAGCACGGCCATGTTTCAAGTCGTGTTCGCCGCAGATATCAATAAAATATTGAAAATATTGCCGACATACGAAAAGCACCACGTCTCCCCTACTCGCCCTTGCCCTCGACCAAGTCGATGAGCTCCTGGTGAGAGTGGATGTCGAGCTTGGCATAGATATGCTTGACGTGGGCCTTGACGGTGTTGCGCGACACACTCAATCGCTCCTCGATGTACTCGCGGTTGCGCCCGCGCGCAAGCATCTCGAACACCTCGGCCTCGCGGGGCGTGAGCTGATGGTCGGACGCCACCTGGGCGCAACGCTCAGCGAAAGCCTCATCGGCCGAAGCATGCACCTCGATGTCGGGCTCAGGGGGCACGACACCTTCAATCGTGGCGCGCAACGAGAAGCCGCGCAGGCCGAAGAGCATGTACGCGACGAGCGCCAGCAGCAAAAGGGCGACGAACTGGGCAAGCTGCTGGTGGCCGTCTGTAACCTCGATGCGGTTTGCCGTGGTGCCCAAAAGGGCGCCCAGCGTCGTGGCAAGGCCCGACATGCCCTGGCCCCACCCCATGATGGACAGGGCGGCAAGAGGGTTGCGGGAGGCGAGGGCAACAAGCGTGGAATTGAGGGCGACGCCAAACACGCAGGTACCGACCGTGAGAAGGCCGTTTGCCAACACTGCGCTGCTCGGCCCGATCACTATGACAAGCAAAAAGCCAGCCGTGAGAGCAAGAAGCGACACGTTGACGATCTCGTCGCCAATGAATCGGCCTCCGAGCGCAAGCACCACGAGCGCAAGCACGCCCGCAAATGCAAGGCCGAGGTTGCCGAAAGACGGTGAGCCCGCCACCTCGCCGAAACGCAGCGCAAAGCCGAACGCCGCCTGCACGAGAATGATGCAGATGTAAAGATTGCTCGTAAGCGGCAGATACGAGGCGGGGCGCGTCACAGAGAGTTCCGTGGCGGCGGGCCCTGCCGCAATCTCGTCGGCAAGGACGCCGGCGCGACGATGGGCGCATACGAGACAGACGGGAACAAGCACCGCAAGCAAAACGGCGCACACCTGCTGTGGAAGCGCGACAACGCGCACAATCAGGTCAAGCAGCTGGGCAAACACGGCACCCATCGCGATGGCAACGACCGCCTGGGGCGCAGGCAACGACACGGCCGACAGGTTCGAGCTGATGGAGGCCCATCCGCGGCTCGTCACAAACAGGCATGCTCCCAACACCAAAAGGGCTGGGACGCGCAGGATCAAACCCATGAGCACGCCAATGACGCCGAGGGCCCAGATGCTCAACATGCACATAAAGAGACGTTTGCCGCTCAGAAGCGCAGGACGGGCAAGCGAGATGAGACCGAGCGCAATGGAGACAAGCGCGCTGCACGTGATCGAGATATCACGCGCGTAGGTAAACACATCATCGAACAGGGGAAACAACGAACGGTTCATGAGCTGCACGGCGAGGCCCGCCAGGCCCATCGCACAGCAGACAAGCCAGAACCCACGGCTGGCAAACGTCTCCCGGCAGAACTCGCGTACGTGCTGTGCCGCCTGTGCCACCGCCCCGCCCCCTTCGCGCGCAAACCGCCCCGACACCTGCGATTCTACACGCGAAAGGGGCAGCCCCCAGCCCATGGCCGAAGACTGCCCCCTCAAACACTCAAACTTCCCTCTAACCCCACATCACGAGGCATCACAGCGCCGCGGAACGCAGCGCCTGAGGTTCCGCAACCCATCAAAACGCAGGTTCTCAGGCGCAAGGCGCGCGGAGTCGATGTGCGCGGTGCGGGCCTTTGGCCTACTGGAGTACATGAGACTCCGCGGAACGCAGCGCATCAGGTTCCGCATCCCACCAAAAGGCGGGTTCTCGTCCGCAAGGCGCCGGGAGGCGATGCGTACTGGACGTACACCAAAGGCGCGCACCGCGCGTGAGCCTTCCGGGAACGCAGCGGACGAGGTCCCGCATCATCCTAGTTGGCGAACTCCTGGCCGAGAACGTAAGCTTCGACCGTAGTACGCCCGCACGCAAGGCCGGTGAACAGGTTGGGGTAGCTCACGCAGAAGAAGCCGCCCGAGCAGTCGCCGATGGCATAGAGGCCCTCGATGGGGTTGTTGTCCTGGTCGAGAACCTGCATGTGCGTGTTGATGAGCAGGCCGTCGAACGTGGCGAGGTGCCAGGCGCCGGTGCGCACGCCATAGAAAGGCGGCGTGTCGAGCTTCGTGAGGCGGTAGGCCTCCTTGTAGTAGTCGGGGTCGGCGCCTTCGTCGCAATAGCCGTTGTACTTCTCAACCGTGGCCACAAGGTTCTCAGCGGGGATGTTGAGCTTCTCGGCGAGCTCCTCGATGGTGTCGGCCTGCTGGATGTAGCCGTCCTCGATGAGCTTGGCGTTCATGTTGTCCCACACCACGTCGAACGGGATGTTGTTCTTGGCGCCGTTGTCGAAGGGGAACAGGCGGCAGCAGCCAACCTCGTTGAGCTGCTCGGCCTTAGCCTTGGCGTCGGAGTCCCAGATGTCGCAGTAGGTGTGGTAAGGCTGGCTCCACGTGGAGTGCAGCATATAGTCGTAAGGACCGCTCTCGTTGCAGAAGCGCTCGCCGTTGAGGTTGACCTTGAGGAAGGGCTGCTCGCCGAACCAGAACCAACGGCCCACGACGCCATTGCCGGCAACCTCGTCAGGCATGACGCAGCAGCGGTTGAACAGGATGGAGGTGCCGATCGGGTCCTTGCGGGCACCGAGCCACATACCGGCCTTGATACCGGAGCCGTCATCGGTGGAACCCATGGTGCACAGGATGCGGCCGTCGACGATTTCGGGCTGCAGGGCCTTCATCATATCGGTGTTCGTGGAGTAACCGCCCGTGGCGAGCACCACGCCCTTGGAGGCGTTGATGCGCACGTAGTGGCCGTCGGTGGTGTCCTGGGCGATGGCACCGGTCACGCGGCCGGACTCGTCCTGCTCGAGCTTAACCAGGGGGCAGCTCCAGCGCACCTCGACGCCGGCGTCGATGGCAGCCTGGCGCATGACAGCGGTGTAGGAGTCGTCCTCGCCGGCAGCCTCGGTCTTCTGCGGGCTGTGACCGGTGGCGTAGGCGCGGTCGCGGCCCTCGCCGTCTTGGTTGCCGATGCCACCCTCGAACTCCATGACCAACTTGCCCGTGGCCTCGATGGTGTCAGTGACCCAGTCGATGACCTCACCGGAGCGCTGAGCCCACATCTTGATGAGGTCGTAATTACAGAAGCCGTTGGCGTAGCGAACGATGTCCTCGACGGCGTCCTTCTCCTCAAACTTGAACTCGGGGAACTCCTCGAAGGCAGCAAGCTGGAGCTTGGAGTTCATAGCGCCAATGTCCTCGCGCATCGTCTGGCAGCTCTCCTCGGCGTCACGCTCAATGACGAGGGTCTTGCTGCCGTTCTGTGCGCAGGAAAGCGCGCAGGGCACACCGCCGGTGGCAAAGCCGCAAATGAGCACCTCTGTCTCGAGGGTCTCGGTGATGTCGGACTCGGCGATCTCGGGCGCCTCGCCCAGCCAAGCGGGGTTACCCTCGGCGGTCAGGGCGTCCTGGGCCTGGGCGGAGGTAGCGCCGGACAGGTTGGCGGCTGCGGCGACGCCTGCACCTGCAAGGGCGGCACCTGCGACAAAGTTACGGCGGGTCAGGGTCTCGTTCATGGTCAATGTCCTTCCGTTGCGTTCAACTTATATGGGAACACACTCGTTCGCGACGCACGCCTGCAGGCATCCCCGCGCTTGACCGCGTCGCTGACACCCATAATGGCCCGCCTGCCCCCTAGGAACCATTGCCCAGCCAGGGTAATCTTTTATTTGCATATCTACCAGGTAAAATAAAAACAATTACCCCGCCTGGGTAAGCGCATTTTCGCGCTGGAAACCCTCGAGGGTAATGGCGCAAGTGCGCCGAGAGACCGAGTGCCGTCCTCGGCCGCCATAAGGCCGCAGGCTGATCTTGAGACACGCGCGCCCGCAAGCCCAAGGCCACGCACGCCTTGTCCACCACCCCATCGGCACGGTTCCGCCCCGCGTTGCATGCACGATGTCAGCCGCCCCATCGGCGTGGTTCCGCCTCGCTTCCACGCGCACAAAGCCACGCGCCCGGCGCATACGGCGCCCCATACATGTCGGCGCCTTCACCAACAGACGCCTGGCGGCGACGCGCAACAAAAAACGCCCGGAGGGCCTAAGCCTTCCAGGCGTTTCAAAGTTCACATGGTGCGCCGTCAGGGATTCGAACCCTGGACCTTGGGATTAAGAGTCCCCTGCTCTGGCCAGCTGAGCTAACGGCGCAAATGGGGTGAGAAAAGGGGCTCGAACCCTCGACCTTCGGAGCCACAATCCGACGCTCTGCCAACTGAGCTACTCCCACCACGTGCTGCAGGAGAATATTTTGCAGGAAGACGCGATGGAAGGCAAGTACTTTCTCGAAGAAATGCCTTTCACCACTAGATGCACAAAACTAGGCCGTCACTGCGTCCTGCTCGACCTTGCTCGTGAGAATCGCCTCGACCCCACGTTCGCCGGTGTGGATGCGAATGGCCTCTTCCACAGGGTAGATGAAGATCTTGCCATCGCCCACCTCCCCTTCCTTGCCGGTACGGGCGGCCGCCAAGATGATGTCGGCAACCGTATCGACGCGTTCGTCGGGCAGGACAATCTCTATTTTGACCTTGGCCCGCATGCGCACGAGCACCTCGGTTCCCCGGTAGTACTCAGTCCAGCCGTGCTGGTTGCCGGCTCCCTGCACCTGTGAAATCGTCATGCCTTCGACGTTTGCGGCGAACAGGGCGCTCTTTACTTCTTCGACAGCCTCAGGGCGAACGATTGCCTCTATCTTCTTCATGCATCCCGTCCTTTCCGGTGAGAGCGACACGTTGAATGGCCTTTGAGCCACTGTCACAGTAGGGCGGCAAGATTTCTCAGGCATTTCCGTAAACATCCGTTAACACAGCATTCGCCGAGCGCACAACAGGCCCAGGCGAAAGCACATCCCGCCTTATATGCAAGACACAAAAAAGGCCCGCAGGAAATCCCGCGGGCCTTGCAAAAGACTTGCTTGTGGGTTGGTGCCGACCTTGCCGTCGGGGTGCCTAGGCGTTTACCGCCGCCTCAGCAGCAGGCTGGCCCTGCACCTGGCCCGACATGTCATAGCCATAGCCATAACCGGGGGCGTAGAAGAAGCCGTAGCCCCAGCCGGGCATCGCATAGCCATAGCCCTGCCCGTAGCCGTACCCGGGGCCATAGCCGTAACCGTAATCGGAACCATAGCCCTCGCCGTAGCCGTAGTCATCCGCACCGCCGTAAGAATCCTGGCCGGAGAACACGCCAGAGGGGCCTTCGGCATCGCTGGAAGACTCGTCGTCGGCGCTACCAAACAGGTAGTCGATGATGCTCTTGACCTTGCCGCTACCGTCCTGCTCGGTGGCATCGGAGGCCTCTTCCTCAGTGTAGTCGGTGTCCTTGCCCAGCGTGACCTCGAACTCCTGCTCCTCGCCGTCGCGCTCGACCGTAAGGGTCACCGTGTCGCCAATCTTGTGCGAACGCACCTGGATGATGAGGTCGTTGGCGGAGTAAATCTGCTCGCCATCGCACGCGGTGATGACGTCACCGGCCTGGATGCCAGCCTGCTCGGCACCCGAGCCCTTCATGACATCTTGCACATAGGCGCCCATAAGGGAGGAAGACATGGTGTTGGACGAGCCGACCTGGCTGTAATAGGCGTAGTAGTCGTTCATGTTAGACACGTGCATGCCCAGCTGCGGGTGGCTCGCCACGCCGTCGCTCAGGAGCTGGTCGACAACGTCCTTGATGTAGTTGGAGGGAATGGCATAGCTCATGCCTGCCCAGTCACCGGTACTTGAGGCGTTGTAGGTGGTCATGCCCACCAACTCGCCGTTGGCGTTGACCATGGCGCCGCCCGAGGAACCCTCGTTGATCATGGCGTCGGACTGAATGGCGCCCACGTAGTAGGCGGTGGTGTCGTTCAGCTGGATGGTGGTGGTGCGGTTGACGCCCGAGACAATACCGGTGGAGACCGAGGTGTCCTCGCCCATGGGGCTGCCCACCGTCATGACCCACGAGCCCACCTTAAGGGCGTCAGAGTCGCCGAACTCGATGGGGGTCAGCTGCTCGTCGCCCGGTTCAATCTTGAGTACGGCAATGTCGCTCGTAGGATCGGTGCCCACAATGGTGGCGTCATAGGCCACGTCGCCCATGACGACCTGAATGACGGGCTCGTCCTGCTCGTCCACGTTGTCGTATCCCTCGATGACGTGGTAGTTCGTGAGGATGTGACCCTCGGTGTCAAGCGCGACGCACGATCCGCTTGCCACGCCCACCGAACCCTGCGTGCCCACAAGAGCATAGACGGTGCCCACCGAAGGCAGGACCTTCTCGGCCACGCTCTCAGCGAGCGTGGGATCGGTGTCGACGGCGCCGGCCGTGCTGGCAGCATTCTCGTCGGCGGGCGCGGTGGCAACCGTGGAGCTCTCATCGGCAACAGCTAGGTTGGAGGAAGCGGCGCTCGTCATGAACGCGCCGCCCGCAAGGCCAATCGACAGCGCAAGTGCGCCGGCAACGATCTTGCCCGAGAGTCCCATGCGTGCACGGGTGCGGGCGCTTTCAGGAGCGAACTCAATGACCGGCTCGTTGTTCTTGTTGAAGGTACTCATATGCTGTGTCCTTCCTACTCCCAGGCCTCACAGAGGGGCCGTCGTTTTTTTGACTATTGAAGGTTTACCCCAAACCGCTGAAACATACGTGAATCGATAGACCCACAAAGACCTGCCAGATACCTGAGGCGCCTTTCAGAAAGAGCGGGTGCGAACGCCAGATCCCCCAATCCGACAGCAACATCCCCTACTGTTGCAGGCCGAACTCAATCGCCGCAACATTATCGCGCATCGAACGCACGGTCTCACGTGAAATGAGCTCATTGTCGAAGGCTATTCGAATTTGTTCGCGCTCGATGAGAAGCGCGCGGCGCATGATGGCGTCGGTGGGCACCATGGACGCGCCCAGGCGCGAATGAGCCGACTGACCGTTTGAACGCGCCGCAGCAGCCATACGCTGGTACTCCAATGTCAGATGGACGATGGCCTCCTCGTCGAAACCGTCGTCGGGCTCAACCTCGGCAAGCTCCGAGAGCACGTACTCGGCACACGACAGGCGCAGGGAGTCTCGGGCGCGACGGCGCTTCTCACGCGCATCCTCCCCCAGCCCCCAATCTTGAGAACCGGTTTGGAGCAGCACGCCGAACCAGCCCGAGACATTGCGCAGAAGCCAGCGTATCTCCCCCTTGTGGTGGATACGCGAAAGCTTGCGCTCGAGCTCCCACAGATAGCCATAGCCCACGACGGGCGCGACCTCATGGTCGCGGATGGCCTTGTTCACGCGCACGGCCTCCCATGCCACAGCGCGCTCATGCAGGCTGTCCTCCGCCTTGTCCTCCATCGAAGAGGCCTTCTTGATGCGGTCGATGCGCGTCTCGTAGGTCGCGATGACGCGGCGCAACGCGCGCTTGTCGACGATTGCCTCGTCGTGCGACAGCTCACGGATGACATTGCGCAGCACCTGCACGCGACCCTGCGTCTCTTCAATGCGCGTGAGCTGGGGTTCCTTTTTGGGCACAAGCAGCGGCACCACGAAATTGGCGAGCAGAAGCGTTATGAGAATGACGCCCGCCCCCAGGAAGATGAGCAGCTCGCGGCACTGCAGGACCTCGCCGGTGCCCACAACGCGCGGGATGGTGAGGCAGATGGACAGCGTCACGGCACCTTTGGGACCGGCGAGCGTGAGCAGAAGGGCGTCCTTGGCCGCCTTGCCGTCGATCTTGTGGCGCTTGCCGTCCTCGCGGACCCTCACGCGCTCCATCCCCAGGCACCACACGAAACGAACCGCGATGAGCGCGACGGTGATGAGCACGACGTCAAGAATGAGGGTTTCATTGGGATAGCTGCTAGCCCAGGTGCGCGCCGTGGCGTTGGGCAGAAGCGTGCCCAACAACACGAAGCACATGCCGTTGAGCGCGAAGGAGATGACCTTCCAGACGCTTGAGCTCACGATGTTGAGTCGCGCCGTGCTCGGCATCAGCGCCCTTGTGTTGAAGGAGTCCACGATACCGGCAGCCACAACCGCCAAGATGCCTGAAACTCCCAGCTCTTCAGCAATGAGATAGAACGCAAAGGGAGTGAGTACCTGCACCAGCACGTGGAACGTCACGTCTTCCAAGCCGGTGCGGCGCACGGAATTGATGATGAGGCCCTTGACCGCAGCGAGAAGCGCGCCCAGCACGATGCCGCCCACAAAGCTCCAGGCAAGCGACATACCTGCATCGACCACAGAGAACGCGCCTGTGACCAGCGCCGCTATGGCGAACTGAAACGACACGACGCCCGACGCGTCGTTGAGCAGGCATTCTCCCTGCAGGAGCGTCTTATGGTTCTTATCGATGGAGAGGCGCTTGCCCAGCGTGGTGACAGCCACTGCATCGGTGGGACCCAAGGCCGCACCCAGGGCAAACGCCGCAGCAAGCGGAATGGAAGGCACAAGCGTATGCGTAAAGAAGCCCACGACGAGCACGATGAGCAGAACGAGCCCCAATGCCAGCGCCAGCACAGGCCTGCGCTGGCGCCACAGGGCCTTCTTGTCCGCCTCGATGGCGTCCCAGTAGAGCAAGGGCGCGATGAAGAAGATGAGGAAGAAGTCTGGGTCGAGCGTGATGGTGACCGGAGCCGGGCTCATGGCAAGCGCGACACCGAGCACGATCTGCACGAGCGAGGCAGGTGCCTTCGGGAAAATCTGGGCCACGATACTCGACACGAGGACGGCGGCAAGCATGAGAACGACGGGCAGGACGGACTCCACATGTGCTCCAATCTGCTTGTGCGCTCTAGCGCAGCCACATCGGCTGCGTTAAAAACAGAGCTGCTGCGGCAAAGCGCCCTTCGGGCAACGCTGCCGCAGCAACTATGTAGGCTTCTAGCCATAAACCAAAATGCCCCCCGCGAGAACCTCGCAGGGGGCATCCGCAAAAACTACCAATCCAGAACTGCCAATCCACACACAACAGCAGTTGCACGGAAGCGCTGTGGCAAGGCGCCCGAAGGCGATGTGCGCGGTGCGGGCCTTTGGCCTACTGGACGTACATGAGCCTTCGGGGAACGCAGCCACAGCGCTTTCGGAATGCACCCATAGAATCCGCTGCAACAAGGCGCGCGATGGCGATGTGTACTGGGCGTACATGAGCCTGAGCGGAACGCAGTTGCAGCGGATTCTAAAGAAATTTTAGTACATGCCGCCCTGGCCGCCTTGGGCAGCAGCCGCGCTAATGGCGTCCTCGATGGTGGTGTCCTTGGGGATGTCGGTCACCGTGGCCTCGGTGATGAGGATGAGGCCAGCGATGGAGGCAGCGTTCTGCAGCGTGACGCGGGAAACCTTGACCGGGTCGAGCACGCCCATCTCGATCATGTTGCCCCACTTGCCGCTTGCGGAGTCCAGACCGCAGCCGGCCTCCATGTTGCGGACCTTCTCCACGACGACCTGACCCTCGTAGCCGGCGTTGGCCGCGATGGTGGCCACAGGAGCAGCCAGGGCCTTCTTGACGATGTTCACGCCGATCTGCTCGTCGGCGTCGTCGAGCTTCAGCTCGTCGAGGCCGCGCAGGGCGTCCATGAACGCAACGCCGCCGCCGGCGACGATGCCCTCCTCAACGGCAGCGCGGGTGGCCTGCAGGGCGTCCTCGATGCGGTGCTTGATTTCCTTCATCTCGGACTCGGTCGCAGCACCGACCTTGATGACGGCGACGCCGCCGGAGAGCTTGGCCAGACGCTCCTGGAGCTTCTCACGGTCGAAGTCGGACTTGGTGTTCTCCATCTCGCCCTTGATCTGAGCAACGCGGGCGTCGATGGCGGCCTTGTCGCCGGCACCGTCGACGATGGTGGTGTTGTCCTTCGTGATCTTGACCGACTTGGCGCGGCCGAGGTCGTCGATCGTGGCGTCGGCGAGCTTGGAGCCCAGGTCGCTCATGATGGGCGTGGCAGCGGTGAGGGCGGCAATGTCCTCGAGCATGCGCTTACGACGGTCGCCGTAGCCGGGGGCTTTGACGGCGGCGATGTTCAGCGAGCCGCGCAGCTTGTTGAGGATGAGGGTGGCCAGAGCCTCGCCCTCGACGTCCTCGGCGATGATCACGAGCGGCTTGCCGGAACGCATGACGTCCTCGAGCAGCGGCACGATGTCCTGAACGTTGGAGATCTTCTGGTCGGTCACGAGGATGTAGGGGTCCTTGAAGTTGGCCTCCATGCGCTCGTTGTCCGTGGCGAAGTAAGGCGAGATGTAGCCCTTGTCGAACTGCATGCCCTCGACGGTGTCGATGTCGATGCCGAAGGTCTGGGACTCCTCGACGGTGATGACGCCGTCCTTGCCAACGACCTCCATGGCCTCGGCGATCTTGTTGCCGATGTTGGCATCGCCGGCGGAAATGGTGCCGACGGAAGCAATCTGCTCCTTGGAGGAAACAGGCTTGGCAACACCCTTCATGTGCTCGACAACAGCCTCGACGGCCTTGTCGATGCCGCGACGGATGGCCAGCGGGTTGGCGCCAGCGGTGACGTTGCGCAGGCCCTCGTTGACGATGACCTGGGCAAGCAGCGTGGCGGTGGTGGTGCCGTCACCCACGAGGTCGTTCGTCTTGGTGGCGACCTCCTTCACGAGCTGGGCGCCCATGTTCTCGATGTGGTCGGGCAGCTCGATCTCCTTGGCGACGGAAACGCCGTCGTTGGTGATGGTGGGAGCGCCGTAGGAACGCTCAAGGGCGACGTAACGACCCTTGGGGCCCATGGTGACGGTCACGGCATCGGCCAGGGTGTTGACGCCCTTGGCGAGCTTGGCGCGAGCGTCGGCGTTGAAAGCAATCTGCTTAGCCATTGTTCAAGACCTCCTGATGAGTGGGTGAATGGAAAAGGGGCCGCGCGTCGCCGAGTCACCAGGCGCGCAAGCCCCTCTTATATATGAGCGGTCTTACTCCTCGACGACGGCGTAGATGTCGGAGTCGCGCATGAGCAGGTACTCCTCGCCGTCGATCTTGACCTCGTTGCCGCCGTACTTGCCATAGATGACAACGTCGCCAACCTTGACGTCAACGGGGATGCGCTCGCCCTTGTCATCGAGCTTGCCAGCGCCGACAGCGATGACCTCGCCGCGCTGGGGCTTCTCCTGGGCGCCAGAAGAGATGTACAGGCCGGAGGCAGTCTTCTGCTCCGCCTTCTCGGGCTTGACCAGGACTCGATCTCCCAAAGGCCTCAACTGCATGATGGAACCTCCTCGTTTGCTGTCCGCGCGCTGCGCGGTGCCTGCCCGACTTTGCCGCGGGTGGCTTTTGATGACGCACTGCATGGTACCCAGACTTGCGTTCTCTAACAACTTCAGTGAAAGAAATCTCACAATTCAAGACTTAGATTATATGGCTCGCACATATACCAACAATCTCATGGCGTCCCCTGAGGGATTTGGGGACGAGATAGGGCTTGCACGCATATGCTTTGCCGTGAGGTGCCTTGGCCTGGGCGCGCGGTACCATAGGGGCCGTCAAAACTTGCCGCCATGGCGGCTGGGACAACAAGAAGGAGCACACAGCATGAACGAGCGCGCAATGCGTGAGTACACCCGCTGGGCGGAGAGGGTCACCGACCCTGAGCTTGCCGAGCAGCTCGCCGCCATGAAGGGCGACGAGAAGGCCATTGAGGACGCATTCTTCCAGGACCTCGAGTTCGGCACGGCAGGCCTGCGCGGCGTTCTCGGCGCCGGCTCGAACCGCATGAACGTCTACACGGTCGCACTCGCCACGCAGGGCCTGGCCAACTACCTCAAGGCGAACTTCGACGAGCCCAGCGTTGCCATCTGCCGCGACTCGCGCCACAAGGGCGAGCTTTTCTGCCACGTGGCCGCCGAGGTGCTGGCGGCCAACGGCGTCGCAGCTCACCTCTACCCGCGCCTGGAGCCCACGCCCGCCTGCTCCTTCGCCACGCGCGACCTGGGGTGCTCGGCCGGCATCAACATCACCGCAAGCCACAACCCCGCCGAGTACAACGGCTACAAGGTGTACGGCGCCGACGGCTGCCAGATCACCACGCAGGCTTCCAAGGACATCCTCGCCGCCATCGGCCAGGTCGACATCTTCGACGGCGTGGCGCGCATGCCCTTTGACGAGGCCATGGACGCGGGCCTGGTCGACTACATCGGCGAGGGCACCGTCGAGCGCTTTGTGGACGCCGTGGCCCAGCAGTCCCAGCATGTGGAGGCGCCCGCCGACGGCGCCGACCTCAAGGTCGTGTACACCCCGCTCAACGGCGCGGGCCTTGAGTGTGTCTCGAAGATCCTCGAGCGCATCGGCGTGACCGACGTGACCGTGGTCCCCGAGCAGGCCCAGCCCGACGGCGACTTCCCCACCTGCCCCTACCCCAACCCCGAGATCAGGCAGGCGCTGCAAAAGGGCTTGGAGCTGTGCGCCGAGGTGCACCCCGACCTGCTGCTGGCCACCGACCCCGACGCCGACCGCACGGGCATCGCCGTGCCCCACAAGGGCGAGTATGTCCTGCTGAGCGGCAACGAAGTAGGCGTGCTTCTCTCCGACTGGCTCGCCGGCCGCGCCGCGGCCCGCGGTGAGAACGTCGCGGACAAGCTCGTGGTCACCACCATCGTGAGCTCGTCGATGCTCGACGCCCTGGCTCACAAGCACGGCTTTGAGCTGCGCCGCACGCTCACCGGCTTCAAGTACATCGGCGAGCAGATCGCCCGCCTGGAGGAGAAGGGCGAGCAGGGCAGGTTCCTCTTCGGCTTCGAGGAGAGCTACGGCTACCTGAGCGGCACCTATGTGCGCGACAAGGACGCCGTGGTGGCCTCCATGCTCATCTGCGAGATGGCCCGCGACTACAAGGGCCGCGGCATGGACCTGGTCGACGCCGTGGAGGCGCTCTACGACAAGCTCGGCTACTACCGCAACCGCACGATCTCGCTGGCCTACCCCGGCGCTGAGGGCGCCGAGCAGATGCGCGCCATCATGGCTGGCCTGCGCGCCGAGCATCCCGCCCAGCTCGCAGGCCTTGCCGTGGAGGGCGTGGTCGACTACGCCCAGGGTGCGACCATGCCCCGCATCGGCGACGACGCGGCCGACGAGCAGATCCTGCCGGGCGCCAACGTGTTCGAGATCAACCTGGAGGGCTCCAACAAGGTCATCATCCGCCCGAGCGGTACCGAGCCCAAGATCAAGGCCTACGTGTTCGCCCGCGGCACGACCGACGCCGAGGCGCTCGCCCTTGTCGACGAGCTGGACGCTGCAGCCCGCAAGCTCCTGGGCGCCTAGACAACGCGGCGCAAGCCATATTCTGGGTAACGCAAACGCCCGCCCCGTGCACTCGCATCGAGCAGCACGGGGCGGGCGTTCTTGGTTTGCCACCAAAAAGGCCGCCCCCGATGGGACGGCCTTTCTTTGACTGCGTAAAACTACGGGCGCAAACGCTACTCGGCGTCGGCGACCTTGGCCTTCTTGTCGACCGAAGCCTTGTAGAGGCGCAGGGCCGCGTAGATGACGATGATCACGATGTAGAGGATCACGTGGATGGAGCCGACGCTGCCCATGTTGGCAAGGGACAGACCCAGGGCCATGGCCACATGGACGCCGAGCAGGGCAACCATGAGGTAGGCGAACTTCTGCAGGCGGCGCCACACGGTGGCGTTCATGGCGGAGCGGATGAACTTGAACGACGTCACGCTCAGCACCACGAAGATGATGGTGAGGACAAGGGCGACGATGAGCGAAGCAGCAAGCGTGGGCTTGAGGTTGCCGAAGTTGGAAAGCATCGGCAGGTAGCTCTTCAGGTAGGTCACGATGTGGCCGATGTAGAAGATGAACGAAAGAATCGAAAGCTCACCGCGAATGGGCAGCAGGCCGCGCTTGATCTTGCTGCTGTCAGGCAGGGCGCCGGTGAACATGACGAGCGCCAGGAAGAATGTACCCAAGTAGCCCTTCTGGAACATGAAGGTGAGCCAACGCCACTGGTTGGTGTTGACACCGGTGAGCACCGTCCAAAGGTACACGACGAGAGCGACCGTAGCGACAATGTAGAAGACCACCGAGTACTTACGCAGCGGCCTTGCGAGCGGGAACGCGACGATTGCCGTTATGGCAAGCGCCAGCAATATGCTGATAATCTCTGCATCCATGACGAAACTCTCCCTCTTTCTGACTGCGGGCCCTCATACCCTTGGAACGTACCTTACCTTAGATGTGCCCTCTTTGCCATCGTAAAAACCGTCAGTGACCTCGTCTGAAAACCATTAAACCTGACGGGAAGTGCCTTTTTATCCCCAAACGAGTGTTAGATAGTTTTGTATGATGCCAAATACCTGGTGTTTTGTTGCGAAAACAATTGTGTGACACTAAAGAGTATCGCACAACACACATGCCACGAACTGCTGGGCGCCCATTGTGGAAGGCTCTGCCATGCCCAGTTCACGCAAAAGGACGCTGGGTGCGAGCATGGCGACGTCACCGGTTGTGGCTCGTTTGACACGCTTCACACGTGCCCCCAAAGCCTGCGCATGGTCGGGCGCGGCCCCTTGGACATAGGACATCGTGAGCCAATTGCGCGCCTTGTGAAGAAGCCCACGCCACAGGCGGCACTCGTTTTCGAAGCGAGCAGGCGACTCTTCACGCGTCGCACGGGGGGCCACGCCCTCGTTGAGACCGAGCAGCACACAGGCCTTGGTTTGGAGGCCCGCAAAGGCGGCGGGGATGCCCACGCGCACATCCCACAACCTGCCGCCAAACCCGCGGTCCACCGCAGCCAGGTTGGCGCGGCTGAAAAACTCGCCGGCGCTTTGGGCAACGACAGGCTCGCACAGGCGGGTGAACGTGAGGTTCTCGTTGGGCGACACGATATCGATGAGCTGGCGACCGTGCTTGCGGCTTGCCTTGGCGATGAGCGCCCGGGCCTGCGCGTAGCGCTTGGCGAGAAGCCCTGCCCCTTCGAAGGGCTCGGGAGCAGAAGCGTCAAGCGAGGCGAGGGCGTCGAGAACGTGCATGTTGCGCTCGGCAGCATAGGCAACAAGTCCCGCCCAGGCTTTCGCGGAGATGTCCGCGCGTCCCAGGCCGACCCAGGTACGCCAGCACATAAGGTCGCGCTCGTCGGCCGCAAGGCCCAGCAGCGTAAACGATTGAAGCGTGGCCACACTCGCAACGCGACGGGGGTCTCCGCCCACAGGCTGGCCCTCAGTGCAGGTGACCGTGGCGATACCCGCCGCCTTGAGCTTCTGGCAGACGTCCTTGAGCATGCTTCCCTGGGGAATGACCACGCACACCTCGTTGGGGTACACGAGTTCGTCGAACGGGATCGGCTCGCAGCCGTCCTTAGCCACCTGGGTCCCGGCCTCCCCGGCCGCAGATGCGGCTTCGGTCAGCTCCAGGTCTTGAGAGAGATCCACAGCGACATTGCCGAGAATGTACTTCACGGTCTTCGCGCAGGTCTGGACCTCAGTGAGGGGCTCGGGCGACTTCACGACGAACGTGTCTTCGGGGAAATCGAGCGGGGCCTGCGCAAGGCGCACGGGCTCGACGGCACGCGCTTGCGCGAAGCGGACAAGGCTCGCGCCTGCTGCCGCAGCGTCGAAGAAGGGGTTGGCGACGCTGCAATCACCGGCAAGCAGCAGCTCCTGGCCAGAAAGCATCTCGATAAGGCGCAGCTGGGCCAGACCGATGAGGTTCGCGTCGTCCACAAGCACGTGCGCCGCACCCAGTCGCTGGGCGATCTCAGGACAGGAGCGCACGGCATTGAGGGCGCGGGCACCCAACTCGCGCACGTCGTAGGCGCCGAATGCAGCAAGCGCATCGACATAGCGACGGGCAGGCTCGCCCTGAGGCACAGGCAGCTCGCCTGCGTCCCATGCGCGATACAGCTCCTTGCAGGCCGCGGCGAGGTCCTCCTTGCCCATGCCCGCTTGGCGCAGGTCGGCAATGAGAATGGAGCGCTCCACGTCGAGCAACGTGCGCGGACCGTGGCCGTACAACGCCTGCGCGTCCTTGTCGGTAAGCACCTCATAGCTGAGCGCCCGGGCCGACACCACGCGCAGACGCTCGACCGACTCTGGACCGGCGGACACGCGAAATCCCAGGCGACGCTTGAACGCGGCCGCCGCATCCTTCGAGGCGCACACCACCATGAGGTCGGCGAGGTCGCAACCACCGTCGAGCAAGGCGCGGGCGCGCTCAAGCAGACGCCCCGTCTTGCCGCTTGACTGCGCGCCCTCGAGTATCGCGACCGTCGGGCTTTGCTGGCCGGCCATGGCTAGAGCCACGCACCCTTAGCGGAGTCAAACTCGCGCTGGCATCCATCGGCCGCGACCACGCCCCACACGCTGTAGTCGATGACGAGGGGCTCGACGGCGGGCGTCTCGGCAGGCTGCTCCTCGGAATCGGCTGCCGAGGCGGCCTGATCGTCGGTCGGGGCAGCTTCGACGGCCACGCTGGGCTCGTCGGCCTGCTCGGCCTCAGCGGGCTGCTCGCCTGCTGCCTGTGCGGCGGCCTCGGCCTGCTCCTCTGCCTGCTTGGCAGCCTCGTCCTGCTTGGCCTGCCAGGCGGCGCGCTGGGCGGCAAGCGACTGCGCGGAGGGCAGGCACACCTCGACGGGGCCCTCGCCGAAGGTACCGGCGTTGCACAGGTCACGCAACTGGGCGGCGACGTCCTCGAATACAGGCAGCTCCACGCCGGGCTCGACCGCAAAGCGCACGACGTTCTTGGCCATGAGCAGGTCGATCTCGCGATAGTCAACCGTCTGCTCGCCGCGCTCGCCACGGCTCTTGTTGAAGCTCTTGATGTTCTCGCCCACGAAGTAGCGCTTGCCGGCGAGCCATTCCTTCACGTGCGGCCATACCTCGTCGGCCCCCTCGTCGGCGCTGAGCCAGTACTTCTTGGCGAAGTTGACCTTGAGCTGCATCACGTTGACGGCCGGGTCGGTGGCGGGGTGGCTGCGCACCGTGGTGGGCGCGAGGTGGATGAAGGCCCTCTTCACATCGGCGGCGGACTCGGCGTTGTACTCGCGCTCATCAAGCGAGGCGATGAGCATAAGCGAAGGATGAACGATCATGGCATGACCTTTCTCAAAGGCCGCAGGCGACACCGGCGGGGACACCTGCGGCTCTGTGCGTCTAATACGTCCGTACCTGTGCGCGCAGGTCCTGTTCGTCGAAGGCGATGACACCCCAGGCAGCCAGGGCATAGTCGGCGATGACGCTGCGGCGCACGCTCATGTGGCGGCGTCCGTCATCGCCGGCGCTCACACGGTAGCCCTTGAGGTTGAGCTTCTCGGACACCTCGAGGTCGACATCGGCGAACGAGCTGATGGCAAGGGCCTTTTTGGCGCATCCTGCCAGCGTGTAGAAGAACGCGCGGGCCTTCTTGTCGATGCCCTGGCGCACCTTGGCGGAGGCACTGGCCGCATCGAAGTAGGCATGCTCGGGAAGCCAGCCGTTCATGCAGCCGGCAAGCACCAAGTGGTCGCACGACACGCCTGCCACGTCGGCATAGGTGCACACGCTCACGCCGGCCGCATCGCCAAAGAAGTCGCGGCGAGTCGCGCGGGCATGCACGCTGGCGAACATCTGGGCCGCGCTGGCATCGGGGCCCGCGGCCAGGCAAGCGTCGAGAAGAGCCTCGCCCATACGGCGAACGCCCAGCTTGGAGGCGAGCTTATCGATGAGGGAGCGGCCCGTGAGACCCACGAGCTCGTCGATGAGGGAGCGGCCCGCCAGGTAGGCTTCGGCCACGGCGTCATGCGTGGACCCGATGCTGCCCTCGGACACGGCAGCAACCAGGCTCTCAAGCGCCTCGACGATGGTCTTGCCCTCCTCGGCGCAGTCGTGCGTGGCGAGCTCGCAGAACACGTTGCTGCATGCCACGTAGTCGCCCACGCCGCACCATACGCGCCAGCAGATGCCGTCCTGAGGATTGGCGAGAAGCCCCAGCATGCTTACGAAACGCGCCTCGTCGCACTCCTCGACCTTGCGGAAGTTCGCGGTCACAAGCTGGCCGGTCGCCATCTTGCGCACAGGCAGGCCGGCGGCCTTGAGGGCCTTGGCAAGAGAGCGGGCCCAGGTGAGGTTGGGCGCGGCAACGACAACCTGCGAGGGGTCGGCGCCGGCATCCACCTTGTCTTTCACCCAGGACGCAACCTTGCCGAACTCTTCTTTCCACCCAAAGCTCTCAAGCAGCTCGACACCCTCGATGGGCGCGGCCGCGCAGGGCACGGCGTAGGTGTCGGCGACCTCGTGCTCGCCGCATGAGTCGAGAAGGCCCAGCGAAAGCGCGTCGAGGAAGCCCGAGTCGGCCAGCTGGGAGGCCGCACCGACGACCCTACCGGTCGCCGGGGCGGGCAGCGCCACGCTCAGCGCACCCTCGTTACGGGTGCAGAACTCCTCGATTCCCTTGCCGTACGGGAAGGGGTCGGCGCCCTCGGAGGTGTCGGTGGGGTCGGCACAAGCCCACAGGCTCTCGGGAGCCAGGGCCTCAAGCACAAGCTGCGAGGCGCGGTTGAGCGCCTGGTAGTCGTCCACCACAAAGTGACGCACAGGCAACGCGCACGAAGGGTCGGCCAGCGTGGCCAGGTAGTGGACGCACATGCCGGCAAGCTCGCAGGGATGGATGGGGCCGTAGGCGGTCAGGCAGGTGCGAGCCAGGTTGAAGACCTTCTGCTCGTCCTTCTCCCAGAAGAAATAGGGGTCGTCGGCCTCGAGGGTCGTGAGGCTCTTGCGGAAAAAGCCGAGCATGCCCTTGAGCTGCTTGGCCGCCACGCCCGTGGTCTTGAGGTCCTCCTTCACGAAGTCGTCCTCAAAAGGCATGATGAGCCTGGGGGCACGGTGCGTGAACGCCTGGGCCTCGGGGGTCGACAGGATCGAAAGCTCCAGGTCACGTGCGCAGGTCACGGTCACGCCACGTGCCGCCACGTCGGCCATCGCCTGCACGGCCGCGTCGCTGCCAGCAACGACACACACCTGCTCGGCCGGCACGCCTGAAGCGAGCAGCGCCTCGACGCGCGCCCGCACAAGGGCCGTCTTGCCCGCGTTGTGCGGGCCCTGCGCCATGAGGAAGCGCACCTGGGCGTTTGCCTGCACCGCCTCCTGGGCGGTCATGGTCTGCAAAGTCATGGTCTTCTTCCTACCGTTCGTAAATCTGTTCGATGTTAAGCATCTTCTTCATGCGGTTGACCACGGAGTGGGCGCGACCCCTGTCGTCAGTCACGCTCGGCAGCACCCAGTGCTGCACCACCGCGCCCGACGCCACGTCGGGGGCCATGACGTCCTCGTAGAGCGTGAGTGCGTCGGTAGGGCAGATGTCGGTGCAACAGCGGCACTTCACGCAGTCGGCGGGAGAATGGTCCACGCCCTCGCCCGTCTCGTCCTTCCACTTCGTGATGGCACCCGTGGGGCAGAACGTCGCGCAGCCGTAGCATGTGCGGCACTTCGAGGCGTCGATCACCACGCGACCCCACAGCCTCGTGTCAAGCGTCACGTTCTCGGGCTCGCCGAGCTCGGCAAGCGCGTCGAGCAGGCGCTCGCGACGGTCGGGGATGAAGTGGGGCAAGGTGCCGTCCTTCATCGTCTTCATGAAGCGAGCCGCTTGGGCACGGCCGCTCTCGTCGCACACGACCTCGGGCTCGTCGGACTTCAACGCTTCCGGCGTCACCGCGTCGCTCAGGGCGCACAGCATGGAGCGGCCCGTCTCGCTCAAGAGGCGTCGGCGGTTCTCGTCATAGGGCAGCGACTGGATGAAGGCGCTCTTCTCGCCCTCGTCAAGCATGGCCTCGCGGGGCAGCTTGTCGGTGAGCTCGACGCGCACGTCGCTTCTCCAGGCACCCAGCAGCTCGTCTGCCGTGGCGGCGACCAGCTCGTAGGTCTGCTTGCCCACGCTGCGCTCACAGGTGTCGCACGCACCGTGCACGAGCACCACCCGGTCGGCACCGGCGGCCACCAGGCTCACGCACACCGACTCGTCCACGCGGCCAAGGCAGCGCACGCGCGTGGCGCGCTGCGGGTCGACGCAGGCGGCGTAGCGCTCCCAAGCGTGGTCGCACATGACGACGCCCACGCCCTTGGCGGCGATGAGCGCGTCGAGCGCCGTGGTGGCGAGCACCGCGTCGTTGGGGTTGTTCGCCTCAAGCGCGCAGGTGGGACATACCGTGGCGCATGTGCCGCAACCCACGCACAGGTCTGAGTCGACGCTCACCTCGTCTTGCGAGATGGAAATGGCACCCGTTGTGCAGGCATCGGCGCACTTGGTGCACGACGCCTTGCGGTTGCGCATGACGGCGCAGCGATACGGAAACGCCTTCAACACGTCGCTGGCGATGCCGTCAAACACCCCCAGCATTCTGCTCGTAGCCATGGCTAGGCGTCCACGCCGTCGAGGAGGTCGTCGAGCGCCTCCACCTCGGTCTGCACGAAGCCCAGGAGCAGCTCGCCGGCACCGATGTAGAGGTCAGTCTGGGAGAAGTACTTGATGTCGGAAACGAACATGGGCACCCAGTTTGCGAGGTGCTGGCCCACGAAGGCACGCTGGGTCTTGAGCAACTCCACAGCCTCGTCCTCCTTGCCCTCCTTGAGGGCCTTGGCCGTGCGCTCGCTCATGACCTGCATGAACTCGAGCTCGAGGGCAATGTGGTCCTCGCAGTCGTTCCACTCCTCGCCCTTCTTCAGCAAGTTGGCGCGGTAGACGGCGAGCACCTCGTCGCGGGCGTCCTGCATGAGCAGGCGCTTCTCGGAGGTATGGACACTCTCAAAGGGGTAGGCGGCAGAACGACCGTTGTTGCCGTGGCCGATGAACGTGCGGGCATAGTCGCGCGCCAGGTCGAGCAGCGTGTCCTCCCAGGTGCCCTTGAGG
This sequence comes from uncultured Coriobacteriales bacterium, assembly GCA_934654475.1. Taxonomy (GTDB): domain Bacteria; phylum Actinomycetota; class Coriobacteriia; order Coriobacteriales; family UMGS124; genus UMGS124. The sequence goes on from CAKUFZ010000006.1 coordinate 74,639, forward strand.
TAGTTGTACATGGTGCGGTAACCGTAATCCACGTGCTCGTTGCCCGTGGAGGTGGGGAACTTCAGGTGACGCAGCTCCTCGAGGAACTTGCCGTCGACCTCGACGCGGAAGATGCGCGCGAGCAGGCCGTAGGTGCGGGCACGGCGGGTCATGAAATCAACGAGCTCGCTGCCCTCGACGACTTCCTCGGTCTGGTCGGGCATGGCGATGGTGTCAGTCATCTTGCAGCTCCTTTAGGCTTGTGCGGTCGCGTTCTTCTTGAGGTAGTTCTCGCCCAGGTCGGTAAGGCACCAGCCGCGGTTCTTCCACTCCACGGCGCCCACCTCCTGCAGGCAGTCGATGAAGTGGCTCGGAGCCTTGTGCGGGTTCTCGAGGCGCTCGTCGCCGGCATAGCGGTCGTTGATGGCGCCCATCGTGCGACCCTGCTCGTGCAGGAAGTCCAGCAGGTCCCTATAGATGTCGGCGTAGCGGGCGTCGCGCACGCCGATGAGCTCGTCGAGCTCGGAGCCCTCGCGGCACTCGGCAAGCACGGTGAGGCCGGCGTCGGTGGCCAACCAGGTCGCCTGCTGGGGCTCCTTGATCTCGAGGTACTCCACGCCGTCCTCGTCGACGGCCTCGTCGGCGTTTTCGGGCAGCTTGGCGACCAGCGCGCCGGACTTCTCGAGCATGGTGCACAGCGACAGCGCCGAGTACACGCTGAAGCAATCTTTCTGGAACTCGTCGACCATCTCGGTCACTTCGTCGGAGGTGCGTTCCTGGCAGCACAGCTCGATGATCTTGAGAAGCACGGGCTTACGAGCGAAGTTGCGGGCGAACAGCTCGCGGATGGCGTCCTCGGGACAAGCGAAGCGGCTCTGGTCGTAGACGCTCGGCTTCTTCTGCGACTCGGGCATCTCTTTGATAACGGGCAGCTCCTCGATCTCTTCGGCGGCGACCGCCTCGGGGTCGTCGGGATCGGGGGCAAAGGGATCGAACTCGTCGGTGTCAACGATCTCGAAGTCAAACCCCAAGTCGTCGAACTCCCCCACAGTGCTTTCGGACTCAAACTCAGACATGCGTCTATCCTCTCCCTCACTGGCGCACGGCTTGCGCTTCCGGGAGAAGATGCTAGGGTTCCCCGACACACGAGCTTCATAAACGGTGGATGATTTGACGTGATTCGTGCTGCTCATGAAGGCATCATCGGTCATGGATGAGCCGCCGAGCTGGGGTTTTGCTGAATGATGCGCAAGTGCGAAGGTTTGCGAGATCATGCGGGAGCATCGGCTGGCAAGCAGGCGAAGACATGTACAGTGGCCAGCAAGCGCGGCAGGGTGCGCGAGTGCCACAGGGCACATGCGTGCGAACGAGCCGCCGCGCTGTGCTCACGCATGTGGAAGACCACTGCCGCAGTTCCAAGTGCAGTCGTGCCTCGCTCAACACGTAACCAAAGGGCGCGAGGCTCACCCCGATAGCCTCCTCGGTGGCGCAGCAGCGCTCAAAAGTCCCAAAAGTATGCGCTTTGCTGGAAATGGTCCCGTCGCATGATTCCAAGCAAGTAAGGTGCGACGCATCTACCTGGAGTTTTGGAAACGCGGCACCGTGTATAAAGATCCCCAAAGGATTAAAGCTCATACTTTTGGCGTTTTTGGACACTGGCCGAGTCCAATGCCGGCCGAAATAGACCGCGCGACCACCTCGCCCCGTTCGATACACAGCCAAAGGGCGCGATACTTGCCCCGATAGTCCGCTCGGTGGCGCAGCAAAGTCCAAAAGTCCCAAAAGTCTGCGTTATACCGGAGGCGGGAACGCTACGAGGCGGTACGAGAAAAAAGCGCAATCCGTCTACCTGGTGTTTTGATACCACGCTAATCAAGCATCAAACCCTGGCTGAGTTATAACGCAGACTTTTGGCGTTTTTGAACGCTGACGGGGATCGATTGCTGACCAAGGGGGCCGCGAGAGACCCACGCCTCGCCCGTTGCACACAGAAAGGACCCCGCGAGATTGCTCTCGCGGGGTCCTTCGGGGGGGTGAGGGCCCTATGCGTTAGGGTGTACGCAAAGCTTTGGTGTTACTCGGCCTCGGGATGATAGCCCATGACTGCGGGCGTGCCCTCGGGCATGATGCACGAACCAGCGCCGATCCACTCGCGGTCGCGGCGGTCGCCGTAGGTGTTGCGCAGGATGTACAGGTTCTGGGGGCCGTTGCCCTCGTCGGGGAAGCTGAACATCTCGTCCTCGGTGAAGGGCTGGACGTACTCGGTGAGCTTGAAGCGAGCGTTCATGGTGGCGTCATAGGAGACGTCGTCGCCAGGCTGGCCGGGGCCCTCGAAGGACTCGAGGCCCTCGTCGAGGTCGCCGAAGAAGCGCGCACGGCCGCCGCAGGTGCGGACGCATGCGGGCAGCTCGCCCTGCTCAACGGTGTCGTGGCACATGGTGCACTTCTGCACGACGTTGAGGTCCTCGTTGAGGTAGCGCACGCCGTAGGGGCAGGCGCTGATGCACAGCTGGCAGCCGATGCACTGCTCGGCGTCGATCTGCACGGTGCCGTCGTCGAGCTTGACGGAGGCGCCGGTGGGGCAGACCTCGACGCACTCGGGGTTGGCGCAGTGCTGGCACTGAACAGGCAGGTAGTACATGTCGACGTCCGGGAAGTCACCGGTGCCGCCGGCCTTGGGCACAGGACCGACGCGCAGGGTGCGGACCCAGAAGTTGCCCACGGGGACGTCGTTGATAAGCTTGCAGGCAACGGTGCAGGAGAGGCAGCCGGTGCAGCGGTTCAGATCGGTGATGATCGCTTTCTGAGTCATTGTTAGGCCTCCGTAGCTTCCCACTCAGGCTCGCCCTCGACGCGCTTGCGCAGACCGGTGATCATCCACTGCTTCAGACGCGGGTCGGAAGCGTCGGTGATGACGGGGTTGCCGTCGGGGTCGCAAGGCACGGGGTTGCCGAACGGCGAGTTGTCGGCGGTTGCCGCGTACACGAGTGCCGGGATGGCACGGGCGTTGTGCGAACCGGAGACGGGGTCGCCGCCGCGCGGGTTAAGCGTGCAGTTGATGTTGACGAGCTCGAAGCCGTGGCTCGCCGTGTCAATCTCGGGGTACCACCAAGCATGGTTGGCGTTGACAACGCCCTGCTGGATGCCGTAGTAGGAGTCGATGACCTCGCGGACCTTGCCCCACGGAGTCTCGATCCACACCCACTGGCCGCACTCCAGGCCCAGACGCTCGATGTCGTTGGGGTTCATCTGGAGGCGCGGGTAGGGCCAAAGCTCACGGCACCAGGGAAGCTGACGATGCTCGGAGTGGAAGTAGACGGGCTGACGCGAACCGGTCGTCATGATGAACGTGTTGTCCGGGTATGCCTTGAGGCTCTCGACGTAGTCGGGGTTGAGGAACGTCGAGGTGTCGATCTGGTCGGCCATGGAGGCATCGTAGTACTCGGGGTGGTTGACCGGCGAGTCGATGGGCTCGTGGTACACGGGGAACCATTCGCCCTCGTCGATGTAGGCCTCGCAGACCAGGGACCAAATCTCGACCAGGCCGGACGCCGTCATGAAGCCAGGATGGTTGTCGACCAGCGGGAACAGGTTGAAGCCGCCCTGCTGACGACGCATGCACATCTCGTGACGACGGTAGAAGCCCCAACGCTCGGGGTGCCACTCGCGGCAGTCGAACCAGCCCTCGTTCTGGAACTTCTCGGCAGCCTGCTTGAAGGTGGGGCCATCCGGGAACTCGGCGGTCTTCCAAGCCTCGGTGTTGTCGGTCAGGATGCGGTCATGGTCAGGCCACAGGTAGCTGGGAGCACCGGCCAGGGCGTTGGTGTACTCGTCGCCCAGAGCCTCGGTCCACTTTGCCACGTTGCTCTCGGAGCCAGCGGGGACGGTCGTGATGTAGTCCTCGGTGGAAGGAGCGGCCTCGGTGTCGCGCGTGTTCCACGGCACACCCATGGCGCGGTACATGCCGCAGTTCCAGTCGGGGTCGTAGATGGCCTCACCGGGAGCCTTGATGGCAGCCTGGCCGCAACCGAAGATGCCGCCAGCGCCCTGGGAGACGCGCGTGGTGTCGCACTCGAGCCAGTGCCAGCAGGGGAAGATGATGTCGGCGTTGCCGTTGTTGGGGCAGAACCACAGGTTGATGTCGACGAAGAAGTCGAGCTTGGTCATGCCTTCCCAAGCGCGGTTGATGTTCGACATGTTCATGATGTCGCCGGACTGGCACACGCCGCCGTGGAGGGCGTAAGGAATGTCGTCGCGGTCGTTGCAGCATGCGTCCCACACCGTGCCGGCGTCGACCCAACGAGCCCAGTAGCGGTTCAGCGGGTAGCGCTCGGCGTCGACCTCGCCGGCGTTGCGCTCGAAGACCGTCTTGGGGTTAGGCCAGGCCTGGGAGGCACGGAAGGCGCCGCCGATACGCTTGGCGATAACGGTCAGCTCGTCGTCAGTGGGCTCCTCGGTGCCGTAAAGCTCGGTCAGCGGGGAGTTGGCGTCCTGCTGATGCTTGATGTAGTCCTTCATCCAGCTCTTAACGCCGTCGAAATCGAGGTCGCGGCCGTCCCAGACCTTTGCCTCGTCACCGTAGGGCGAGCCAACCTGCATGTTGGAGCGGCCGGGGTTGCCGTCGAACTGCGACTTGGAGGAGCCGCGGTTGCCGGCAGGCTCGTCGGCGTTGCCCGTGATCTCAGACAGGATCTGGAGGATACGGGTGTTCTGGACGCCGGTGCCGTTCTGGTCAGGAGCGAGCTGGAAGTGGATACCGCCGTTGCCGAAGTCAGGATCGATACGGGTCGTCCAGGTCTTGACGGCGAGCTCGATGTCAGCGGCCTTGACGCCGGTAATCTCCTCGGTGGCCTCAAGGTTGTACTGGCTGGAGAGGTCGTGCAGGTTGTCCCAGACGGTGCGGCACTTGTAGGTCTTGCCGTCCTTGAGCTCGACCTCGATCTCACCGGGGAACAGAGCGGGCTGCTTGGGCAGGCCCTCGGGGTTGCACTCGTCGGAACCCTCGGGGAAGCGCTCGGGCTCGGTGGCCGGGTCGGCGAAGGAAGACTCGTCAGGCAGGAAGCAGGGGGCGACCAGGCCGGTCGGAGACTCGATCCAACGGCCGGTGGTCGGGACGACGTGCTCCTCGCCCTCCCACTTGCCAAGCTCGGCATCCCAGTAGGTCAGGCGCTCGTTGGCCTCGTCCCACACCATGAAGCGCTGGTACTTGCCGTCTTCCTTGATGTCGGCCTCGGTGAGCAGGCGGGTCTTCATCTCGATGCCGCCGTTGCCCTCAACGAGCCAGCCCTCGGTCAGCCACGGCTTGTCCTCGACCACGAGGAACGGGGCGTTGGACCAGCGGCGCACCATGGTGTCGTCGTAGGCCTCGTTCTCGATGATCCAGTTGAGCCAGCACAGGCCCAGGGCGCCGTCGGTGCCGGGGCGCAGGGGCAGCCAGATGTCGGCCTCCTTGCCGGAGGGGCAGATGCGCGGGTCAACGAGGATGTGGTGGGCGGCATGGGCCATGACGTCGTTGACGCCACGGTTGTTGGTGTCGTAGTTGGAGATTGCGGTCTCAGTACCCCACTGGACGTAGACCTTCGGCTCCTGCTCGACCTCCATCCAAGGAGAGCCCATCTCGTCGGTCATGATGCCGCCGAAGTGACGCGGGCCCTTGCAGACCTGGTAGGCAAGGTGAGCGTTGGGGGTGCCGAAGAGCTGCTTCATGCCCTGGTAAGGACCAAGCGACCAAACGCGGGAGGTGCCGCACATAACGAAGATGGACTGTCCGCCGTACTTGTCGACGCACTCGCCCAGACCCTTGCCGGCGAGCTCGAAAGCCTCGGCCAGAGAGATGCGGACCCAGCCGGGATCGTCCTCGCCCTTGGGGTTGGTACGCTTGACGGGGTAACGCACGCGGTCGGGGTGATAGGCAGCCTGCAGCGAAGCCTGAGACTTCGAGCAGCTGTGACCGCGGGAATGGTTGGACTGGTCGTCGCCCTCGATCTTGACAGCCTTGCCGTCCTTGACGGTGACCCACACGCCGCACTCGATCTTGCCGCAGGCACGGCAGCAAGAACGGACACGCTTGACCTCGCCGGCGTTCTCGTCGACGCCCTCGGCCAGAGCCTGCAGCGGCTTGGTGGTCGAGGAAGCGAGAGCGCAAGCAGCCGCTGTGATTGCGGTTGCCTTGACGAAGTTACGGCGGCTCATGGTGAGCTTAGCCATACGTTCTCCCTCCATAGTGGTGGATGTTCGCACCCGTTTGGGTGCCGGTGTTGCCAAAGGACCCGCGCCGGCGTCGTGCCGGCCTCGTGCGCTCACTCCGGAAGAGAGCGTCGGCGGCATCGACTGCAAGGCGTCCCCCACATGCCGCACGCGCCTTTCGGCAACGGTTGCATACTGGCCCGCGCACGTCGGTGTCGACTCAAGACGCATGGTCGATTCTGATGGGTCCGTTTCTTGGATGAGGGCCGCCGCAAGAATCATGAATGCAAGATGATGAGGTGTTTACCTGGTGTTTTCTTTATACTTGGCAAGCATCGGCTAAAAGGTGGCCGAAACGAAACCTTCCGGCACGCGGCCAAAACAAGTCAAACCTATCCCCGAATGCCCCCCGCTAAATGCAGCAGTCATGCGTATAATGCCTGAACGTATGAAGACATAAGGGGCCAGGGGGAGACAACCGATGTCGCAATGGACGCGTGAGATCACGCATGCTTTGGGATTCAACGAGCAGCATGCCGAACCGGGAACAGGCGCGGCGTTGGCCTTTGCGTTCGGGGCCGCCCTGCAGGCACCGTTCAGCATCTTCCATGCCACCACGGCCACCTTTGCCCCCGAGGCGGCGCATGCCGTATCCATCCCGTTCTTCTTGGCCATGGCGGTGTTTGCGGGCATCGTGTCATATCGCCGGGCCGAGGCCTACGCATACTTCTGCAAACCTTCCTGCGCTATCACCTGGTCGCTCGTGTGCGCAGCCGTGGTGGGCGCGATTCCCCTTCTTGAGGCGGCGCAGATGGCGAACGTCGTGCTCCTGGCAATTGTGGGCGCTGCGCTCGGCGTGGGCCTCACGGCCATCTTCTTGTTCCTGGCACACCTCTTTACGCGCACCTATATACCTGACATCGTAAAGCGCGCGTTTGCAGGTGCGGCTTTTGCCATTCTGCTCGAAGCAGTGATCATCGTACGCCTGCCGGATCCCTGGAGCTACGTCGCGTGCGCGGCGCTTCTGGCCATCAACGCGCCGATTCTGGTCATGCTGCTCAAGACCGCCCCGGCAATCGGCGATGTCGCACATTTCAGGGCGTACAGCGAGCGCCCCGGTGAGTTTCGTCTCTTTGCGGCCAAGGTCGCCATGCCGGTGGCATGCACAGGCATCGTGCTGCGCATGTTCTACGCCCAATCGGAGCACTTCGCGCAGAGCCTGCCTGCCCCCGGCCTTCTCAACGACGTGACGTTGGCGCTGTTCATCGGCGTTGCCTACGTCATCACCTGCTTCGCCATCTACGGCGTGCGCAGCTTTGGGTGGCCGTTTGCCCAGTTCTTCAGTTTCCTTATCCCGCTTGTGTGCCTCTATGGTTCCGTCAGCGTCTCAACCATTGTCGCAAGCTCAGCAACCTACGACGGCGGCACGGCCATGATGGTGTGTGTCACGCTGGCTCTCACCTGGTCGTTCATGGGCGGGGCAAGCCTTGAGTACCTGATTCGCAGCGCCTCGGTGTTTGGCATGGGCCTGTCGAGCCTGGCCGTGGGCATCCTTGTGGGCGGTGTCTTTGTACATGCGGGCCTTCTGGGCACGCCGCTGGGCAGCATCTTGCTCGCACTCGTATGCCTCGCCATGGCCATCGGCTACCTGCCGCCCCGACCCGCTCCCAACCTCACGCGCTCGAACTACTCCACTCCCCTGCGCTCGGTGACGGTGCCCGACAACGAGCCGGAAGAGGCAGACGGCGAGATTGCAAGCGAGGAAGAGCTTGCCAGCGAGGCGGCCGCTGCCGCAAAGCCGCACGCTCCCGTGAGGGGCCGCTTCATGCGCCGCTGCGACACGGTGGCACAGACCTTCTTGCTCTCCGCTCGTGAGACCGAGGTGCTCTACCTGCTTGCCAAGGGCCGCTCGATGAACCACATCATGGAGGAGCTCGTCATCTCCGAAGGCACCGCGAAGACCCACATCAACCACGTGTACAAGAAGCTCAACGTCCACTCCCGCCACGAACTCCTCGACCTCATCGAGTCCATCGAGGTGGAAGACGTGGACTTCGAAGGGTAAGGCGACACCTTTCCGCTGCTAGCCATACACAAAAAGCCCGGCAACTCATGCGCAAAATCGCACTGAGTTGCCGGGCTTTTCGATTGCTGCCCTTATACCGCAAGAACGCAGCGGACGAGGTTCCACCCTTCCAAAAGCGGGTTCTCACGCGCAAGGCGCCGGGAGGCGATGCGTACACATGGTACACCAGGGGTGCGCACCGCGCGTAAGGTCCCGCGGAACGCAGCGCATCAGGTTCCGCCCACTAAAACGCGGGTTCTGATGCGCAAGGCGCACAGGTGCGATGCGTACTAGATGTACGTGAGCACCTGTGGAACGCGGCGCATCAGGTTCCGCAGCTCACTCGTCGCGTTCCCAGGTGGCTTTATTGGTTTCGGTCTCCCACACTTCCACCCTGTAGCAGGTAGGACCCACCTGGTCGGCGCACCATTTCGCGATGTTCTCGGCCGTGGGGTTGCACGGCAGGGTCTCGTTGAGGTTGGTGTGGTCGATGACGCCGTGGATGTTCTTCTTGATGCGCGTGAAGTCCACCACCATGCCGTCCTCGTTGAGCTCGGCGGCCTTGCAGTGCACCACGACGATCCAGTTGTGGCCGTGCAGCGCCTCGCAATAGCCCTCCAGGCAGGAGTTCACCGCGTGGGCACCGGAGATCTCAAGTCGTTTGCTCACGTAATACATGCTCATTACCCCTGGTATTCGTCAAAGAGGGCCTTGAACGCAGGCAGGGAGTTCTCGATGGTCTCCTTAGCCACGCAGTAGGAGATGCGCACCCAGCCGGTCATGCCGAAGGAGTCGCTCGGCACAAGCAGCAGCTCATGGTTGTCGCGGGCACGCGCGGAGAACGCCTGGGCGTCGGGCTCAAGGGCGTGAACCCACAGGTAGAAGGCACCCTCGGGCTCCACGCACTCGTAACCGATGCCGCGCAGGCCCGTGAGCAGGATGTCGCGGTTCGCGGCGTAGGCGGCAACGTCGGAAGGCAGTGCGCAGCACTTCTCCACCACCTTCTGCACAATGGCGGGGGCGCACACATAGCCCAGGGCACGGCCGGCGCCGCAGATGGCGGCGTAAACCTCCTTGTGGGCGGGCATGGTGTTGGGCACGAGAACGTAGCCGATACGCTCGCCAGGCAGCGACAGCGACTTCGACCAGGAGTAGCACACCACAGTGTTCTCATAGATGGCGGGCACCCACGGCACCTCGACGTCGGCGTAGGCAATCTCACGGTAGGGCTCGTCGGCAATGAGGTAGACCGTGCGGCCGTTGGCTTCGCTCGCGCGGCGCAGGATGTCGGCGACGCCCTCGAGCACCTCACGGGGATAGACGGCGCCCGTGGGGTTGTTGGGCGAGTTGATGATGACCGCACGCGTCTTGGGGCCGATGCGGCCGGCAAGGTCGGCGAGGTCGGGGTACATGGTGTCCTGGCACGCAGGCGACAGCACGCAGGTACAGCCGGCGTTCTCGATCCACATGCGGTACTCGGGGAAGAAGGGGGCGATGACCACGATCTCGTCGCCCGGCTCGGTAAGGGCGCAGATGCTGGCGTCGAGTGCGGCGGCCGCACCCATGGTCATGTAGAGCATGCTGGCGTCGTACTGGGTGCCGAAGCGCTCGTTCAGGCTGTTCGCAATGGCCGTGCGCGTGGAGACGTAGCCCTGGGCCGGGGTGTAGCCGTGCAGCTCGACGGCGGGCGTGTCGAGAGCCTCGATGAACGCCTGCTTCACCTGGGCGGGAGCCGGGATGGAGGGGTTGCCGATGGAGAAGTCGAACACCTTGTCGGCACCGATCTGCGCCTTGCGGGCCAGGCCGTAGGCAAACAGCTCTCGAATTGCCGAACCCTGGGCGCCCAGCTCATAGTACGTGGGATTGCAACTCTCAGGCATGGAAACTCCTTTGCATGTAGGGGCGCTCTACCCCTGGTCCGGCACACAGGCGTGCACCGAAAACCCAGCAGGCGAAGCGCAAGTGAGATGCGCGCTATCATAGTGCGCTTGGAGACGACGCGGGTCCACAGCCCGCTAAGCGACAAAAAAGCGCCCCCGACGTGCATCGAGGGCGCTGGAGAAAACCTGTGGCTGAACGCCGCGTTCTAAACCGGCAGCGCGCCTACTTCGTGGACTGGAAAAGCTCGCCTGCGGTGGTGGCGAGGCCCGCCAGGCCCTGAATCTCGCTGGGGATGATGATCTTGGTCGCCTGGCCGTCAGCCACCTGCGCGAGAGCCTCGAGGCTCTTGAGGGTAAGCACTGCCTGGTCGGCACCGGCGGCCTTCACCATCTCGATACCTTCGGCCGTAGCCTTCTGAACTGCAAGGATGGCCTGAGCCTCACCCTGGGCCCTAAGGATGGCAGCTTCCTTCTCGGCCTCGGCGGCGAGGATCTGCGCCTGCTTGGCAGCCTCGGCGCGAAGAACGGCAGACTGCTTCTCGCCCTCGGCGACCAGAATGGCCGACTGCTTCTCGCCCTCTGCCTGCAGGATTGCCTCGCGGCGCTCACGCTCGGCCTTCATCTGCTTCTCCATGGAGGCGCGGATGGCCTGCGGGGGCTCGATGTCCTTGAGCTCGACGCGGTTGATCTTGATGCCCCAGGCGTCGGTGGCGTCGTCGAGCGCGATGCTCATGCGGGAGTTGATGGACTCGCGCGAGGTGAGCGTCTGGTCGAGCTCGAGGTCGCCGATGATGTTGCGCAGCGTGGTGGCGGTGAGGTTCTCGATGGCGGCCATGGGGTCGCTCACGCCGTAGCAGAAGCGCTTGGCGTCGGTCACCTGGAAGAAGACGACGGTGTCGATCTTGACGGTGACGTTGTCGCGCGTGATGACGGTCTGCGGCTCGAAGTCGACGACGTTCTCCTTGAGGGAGACCTTGGCGGCGACCTTCTCAACGAAGGGAAGCTTCAGGTGCAGGCCGGCCTTCCAGGTAGAACGGTAGGTACCGAGGAACTCGATGATCCATGCGTCGGTCTGCTCCACCATGCGGATGCAGCGCGAGATGGCATAGATCACGATGAGCGCGGCGATGATGACGACCAGGATGCCGGTCAGGTCAGTTCCGTACATCATAGGTAGAACCCCTTTCGTAGCTGCGGAACTTTCGTATCAAACAAGCTGCACGTACGTTAGCCGAGCGGGCTGACGACCAGGACGGTGCTCTCCACCGCCTCGACGCGCGCCTTGCTGCCAGCAGACAGGGCCGAGCCGTCCTTGGTGCGAGCGGTCCACGAGACGTCGGCCAGACGCACGCGGCCCGTGCCGTCCTGGGGAATGCCCTGCACCACGGTGACCGAGCGGCCCACGTACTCGTCGGAGTTCGTGACGGCGTCCTTCTCCTTGGACTCGCTCGACTTCTTCATGAAGGGGCGCAGCGCCGCCAAACCCAGCGCCGAGCACACCACGAAGACGATGACCTGCACGAGCAAGTCGGACACAAAGAAGCTCACGACAAAGGTAATGGCAGCGCCCAGGCAGAACCACAGGCACACGAGCGCAGGCGCCGCGGCCTCGGCCAGGCCCAGTGCGACGGTGATGCCGAGCCAGATGATGGGCGACATGAACGCACTCCTTTCTATCTCCCCTTGGTACCTATATATAGATGCGACCAGTATAACCCCACACCGGACAGTTTTGAGTAGCATGGGCAAGATAGGCGAGGTGGGAGCCGTCTTTCGAGTCATTGCCGTTCGCGCTTGTCAGGCACACTATCGCGGGCCCAGGCTGTCACTCCTTGTGAAAATGCAATCGAGCCGTGGCAGAAGCGCGGCCTCGGGTTCGCTACACTTGACACGTCGGTCACTGTCCACGAAGGGATACATTCATCATGAAGCTCGGCGTCCTGCTTATGAACACCGGTACCGCAGACGAGCCCACCGTTGAGGCCATCGCGCGTTATCTGGGCGAGTTCCTCATGGACCCCGCCATCATCAGCGCACCGTACTTCATCCGCAAGCCCCTCGTGCAGCACATTTGCAAGACGCGCCCGAAGCGCACGGTGGACAACTACCGCGAGTTCTGGACGCCGGAAGGCTCCCCCTTCATGATTGCGAGCAAGGCTCAGGCGACGCACCTGCAAGAAACCCTGCGCCTGCGCGGGGAGGCGGGCGCCCGCGTGGTGCTCGCCATGCGCTACGGCAACCCAAGCATCGCTGCGGGGTTGGAGGAGCTGCAGCAAGCCGGATGCGACACCGTGGTGCTGCTCCCCTGCTACCCCATGCAGGTAAACGCCTGTGCCGGCACCTGCCTCAAAGAGGCGCGGGCGCAGATCGCCAAGCTGGGCAAGCGCGGCTGGAAGCCCCGCGTGGTGGACGTGCCGAGCTTCTACGACCAGCCCGCATGGCGCGAGGCGCTTATCGAGGCCGTGCAGACGGCCTGGACCTACACGCCCGGTTCCAAGTTCCTCGTGAGCTGCCACTCCACGCTGCTGGCCGACATCGAGGCCGGCGACCCGTATCGCGACCAAGTTGAAGCCACGCGCGACTTCCTCGCTGAGGCGCTCGGCATTCCCGAGCAGGACGCCCTCACCTGCTACCAGTCGCGCTTCGACAACCGCAAGTGGCTCCAGCCCCTCACCGAGCCGACCGTGGTGGCCTTGGCCGAGCAGGGCGTTCGCGACATCTGCGTCGTGTGCCCCATCTTCACCGCCGAGAACACCGAGACGGCCATCGAGGTCGACCGCGACCTGCGCGCGACGTTCATGGAGCATGCCGGCGAGGGTGCCCGCTTCACGTACGTGCACGCACTCAACGACGCCCCCGGCCTCATCGGCGCGCTCGCCGACGCCGTGCAGGACGCGCTTGCCGGCCAGGCCCCCGACGTTCTGACCACCGGCCTGGGCGCCGACACGAACGTGCCCCGCCCCGTCTCCGAGCACTGCCCCGCACATAAGTAGGAGCTAGGGGGCGCAGACGCAAAAGCAGCCAATCCCACCCAGAAGCTACCAGCCCCGCCGGCTTCACAGTGCTACCGGGGCAAACCGAAAATCCCCGGCGTCAGCCTCCCGCTCAACGAGTTCATCCAAGCAAAAGGTCATATATATGGGCAAATACGTCACTTTGCCCTCTTGGGAAACATTCTCTCGAGATAAGACGATGGCTTCTGGAATCTTAAGACCGGGCTTTGCCAGAAGATTATCGAGTGCGACATGGGCATGCACTTTCACGCCCGACTTAACCTCAATAGGAACAACCTTCCCCTTCTTGCCGTCAATAAGAAAATCGACCTCGCCCTCAGCGGTCGTAAAATAATACCAAGCGGGTATTCCTAACGCGGCAAGCTCCTGAGCCACGGCATTCTCGAAAACACCGCCTAGGTTAGCGCTCTTCTGGTCAAGGTAGATTGCACGGGCAGTGCTTTGCGGATAGCGAGAGACGAGCATGCCCGTATCAGACTCGTATAGCTTGAAGAAGGACGCGCTTTCGGTACGCAGAAGCGGGCTTCTTGCCTCGGTCGCACGAGACACGTTGAGTCCAACGCCCGCATTTGTCAACCAAAGAAAGTCTTCCACGTACTCATCGAGACGCGCGCCCTCTCTGAGCGATGATAGGATGAAACGGTGATTCTCCCCCTCAAGCTCCAACGGGAGACGATCAAAGATGGAGCGCACCGCAAAAGCTCGCTTACCGGCATACTTCGCAATATCGGTCCTATATTGATCGACCAGCTCACTTTGCAGCTGCCTTGTGCGTATGAGAGAGTATGAGGAATCGATATAGTCCTGCACCACTTCGGGCATTCCGCCCGCCACGAGGTAGGAGCGAAAGTTTCGCAACATGGCTTCATGCACGTAATCTTCGACAGGAACCCTGTTCACCATATGATCGCGAATGCCCGCCAACACCTCGGCGGACACCCCGACAGCCCAGCAGTACTCTTCGAAATCCAACGGACGCATGGTGATGCGCTCAACGTATCCCACAGGAAACGACGAGATTCCCTTGAACTCCGTCCCCAGCATGGATCCCGAGAACACATATGAGAAACGCCCGTCTTCCACCAGGGCTTTCATGAGAGTGACGATTTCCGGGAACTCTTGAATCTCGTCGACAAAGATGAGTGCATCGCCCTCAACCAGGGTTTGCTTGGAGAGCATCGCGACGCGGGACACAAAATCCGCCGCATCCCGAGCTTTTGTAAGGGATTCACGAGCGTCGGCGTCAAGCAGCAGGTTGGCCTCGTAGTAGACCCCATAGTTCGAGCGGCCGAAGTCACGTATGGCATAGCTTTTACCAATCTGGCGCGCCCCCGTGACGAGAAGGGCCTTATGCGAGATTCGCTTCCACTCCAAAAGACGCTCAGTGACCTTGCGACGCAACATACAGGCCCCCTCTACACGAATTGGTAAATTCTACAGCCAAAATACTACACGAATTGGCAAATAGCTATTCTGTACGGTATCCAATCGGGAACCCGCACACCTTTAACAAGACCGCCATCGAAGAAAGAATCATGGCAATCATGAACATCAAGAAAACGACCTGCGCGACGTTCATCGCATAACACCCCCAGCCAGGCCCTCGCCCGTACACATCCCCCAAACCCCACTCAGCCCGCTGGTCCCACGCCCGGCGGGCTTTTCATATCACCGAGCCGCCATCGCCCGCGATGTCGGCAGATACACCCCGGGCGAAGTTTTTCACCGCGCTTTCTGCGGCGAAACCGTCTGAGCACCAGGGTTCATCTGCCAATCTAGGAGGGCATGCTGCCCGAGAGCAACCAATCCCCAATATTCTCAATACGCACGCCGCTCGGCGTCGTGCCGAGCTTCCACCTGTCGACAACCAGAACAATCTTGGGAAAGGAATCGTGGACGGCCTCCAACGGGGCCACTTCGCGGCTGAACGTCGTATCGTCAAGCACGGACTGGCACACTTGAATATAGATACGCTCGTCCCGATGCTCAGCCACAAAGTCGACTTCTCCAGAGGGCAGGGCTCCAACATTGACCCGCCAACCCCTGCGAACGAGCTCGTTGAACACGACCGCCTCAAGCTGATAGCCCATATCACGCGTCCGGTTGAAGCCAATCGTCAGGTTGCGCAACCCATTGTCGACAGGGTAAAACTTCCGCTGGGGGCGCAGCACGTCCTTGCCAGCCAAGCCAAGCTGCTCGCACTCGGCCATTACCTTGGCGTCGACCAAGGCGCTCAGGTAGTTGTCAACGGTTTCCTGCGACACTTTCCTACCTGATGAGACCAGTGCATCTACCACGCGTTTTGTTGAAAACAGGTTACCCGAGGTCGAGAAGACATAGCGCACGATTTTTGCAAGCAAATCAACGTCCTTGACGTGAGAGCGCGCGACGACGTCCTTCAGGATGACCGTGTCGAAAATGCCCGACAGTACCCGCTCATACGACGCCACATCCCCGCGCGCATACGAGAACAGAGCAGGCATCCCGCCAAAGGCGACATAGTCAGCCAAGAGGCCTTCCCGCGAGGAGACATCCCACCCAAACGCCTCGCCAAAAGCAAGGTACTCCTCAAAACCGAGCGGATACACGGGTATCTCCACGTACCTGCCCGACAGCAACGTCGCAAGCTCGCCAGACAGCAGCCGGGCATTCGATCCCGTGATGAAAACCTGCGTGTTCGGCAGCGAGTTCACTCGCCGCACAACATCTTCCCATCCGTCGACTTCCTGCACCTCATCGAGCAGCACGTATGCCGTCTCATCAGCCGAAACCTTGGCGAGGCGTGGGCGAATCTGCCCATCGAGCCAAGCCGCATCCGGATTGAGGGGAACGTCGTACCCGTCGAGCTTCAGCTGGACGATGCATCGCTCGGGCACCCCGCGCTCCTGCAGCCTGCAGGCAAGCAAAGAGAGCAGCGACGACTTGCCGCAACGCCGCACTCCCACGAGCACCTTCACCTCAGGAGTCCCAACGAACGAGTCGATAACCTCGTCGTAGAGCGGACGTGGGACAAGCGTTGGTTTCATGCGAATCACCGGAACTTTCGATGTATCGAACGTTTTGCCCAATATAGCAGAAAACTTTCGATGAATCGAAAGTTTTGCTGTTTTGAAAGCAAGTATTCAGGTCTATCGAAAGTTCTTACGGTTTCGAAGGCCAGTCTTAGTCGCGTCTCGCATCAAACGCCAAACGAATTCTTGTTGACTTCTCTGTACTACCGCAGTAGTATTCTTTTCGCCGTACTACCGCAGTCGTATTAACAAGTGCCAGAAAGAGGTTTTGCGTCATGGAGGTTCAGCTGTTCGACTCCGAGCTCAAGGTCATGGACGTGCTTTGGCGCGAGGGGCCCTGCACCGCCAAGCACGTGTGCGAGGTGCTCAAGGACGAGGTTGGCTGGAACGTCAACACGACGCGCACCATCATCAAACGCTGCATCGAGAAGGGCGCCATAGAACGAACCGAACCCCATTTCATGTGCAGCGCAATCATCCCCAAAGAGGAGGTGCAACAGGCCCAGGCCGACGAGCTCATCAACAAAGTGTTCGACGGCTCGGCAAGCGGCCTGGTAGCGGCGCTTCTCAATCATCGGAAGCTCTCCCGCGAAGAAATCGACAAGCTCAAGCGCATTGTCGACGAGCTCGAGTAGCCTGCAGGCAGAAGACGGGAGACGGACATGCCGACAGTCGATTTGCTTTCCATGAGCCTCACCGGCGCCGCCATGGCGCTCGCCGTTGTAGTGGCACGGGCCTTGCTGCTCAAGCGCCTGCCCAAGACGACGTTCGTGGTGCTGTGGATGCTCGTGGCTCTGCGACTGCTCGCGCCCGTCGCCATGCCCATGCCCGTCAACGCCTACTCGCTGCTCGAAAAGCCTGTCCAAGCTGTGGCTGAGAAAGTCGGCACACTGTTTGGCCAGGCAGATGCCGGTAGTACGGCAGCTCCGGAATCAGCAAACGACACGAACGCACTCGCCCAGGCATCAGGTAATACGGCACCTGAGGCCACGACGGCAATGGACGACAATGCGGCAATGCAAGGTAGTACGGCAACTGCCTCAGAGTCCGCACCCAGCTCATCAGCACGGAATAACTCGGCAACAGCAAACACCCAGGCAGACACGCCGGTCAAACCAGAATCGCAGGAACTGCCCGCCGTTCCTTGGAACGTCCTCTGGGCGGCAGGGACCGTCATCTGCGCAAGCGGATTTGCCCTCTCCTACCTGCGCAGCAAAAACCGCTTTGCCTCCTCACTCCCCGTGACTGACGAGCGGACGCTTGCCCTCTTCAACGAGGCATGCAAAGAGACGGGCGCACTGCAAGCCGTTGAGCTGCGGCAATCCGACGAGATCCCTGTTCCCCTTACCTATGGGGTGCTACATCCCGTAGTGCTTATCCCCAAAACCTGCCTGCACGCCGAGGCCATGGACGATGCCCAGGCACGCTTTGTGCTAGCGCATGAACTGTGCCATGTGCGCAGGCACGACGTGGCGCTTAAGTTCGCTCTGGCAGCAGCGGTGTGCCTGCACTGGTTCAACCCCATGGCCTGGATTATGTGGGTCCTGGCCATGCGCGACATCGAGCTTGCCTGCGACGAGACAGTCGTGCGCCTGCTCGGCCGCAACGACCCAGGCACCACCCGGGCCCGCTATGCACGCGCCCTCATCTCAATGGAAGAATCCAAAAGCGGTCTGGCACCGCTCACACTGTGCAGCGCCTTTAACAAGACCGCCATCGAAGAAAGAATCGTGGCAATCATGAACATCAAGAAAACGACCTGCGCGACTTTCATCGCATCGTCTTTGCTTATCGTTGGTGTGCCGGCAGCTTTCGCCAGCACGACGTACTGGGGCCTGCCCAACGGCGGCTCAGCCTATCAGTACACGTTCAACCCCGCCGACATCGAGAGTTCTACCGACGCGGACGTCGAGACCACGGAAGTGGCAAGCGAGGCACCCTTCTCGAGCGCAACAGAAGACACCGCTGACCAGATTGGCGCCGAAGCCGTGGAGGGCCGCTTTTCAATAGGTGGCGCCGCCCAATCGGGTGACACCGCTACTAGCACGGATGAAGAAGCGGCGGGCGTCGAAAACCCCTACGGTGGTTCAGTTTCCGCCTCGCAGGTCATTGACAATTACCTCATCACGAGCGTCGCAGCAAGCAACGACTCCACGGCGGTCGAAGTCACATCCGAAGGAAATCTGCAAGCAAGCAAAGTGACCACCTTCCTCGACACGCTGAAAGACTTCGGGCTCGATTGGGAAATCGCAACCGAAACCTACGACGAGGGCACGACGCAAAACACTCTCGCCATAACCTACAAGGGCCAGGCAGTCCATGCCATCTACGACCCGCAGAGCGGCACGCTCATTGCCTCCGGCGAGGGCGACTACATGCATGGCAAGAACACGGGTGTCGATGCCGTCGACCTGGTAGTTGCCTATGACAGGGTAAGCAACAAGCCCACCGGCCTGGATATCTCACCCACCTTGGATGACGACGTCGTAAACGGCACCGTCCCCGTGACCTCCTGGAGCACATTCGCTCCTCAGCAGGCAGGTGGCCTAGCAACTGAGGAGACCAGCCTGAATGCCGCAGCCGAACAAGCCACCGATGCATCAGAGATGTCTGAGACCAGCACCGCCGAGCTCATCGGCCTATTCGAGCCCTATGCCAAGTTTGGCCTGTCCTATAACCCCCGAAGCGGTGCCGTCACCTATGCCAATCCTTCAGGCTCAAATACTGAGCCTGAAGTCGTGAGCAACTTCACCGACGTGAAGTCCATGACAAAGGACGCAAAAGGCGAGGCCGTAGGCAACGTCTTTACGTACAGTGACGGCACGGATCGAGGCATTAGCCTTCGTGCCGTCCGCGACTTCTCCGGCACGCTCATCGGTCTCGCACCCGAGGAGAATCAGGACTAGGGCCGCATCAGATTCCTACCACTGCACAACCTTCTGAACTACCCGGGCCCGTCGGTCTCACAACCGGCGGGCTTTCATATGACGGCCCCCTACGCCGTGCGCTCGGCTAGCCAGTCGCGGAGGTGCTCGGCCATACGGGTGACTTCGGCGGCGGTGGCGGGATTGCTGAACGGCAGTCCCAGGAGCTTCCACACGTAGCCTTGCTCGCAGGCAACGCGCAGGCCATAAGGGTGCACGACCTCAAAGAGCAGACAGGGATAGCTCACCACAATGTCGGTCGGCGTGGAGCGTTCGGCACGCTTGACGGTGCGGTGGCCGTAGAAGGCGTCGCGCACGGCAGGCGAAATGTCACCGGCAAGAATCTCGGGCAAAGGGACATCGAGCACCTGGGAGATATCTGCCTCCCCCACCGCCTTCAAGATATCCACCTTATCGGCGTCGCGCAGGATGTCGCAAAACATACGTGTGCGCGCATCGAGCCCCTCAGGCAGGCGATAGTCACTGTGGGTACCCACGACCGTGGCGATGAACTGAGAGAAAGCCGCGGCGCCTCCAGCCAGCTCCAACCCACCGACACACTGTCCGTCCCCCTCTTCTCCGTCCACGAAATCCCACAAGCGCCCCTCATCAAGCAGCACGTGCACGCCCAGAGCGGCATGGCTTTCCGAGCGGGCGTCGCTGAAGGTGCCGTAGCGTCGCACCTGCTCAAAGCGGCCAATATCATGTAACAAGCCGCACAGCCAGGCAAGGTCGACGTCTTCGGCCGCCAGTCCCTCATCAGCCGCGATGCCCTCAGCCAGCTCTGCCACGCGATACGTGTGCTCCACCTTGAGCGCAATCTTGGGGTCGGCCGGGTCATACGCGGCCACATACTCCTCGAACGCCTTCAAGCACCTTGCGCGATCGATCTTCATCGGCTCATCCTCCGTAGATTCGCATCTCTCACGCACAAGGATGCCGCTTTCCGCCCAACCGATACAACCCCGCGAGCAACAGGTTGAGAAATATCACGTTTCCAACCCCATCTCCCCGTCAAAACGTTAAATACTTCAACCCATCCCTCGCCGCGCCGCCCCCGACGGCCCCTCCATACACAAACGTGCCCACCGTGCGCACTCTGCACGGCGGGCACAACTCACTTACAGGTCTTTTCCGAACGTGGCCGCGCCGCCCCCGGCAGCCCCCGCAGGCGGCGGGTAAGGCCCAGGCACAGTTCCGCAGTGAATCGCAAAAGGCCGATGCGGCATAGCCGCACCCCCTACACAAACGTGCCCAACGTGCGAACTTTGCACGGCGGGCACAACTCACTCACTTGCTTTTCCAGGCGTGACAGCGCCTTAGACAGACGAAGGCCACAGGCAAGGTTCAAGCGCAGTTTTTCGCCGCGCCTTTTGCGGCGAAACTGTTTGAGCATTGAACCTTGCCTGTGGCCCCGAGAGACTCACGAAAAGAGGCCGCTACTTCGCCCTCTCGTCCAGCATCTCCCCCAGCGTCCTCCACGCGAGCTCCGCGCACTTCACGCGAGCGGGCATCCTCGCCACGCTCTGCAAGCAGGCGGCGTCGCCCAGCTCCTCGAGCACCTCGGGGTCCTTCTCCTCACCGCGGGCCATGCGCTTGAAGACCTCGCACAAGTCGCGTGCCTCGTGGGCGTCCATGCCTGTGATGAGGTCGCTCATCATGTCGGCCGAGGCCTGCGAGACGGCGCACCCGATGCCCTGCCAGGCAGCTTCCTCGATGACGCCCTTGTCGCTAATGCGCAGCGACAGCGTGAGGTCGTCGCCGCAGGAAGGGTTCACGCCCTCGTGCGTGCAGGTGGCGCATTCCATCTCATACTTGTAGTCCGGGTCGGAGCTGTGCTCCATGAGCGCCGGCGTGTACAGCGGGTTAATTGGTGCCATGGAACATCCCCCAGACTCCTTCGAGGCCCTCTACCAGGCGGTCGATGTCGTTCTTGTCGTTATAGACGCCGATGGAGGCGCGGCACGACGAGCCCATGCCACCCAACCAGGTAAGCAGGGGCTGCGCGCAGTGGTGCCCCGCTCGGATGGCCACATTGTAGCCGTCGAGCAGGCTCGAAACGTCGTGCGGGTGGATGCCCGCCACATTGAACGAAAACGCGCCATGGTGGCGAGCCGGGTCGTGGCTGCCCATGAACTCGATGTAGGGCAGCTCCTCCATGCGCGTCACGAGGTAGCGCATGAGCGCATGCTCGCGGGCCACGAGGTTGTCCATGCCGATGGACTCCACATAGGTGAGTGCCGCGTCGAGCGCGTAGGCGCCGGCCGCGTCCTGCGTGCCTGCCTCGAACTTCTCGGGGATGGGCGCCCAAGCGGCCTCGGTCTCGCTCACCCAGTCGATCATCTCGCCGCCGAGGAGCATCGGCGGCATGGCCTCGAGAATCTCGCGCTTGCCCCACAGCACGCCGATGCCCATGGGACCCATGATCTTGTGGGCCGAGAAGGCATACATGTCGGCGCCGAGGTCGCACACGTCCACCGCCATATGCGGCACGGCCTGCGCGCCGTCCACCACCACGTAGGCGCCCATTTCATGGGCACGCTTGGCGATGGCACGCACGGGGTTCTCCACACCCAGCACGTTGGAGACCTGGCCGATGGAGACGATGCGGGTCTTGGGGCCGATCTTGGCCCCGATCTCCTCGTCGGGGATGGCGTAGTCGCCGCCCTTCTCGGGGCGCAGGTACACCAGGGTCGCACCCGTGGTGCGGCAAAGCTGCTGCCAGGGGATGAGGTTGGAGTGGTGCTCCATGATGGAGATGGCCACCTCGTCGCCGGGCTTGAGGTCGCAGATGCCAGCAAGGCCCTTCGCGGCGAGGTTGAGCGCCTCGGAGGCATTGCGCACGAACACGACCTCGTCGGCCTCAGGCGCCCCGATGAAGCGGCCCACGTGGGCGCGCGCCCGGGCGATGGCCTCGGTCGCCTCGATGGAAAGGCGGTAGAGGCCCCTCAGGGGGTTGGCGTTCATCGTCTCGTAGAAGCGGCGCTGCGCGTCGAGCACGCAGGCCGGGCGCTGCTCCGTGGCGGCCGAGTCGAGGTAGACGAGCTCGGGAGAGTTGGCAAGCAGGGCGAACTCGGCGCGGAACGGGTTCTTGGCGATGTCGGCCACCTCGGGGCTGCCGGCGGCGGCGCTCACGCACCCCGCGATACCCAGGTTCGCCTCTTCGGTGGCGTCAATGGAATACAGACGTGCCATGGAAGGTTCCCTCCATTGAAGAAGAACCCGCCCAGGCAAGCCAGCTCGGCGGCGGCACCAAGCGGCAGGCCCGGGTGGGTGGAAGCGGTCGGGTTGATGTTACTCGCCCAGCATGTCGGCCACAACGTCGGCACCGAGCACGCGCTCGGCGGCGGCGCGCACGGCAGCGCGGGCCTGGGGCACCGGAGCGTCCTCGAAGGCCGCGGCGAAGGTGGACTCCATCACGAGCGCCGGGATGTCCTCGGGAGCCAGGCCGCGAGACACCAGGTAGGCGCGCTGCTCGGGGCTGATCTCGCCCACGGTGGCACCGTGGTCGCCCGCGACGTCGTCCTCGTCGCACAGGATGACGGGCAGCGACTGGTTGCCCACGCCGTCGCCGGCAAGGAGCACGCACTCGTTCTCGCTGCCCTTGGAGCCCTTGCAGCCGCGCACGAGGTCGATCGTGTCGCGCAGCGACTTGAAGGCGTCGTCGGCCAGAACGCCGGAGAAGCCCATCGTGCACAGGGTGTGCTTGCCAATCTGGCGCACGACGTGCCCCAGGTCGAGCGTCTGCGTGCCGCGACCCAGGTAGCGGGCATCGAGCTCGAGAGTCGAGCCGTCACCCACGAGGTCGCAGTGGAAGCCCGTGGAGGAGAGCTGCGCCGAGAGCACGTACTGCTTCACGTGCACGCTCGCACCCTTCTGCGCCACCAGGCCCACGTTGTCGAGCATCTGGGGGGCGTCGCACGCCACCACGGAGAAGAGGTCGAGCCTGGCGCCCTCTTCCACCGCGATGCGCACGCTCCAGCCGCTCGTGGTGCCGAGCGCCTCAGAGGCGGGCGCGTTGCCCACAAGCACGACTGAGGCCTGGGCGCCGGCGCCCACGACGACGTCGAGCACGAAGGCGGCGCGGGCGACCTGGGCCATGTCCACGACGATGGACTCATCGGCCACCTCGCCTGCGGGCACCTCCACGCGGCACACCTCGCCGGCTACGGCCTCGAGCCAGGCCTGGGCCTGCCCGCCTGCGCCGCCCACGGGAGGCTCGCAGGTCGCGCCCTCGAAGCGGCCCTCGACGGCCTCGGCGGCCCCTTCGGCGGCTGGCACCTCGATGTCGATGCCGTTGATCTCCAGATGGTTCCAGGTGGGAGTGGGAAGCTCGTTCACCTGCTTAAGTACCTGCTTGTTTGTCGTCTCCACGCTAGCCCACCGCGCCTTCCATCTCGAGCTTGATGAGGTTGTTCATCTCGACGGCGTACTCAAGCGGCAGCTCCTTCGAGATGGGGTTGGCAAAGCCGTTCACCACCATGGTGCGGGCCTCGCTCTCGGTGCACCCGCGCGACATGAGGTAGGTCACCGTGTCGTCGGAGATGCGGCCGATGGTGGCCTCGTGGCCCACGCTGGCAGTGCGGCAGCGCACGTCGATGGCGGGGATGGTGTCGGAGCGGCTGTGGTCGTCGAGCATGAGCGAGGCGCAGGAGACCGACGCCTTGGCGTGCTCGGCACCCTCGGTGATGCACACGGCGGAGCGGAACGTCGAGATGCCGCCGTCCTTGGAAAGCGACTTGGCGTTGATGGAGCAGCGCGTGTCCTTGCCCTGCAGCACCACGCGCGTGCCCGTGTCGAGGTTCTGGGTGGCGCCGGCGAACGTGATGCCGGTGTACTCGCAGCTCGAGCGGTCGCCCACGAGAAACGACGTGGGGTACAGGTAGCTCACGTGGCTGCCGAAGGAGCCCGACACCCACTCGATGGAGCCGTCCTCCTCCACGCGGGCGCGCTTCGTGTTGAGGTTGTACATGTTCTTCGACCAGTTCTCCACGGTCGAATAGCGCAGGCGAGCGCCCTTCCCCACGTAGAGCTCCACACAGCCCGCATGCAGGTTGGCCACGTTGTACTTGGGGGCGGAGCAGCCCTCGACGAAGTGCAGGTCGGCGCCCGGCTCCAGGATGATGAGCGTGTGCTCGAACTGGCCGGCACCTGCGGCGTTGAGGCGGAAGTAGCTCTGCAGCGGGAAGTCGACCTTCACGCCGGCGGGCACGTACACAAACGAGCCGCCCGACCACACGGCGCCGTGCAGGGCCGCGAACTTGTGGTCGCAGGGCGGCACGAGCTGCATGAACTTCTCGTGGATGAGCTCGGCGTAGGGGCCCTCGAGCGCCTCCTCGATGCCGGAGTACACCACGCCCTGGGCCGCCACCTCCTCGCGCATGTTGTGGTACACGAGCTCGGAGTCGTACTGGGCGCCCACGCCCGCCAGGCTCGCGCGCTCGGCCTCGGGGATTCCCAGGCGCTCGAAGGTGTCCTTGATGTCCTCGGGGACGTCTTCCCAGTCCTTGGCCTGGTCGGTCTTGGGCGACACATAGGCAGAGATGTGGTCCATGTCCAGGCCCGCGATGGAGGGACCCCAGTTGGGCGGCATGGGCGTGGACTCGTAGATCTCCAGGCTCTTGAGGCGCAGGTCGAGCATCCACTGGGGCTCGTTCTTCTTGGCGGAAATCTCGCGCACCAGCTCGGGGGTCAGGCCGTCGGCTGCACGCTCATAGCCCTCCTCGGGCTTGGTGAAGTCGTACAGACCGCCTCCTGCCTGCGTGAAGTCGGCGATGTCGGTGTTTGCCATCTGCCTCACCTACTCGGCACAGTCGCTGCGCGCGGCCTCGAGGGCCTCATAGGCGGCAAAGCCGGTCTGGTCGATCTGCTTGGCAAGGCTGCCGTCGCCCGTGGCCACGAGATGGCCCTTGACCATGACGTGGGTCTTGTCGATGGCAAGGCGCTCCAGGATGCGCGTGTTGTGCGTGATGATGAGCAGCGCCCCGTCGCACATCTCGCGGTAGGCTTGGATGCCGCGCGCCACCACGTCGAGGGCGTCGACGTCGAGGCCCGAGTCGGTCTCGTCGAGAATGGCGAGCTTGGGCTGGAGAAGCAGCAGCTGCAGCATCTCGACCTTCTTGCGCTCGCCGCCCGAGAAGCCCACGTTGAGGTCGCGCACCAGGTTGGACTGGTTGAGGCTGAGCTGGTCGCACAGCTCGCCCACGTGGGCGCGGAACTTGGAGCCGCTCATCCTGGGGCCGGGGTGCTTGCGGGTGATGGTGCGCAGGAACTGGTACAGCGGCACGCCGGGCACCTCGACGGGAGCCTGGTAGCTCATGAAGATGCCAGCAAGCGAGCGCTTGTCAGCAGACAGTGCGGTAACGTCCTGACCTGCGAATTCAATGCTGCCAGAGGTGACCTCGTAGGTGGGGTCGCCCATGATGGTCTTGCCGAGCGTGGACTTGCCCGCGCCGTTGGGGCCCATGAGCACATGGACCTCGCCGGGATTGACGGTCAGGTCGACGCCATGCAGGATGGGCTTCTCGCCAACCTGGGTGCTGAGGCCTGTGACGCTCAGCAGGGCAGATTCAGCCATTGGATCCTCCATACTCTCCTGGGGGTTCGTCGGCGCGTTCTCCAAGCGCGTCTCCCCTCTTTTCTAAGGCGGGGAGTCTAAGCATTCGATGTTTCCATTGCAATCCTAATCTGACTATTTTCGTAGGATTACTTCAAATCTGACTATTTTTGTATGATTTGACCGGCCTGGGCACCCATCCACCCTCAGCATCGCGCATGTTTTGTGGTGGCAAATTAATTAGATAGCCTAACTAAATAAAATGTTAGACTTTTCCTTCGGCCGATTCGACACAAGGAGGACCCCTGGCAATGGGAGAAGCCGCCCACACAAGCACGGCATCGCAGGCAGACATAGACTTCGGCAACGACGAGGCGTTCTTCACCGCGTTCAACGACCTCATTGTCTCGACCTTCCATTCCATCGAGCGCTACGAGGAGCTCTCGCTCAAGTCGTTTGAGTCCAATGACTTGAGCATCGCCGAGTCGCACCTGGTAGAGGCCGTGGGCCGCGTCTGCCAGGAGAACCCCGCCGGCGTTCCCGTAAGCCAGGTGGCCCAGACCCTGGGCGTGCGCGTGCCCACCGCGACCGCCTCGGTGAACAAGCTCGTGACCAAGGGCCTGCTCAGCAAGGAGCGCTCCCAGGAGGACCAGCGCTCTTTCCTGGTCAAGCTCACGCGCGAGGGCAGGCGGGCATATCGCCTGCACATGCTGTTCCACCGCCGCATGATCGACGCGCTCGCCGGGACGCTCGACCCCCAGGAGCGCGCCGTGCTCACCTCAGGGCTCACCAAGCTCAAGGCCTTCTTCGAAGAATCCGCCACCACCCTGCCATCGGCTCAAAAAACGACGAGGTAACCACGCATGGCTTTTCACGTAATGGGTACCGGCAGCGCCCGGCCCGAACACGTCGTGACCAACGACGACCTTTCCCGCTTCCTCGACACCGATGACGAATGGATCTCGAGCCGCACGGGTATCAGCTCTCGACGCTGCTGCACCACCGAGACCTGCTCCGACCTGGCCGAGGCGGCCGCACGCGCCGCGCTCGACAACGCAGGCGTGGCGGCCAGCGAGCTCGACCTCATCATCTGCTCCACCATCACCGCCGACGACCTCACGCCCTCCTGCGCCGCCGTGGTGCAGGAACGCATCGGCGCCTCCTGCCCGGCCTTCGACCTCAACGCGGCGTGTGCGGGCTTCGTGTTCGCGCTCGACGTGGCCCACGGCTACTTCGCGCGCGGCGCCGCCCAGCGCGTGCTCGTGGTGTCGGCCGAGAAGATGAGCCGCATGGTCGACTGGACGGAGCGCTCCGTGAGCGTGCTGTTCGGCGACGGCGCGGGCGCTGTGGTGCTGGGTGCCGGCGGCGAGAGTCCCCTCTACACCAAGCTCACCACCAGGGGTTCCCACGACACCCTGTGGTGCCCCAACATGGAGGGCAACTCCCCCTTCGACACGACCGCCAAGCCCGAGCCCTACCTGCACATGCGCGGCCAGGAGGTCTTCAAGTTCGCCGTGACCTCCATCTGCTCCGACGTGCGCCAGATGTGCTCCGAGGCCGGCGTCGAGGCCGGCGACATCGACCTGTTCGTGTTCCACCAGGCCAACAAGCGCATCCTCGACAGCGCCGTGGAGAAGCTGGGGCTCGACCGCGACAAGGTTGCCTACACCATCCAGGAAAGCGGCAACATCTCGAGCGCCTGCATCCCGCTCACGCTCGACGCCCTCAACCGCCAGGGGCGCCTGCACGAGGGAGACCTGGTGTGCTGTTCAGGCTTTGGAGCTGGCCTTGTCGTGGCCACGACGCTGCTGAAGTGGGGCAGCGCGCTGTAATATGTGTTTCGGCGGGCATGCGCCCGTTGGGTACGAAAGTAAGCCAGGCGACCCGGCATCGGGCCGGAGCGCCGCAACCGAGAAGGAGACACCATGTCCGATACGCTCGAGCGCGTCAAGAAGGTCCTGCAGGAAGGCTTCGAGGTCGATCCCGCCAAGGTGACCCCCGAGAGCACCCTTGCCTCCCTGGGCCTGGACTCCCTGGACACCGTTGAGGTCGTCATGCAGTGCGAGGAGGAGTTCGGCATCGAGATCGACCAGGAGAGCAACCCCTCCACGGTCGGCGAGTTCGTCACCGTCATCGACAACACCCTGGGAGAGTAGTTCATGATCCGCACCCCCTTGTGCGACCAGCTCGGCATCGAGCACCCCGTGTTTCAGGGCGGCATGGCCTGGATCGCCGACGCGAGCCTGGCAGCTGCCGTGAGCGAGGCCGGCGGCCTGGGCATCATCGCCGCCATGAACGCCAACGCCGAGTGGCTCCGCGACCAGATTCACCAGCTGCGTGAGAAGACCGACAAGCCCTTCGGCGTGAACGTCATGCTCATGAGCCCGTTTGCCGACGAGGTCGCCCAGGTCGTGGCCGAGGAGCACGTGCCCGTGGCCGTGACCGGCGCCGGCAACCCGGCCAAGTACATGGAGCTGTGGAAGCAGGCCGGCGTCAAGGTCGTGCCCGTGGTCGCCAGCGTCGCGCTCGCCAAGCTCATGGAGCGCCTGGGCGCCACGGCCGTCGTGGCCGAGGGCACCGAGAGCGGCGGCCACATCGGCGAGCTCACCACCATGACGCTTGTGCCGCAGGTGGTAGACGCCGTGAAGATCCCCGTGCTCGCAGCCGGCGGCATCGCCGACGGTCGCGGCGTGGCGGCGGCCTTCATGCTGGGCGCACAGGGGGTGCAGGTTGGCACGAGGTTCCTCGTGGCCAAGGAGTGCACGGTGAGCCAGGAGTACAAGGACCGCGTCCTCAAGGCGCGCGACCTGTCCACCACGGTCACCGGCAGGCGCACGGGCCATCCCATCCGCTGCCTGAAGTCACCGTTCACCCAGAACTACGCCGCCATCGAGAAGGCCGCGGAGTCCGACGAGGAGCTGCACGGCCTGTCGGCCGGCGCGCTTCGCAAGGCCGCACAGGACGGCAACGGCCAGGAGGGCCAGTTCATGGCCGGCCAGATCGCCGCTCTCGTAAACAAGGAGCAGACGGCGGCCGAGATTGTGAACGACCTCATGGCAGATGCCGAGCGTGTGCTGGGAGGTGCCTCCGCATGGGTAAGGTAGCCATTCTTTTCGCAGGTCAAGGTGCCCAACATGAGGGCATGTGCGCCGAGCTCGCACAGGCCAACGAGGCGGCCCGCGCAGTCTTTACCCGCTGCGACGAGGTGCGCCCCGAGACCTCCGATCAGTGCTGGCACGCCAGCAAGGAGACCCTCTCGCTCACGGCGAACACCCAGCCCTGCGTGTGGGCAGCCGACATGGCCTGCGCCCGCGCCCTTGAGGCTGCCGGTGTGCACGCCGACGCAGTGGCGGGCTTCTCGCTGGGCGAGCTTGCCGCGCTTGCCTTCGCCGGGGCCCTCGACGAGCAGGAGGCCTTCCGCCTCGTGTGCCGTCGCAGCGAGCTCATGGACGAGGCCTGCCAGGCAAACCCCGGCGGCATGGCCGCGGTGCTCAAACTCACGCCCGAGCGCATCGAAGAGCTGGCCGGCGAGGCCGGAGCCTACGCCGTCAACTACAACTCGCCTGCTCAAACGGTATGCGCGGGGTCCAAGGAGGCCATTGCGGCCTTGTGCGACCTCGCCAAGCAGGCAGGCGGGCGTGCCATGCCCCTCGCCGTGCAGGGCGCCTTCCACAGCCCGCTCATGACGAGCGCCCGCGAGGGTCTGGAGAAGGTGCTGGCAGGCGTCGAGTTCAGGGCGACTGACACGCCCGTGTGGGCCAACGCCACGGCAACCCCCTACCCCGCAGACGCCGCCGAGGCACGCGAGCTGCTTGCCGCCCAGGTGGCAAGCCCCGTGCGCTGGGCGCAGACGCTGGCAGGTCTGGCCGAGGAAGGCTTCGACACGTTCATCGAGGTGGGCCCGGGCAAGACGCTCACGGGCCTGGTGAAGCGCACGCTGCCCCAAGCCCGCGCCCTTTCCTGTGAGACGCCCGACGAGGTGGCAGCCGTGGTTGCCGCCATCAAGGAGGACTAACCATGGCTGAAGATCTGGCAGCTCAGGCCGCGCAGGCCGAGCAACCCGCCCGTGTGGCCGTCGTGACCGGCGGCTCGCGCGGCATCGGCCGCGCCTGCGCGCTGCGCCTGGCTGAGGCCGGCTGCGACGTCGCCGTGCTCTACGCCGGCAACGACGAGGCCGCACGCGAGACCGTGGAGGCCATCGAGGCCCTGGGCCGTCGCGCCCACGCATGGAAGTGCGACGTGGCCAACGCCGAGGAGTGCGCCGCCGTGTGCAAGGAAGTCGCCTCCGAGCTGGGATGCGTGGACGTCCTCGTGAACAACGCCGGCGTCACGCGCGACAACCTGCTGGGCCGCATCAAGGACGACGACTTCGACCGCGTGATCGACGTCAACCTCAAGGGCGCGTTCAACATGGTGAAGGCCCTCTACCGCACCTGGCTGCGCAACAAGGGCACGGGCCGCATCGTCAACGTGAGCTCCGTGGTGGGCCTCATGGGCAACGCCGGCCAGGCAAACTACGCCGCCAGCAAGGCGGGTCTCATCGGCCTCACCAAGAGCATCGCCCGTGAGCTCGCCCCGCGCGGCGTGACCTGCAACGCCGTCGCCCCCGGCTTCATCGAGACCGACATGACCGCAGGCCTTTCGGCCGAGGTGCGCGAAGGCTACGACAAGCAGATTCCGCTGGGCTACATGGGCAGCGCCCAGGACGTGGCGGAAGTCGTGGCGTTCCTCGCAAGCCCCGCGGCGCGCTATGTGACCGGCGAGGTCGTGCGCGTCGACGGCGGCATCGCGATGTAGGCACGCGGCCCGCAGCAATACCCAAGCACGAGCAAAAGGAGCACGCTACATGGAACGCAGAGTCGTGATCACCGGCCTCGGCGCCGTGACACCCCTGGGCAACGACGCCCCCACGAGCTGGGCGGCCGTGAAGGAAGGCACCTGCGGCATCGGCCTCATCACGCATTTTGACACCGAGGCCTACAAGGTGAAGGTCGCCGCCGAGGTCAAGGGCTTCGACCCGCTCGAGCACGGCCTCACCAAGCAGGAGCTTCGCCGCAACGACCCCGCCATCAACTACGCGCTCGTCGCCTCCGACGAGGCCGTGGCAGACGCCGGCCTTCTCATCGAGGGCTCCGCACGCCTGGCCGCGCTTGTCGAGGAAGACGAGAACGTGCAGGCCAACGTGGCAGCCGAGCGCGTTGGCACCTACGTGGGCTCGGGCATCGGCGGCTTCTCCACGATGATCGAGAACACCCTCAAGTGCCACACCGACGGCCCGCGCAAGGTGTCGCCGCTCATGATCCCCAACATGATCGCCAACATGCCCTGCGGCGCGGTGTCCATCAGGCAGCACGCCACGGGCCCCACGCTTCCCGTGGTCACGGCCTGCGCCACCTCGGCCCACGAGATCGGCGAGGCGTTCCATGCCATCAAGCTGGGACAGATCGACGCCGCGCTTGCCGGCGGCACCGAGTACTCCGTCATCGAGGACGCCATCGCCGGCTTCACGAGCTGCATGGCCCTCTCGAAGAACCCCGATCCCGCCACCGCATGCAGGCCGTTCGACGCCGAGCGCGACGGCTTCGTGTCGGGCGAGGGCTCGGTCGTCCTCGTACTTGAGGAACTCGAGCACGCCCGCGCCCGCGGTGCCAAGGTCTACGCCGAGATCGTGGGCTACGGCAACACCGCCGACGCCTACCACATCACGAGCCCCGACCCCCACGCCGACGGCATCGCCCGCTGCATCCGCATGGCCGTGGAAGAGGGCGGCGTAAAGCCCGAGGAGGGCCTCTACATCAACGCCCACGGCACCTCCACCAAGCTCAACGACGCCTGTGAGACCGCCGGCTTCAAACTGGCCCTGGGCGAGGAGGCAGCCCGCGCCGCCCACATCAGCTCGACCAAGAGCATGCACGGCCACATGCTGGGCGCCACCGGCGCCATGGAGGCCATGGTGTGTGCACTGGCGCTCAAGGAGGGCGTGGTGCCGGCCACCATCGGCCTGACCACCCCCGACCCCGACTGCGACCTTGACTACACCCCCGGCAAGCAGGCCGTTCCGGCCGAGCTCACCTGGGCGCTTTCTACCAACCTGGGCTTCGGCGGACACAACGCCGCCCTTGCGTTCAAGAAGTACGTGGAGGACTAAGCATGGATCTTGAGACCCTGCGCGGTTTCGCCGACCTCATGGAGGAGCGCGGCCTCACCCGCATCAAGCTGGAGGAGCCCGACCTGACCCTCGAGCTCGAGCGTGAGGGCGCCTCGACCGCCCAGCCCCCGGCATGGCCGGCCTTCCCGCCCGCAATGCCCGCCGCCTGGCCTGCGGCCCCTGCGGCTCCCGCAGCTGTCCCCGCAGCTCCGGCCGCCGTTGCCGAGCCTGCGGCACCCGCTGCGCCCGCGCCTGTCGCCAGCGGCGCCACCGAGGTGTGCGCACCCATGGTGGGCGTGTTCTACGTGGCCCCCTCCCCCGGCGCCGAGCCGTTCGTGCATGTGGGCTCGAAGGTGAAGAAGGGCGAGACCCTGTGCATCCTCGAGGCCATGAAGCTCATGAACGAGGTCGTGGCCGAGTGCGACGGCGAGATCGCCGAGATCTGCGCCAGCGACGGTGACCTGGTCGAATACGGCCGCGTCCTGTTCCGGATCTACTAGGCGCAGCGCTCGTTTCCACCTTAAAACGTCGGGAATAGACGGATCGCTTTTCGCAAGGCGCACAGGGCCGATGTGTACTGGACGTACATGAGGTCCTGTGGAACGTGGCGAAAAGCGATCCGCGATCGGGAGAAACTATGGACAGAGAAGCGCTAAAAGAGATTCTGCCTCACCGTGAGCCGATGCTCTTGCTCGACTCCTCCGAGGTCGTCGACGGCGTGGCCTGCGGCACGTACAAGGTCCGCGGCGACGAGTTCTTCCTGCAGGGACACTTCCCGGGCAACCCCGTGGTGCCCGGCGTCATCCTCTGCGAGATGATGGCCCAGAACTGCTGCGTCCTCGTGGGCGCCGAGGCCACCCAGGGCAAGGACACCTTCTACACCAGCATGGACAAGATCCGCTTCAAGCACCCCGTGGTGCCCGGCGACGAGGTGTCCATCCGCTGCGAACTTACCAAGCACAAGGGCCCGTTCTACTTTGCCTCGGGCAAGGTGTTCGTGGGCGAGGACCTGTGCGTCTCGGGCGAGTTCTCCATCGCCCTCATGCCCAAGAAGGCCTAAGCAACCCCCGCGATCTGTGATGCCGCACTTGCGCGCACGAAGATAGGTAGACCAAATGTTCAGCAAGATTCTCATAGCCAACCGCGGCGAGGTAGCCGTGCGCGTCATCCGCGCGTGCAAAGAGATGGGCGTCGAGACCGTCGCCGTCTTCAGCACGGCCGACAAGGACGCCCTGCATGTGGCCCTGGCCGACGAGGCGTACTGCATCGGCGGGCCCCGCCCCCATGAGAGCTACCTCAACAAGGAGGCCATCCTCACCGTGGCGCTCAAGTCGGGCGCGGCGGCCATCCACCCCGGCTACGGCTTCCTCTCCGAGAACGCCGAGTTCGCACGCATGTGCAAGGAGGCTGGCGTGGTCTTCATCGGCCCCTCGGCCGAGGTCATCGAGAAGCTCGGCAGCAAGGACGCCGCCCGCATCTGCGCCCGCGAGGCCAACGTGCCCGTGGCGCCTGGTTGCGACCTGCTCACGAGCGCTGAACAGGCCGAGGCCGAGGCGCGCCGCATCGGCTGCCCCGTGCTCATCAAGGCACGCGCCGGCGGCGGCGGGCGCGGCATTCGTCGCGTCGACTCCCCCGAGGCGGCCCGCGCCGCCTACCAGGAGGCATACTCGGAGGCCCTCTCGGCCTTCGGCGACGGCGAGTGCTACATGGAGAAGTTCGTGGAGCACGCCCACCACGTGGAGGCTCAGCTGCTCTGCGACAACCACGGTCACGCCGTGGCCCTGGGCGAGCGCGAGTGCTCGGTGCAGCGCCGCAACCAGAAACTGCTCGAGGAGAGCCCCTGCGCGTGCCTGAAGCCCCGCGTGCGTGAGAAGATTCTCGACGCCGCCGTGCGCCTCGCCAAGAAGGTGCGCTACACAGGCGTGGGCACCATCGAGTTCCTCTACACCGACGCCGGCGACTTCTACTTCATGGAGATGAACACGCGCCTGCAGGTGGAGCACCCCGTGACCGAGATGGTGACGGGCCTTGACCTCGTCAAATGGCAGATTCGCTGCGCGGCGGGGGCAAAGCTTCCCTTCAAGCAGGAAGACATCCACCCCCAAGGTGCCGCCATCGAGTGCCGCATCAACGCCGAGGACGAGAACTTCCGCCCGTCGTGTGGCAAGATCACGACGCTGCATGTGCCCAACGGCCCCTGGGTGCGTTTCGACTCGGCCCTCTACCAGGGGTGCGTCGTGCCCCCGTGGTACGACTCCCTGCTCGGCAAGCTCATCGTGCACGCGCCCACCCGCGAGGAGGCCATCCGCAAGATGCGCTCCGCCCTGGGCGAGCTTGCCATCGAGGGCGTCTGCGACAACTCCGAGCTGCAGCTCGATATCCTCAACAACCCCGAGTTCCTGAGCGGGGTCTACCACACGGACCTGATGGGACACCTGTATGCCAATCATGACTAAGCGGGCAAAGAAGTCGCGCAACACGCTGGAGAGCAGCGCAAACGACGTGCCCGTGGAGATTCCCGAGCGCAGGCTCTACGCCAAGTGCAACTCGTGCAAGCGCATCGTCGACATCGAGGAAGCCGCGCGCGACCTCGACGTGTGCCCGCACTGCGGCCACCACATGCGCCTGGGCGCCCGCCGCAGGCTCG
Source organism: uncultured Coriobacteriales bacterium (assembly GCA_934654475.1). Taxonomy (GTDB): domain Bacteria; phylum Actinomycetota; class Coriobacteriia; order Coriobacteriales; family UMGS124; genus UMGS124. The sequence continues at coordinate 109,049 of CAKUFZ010000006.1, forward strand.
AGATCACCTGCGACAAGGACAGCTTCCAGGAATGGTTCGCCGACCTTGCGGCCACCGACTTTTTGGGCTTCCCGGGATACGCCGGCAAGCTTCAGACCGCGCGCACGAAGACCGGCGAGGCCGACGCCGTCGTGTGCGGCCGCGCCACCATCGAGGGCATGCCCTGCGCCATCTTCGTCATGAACGGCGACTTCATGATGGGCTCGATGGGCGCCGTGGTGGGCGAGAAGATCTCGCGCACCTTCGAGCGCGCCGCAGCCGAGGGGCTGCCCGTGGTGGGCTTCACCGTGTCGGGCGGCGCCCGCATGCAGGAGGGCACCACCTCCCTCATGCAGATGGCCAAGGTCTCGGCCGCCCGCCAGCGCTTCGGGGCGCAGGGCGGCTTCTACCTGTGCGTGCTCACCGACCCCACCTCCGGCGGCGTCACGGCTTCCTTTGCCATGGAGGGCGACGTCATCCTGGCCGAGCCCGGGGCGCTCGTGGCCTTCGCGGGCCCGCGCGTCATCGAGCAGACCATCCACAAGAAGCTGCCCGAGGGCTTCCAGAGCGCCGAGTTCCAGCTTGAGCACGGCTTTGTGGACCGCATCGTGGCCCGCGCCGACATGCGCGACGAGCTGGGTCGCCTGCTGAGCCTGCATGCCCCGGCCGACGTGGCCGCGCAGTGGGTGCGCCCTTGCACGCGCCCCGTGCAGGAGACCCCCGCAAGGCCCGTCAAGGTCAAGGGCGCGACGACGATGCCCGAGGTGAGCTGCGCCTACGACCGCGTGAAGAACGCCCGCAGCGCCGAGCGCGCGACCGCCCTCGACATCATCGACAGCCTCTTTACCGACTTCGTCGAGCTCCACGGCGACAGGGGCTTCCGCGACGACGCTGCCGTGGTGGCGGGCGTGGCGCGCCTGGGCGGCCGCGCCGTGACCGTCATCGCAACCGAGCGCGGCCGCAACCTCAAGGAGCGCGTGGCCCGCAACTTCGGCTCGGCCCACCCCGAGGGCTACCGCAAGGCGCTGCGCCTCATGCACCAGGCCGAGCGCTTCGACCGCCCCGTCGTGTGCCTCATCGACACCTCCGGCGCCTACTGCGGCATCGAGGCCGAGGAGCGCGGCCAGGGCGCGGCCATCGCCGACAACCTCGTCGCCATGGCGGGCCTTGCGTGCCCCGTGGTGAGCGTGGTCATCGGCGAAGGCGGCTCGGGCGGCGCCCTGGGCCTGGGCGTGGCCGACCGCGTGTGGATGCTTGAGAACGCCGTGTACTCGGTCATCAGCCCCGAGGGGTGCGCCTCGATCCTCTACAAGGACGCCTCCAAGGCACCCGAGGCCGCTGCGGCCCTGGGCCTCACGGCCGACAAGCTCCTTGAGCTGGGCATTATCGACCGCATCGTAAGCGAGGGCACCGGTAGCCCCACCGACGTGGCCGCCAACCTGCGCGAGGCGCTCGTGCCCACGCTCGACGAGCTCGCCGCTCGCCCCACCGACGCGCTGCTGCAGGAGCGCTACGAGAAGTTCCGCCAGATGGGGGTGGCAACCATATGCTCTCGCTAGTCGTAGACTCCAGCGCCAACCTCACCCGCGCCGAGGCCGCACGCCTGGGCGTCACCATGGTGCCCATGACCTACCGCATCGACGGCGAGCTGCACGAAGAAACGTTCATGGGCGAGAACGGCGACTTCGCCCAGGCCCTGCACGACAAGCGCCTCACCGAGGCCCACGGGGCGAAGCCCGAGGCCTTCCAGCAGGCGTTTTCCCGACTTGTCGAGACGGGCTCGGATGTGGTGTGCATCACGACCTCCGCAAAGGTGTCGAGCTGCTACCGCAGCGCCTGCAAGGCCGCTGACCAGGTGCGTTCCGCCATCCGCAACAAGGTGGGCGCCACGAGCCGCGAGGCCAACTCCGCCGCTGCGGCCGGCGCCGCCGGGCTTCCGCGCATCAAGGTGCTCGACTCCATGAGCACCATCTGCGGCGTGGAGTCGCTTGCCAGCCTCGCCCGCAAGCTCGACGCGTCGGGTGCCTCGTTCGACGACATCGTGGCGACCCTTGAGGCCGCCCGTGCCGACCAGGGCATCGGCTTCTCCGTGCCGAGCACGGCGACGCTTCGCCACACCGGCCGGCTGGCACTCATTCCCTTGTCGGTGGGAACCTTCCTCAACCGCTACCCCGTGCTCAGCGTGCGCGACGGCGCGGTCATCCACGTGAAGACGACCCGCGGCGTGCAGAACCTCGCCCGCGAGCTCGTGGAACTCGTGCCCACCGACGCCCCGCGCATCCTCACGCTCACCTACTTCGGCACGCAGGGGCGCGCCTGCACGGAGCTTCTGCGCTGCGTGCGCGACAAGTTCAGCGGTATCAACGTGCGCGTGAAGGAGGGCGGCCCCGTGCTCGCCTCCATCCTGGGCCCGGGTGCCGTGAGCCTCGCCTGGGGCCCGGCCGCGAAGGCCTAAGTCCGCATTGCATCGTCCAGGCCCGTTAGCTTTCTGGCTAACGGGCCTTTTCATGGACGGCAACCGGGGCGGCATGGGCAGGCCACTCGGGGATCGAGCACGTTTCGCCCACGACACACGCATGTTTCACCCGCAGCATATGCTCGGTCTCACGCCCGCAGCACACGCGCGACCTCTCGCCCGCAGCACGTGCGCAGGTTTCGCGCATGTGACAACCCGTTTTAATCGTGCCCGCCATGTGGCATCATATGCCCATGCAATTGCACCCTTGCAACGACACCAACCAGGAGGATCTTATGTCAGACGTTCCGTGTACCAAGATCGGCTTTATCGGCTTCGGCAACATGGCGAAGGCCATCGCCAAGGGCCTGCTTCGCGCCGAGGCAGTGCCCGCGGGCAACATTTACGCCTGCGCCAAGAACTACGACAAGCTCTGCACCAACTGCGGCAAGCTGGGAATCAACCCCTGCGCAAGCGCCGAAGAGGTCGTCGAGGCGTCCGACGTCGTGTTCATCGCGGTAAAGCCTTACCTGGTAGACGAGGTCTGCGCGCCCATCGCAGACGAGCTGGCAGAGAAGATCGTGGTCTCCGTGGCCGTGAACATGCCCTTCGGCGAGTACGAGCAGGTGCTCGTGCCCGGCACGCACCACATCTCGGTGCTGCCCAACACGCCCGTGCAGGTCAACGAGGGCGTCTGGGTCTGCGAGTCCACCCACTCCCTCACCGAGGAGGACCTGGCCGTGGTGCGCCCCATCCTTGAGGCGACGGGCCTCGTGGTCTTTGTGGACGCTGCGCTCATGGGCATCGCCGGCACGGTGACGGGCTGCGGCCCCGCCTTTGTCGCCATGTTCATGGAGGCCCTGGGCGACGCCGCCGTGAAGTACGGCGTGCCCCGCGCGGTGGCCTACCAGCTGGCAGGGCAAATGATTGCCGGCACCGGCAAGATGGCCGTGGAAACGGGCAAGCACCCCGCCGTGCTCAAGGACGCCGTGTGCTCCCCCGGCGGCACCACCATCAAGGGCGTCGCCTCCCTTGAGGAAAACGGCCTGCGCAACGCCGCCATCAAGGCAATCGACGCAATCATGCAGGCAAAGTAGGGCAAGCTTACAATCAAGGCACGGAATAAAGCGGGCTGGTGGCACGTCGTTGTCGCTGGCCCGTTTTTTGTATTTGCCAATGCAATCCAAACTGGCCAGACCGCACCTGATACGGGGCCGGCAACCCAGCCGTGGCCTGCAACGCAACGCAATGCCCCGGCAAGCCCTCTGACGCAAAAAGTCGGAGGGCTTTTTCGTTTTGCATTGACAGCGCATATAGGCGGCGTATACTGCAGGCAAACATATGAACGATTGTTCATATGTAAACAACTCAAATAACGGCAGCGTACAAAGAGGCGGTAAGAACCGCCCTGGAGAAAAGGAGCGCCATCATGCGTAAGGTATTCAAGCTCGACGAGATCGACTGCGCCAACTGCGCCCGTGAGCTGCAGGAAGGCATCGCCAAGCTCGACGGCGTGAAGTCCGTCTCCGTCAACTTCATGACCCAAAAACTCACGCTCGAGGCCGACGACACCGAGTTCGACGAGGTGCTCGAGCGCGTGGTGGCCTACACGGAGGACGTCGAGCCTGACTGCGAGATTATTCGCTAAGGCTTTGTGCTCCCTTGGGGAGGGAGGGCATGGTCGCCTGCTCGGGCAGTCCTCGCCGCGCCGGTGGCGCGGCTGCGGAACTCGCGACCGACCATGCCCTCCCTCCCTTGCGCGCGTGACGCACTTGCTCGGGGCACGTGGGGAGGCTCGGGGCTCGGAAATCTGCCAGGGAGGGCGGATTTAACATACATTTCGGGTACTCAAATGTATGTTAAATTATTAAAAGGCCAGTTGGCGGGTTTTTAGAAAATCTGAAATGTATGTTAATTCCCAAGCGCGGGCGTCACAGGGACCGCATGACGCATGGGTCAGCAAGAAAGAAGGACGACCATGGCTGACGCGAAGGCAGCGAAGGGCAAAACGAAAAAGAAGAAGCGTAAGAAGGAGTCACTGCAGCATCGTCTCGTGCGCATCCTTGTCGCGCTGGGCATCTTCGCCGTGGTGTTCGCCCTCGACGAGCTGGGCGTGCTTGAGGCCGCGTTCGGCACGCCGGGCGACGTGTACGCGAGCTTCGTGCTGTTCGCCATCCCCTTCACCATCGCCGGCTACGACGTTGTCGGCAAGGCTTTCAACAACATCCGCCACGGCAAGGTGTTCGACGAGAACTTCCTCATGACCGTGGCCACCCTGGGCGCATTTGCGATGGTGTTCTTTCCCGACACCGACCCCCACATGGCCGAAGGCGCAGCCGTCATGCTGTTCTACCAGGTAGGCGAGCTGTTCCAGAGCTACGCGGTGGGCAAGAGCCGCAAGTCCATCGCCGCCATGATGGACATCGCGCCCGACTACGCCAACATCGAGCGTGACGGCGACCTCGCGCAGGTGGATCCCGACGAGGTCGAGGTCGGCTCCATCATCGTGGTGAAGCCCGGCGAGCGCATCCCCATCGACGGCGTTGTGACGGAAGGCGCAAGCCAGCTCGACACCTCCGCCCTCACCGGCGAGAGCGTGCCGCGCCATGTGGAGACGGGCGCCGAGGTCGTCTCGGGCTGCATCAACATGACGGGCCTTCTGCACGTGCGCACCACCAAGCCTTTCGGCGAGTCCACGGTGAGCCGCATCCTGGAGCTTGTGGAAAACGCCAGCGAGAAGAAGGCAAAGACCGAGAACTTCATCACCCGCTTTGCCCGCTGGTACACCCCGGCCGTCACCGGCGCGGCCCTGCTGCTCGCCGTGCTGCCGCCGCTTCTTGGCATGGGTGCCTGGAGCGACTGGATTCTGCGCGGCCTCACATTTCTCGTGGTGAGCTGCCCGTGCGCCCTTGTCATCTCCGTGCCGCTCAGTTTCTTTGGCGGCATCGGCGGCGCCTCGCGCATCGGCGTGCTCGTGAAGGGCTCCAACTACCTTGAGGCCCTCTCCGAGGTCGACACCGTCGTCTTCGACAAAACCGGCACCCTCACCAACGGCACGTTCAACGTCGTGGCCGTGCACGCCGAGACCGACGTGGACCCCGACCTGCTGCTGAGCATGGCCGCCCATGCCGAGGCCTATTCCGACCACCCCATCGCCGTGTCCATCAAGGCCGCTTACACCGGCGACATCGACCAAAGCAAGATCGCCGAGGTGCGCGAGGAGAGCGGCCACGGCGTGGTCGCCACCATCGAGCAGCATGCGGTGCTCGTGGGCAACGACAAGCTCATGGTCAGCCACGGCGTGAACTACCACGCCTGCGAGCTCACCGGCACCATCCTGCACGTCTCGCTCGACGGGCGCTACATCGGCCACATCGTGATCGCCGACGTCGTGAAGCCCGACTCTGCCCAGGCCATCGCCGACCTGCACGCCGTGGGCGTGAAGAAGACGGTCATGCTCACCGGCGACCGTACCGAGGTGGCCGCAGCCGTGGCCGAAAAGCTGGGACTGGACGAGTACAAGGCACAGCTCTTGCCCGCCGACAAGGTCGAGCAGGTAGAAAGGCTGCTCGCCGCCGAGGGCGACAAGCGCAAGCTCGCCTTTGCGGGCGACGGCATCAACGACGCCCCCGTGCTCACCCGCGCCGACGTGGGCATCGCCATGGGCGCCATGGGCTCCGACGCCGCCATCGAGGCCGCCGACGTGGTGCTCATGGACGACAAGCCCTCCAACATCGCCCGCGCCATTCGCCTGGCCAAGAAGACGATGGGCATCGTGTGGCAGAACATCGTGTTCGCCCTGGCCGTGAAGTTCATCATCCTCGTGCTCGCCGCTCTGGGCATCGCCAACATGTGGCTCGCCGTGTTCGGCGACGTGGGCGTGGCCATCATCGCGATTTTGAATGCGATGCGAGCAATGAAGGCACCGAAGTAGAGT
>CAKUFZ010000007.1 GCA_934654475.1 uncultured Coriobacteriales bacterium
GCGGAGTAGGCAAGCTCGAAGGTCTGTCCGTCGGCCAGGCCCACGGCCTCGACGCCGGTAATCTCCTGCTCGGAGCCGGTGTAGGGCAGCGTGGCGGTCTCGCCCTTGAAGGTGACGGCGCGCTGGGCGATATTCAGCTTGCCGGGGTTCGCAGCGGTGACGATGTACCACTCAGTCATATCGGTGAGGCCAACGGGATCCTCAGCGAACACCGCGTCGTACGTGCCAGCCTCGGTGCCCTGAGCACCTGCGATGATGCGCTGGGGGTCAAACCGCGCACCCTCGGTGTCGCAGGTAAAGCCAGAGACGCTCTGCTCGGTACCGTCATAGGTGACATTGGCGGAGATGGCAGTGAGTTCGACGTTCTTGTAGTAGGCAATCCAAACTTCTGTAGGCTGTTGCTCGATTGGGAACTTATAAGCGTCCTTCCCATTCACCGGCGTGTAACCCTCGATCGGAATTGCGGCCTCGGAGTATTCCTCGCCCCACGTCACGTTGTCGACAACCTTGGACTGAGCAAGCTCGACAAGGTCGCCCCCATAGAAAGCGTTGACCCACACGTAGCGAACGGTATAGGAAAGGTCGGTGCGAGGTGCCCACTGGGCGATAAGGATGTTCTCGGTGCCCTCGTTGAGATTGTCGACGACAACCTGCTGGCCGGCTTTAAGGATGCGGCCGTCAGAGGTGAGCCAACCGGCGAACGTATGAGTCGCAGTGCCATGAGACATGGGAGCCTTAAAGCCCAGATCAGAGGCGCTGGGCAGCGCCATGCCCTCGTTGTTGACGAGCATGTTGACAACCGGCTTGCTGAGGGCGTCGCCTGCCTCGAAGGTGATGGTCGTGGCAGTCTCGGTGGGACCCCATGCAGCAGTCAGCTTGACAAGATTGTCATCGCCTGCAAGCTGGCGCGTCATGTCAAACGATCCACCGGGCTGGACGAGCGTGCCGTCCTCCATGAGCCAGCCGAGGAAGTAGGGCGTGCCCTCGGGAGCCACAAGGTTGGTGGCACTGGCGACCTGGACCTTGGCGCCGTCTGCATAGGGCGTGTCGTCGAGTGGCAGCGCGGTACCAGCGTTGTAGTAGCGCACATGGAGCTTGCCGTTGTAGAGCCACTTGCCCGTGACGTTGGTGTCACGGGAAATGCGGGTCTCGGGGCTGAACAGTTTGCCGTCGTCGGTGTACCAGCCGTCGAACGTGTAGTCGGTGCCCCACACCGCGCCTGCGGGCAGGAAGTCAGAAGCCGGACGCGTGCCGGGGTCGAACGTGGCCGAGCCCTTGTCCTTGGGCTGCGGGTTCTCGGGAGCGCACAGGTCCCAGCTCAGCGTGACCTGGTCCACGGCCCACTTGGCATACACCGCGACGTTGGCATGCGGCATGGTGGTGTTGGCGAAGTCGAACGGAACCGTGCAGGCCTGGTCGGCATACCAACCTACAAACGTGCGTTCGATGCCATCGGAGTACGGGTCCTCGGGGACGTAGTTGGCATACGGAGCAAGAGACGCAGTGTAGTCGACGCTGACGACCCTGTTGTTGTCGCCGGTCACGTTGTGATACGTGAGGTTGTAGGACTTGAGCGTGTTGGCGATATAGATGGTCGATGCGTTTTGGATCTTCTGGCCCTCGAACGCATTGCCCTTGTTCGTCCAGAACGCAGCCGTGGTCGGGTCGCCCTTAATCCTACCGGTAGCGTACTTGTACAGGTCGTAGCCGGTGTACTTCTGGTGCACCGTCAGCGTGCCGCCGCTCGTTGTCACTGTGTTGACAAGCGCAAACGTGCCGTCGGCCTGCTCGTTGTAGTAGTAGACCGTACCGCCGCTCTGCTTGCTCGTGCCGTAGAAGTTGCACGTCGTGACGACGCCCTGGGAGTCCTTCACGTTGTCCGCGTTGTCCGCGTACCCTGCCGTGGCGAAGTCATAGCTGGTCAGAAGGATGCAGCCCGATCCCGCAGTTGTATAACCACTCCACCAAGAAACGGAATAGGACGTATACCAATAGTAGTCATTCGCCCATTCACCGCTCTTGAGAGAAGCTCCGTACAGGCCGGAGAAGCTCTTGATGAATTGGGGGCCCCGCTGCTCGTCCACCTTGAAATATTTCACCGTGCACAGCACGCGGTCGTAGTAGACGTTCACGATGGTGGAACCGTCGCCGGCAATGGTGACGTTGGACTGGGTGTTGTTGGCGTTGAAGGTAAAGCCGGGGTAGCTCTTGTCGTTGGCGCCAGCAACGACGGAGCCGGCAGGAGCCGTCTTCTCGGCGGACTCAACGAAGTCGTACGTCTTGGCGGCGTCGGCGGCATCCTTGTCGTCGGTCACGCGCTGCTGCCAATAGTTGACGGTGTAAGCAACCTCGACGGGCGTCCAATGAGCAGTGAGAGTCACGGGAGCGTCGAACGTGTCGCCTTCGCCGACCTTCGAGTCGCCCAGATACCAACCCTCGAGCGTATACCCGGCGCGCGTGCTCACGGGAAGGGCGATACCCTCGTCGGCGTTCACGAACACATGGTCAACGGTGGTGCCACCAGCGGCGTCAAAGGCGACCCACACACCAGAGACGACAACGGCAAACACGTCGACATGGTCCGTGTCCTCAGGCACTGCCACAGAAGTCAGCAGCTGGTTACCAGGGGCATCGGTCCAGCCCACAACGCTGTGCGTAGCGTCGACGTCGTACTTGATGCCAGAGATGTCGTACGGCTCATGGTCCTCAACGACCATCGTGCGCATGATCTGCATGCCGTCGGGGTCGTAGAAGTTGATGTGCAGGACGGAGGCATAGCGCGCATACACGTCGTACATCGCCGTCGCGCTCACGGTCACGGCCTGCGAGAAGTCCATAAGGTTCTCGCCCAGGTACCAACCGGTGAACGTCTGGCCGTCGATCTCGGGGGCAGCAGGCTCGACAAGCGCCTCGCCGTTCTTGACGATCTGCTCGCTGACGACGGTGGTGCCGTCGGCAGCCAAGAAGCGGTAAGTTGCCAGGTAGACGGGGTTCTCATCGGTAACGACGTAGATCGAGAAGTGGTCGACGTCGAAGCTCTGGACGTTTGCGCTGGCCTGGCTTGCGGAAATCGCCTCAACGCTGGAGGCGTCGTCGGCCACGCGGTACACGCCCACGGCCTCGCCCTCGCCCATGCCGGCGTTGAAGAAGCTCACGCTCACGGAGCCGTTGGGCTGAATGGCATTGCCATCCTTGTCGACGAGCGTGACATCAAGAGCCACGGCGCCTTCAAGCGTGCGACCCTGCTCCTCGACGACACCGGCCACGGCGGCAGCGACGTCGGCGCGGTGCACGGCCTCGGCCAGCACGCGCGTACCCTCAGGCAGAGCGCCCTCGGGGGCCGTCACCTTCACGGTGATGTTGCCCGCGTGGGCGTAGCCGAGGAAAGCGGGATATGCGGGCTGCTCGGGTTCGGCGGGAACTGCGGGCTCTGCTGCAGGCTGCTCAGCGGGAGCGGCCTCGACTGCGGGCTGCTCGGTCGGTGCGGGCGCGGCAGGCTGCTCAGCGACGGGCTGCTCGGCAGGCGCGGCAGGCTGCTCGGCTGCGGGCTGCTCGGCAGGATTTGCCTCAACCTCAGGCTGCTCAGAAGGAGCGGGCTCGGTGGCGGGCTGCTCGGCAGGAGCCGGCTCGGCTGCAGGCTGCTCGGTCGCGGGTTCAGCGGGAGCCGCGGGCTGCTCGGCAGGAGCGGGCTCAACTGCAGGCTCGGCAACCGGGGCAGCTTCTACTGCGGGCCGCTCGGCAGGTGCCGCCTCTACTGCGGGCTCAGCAACAACCTCAGGCGCACTTGCAACCTCTGCCTGGGGTACAGGCTCGGCTGCAGGCGCGCCGATGACATCCTGCTCTTCGCCCTCCGGGGGGCCCACTGTGGCGCTTTCCGCAGCAGGCTCGCCCCAGTCGCCCTGCGCCAGGGCCGTGGGCACCATAGACACCTGGGTCCACACCATGACCAGCGACATGAAAATGGCGAGTATCTTGCTTACGTTTTGGGACGGGTCGAATAATCTGCGTAGCGGTTTCATGCGGCCCCACCTTCCTAGGCTCGACGGCGCCGAGTCGGTCGGTCTGCAAGCCGCACTGGGAGCGCGCATTCCCCGCGGCGCACATTCGCAACATGCTCGGTACGCCCTTGTTTGGCTTTTACTCTATTCCGATGGTGTGCATGAAATAAACCCGCACTGCAAAGATGACCTGTTTTGTCGAAAAAATGACTACCCTACTTGACACCGCGCGTTTTGGCGTTTCACGCCCGCGCCGCTGAGGCGCCCGACCGCGCCTTTGGCGGCCAGGCAGGTCCCGCTCCTAGCGCAGCATGTACTTCTCAAGCTCGGATCGACTCTGAATCCCCAGCTTGACATACACGCTCGACAGGCGGTTCTTCACGGTGCCGCGCGACACCCCCATGTGGGCCGCAATCTGGTCGTTGCTCCAGCCGCGACACGCAAGCATCGCAAAAGTGAACTCGGTGGTGGTGAGGTTGTCGGCGACTTTTTCGCCGGTCGTTGGGTTGTGGATGCGGCGCCACCCGGCGCTGAATCGATATGTCACCTGGATAATGCGGGCAAAGTCATCGGGGTAGTCATCCTTGAGGCAGGTCTCAAGAACACCCTGGAGCAGGCCATGATGCTCGCCGATGAGTTCGATAAGCCCATCGGGCCGCGCGATATCCCACCCCTGCACGAAATGGGCACGGGCGTGGTCGGGCGACTTTTGCCCCATCCACCCCATGGCAGCCACAAGGTGCAAGAACAGCTCGGATATGGGATAGGACCCTCGCTTCATGGCAAGCGCGGTCTCTGCAATGCCGATGCACCTGCCATATTCCCCGGCGAGATAGGCGCGGTGCGCATCCACTTGGGCAGCGAACAAACGCAGGCCCTCGGGAAGGTAAGGGGCAGCCGCACGAAGCTCGTCCTCGCTGCAAGCCGGTTCCAGGTGCAAGAGAACGCTCGCCGCCGTGGCAAACACAACGTACGCAGCGTGAATAGTGGGATCCTCGCTGGCAAGGCAGTCCTGCCCCATAGATGCAAGATCGTCGAGGCAGGCCTTGGCAAAGGGAATCTGCCCGCGTGACAAATTGGCATAAGCGCAGATGAAACAGGCAGACATCCTCAGTGCAGGGTTTGAGCTCGTCAAATACGGCTCGGACTCGCAGCACGCCCCATCGGGGTTGGCCGTGAAATACAGGGCCTCAGCCCGCGCGATACGCCGGGCGTCCTCGTCGCCAATGGACTCAATCGCCTGTGAAAGACATCCCGGCTCAAAGGACGTGCACATGAGCGGCATGGGGGACCTTGCAGCGCAAGGCTGCCCAAGTCGGGTAAGCGCATCTGCTTGCGCCTGTGCGCACGGCAGCTCCGTCTGGCTGTCGCGGCCACAATCGCCAGGTACGCCGCCTGCCTGCGCCTGCGCACGCAGCGGCTCCTCATCCGTGAGCTGGGCAAAGTGCGGCAAAAGCCCGCCTGCCTGTACCTGCACACGCGGCGGCTCCCCACTCGCGCGGTCAGTGCCATATGCGACGCGCTCATCTGCTGCCATACCGCCCCCGTTTCTTTGCCTCAATGGTAGCAGTGGCAGCACCGAAAGGAGTAGAAATTGGCCAAATTTTGCGCCAAATGGCACTACCCAAATGCTCCCCGCAACCTCACCATGAAGGCGAAAGTGACATGAAACTGACATTGGGGAGGCCCCATGAAACGCATCGTCAAACGCGTCGTTCTCGGACTCGTCGCCGCAATCGCGGCGGTGCTCGTCGCCTTCGGCGTGCTGTACGCCAGCAGGATTCAGACCATCTCTAGCATCGACCAGGTCACCTCTTATGAGGATGGCTACAACCTCTACACCATGGACGTGGCCTACGACTATGACCTCGACGCGTTGCTTGCCCGCAACATCCGCGACAACCAGGCGTTTCTCGACGCCGTGCTCGCCGAGTCGCTGCCGCTGCTGCCCGTGCACATGACGGCGCCCAACTACGCCTGCACCGCCTTTACCGCCACGGCAGCCGATGGCGAGGTGCGCATGGGGCGCAACTACGACTTCAAGCTCGACACCTCGGCCTTGCTCGTGCGCTGCACTCCCAAGAACGGCTACAAGTCCATCGGCCTGGCCGCGCTCAACAACGTGAAGGCCGACGACCCCAACGAGAGCGTTTCTAAAAAGCTCGCCTGCCTCACGGCGCCCTTCATCTGCCTCGACGGCATAAACGAGAAGGGCGTCTCCATCGCCGTGCTCACGCTCGACAGCGAGCCCACCTACCAGGACACCGGCAAGCAGTCCATCGCCACAACGCTCGCCATCCGCCTCGTCCTCGACCGCGCGGCCACAACCGAGGAAGCCGTCGAGCTCCTGAGCAACTACGACATGTTTGCCACCTCGGGGCGCGACTACCACTTCTACATCACCGACGCTTCGGGCGACGGCCGCGTCGTGGAGTGGGACCCCGAGGCCGAAGGCCGCCCGCTCAAGGCCACGCCCATGCGCGCCATCACCAACTTCTACGCGCTCTATCCCGACCTGGTGCAGCCCAACCAGAAGAACGGCATCTACGGCCACGGCAAAGAGCGTTGGGAAGCCGTCGAGGAAGTGCTGGGTGCCCACGAGGGCGACCAAGGCGAAGACGTCGTTTGGGAAGCGCTGCGCGCCTCGGCGCAGGATCCCAACCCTGAGGACGTGACAAGCAACACCCAATGGTCGGCCATCTACGACAACACAGGGCTCACTTTGGAGGTATGCCTGCGCCGCAATTGGAACGACGTGAGCGATTTTTCGATAAATTAGGCCCATTTCTGCCCCGATTAGTTGGACGCGGGGGTCTAAAGTAGGCAGTTGGTGCCTGCGAGAATGTACCCATACAACGCTCGCGCCCGTAAGGGAGGTGTCCATGAAACCCCATGATATCGCAGCCCTGTCGGCAAAGATTCTTCGCAGCTACTACGTCGATGGCGACTCCGCGTCTTTCCTTGACGCATGCCATGACGATGTGGTGCTTGTTGGGCCCTCCTATGGACACCTTATCCGCTCGAAGGCAAAGTTGCTCGCCATGGCACGCGAAGGGCACGACGACCCACGGTTTCAGGTGCACGACCTGGTGGTCACCACGCTGCCGACCCCGGGTCCAGATGTGTGCGAGGTCGTCATGACGTTCCTCGTGGACAGCATCCGACCCGACGGGAGCACCAACCGCGTCAACCAGCACATCCATTTTACCTGGGTGGACTGTCAGCGCACGCCGCGCATCCTTCTGTGCAACGTGGCCAACGCCATCGCCTACACGGGACCGGATGACATCTATCTCTTGCGCTATGGCGCAACCTATGACGGCGCGTCTGAGACAAATGCGTCGAACACCAACTCAACGCGGCACATCTGCTTGCGCGGCTTGAACCGTTCGGCGTTGTACTTCAACTCCTCTGACATCATGTATATAGATAGCAAAGGTACCCATTCGCTGGTTCACACCGAAGACGGCGTCTATGAATCGGTCGAGACGCTCTCCTCGATTGCCCAGCGCTACAGCGACCTCTTTGTTCGCTGCCATGCAAGCTACCTGGTCAACCCCGCTTTTGTGCGCGACGTGACCCGCTGCAAGGTGACCCTGCAGGACAGCAGCGAGCTTCCCATCCCCGAAAAGAAGTACACCGCCGTCAAGCGCGAACTCGCAGAACGGATGGGATAGCAGGGCGCAGATGGCGCCGATGGCGCCGCTCAACGGGCGGATGGAGTAGCAGGGCGCAGAGGACGCCGTTCGACACGCGGATGGGATAGTAGGGCGCAGATAGCGCCGCTCAACGGGCGGATGGATGGGGTAGCACGGGGCGCAGATGGCGACGCCCGACGGGCGGATGCGGCATGAGCGGCACCGCACGCCGGTACGTATGAGCGACTCGAACGCACTGCATGAATATATGTTTGCTGGGATATAGCCGCACGCTTCTGTTTGGCCTTCAGCGACTCGCCCCGCATAAGATAAAGTCACCGACCCCGAAAGCGTATCCTTCGAGGTCGGCGGCTTTATCTTGCAGGATGGCAATGAAGCTTGGAAGAAAGCTCCCTACACCTTCTTCTCGAACTTCTCCTGGCACTTGGGGCAGGTGATGCGAATCTTGCCGGCGCCCTTGGGCACGCGAATCTCCTGCTTGCACTTGGGGCACTTGAGGTACTTGTGCTCCTTGTCGGCCGCCTTGGCAGCTGCCTTCTGGCTCTTGCGCGCGGCCTGCTCAGCAGCCCGCTGGCTTGCGGCACCAACACCGGCGAAGGGATTCTTCACGCCCGTGAGGTGCAGCTTCTGCGCAAGCTCGTGACGCTTGGCAAGATAGGCGGTGTTCTCGCGGCTGCGTGCATCGCGGTTGGAGGAGAACATGCGGAAGTAGGCGTAGATGATGGCGGCCAGGCCCAGCGTCAGGAAGATGCTGCCGAAGGGAAGCGACAGCACGATGAGCACGATAGACAGGATGAACACATCGCGCGCGAGCTGATCGGGTCCGTTTCGCCTGCTCATGAACTGGCGGTACTTGTCAGAAAGGTTCTGCGTGTTAAAGGCCATGGGGAGGTTCTCTCTTTGTTGATTGGACACAAGGCGTTATTGAACGGATTGTTTATATCCCCTGTTACACCGCACATTCACGTGACCAGCGGTTTTGCGCCCTCTTCACGCTGAAAGCATACGTTGCTGAACCAGGGTCAAGCTTTGACGGAAGGCCATTGTGCGGATACGCCAAGGCGCGACGGCATTGCGGCACCAACGCGCAGAGTCCTTGCCCGCCCCAGCCGTACGCCGACTTACAGCCACTCGACGCGGCCACTGCCGATGTGGTAGATAGCGCCCACAACCTCGCACTCCCCTGACGCCATCGCCGCGGCAATGATCTCGTTTTGCTTGAGAACATCTACCTGGTGCAAGACGTGAAGCTTCTCAGCTTGGCGAGGGTCGGTCTCACCGCCCAGGATTGCGGCGACCTCATCTGCAACCGTCTTGGCCACGCCGTCAGCCTCGCCGGTCATGGCGGCGTGCACCAAGCCGCAGTGAGTGTGGCCGAGCACCACCACGAGCGGCGCGCCCAGGTGCCCCACGCCGTACTCGACGCTGGCCTCCTCCACCCGGTCGATGAAATTGCCGATGGAGCGCACCATAAACAGGTCGCCCAGACACATGGAGAAGGACACCACCGGCTGCACGCGCGAATCGGAGCAGGTCACGATGACGGCAAAGGGGTGCTGGCCGTCGCGAATGAGGCCCTCGCGCTTGTCCTCGGAGTGCATCTCATGGTCGTGGATGCCCTGCAAGAAAAGGTCGTTGCCAGCGGTAAGCCGGGCACGTGCCTCCTGCGGGGTACAGCGATGTGCACGATGGGAGGCAAGATCCTCCTGATCGAGGTCGTCCTCAAAGCTGACAAAGTCGCTATCGCTCATGAAGTCCTCCTCAGCAGCGAAAATTAGCATACATTTCAGAAAATCGAAAAGTGCGCCAACTGGGCTTTTGTTGGATTAACATACATTTGAACTGATGAAATGTATGTTAATCCTAGCCCCGATACAAAAAACGGGCTGGAGGACAGTATCCCCCAGCCCGTTCCTATATCTATCGCTCAACCCGCAAAACCAGGCCTCGCCCACTAAAACGCGGGTTCTCGTCCGCAAGGCGCGCATCAGGTTCCCCCCACTAAAACGCGGGTTCTGGCCTGCAAGGCGTCGGGAGGCGATGCGTACTAGATGTACACCACAGGTGCGCACCGCGCGTGGGCCTCCCGGCACGGAGCGCCCTTTGCGACGAGCCCCGCGGAACGCAGCAGGCCAGGTTCCGCCCACTAAAACGCGGGTTCTGATGCGCAAGGCACACAGGTGCGATGCGTACTAGATGTACGTGAGCGCCTGTGGAACGCGGCGCATCAGGTTCCGCAACCTAATTCGCGCCGTGGTCGCCGGGCTTACGGTAGCGCTGCATGCCATACTGCTTGGGCCCGTTGCCGTTGCCGGAGTTCGAGCCGCCGCGCTCGTAGCGGCTGCCGCGGTCCTCGGAGCGGTTGTAGCCGCCCTTGTGGCCGTCGCGACGGTCGCCACCGTTGTCGCGATCGCCATAACCACGACGGTCACGGTCGCCATAGCCACCGCGGCCACCGCGATCGCCGTAACCGCCACGACGGTCGTCGCGGCCATAGCCGCCACGGCCACCGCGCTCACGGTCGCCATAGCCGCGACGCTGCTCGCCGGACTTCTCGTCACGACCGAAGCCGCGATCGTCACGGCGGTCAAACCCGCGGTCGTCACGACGGCCGTAGCCGCGCTCCTCGCGGTCGCGGTCGCCATAGCTGCCACGGCCACCGCGGTCACGGTCGCCATAGCCACCGCGGCCACCGCGCTCGCCGTAGCCGCCACGACGGTCGTCGCGACCATAGCCGCCACGGCCACCGCGGCCGCCACGGCCACCGCGGCCACCACGATCGCCGCGATCGAAGTCGCGGTCGCCGCGCTCGGCACGACGGGCCTCACGCTCGGCGCGCTCCTGGGCCTCGGCGCGCTCACGACGAGCGGCGGTCTCGGCGAAACGAGCGGCGCGACGCTCCTCGAGGCTGCGGCCCGTGCCCTCACCGGCGGGCTTGGCCTCGGTCTGGCCGGCGTTCAGAGCGACATCGGCGCGCTCAACCTGCTCGGCGCGACGCTCGTGCTCCTCGGTACGGTCGAAGTTGCCCATATCGCTGTGACGGTCGCCACGGCGGCCACCGCGGGAGAACTCACGGGAGCCGCGCTCGCCGCGCTCGAAGCGCTCGCCGCGGCCACCGCGGCCACCGCGACCGCCACGGCCACCGCGACCGCCCTTGCGGCCACGACGGGGACGCACAGTGGGGTCACGATCGGGATCGAGCCAAGCACGACGGTCGTCGAACTCGAAGCCCTCGAGCTCCATCTCGGGCACCGTCTTCTTCATCAGGTACTCGATGTCGTAGAAGTCGTACTCCTCGTCGGGAGCGACGAAGGTGATGGAGAAGCCCTCCTCGCCGGCACGGCCCGTACGGCCGATGCGGTGGATGTAGTCCTCCGGGTCCATGGGCACGTCGAAGTTGATGACGTGGTCGACGTCGGAAACGTCGATGCCGCGGGCGAGAACGTCGGTGGCAACGAGGATGCCCACGCGGCCGTCCTTGAAGTTCTTAAGGGCGCGGCTGCGCTGGCCCTGGCTGCGGTCGCCGTGGATGGCCTCGGCGCTGAAGCCCTCGCGGTTCAGGCGCTCGGCCAGGATCTCGGCGCGCGACTTGGTGCGGGTGAAGATGATGACGCGGTCGGAGCCCTTCTCGTCGAGCACGTACTCGAGAAGGTCGGCCTTTTGATGCTGGCTCGTGGGGATCACGAACTGCTCGACGGTCTCGGCAGCGGTGCCCTTGTGGGCGATCTCGACGAACTGCGGGTCCTTGACCTCGCCGCCGATGGTGCGCATGACGGAGTCGTCGATGGTGGCGGAGAAGAGCAGGGTCTGGCGCTCGTTGGGGATGCAGTCGATGATCTGCTTCACGTCAGGCCAGAAGCCCATGTCGAGCATACGGTCGGCCTCGTCGAGGACGAGAACCTCGATGTCGTTGAGGTCGAGGACCATGCGGTCGTACAGGTCGAGAAGACGGCCGGGGGTAGCGACGAGCACGTCGATACCGCGGCGCAAGCCGTTAATCTGAGGGTTGTAGCTCACGCCGCCCACGACGGTGAGCACGTAGTGGCCGGTCTTCTTGGCCACGGTGCGGGCGACGGAGTCGATCTGCTGGGCAAGCTCGCGGGTGGGGGTCACGATAAGGGCCTTGGGGCCGTGGCCCTTCTCAAAGTGGCCGAGCTTGTCGAGCACAGGCAGGGTAAAGGCGGCAGTCTTGCCGGTACCGGTCTGGGCGGCGGCGATCACGTCGTGACCGGCGAGCACCAGCGGGATGGCCTGCTCCTGGACGGGGGTAGCCTCCGTGTAGCCCATCTGATGGACTGCGGCGAGGACGTTCTCGCCAAGGCCGAGGTCTTCAAAAGTTGCCATGATAAAAGTCTCCTTATTGGGTTGTTGCGCGCCCGCTCTGTCCGAGCCACGGCAAAGAGCCGCAACCCGTCCGGGTGCACATGGTGTCGGTTGTGTCCAGGCTTGAACGGCCGCATAGCGCGAAAAACGAGCGCTCAAGGGCACAAATAAATGGACAGGCGGGTCGCAACCCCCTGTCAGAGGCCCTCAAATGCTTCGGCTTCAATGCGCGAGGCAAACGTTACTGTCAGCCCAGACTCGATTACATCGGTCTTGCTAGTTCTGGACGACGTTGCCTCATACGCACGAGCATGATACGGAAGCATTTCACCGGGGCGCGGATCCCCAGGAGACGTAACGCGTATGTCGGCAAACCCTGTCAGAATAATTTACCTATTTGTCTCTTGACAAGGGGCTACACTTGTGTTTGCAAAAAGCACACAGGCTGCCAACGACGTGCACATATTCAAATCAAGCAAGTCCTTATACAAGGGACGCGCTGAATCGCACTGTATCAGACGGGGCTCGACGCGCCTCAGACGTCGCGCGGCGACGCACGCTAGAATCCCGCCCCACCTTACAAATAAAGCCCGCCTGAGCGATACGAATCGCACCAGACGGGCTTTTGAACAGGCCTTTTGAGCAGACGGCAGACAAAAATCACTGCCGTATTCGACCCTTGCTCGCTTCCTACTCGGCAGCCACCGGGTCGCGCAGCAGGTCGGCAACGCAGGTCTCAACGGACTCGACGGCGCCTTCGGGGCACAGCTCGCGGCACAGGCCGCAGTCCACGCACACGAGCGGGTCGACCACGCACGCGCCGTCCTGCATGTGGGCGGCGCCCAGGGGGCAGCCCGCGACCACGGCGTTCATGGTAGCCTCGCCGGCCTTCTCGGCGTCGATGCGCACGCCCTTGAGCGTGACGCGCGGTGCAATCTGCGGGAAGCGCATAACGGCGTCGAGGATGGTGGCGCGGGAGGCCGTGAGGGTGCCCGTGAGCTCGTCGGCGCCCTTGAGGCCGGGCGTCGTCTCGCCCTCGGCCACGCGGATCTCCTTGCGCAGGCGCACGCGGGTCTTGCGCTGGTCGGAGTTGCAGCGCTCCTCCTCAGTCAGGTTCTCCTCGGCGTGGGTGAGGTCGTTCTTGAGATCGTGCGCCAGGTCGCCGAAGCCCGAGAGCATCTCGCCGAAGGGCTCGTCGCCGTCGCCGGACTTGCGCACCTTGCCCGCAGAGTCGGTCCACTCGAGCTCGCGGCGCATCTCAACGAGCGGCATCTCGCGGCCCACGACCTCAATGGCCTCCATCACCGAGTCGACGATGCGCATCTCGGCGGCCTTGGCCTTGCAGCGCGGGCACAGGTCGCCCGGCAGGTACACGGCGAGGTTGGGGAAGTCGAGCATGAGCGAGGCCCAGGTCTCGGGGGCGATGGCGCCCAGGCAGGGCACCTCCACGACCGAGGGGCTCTCCTTGGCGATGCCCGTCTCAATGCAGGTGAGGTACAACGTGTGAGCGGTGCCGCCGGCCATGGCCTGGGCACGCTTGAGCAGGTGGCGCAGGTAGCGGGCCGTGGGCTCCATCACGATGATCGAATCTGTGGGGCACACGGCGGCGCACAGGCCGCAGTCCACGCAGAAGCCCTTGCCGATGGTCACCTTGAATCCGCCGGCATGCTCGGTGGACTTGGGGATGCGCACGGCCTTGCCAGGGCAGATGTCGACGCACGCCTGGCACGTGGACTCGGAGTTGGTGCAGCGCAGGCACAGCGACTCATCTTGACCGATGGCGCGCACGACCTGTTTTGCGTTCTCGCCTGCCACACGAAGCTTGCTCTGCTCTGCCATATAGACTCGTCCTCCAAAAACGACGTTCTCTCCTCAAACGCGCGCATTATACCCCAGCTTGAGGCAGTTCGTTCAATTATCATGGTGAGGTGCACTCTCGTTCGACCTAAAGAGGAGGAGCGATGCCCCAAGACGCACCCCAGCAACACCCGCTCGACCCCGCCGATGCCATGAGGCCCGGCGCGCCCACCACGCACCCCGACTTTGACGCGCTCGTGCGCACCATCTGGCGCCTGCGCCAGCCCGACGGCTGCCCGTGGGACCGCGAGCAGACCCACGCCTCCATCGCCAAGAACATGATCGAGGAGGCCTACGAGGCGGTCGACGCCATCGAGGGCTCGGCTACCCGCCACCTGCGCGAGGAGCTCGGCGACGTGCTTATGCAGGTCGTTTTGCAGTCGCAGATCGCAGCCGACGACGGCGAGTTCGACATCGACGCGGTGTGCCGCGACATCAACGAGAAGCTCGTGCGCCGCCACCCCCACGTGTTCGGCGACGCCGACGCCCCGCACGCCGCGACCTCCGACGACGTGCTCGGCATCTGGGAAAAGGTCAAGCTCGGCGAGCACAAGAAGAGCGAGGAAGAGGCCGCAGCCGAGGGCACAGCGCCCGAGAGCCTGCTCGACAGCGTGCCCGTGCAGCTACCCGCCCTCATGCAGGCGCAGAAGATCTCGCGCAAGGCCGTGGCCGCCGGCTTTGACTGGGATAGTGTCGATAGTGTGTGGGAGCAGGTACAAAGCGAAGTCGAGGAATTTAAATCAGCCGCTCCCGGTAGCGCCGACGCGCAGATGGAGTTCGGTGATATCCTATTCGCATTGGTGAACGTCGCCCGTCGCGAGCACATCGACGCCGAGACCGCACTGCGTGCCAGTTGCGCCAAGTTCCGCAGGCGCTGGGCTTACATGGAGCAGGCGGCCCGGGCCGAGGGCCGCGACATCGCCGACGTTTCCCGCCAAGACCAGGAGGCCCTGTGGGCCCAAGCCAAACTGAAGGAGACTGAGCTGTGAGCACGATCATCGATGTGTACGGCCGTGAGATTCTTGACTCGCGCGGCAACCCCACGGTCGAGGTCGAGGTGACCCTTGACGACGGCTCCTTTGGCCGCGCCTGCGTGCCGAGCGGCGCTTCCACCGGCGCCTTCGAGGCCTGCGAGATGCGCGACGCCGATTGCTCCCGCTACCTGGGCAAGGGCGTGCTCACCGCAGTCGACCACGTGAACGAGGAGATCGCCGACGCCCTCGTGGGCCAGGACGCCACCTGCCAGCGCGAGATCGACACCATGCTCATCGACCTCGACGGCACCGAGAACAAGACCTGCCTGGGCGCCAACGCCATCCTGGGCGCCTCCATGGCCTGCGCCCGCGCTGCCGCCAACTCGGTGGACCTGCCGCTGTACGCCTACCTGGGCGGCCCCAACGCCTACACCCTGCCCGTGCCGATGATGAACATCCTCAACGGCGGCGTGCATGCCGACAACAACGTCGACTTCCAGGAGTTCATGATCATGCCCGTGGGCGCCGCCACCTTCGCCGAGGGCCTGCGCTGGTGCTCCGAGATCTACCACACCCTCAAGAAGGTCCTGCATGAGGCCGGCCTGGGCGGCGGCGTGGGCGACGAGGGCGGCTTTGCCCCCAACCTCAAGACCAACGCCGAGCCCTTCGAGTGGATCATGCGCGCCTGCGAGAAGGCCGGCTACACCCCCGGCGAGCAGATCCTCTTCGCCATGGACCCCGCCTCCACCGAGTTCTACGACGCGCAGCGCCAGATGTACTGCCTGAAGGGCGAGGGCCGCGAGCTCACGGCCGACCAGATGGTCGACTACTGGGCTGACCTGGTGGAGAAGTTCCCCATCGTCTCCATCGAGGACGGCATGGCCGAGGAGGACTGGGACGGCTGGGCAGCCCTCACGAAGCGCATCGGAGGCCGCGTGCAGCTCGTGGGCGACGACCTGTTCGTCACCAACAAGAAGCGCCTGGCCAAGGGCATCTCGCTCGACACCGCCAACGCCGTGCTCGTAAAGGTGAACCAGATCGGCACGCTCACCGAGGCCATGGACACCATGGAGCTCGCCAAGAAGTCGCGCTACGCCTGCGTCGTGTCGCACCGCTCCGGCGAGACCGAGGACAGCTTCATCGCCGACCTCGCCGTGGCCGTCAACGCCGGCCAGATCAAGACCGGCGCCCCCTGCCGCTCCGACCGCATCGCCAAGTACAACCAGCTCCTGCGCATCGAGGACCAGCTCGGCGTCGCCGCCCACTACCCCGGCATGGACGCCTTCTACTCCATCAAGCGCTAAGGGATTCGCTCGCGCGACCACCGCGCCTGCTCGACTCGCTGGTACGACCAAGCCCGCCCGCACGTCTCACAAGGACCTGCGGGCGGGCTTTTTATGCAAGCGATTCGGCCCCCACCCACCAGCGCTGTTTATTTTGTCTATTTTGTTTATCTTGTCTATTTTGTCTATTTGTGGCATGCTTCTTCGCGTCAAGCCATTGGAAAGGATGCGAGATGGTCACACCGAACCCATTCAAACCCACAGCGGGAGGCAATCCGCCCTCACTCATCGGGCGCGAGCAGGTCGTTGTCGACTTCGAAAAGGGCATCGACAACGGCGTGGGAGCACCCGGCCGCATCATGCTCATTACGGGCGCGCGAGGAACCGGCAAAACCGTCATGCTCGCCAACTTGGCCAAACGCGCCCGCAAGCGCAAATGGGAAGTTGTAAGTGAAACCGGTTCGAATGGCCTGTGTGAGCGTATCCTTGAGGCATTGGCTCCCAAATCCAGCCCCTTCGACAAGGTCACCATCAAGCCGGAAGTCTCGGTTCTCGGCATCGGCGGAAGCATTGCCGAGGTCGAGCTGGCAAAAAAGACCATGCCCTCCTCACTGCGTAAGGCGATGCACATGCGTCTGCAAACCCTTGCCAAACACAACGCAGGTCTGCTCATCACCATCGACGAGGCGCAGGCATCGTCGCGCGACGACATGGTGGCCATCTCAACGGCGGTACAGCATCTCGTGAGTGAGGATGCCGATATCGCCATAGCAATTGCGGGTCTACCCGAGCTCGTATCCGACCTACTCAACGACAAGGTTCTCACGTTCATGCGTCGAGCAAAACGGGAGGTCTTAGCCGATGTGCCAGTGGAAGAGGTCACGCGTAGCCTCTACGAGACGTTCAACGGGAACGGCATGACCCTGAGCCATGAACTCGCCGAACAGGCCGCACAAGCCACGTTCGGCTACCCCTACATGATTCAGCTCGTGGGCTACAACATATGGGACCAAGTCGCGAGCCGAGAGCACACCAATCTCTCCACCGTCATGCAAGAAGACGTCATCGCCGGAATCAGGGAGGCAAACAACGAGCTGGGAATAGCGGTCTGCGAACCCGAGCTCGCCGCGTTGTCAGAAAAGGGCATCGAGTATCTCTCGGCACTCGCGCAATTTGACGGCCCCGCCACGACTGCGGACGTCGCCCAAGCCATGGGCGTGACTCCCCAGTATGCCAACACCTACCGCCGCCGTTTGCTTGACGAGCACGTTCTTGTTGAGCCGAAGCGTGGAGAGATAGATTTCGCCCTCCCCTACCTGCGCACATACCTGAGAGAGCATGACCTGCTTGGGTACGAGCAAGATTAAAGACACAACGAGAATGGCCCCGCAACCTGGAAGCGATGTGTTGCTTCAGGTTGCGGGGCCTTGACGAGTGATTGCACGCCAATCACGCCAGCTCGATGTCGATGATGTTGCGCACGGGGGCGTTGGAGACAATGAACTTGAAACGTTTGGCGGTTATCTCCTGCTGGAAGTCCTCGTCGGTTCTGCCGTAGAGAATGTAGGGCACTTGGGCAACAAACTCCGAGTCTTCCACCAGGCTGATTGAGTACATCGAATCAGTAACGTTCTTGTTCGACGTGGCCCAAAGGCCCATCTGGTAGCGCATCGAACTTGCAGCCCATTCGGGAACCAGGTTCATGTCATAGAGGTGCAGGCTTCCCGAATCATTCTGCTCGTTCTTCATTGCCAGCGTCACACATAGAACGCTCGGGACATCGTCGTACTCTGTAGTCTCAACTTGCATGGGGTCGATGGCGTATTTCTCGATGTACTCGGCACGCGTCATGATTTTGGCGTCTTGCACGCACATCGAATAGCCTTGCGTGTCCTCTTGTTTGTATGTCACAAACGCCCCATCAAGGTCAACCCATTCACCCATTGAGTAGTGCACCTCGGGGTAATCAAAGGCGTTGGCGTTGACCCACCAGATACGCCCGGCAAGGGCGGCGACCCCGACAAGGCCAAGACCGCCCACAATGAATTGGCGACGCGAGACTTTACGCCCGCTCGCTGCGGCGCCCGGCTTCTCACTGCCCATCTCGCACCTCCTCGCAAACCCCGTCGGCAGGCCTCAACACCTCATGCCCGTCGATATGCCCCTCCGCCAGATACCAAATCTCATCCGACAGCTCGCGCAGCACACCTGCGTCATGGCAAGCAAGGATGACCGTGGCCCCTCGCTCACGGGCAGAGTTCACCTCGCGTCGCACCATTTCAACACCGCTTACATCGAGAGCGTTAGTAGGCTCGTCGAGCATGACGATCTCGGGAGCCTCCATGAGGGCGGCAGCAATGCCGAGGCGCTGCTTCATGCCGAGCGAGTACTTGCGGTAGTGGCGTTTGTCGGCGGGGTCAAGTCCCACACGCTCAATCCAGGCACAAATCTCATCATCGGTCAGTGTCGACCGTATGGATGCCAACGCTTTGAGGTTGTCGAAGCCCGAATATCCATTGATAAACGTCGGCCCCTCGAGCAACAGGCCCAAGCTTGGCGGAAACGCGATGTCGTCACCGACGACCCTCCCGTCCACCTCAACGGACCCTTTTGTGGGTTTGACCAGCCCTGCAATGATGCGCATGAGCATGGTCTTGCCCGAACCGTTGGGCCCCGACAAGCCCGTGACTCTTCCAGCCTCAAATGTCATGCTTATGTCGTGCAGAGCGTCGCTGCCCCTGAAGGTCTTATAGACATTGCGCACGGTAATCATTTGCCGTACTGCTCCTTTCCAAGCAAATCATGCCTCGCAAAGACTTTGCCGCCCACAACCACCGCAAGCGCGCCAAGGACAACAGCCGAAACGATGCCGATACCCGCGCTAACACCGTTGTGTATGACAAGGTCGCTGCGGACAAGCATCAGGTAGTTGCCCAGAGACAACGGAGTGAGGTAATAGGCGGCATGAAACAGCAGGGCGGTTGTCACCGCAAAGGCAATCAATGGATTGGCGTTGACAGAAACAGCCAGTTGCACCAGGTATAAAGCACTCAACACAATCGGGATACCGAAGACGAACAAAAGCACGCCCGACGCCCCCTCGTAGGCACCGCAGTCTGTAGCGGCAAAGAGGCCGAGTGCGTCAACAGTTTCTTTCGAGAGCGTCAACCCGTCGCTCAGGCCCCCGATTCCTGATGCCATCAAGGCAACAGCAATCGCCAGCACCCAATACACAAACGTACACGCCACCGTCCAGATGCACTTGGATACCCACCAACACCAACGGCCCTGCGCGGCGATACACTGCTTGATGCCAACGCTTTCCAGGTTCTGTGCGGGGTACGACAACACAATGAACGCACCCATGAGACACACGCACAGCCACGACGCAGGGAGATTGAAGTTGCTGTCGTGCTTAGGATCAAACTCGCTCATGCCACCGAACAAGCCAGCGAAGCAATCGATAAAGCTCACATCACGAAAGCTCCCGTCCTGCTGCATTGTCAAAAACTTGAACATGGCAACGAGAAACACCAGCAGGAGAAGCGCAGTGACAAACCCCCCCACAACTTCCCGCACTCCATAGCGTGCGTCGACCGCGAGCATGCGCCCGAGCGCCCTCAGCGAGCTCATAGGATGTCCGCCTTGCGACGGAGATACGGGATACACACCGACACCACCAGCATAAGCAACGCGCAGATAAGCGTAGCCCACCAGTAACAATAGAAGTTATCGGGTGTACCTTTGAGCTGGTCGAACAGCGTGATGCTCATGCCAAATCGCTCATAGCCGTTGAGTCGCATCATCACGTAGATGTTCTCGCCAACATGCTTGACAAGGAGAAGAGCGATGTACGGCACACAGATAAGGGCAATGCGGTTCGTGGTCAACGTTGAGATGCCCAGCACCATGGCCGCCCATAAACCGCAAAGAACGAAGTTCAAGGCAAGGCGCAAGGCAACGTAGAGCAGCGGCATGGTATAGAAGAAAGAGTGAAAAACGTCCTTTTCCGATATGCCGATATACATAGAGTCAACGACACTGGGTGTGTACGCCGGCAGAAAGCAAGCGAGAACCGCCAGATTGACGATGAGTGGCACGATTGCCAGCAACCCCGCGCTGATAAAAACCGCGCCATAACGGGCCGCAAACAACCTGGGTCGCGAAACCCTTGTCGCGAGCTGGGCAACGTATCCACTATGAACATCCGCCGCATATGACCAAGCATATGCCATCACAACAAGCAGTGGGAGGAGCGTAAAGAAGAACGAGGTTGCGTCGGAGATGTCATGCACCGGCATCCATATGTTGAAACAAGAATATGCGGTGTGGAAGTAGTAGCCTTCGTTCGCATAGTCTCTGATAATCCACTCCCAGTTGTTGATGTATACGTTGGCCTGATACGCCGCGGCGGCAACCGCAAGCCCAACCAGCAACAACATCGCGCCTTTGAACCATATCCCGCGCAAAGCGCGGCGCAGCTCAGCCCGAAACAGATTCATCGGTTTCGCCTCCAAGTGCCGGCGAGCCCAAATCGAGACGATCGTAAGAGGAGATGAAGCAAATGTATGCCCCATCCAGGTTCTTTTCCGCGTCCTCCTCGAGTGAGAATCCCAAAAGGACGGTCGTAGAATCCCCCTGTGGCAACGTGACGGACGTATCGCTGTAATAGTCGGAAAGATCTTCCCCACCGATAACCGCCGTGGCTATACCAAAGGAAAGGCCATTACCGTATAGCACAAAATCAGTCGAATGGAAGCGAATTGCCCCCGACGGTATGGAATCATCGGTGCCGCTCCATGAAAAATTCCCCCACTCAGCGTCAGCATTACGTACTTCGAGTTCAGCAACAAGGAATGGGGCACTTTCATCACTATCACTAAAGGAGTTGTTGGGGTCGCCCAACTCCCCCTCGGCATCCTTTGCCTCCGTATACGATTCATACAATGAGACTCGTTGCGCTGTCAGCTCAACATTACCCGTCCATGGAACATAGTTGTTTTCTCGCCCGATATCCCGGTTTGTCAGCTTCAGCGTCTCGCCCAAGGCAACCGTTTGGATCGCCTCTTCAGCAATCTGAGAAAAGTTGACAGCATACGAATACTCGTCGAGCTTGTAGAGGCCAAAACCAGCCACACCAAGAACAAGCAAGCCACCAACTATAAACTCAGATCTGGTTAAACGTGACTTTCTCATTCGTCACCCCCACCCCGACGCGGCCTGGCACTCGGTTTTCAGCATGCCAGGCCGCGTCGCATCTCAAAGAAATCGATTAGCGGTATCCAGCATTGATGACGATGTCGGTGCCTTGCTCGTAGCAATCAGAGCTCCACCAGCCTTGCATATTTCCCGATCCGGACGATCTATATGCCGTCAAGCGAGCATATGTGTACCCGTATTCTTTGATGTTCGTCCGAAGGATAAGACGCTGGTCTTCATCGCCATCATACACGGTACCGTAACCGCCAATGGTCAGAACGGAGCCGTCGGCCCAAGCACCGTCACTGTCCTGCGACCCCTCGCCATACACTCGACATGTATCAAACGAAATCGAGGTGGGGTAAATCATAAGCGGAGAAGTCTCGTACTTCTCCTCGCCGGCAGTACCGGCTGTCGTGCCAAAAAAGCTCAAGTCGAACGAAAACCACTTATCCTCATGACCATTGCACGTCTCCACGTCACCGTCAGCCAAAGCCGTGCCCGCACAGGCAAGACCGGCGACGAGCATGAGAGAGGCAACTGCCATCTTGAGAGATTTCGAGCTGAGTGCCATTGGCTTGTCCTTTCAATCAAATCACGGATTTTGAGAAGGCGTGGCGCCCACCGCTTTATTCGCTCTTTTCTCTCTTGCGGCGTCGGAAACCACGTAAACAAGCCTATGCACAAGCAAGCACGTTGTCTGTAGACAAACCACTAGAGCTGGTGACTACAACATCTACCTGCGTTTCTTTAAGATTGATTACCTTGCTTTGGGTCAAACTCCCTCAAAAGCAGCGCCATGTATTGGCGTCGAGTCGTAATGCCAAGCTTCGAGAAAGCGGCTCTCTTCATCTCTCCTATAGCCGACAACGAGTACGACAGCGCCTCAGCAATCTGCGCGGCGGAATCTCCACGCGACAGTGCCATACAGACCTTCACCTCGTTGCCAGTCAGGCCTTTGCCAATCAGGTAGCCCTTTAGCCGCGCTTCATCTATGGGTGCGATCTGAGAAACGGGCAACGGGCCACCAAAGAAAATGCGACACAACAAAGCAGCGACTGAAACTGCAAAGCAGCCCAAAGACGTCCAGTCTAAATTCGTCGGCAAAATCGAATTCCCATACACCAAAACGTAGGTTCCCCAAGTGTTTACGACATACACTGCTACACAGCAGCCCGCCGCTGCACCAAGCAGGGAGGGAGGCAACGACGTTCTTCTTTGCGCCTTCCCAGCCTCAAGCCGCACGACCGATGTGCCATGTAAAACCTGAACTTCAAGGAGGATGGCCCCAATCAAAAGGCCAAAGACTATGCCTTTCGCAAAGCAGGCGAATACAGCGCAACCAACAACAATGCATGCAAGACGAGCCTCACGCCCTTGCCGAAACAGGGCAACAGTATCACAAATGACGAGGCCAATCAGGAACAAAATTCCGATGTCTTGCAGTGACGAGTAAGCAACACCTCGCCAGCACTCCTCCCAAATGAATGCAAGCACAAACCAAGAGGCGGCGTGGGCAGGAACGTCGTCTACGACGCATCCCATTTGCTCCATCTCTTTCCGTCCCGCAACAACCCCAGCGATAAAGAGGAGCAGGGAAACGGCCACGGCCGCAGCCCAGAGTCCCGGAACAAACACGACGACAACGACCCCCAGAGCAACGTATACGCTTGATGCGGCAAGTGCGTCGCCACCGGCTTGCTCCAATCCAGCGAGACCGCGGATCTCAGCCACACCAAAGCCCACAAGCCCCGCTACAGAAAAGAAAAGTGCCATCTGCCAGGCTGGATCAAAACCAGTCCCAGCGGACTCCATAATCCAGCGAATCGTCAGGCATGCGGCGGCGCACAAGGCGAATGCCGCTGCATTCCCCCGCCTCATGATTGTCGGCATACGCTTGGAGCCTTCCGCAGGCCCCACAGCAGATACGATGCAGGCCACTACAATCCCAACGGCACACGCATAGGCCATTACCCATGTTGCGTCCCAAAAAGAAGGCAGCGTCCCAAAGGGCATGAGCAAAAGGATGGGGACTGACATACAGCCCGCAAAACGCAGTGCAAAGGCAACTTTCGAGTGAACTGGGACATCTTCCGCATCCTCACCAGGACAAGGAGTCTCGCTCCTGATTCCACTGCCATCGCTCACAATGGCAAACAGGCCCGATCTCGTTGTGCATTGGGCTATCAACTGATCGAATGACTCGACATCGAGCTTCTTGCAGATTCGCCCTTTGTAGGAGCGCACCGTCGACGCCTGCATCTCAAGCCTTTGGGCAACCTCGGAAGAGCTGCTGCCATCGATGGATGTCTCTAAGACATTTATTTCCCGAGGTGTAAGGCCTGCCTCACTCAGGCGTTCAGTAACCCAAGGTTCAAGAACCGCCGTTTGCATGGCTTCTTTTTCTCCCAACACGCCTCGCACATCAGCAACCCCAAAACTCACCTGACGAACTCCAGCGAACACGCTAATACCGAGGCACAACACGGATGCAACCAGGGCGAAGACTTCAAAACCCAAGCCGTTGAATAGCAGCCCGAGTCGGCACAAAACCCGAAATGAGAGCTCTCCCATACAGAGAGTAACAATACTTGCACGCATGTCAGAACGACCCGCGATACAAAGCGCCCAGCCCAAGATAGTTACCCGTATGAGCAAGATTGCCCAAGGCGCGTTCAGTAGCAGATTCCAAGCCGCCGCACGCAATAGGCCAGCGAAGAAAACGGCCATCAGAACAAGGCGGCGGGCTCGCAGTTCTCGGATAGTCAGACAATCCGTCCGACACTCCTCAAAGAATCTGACCGAAGCCGCGCCACACAAACATGAGGCCAAGAGGGCAAGCTCTTTTTCGTGTTCGCAAACCGCTTCCGCAAATCCCAGAAGGGCAAGTACCCATTCACGAGCCATTCCCATGTCTGACATAAACACTGCCTGCAATAACGGGTAATCCAAAACATGCCGATAAGCAAGCTCGAACCACCCAAGCGCGAGCAAGAGCCCGACGATTAGGAAGCTCGCACATATGCAGGCCTTCCAAACCGCCAGTCGCCTGAACAGCGCAGCCAATCCGGGATAGCATGACACCCACATTGTGGCAAGGACGCCGATTGCAACAACAGCATACGTTCCCGAATCCGACAGAGTATCGAGCTTTCCGTAAGTCCCAAGCAGGTAGGGCCCGCTCAACACGTATGCAAATAAAACACACCATAGGATTCGCTGTCTACCTGCAGTTCTCATGTCCACCGTCCCGCAATGCAGCTCTTCGCGATTGTTAACTTCACTTTCAGTATCTCAAACTTCACCCATAGTCGTGACAATCCAACAAAATGCAAAAACATCTGAAAGAACGTTGTAAGCATGCCTTTTAACGTATGATGCACATTGTTTTGGCCAGGCCGAGCACTTTGGAGGTCTCAACCCGTCCAGCTTGATGCACGCCGCACGCAAAAAACGGCTTGGCGCAGCAAAAGACCCCGCAACCTGAGAGCAATGCGCGTTCCAGGTTGCAGGGCCTTTGGGTGCGCGGGTGGCTGCGGGCAGCCAGCGTACGTCACGCCTTCTTGCACAAGAAGGCACTCTTGTCCTCCACGGTAGGGATGGGCTCGTCGGCATGGTTTGCCACCCACCGCAGGGCACGTCCTGCCCACAAATACCGCGCGGCGGTGCCTTTTTGCTGATTCCCACGCCGCACTTTGCCTTTTGGGGTTTATCCTTACGGTTTGCGGCACAAAGGCACGCATGTCCCGCGCGCTTCCACCCCGACCAAGGAGGGCCAGCCATGATCGAGTTTTACAAGACCGGCCCTGAGGGCACCAAGCAGGTCGAGGCGCCCGAGCCCGGTTGCTGGGTGAGCATCACCTGTCCCACGCCCGAGGACCGCGCGTGGCTGCACGCCAAGGCAGGCATCGTGCCCGAGTTCGTGCGCAGCGCGCTCGACGACGACGAGAGCTCGCACCTCGACTTTGACGACGACACGAACCAGACCCTCGTCATCGTGGACTGCGCCGCGCTCGAGGACGCCTCCGACCTGGAGGATCCCTCCATCACGCAGTACGACACCCAGCCGCTCTCGGTGCTGCTGCTGCCCGAGTCGAACATGATCGTCACCGTGAGCCTCACGCCCAACACCACGATTGACGCCTTTTCCTCGGGACGCGTCCGCGGCCTGGACACGCGCCGCACCACGCGCTTCCTGCTGCAGCTTTTGCTCAACATCGCCCAGACCTACCAGAGCTACCTGCGCAACATCAACAAGCAGTTCACGCGCACCGAGAAGCTGCTGCGTAAGACCATGCGCAACGAGGAGCTCATCAAGATGCTCGGCTTGGAAAAGTCGCTCGTCTACCTGTCCACCTCGCTCAAGGCCAACGAGGTCACGCTGGGCAAGATCCGCACGGGCCGTATCATTCGCCTGTACGAGGAAGACCAAGAGCTGCTCGACGACGTCCTCATCGAGCTGTCGCAGGCAATCGAGATGGCAAGCGTTTCCACCACCATTTTGAACGGCACCATGGAGGCGTTCGGCTCGGTCATCTCCAACAACCTGAACATGGTCATGCGTACGCTCACCATCATCACGGTCGTGCTGGCCGTGCCCACCATCGTGTTCAGCTTCTACGGCATGAACGTCGAGGACCTGCCGCTCGTCTCCTCGCCCATATTCGCCGTGCTCATCGCCCTGGCCGTCTCCGTGGCAGTTGCCATCGTCATCGTGAAGGCGAAGCTTTTCCGCTAAACGGGCTTGCCGACGCGACACTTTACTTGGCTAAAACCTATAAAAATGGTTGCTTTTTCGTGACTTCGCCGATTATTCGCGTTTTACCACGTCACGAAATATGCGAGTGCTAGCATTCGAGTGGCACCTAACCGCCCGAGAAAGAGGAGCACATGAGCCGCGCATTAAACTTCAACGCAGGCCCTGCGGCACTTCCGCAGGAGGTTCTTGCCACCGCTGCATCCGAGATGCTCGACTGGCACGGCACCGGTTTGTCTGTGATGGAGATGAGTCATCGAAGTTCAGCGTTCAAGCAGATCATCGACTCTGCCGAGGCGTCCCTTCGATCTCTGCTCGGCGTGCCCGACAACTACAAGGTCCTCTTTGTGCAAGGCGGCGGCACTACGCAGTTTGCAAGCGTGCCCATGAACCTCATGCACACCGGCACCGCTGACTACGTGGTAACCGGTACCTGGAGCAAAAAGGCCTTCAACGAGGCAAAACTCTACGGCACGCCCCGCGCGCTCGCCACGAGCGAGGAC
This sequence comes from uncultured Coriobacteriales bacterium, assembly GCA_934654475.1. Taxonomy (GTDB): domain Bacteria; phylum Actinomycetota; class Coriobacteriia; order Coriobacteriales; family UMGS124; genus UMGS124. The sequence continues at coordinate 26,553 of CAKUFZ010000007.1, forward strand.
AAAGCGTTCTCCTACATCCCCGACTGCTCCGGCCTTGTTCCCAGCGCAGACGCCAGCTACGTCTACATCTGCGAGAACGAGACCATCGGTGGCATCGAGTGGAACGAGGCGAAGCTTCCCCAGACGGGCGACGTGCCCCTGGTGAGCGACGTGTCGTCGTGCTTCCTGTCGCGCCCCATGGACGTGAGCCGCTACGGCCTCATCTGGGGCGGCGCTCAGAAGAACGTGGGCCCGGCCGGCGTCACCATCGTCATCGTGCGCGACGACCTGGTGCGCGAGGACGTCCATCCCGCCACGCCCACCATCCTGCGCTACAAGACCATGGCCGATTCCGGCTCGATGTACAACACGCCTCCCTGCTGGGGCATCTACATCTGCGGCCTGGTGTTCGACTGGATTGCCCGCCAAGGTGGCCTCGACGCCGTGGCAGAGCGCAACGCCGCCAAGGCAAAGGTGCTCTACGACGTGCTCGACGCAAGCAAGCTCTTCCGCGGCATTGCCTCGCCTGAATCGCGCAGCCAGATGAACGTGACCTTTACCTGCGGCGACGCCGACAAGGACGCCGCCTTTGTGAAGGCCGCCACCGAGGCGGGCTTTGTGGGCGTGAAGGGCCACCGCAGCGTGGGCGGCATGCGCGCGAGCATCTACAACGCCGTGCCCCAGGAGAACGTGGAAGCGCTTGCCAAGTTCATGCGCGACTACGAGAGCGCAAACGCCTAAGTTCGCGCACGCATCGCACGTATCGCATTGAAAACAATGGGCAGCCCGGCATACCTGGGGCGCCCCACACATACAGCAAACGACAGGCACCCCAGCCTGTCCCCCATGAAGGGATGATTTATATGCGTAAGGTCAAGACCATCGACAACATCACGAAGAAGGGCCTCACCGACCTGGGCGAAGGCTACGAGATCGTCGACGACATCACGCAAGCCGAGGGCATCATCATCCGCAGCTCCTCCATGCATGAGATGACGCTGCCCCAGGGCATCGCGGCCATCGCACGCGCCGGCGCCGGCTTCAACAACATCCCGATCGAGCGCTTCGCTCGCCAGGGCGTCGTCGTCTTCAACACCCCCGGCGCCAACTCCAACGCCGTGAAGGAGCTCATGGTCTGCCTCTTCATGATGGCAAGCCGCGACGTGCTCGGCGGCATCAAGTGGTGCCGCGACCACGAGGAGGACCCGGATGCCTACGTGCACGCCGAGGCCGCCAAGAAGGCCTTCGTGGGCCAGGAGATCAAGGGTCGCACCGTGGGCGTCATCGGCCTGGGCAACGTGGGCTCCAAGGTTGCAAACGCCCTGGTCGACCTGGGCATGAAAGTCTACGGCTACGACCCCTACATCGCCGTGAAGGACGCCTGGCAGCTCTCCCGCGAGGTCGTGCGCCTCGACGACCTTAACGACCTGTGCGCCAGGAGCGAGTACGTCACCGTGCACGTGCCCAGCGAGCCCGACACCTGGGGCCTCATCGGCAAGCAGCAGATCGACGCCATGCCCGACGGCGTGAAGCTCTTCAACTACTCCCGCGAGACCCTCGTCGACGAGGACGCCGTGGACGCCGCGCTTCGCTCGGGCAAGATCAAGCAGTTCTTCACCGACTTCTGCACGCCCAAGGTGCTGCGCATGCCCAACACCGTCGTGACGCCCCATGCCGGCGCCGGCACCGCCGAGGCCGAGGAGAACTGCGCCACCATGGCAGTCGCCCAGCTCAAGGACTACCTGGAGAACGGCAACATCACCAACTCGGTGAACTACCCGGCCGTCCACATGGGCGTGTGCCGCGACGCCGGCCGCATCGCGGCTCTCCACGCCAACATCCCCAACATGATCGGCCAGCTCACGGCCGCGCTTGCCGCCCAGGGCGTCAACATCACACGTATGGCCAACGAGTCGCTCGGCGACAACGCCTACACCCTCTTCGACCTGGGCGAGCCCGCCACCGAGGCGACGGTGGAAGCACTGAAGGCTATCCCCGGCATGTATCGTGTCCGCGTCGTAAAATAGCGAGATGTGATGCGGGTTCTGATGCGCGGCGTTGCGCAGGACCTAGAGTACTCCAGTACACGTCGGCCCTGCACGCCTTGCGCATCAGAACCCGCTCTTTGCGTGGTGCGGGACCTGCTTTGAGCTGCGAGGGGCGTGCCTGGCGGTGCGCCCCTTTTCATATTCCCTGAGGTGGAAGGATTCTTGGCATGAACATCGTTTGCACTGATCTGGAAGGCGTGCTCGTTCCTGAGATTTGGATTGAGTTTGCCCGCGCGGCCAACATCCCCGAGCTGACGCGCACCACGCGCGACGAGCCCGACTACGACAAGCTTATGAAGTGGCGCCTGGGCGTGCTCGCCGAGCACAACATGGGCATCAAGGAGATTCAGCAGGTCATCGAGACCATCGAGCCCCTTGAGGGTGCCCGCGAGTTCCTCGACGAGCTGCGCGCAACGACGCAGGTCATCATCCTGTCCGACACCTTCGAGCAGTTCGCCCAGCCCCTTATGCGCAAGCTCGGCTGGCCTACCATCATGTGCAACACGCTCGAAGTTGCCCCCGACGGCCGCATCACCGGCTACAAAATGCGCTGCACGCCTTCCAAGCTCACCACGGTGCAGGCCCTGCATTCTTGCGGCTACGACACCATCGCTTTCGGCGACTCCTACAACGACCTGGGCATGATCGAGGCCAGCAAGGCGGGGTTCCTGTTCCGCTCCACGCCCGAGATTCAGGCCAGCAACCCCGAGGTTCCCGCCTTCGACGACTACGGTGAGCTCCTCAAGGCCGTCAAGGCGGCACTGTAAGGCTCGCGCCCCTACTGCACCATAGGCCCTTCCAAGGCCTCGACCTGGTATTCCCTCGCCAGGTCGAGGCCTTTTTGCACAAAGCCGCCCGAGAAGCGCTCACGCACGATGTGGGTGTAGCGCGCCTCGTCGGGGTCGGTGAACTTGCGGCGCTGGTAAGCCAGGCAGTCGAAGGCCTTCTGGGGCGCATCCACGCGACGCAGGAACACCTCCATCTCGGCAAGCAGGCGCATGGCCGAGTGCGAGACGGAGTCCACGCCCCAGCCCGGCACGTCGATCTTCACGGTGCGCAGGTCGTAGTGGGCCGCACGCTTGAAGTTCGCCGCCGACTGGATCTGCTGGGCACCCGTCAAGCGCATTGCCGGCAAGCTTGCAAGCCACACGAGGAAGAGCTGGGCAAAGTACACGTCGGCCTCGTTGACCCCTGCCGAATACAGAGGGTTGAGGTCGAACATGCGCAGCTCGATGTGGCTCGTGTTGCCCGGGAGCAGCGTGTCGAGGCCATAGGCGCCGCGCGGCTTCACGCGCACGGGATAGTAGAGCTCGCTAGGCTGACGAATGAGCCCCTGGTCAACGTATGCCTGGATGCGCGCGGCGTAGGCAGAGATGCTCGAGTAGTCCAAGATGGGCGTGAACTCGTTCCAATATCCCAGCTCGCTGCAGCGCACGCTCCCCATGCCCAGGTAGAGGTCGTCGCCGAAGAGCGCCTTCTCGGCATAGGACGAATCGAGCAGCGGGCTCGCGGCCGTCACGGCGGTCACAATCCAGCCAAAGGCCACGGCCTTCTGCGCCAGGTCGAGGTAGAACGCATCCTTGTAGGCGGCAAAGTCGGTCCCACCGGCTGCGACACAGTTCGCCTCAAGCAGCGCATCGGCAAACGAGAAGTTGAAGTGGATGCCGCTGAACACCATCTTGTAGCGCCCATAGCGGTCGGAAAGATACTGACGGTAGACCGTCTTCTCGGCCTGCTCGTCGCAGAACTGCGCGATGGGAACGTCGTTCTCGCTTCTGATGTAGGGCGGGTTCGAAAACGGCCAGAGCAGCTCGGAGGGCTCCATGGCGGCAAGCGTGCGCTGCTCAACCGCGTCGTAGCCAGCAAGCTCGGCCACGCATGCCTCGGGGCTGCCCGAGATGCCCGTGTTGATCTCACACTGTATCTCGGAGAAGTCTCGCACGATGTGACCGTGGCCGCCGAAGGGGTTGGGTGTGTGCGCAAGGAACCCCTCGGGCGTCACGCGCAGGTTCTCGCGCTCCAGCCCGAAATTGCCCTCGAAGAGGTGCGCCCGCGCATTCTCGTTGTCCACATGCAGCATCGCAACGGCCCCTTCCGCACCTGCGCCACGCCTCGTCGCGCAAAAAATGACGCATGTTTGCGTTTTAAATCGAACCCGCCCGGTATCCAAGACAAGGCGCTCAACGTTCTACCAGCTAGATGGCTTACCGATGTACAGGCAACTCTAGCCGGTCAAATTAAAACGCAAACATACCCTCTTTTTTAAACCGAACCCGAACCCTTGGGGCGCAGAATGCCACGCGCGATGCGGCCGCACGCGGATTCTGCGCCCCAGACAACCGGAATGCCAGCTAGAACTCCAGCTCCATAAGCTTGGCGAGGGCGTAGATGTAAATCTTGAGCGAGCGCTGGAGCAGCTCGACCGAGGCGCCCTCGTCGGGACCGTGCATGGAGCCCACGAAGCTCGGGAACTCCTCGCCGGGCTCCTCGGGGCCGAAGCTCGCCGCACAGGCGAACTTGCGCGCATACGTGCCGCCACCCATGGTGACGGGCTCGGCCTGCTTGCCCGTGAACTCGTTGTACGCACAGATGAGTGCCTGGATGGCAGGATGATCGGGCGCCACATAGAAGGGCACGGCGTCGGAGGTCAGCGTGAACACAGATCCGTGCTTGGCCGCAAGCTCCTCGAGGATGGGCATCATGTGAGCGGTGGTTGTGGACTTGGGATAGCGGATGTCGATGGTCTGCTCGATACGGCCCGCCTTCTTGTGGATGGTGCCGCCGATGCAGGTAAGCGGGTCGAAAAGGTCGTCGGTTGCGTCGATGCCCACACTCGAACCATCCGTGGAAGCGTGCAGCTGGGAAAGCAGCTCGAGGTAGTCGCGCTCCGCGCCCTCGACGAGGTCGGCGCGCAGGAGATAGTTCACCAGCATGCCGATGGCATTGCGCGTGCCCTCGGGAAGCGAGGCGTGGCCGCCCTTGCCATGCGCGGTGATGCAGGCAAGTGCGGAGCCAGCCGCGGGGGCCTGTGCGCCACAGGGCAGGTCAGCCGCCGTGCAGGCAGCAACCTCGATGCCCTCTACCTGGGGCAACGTCGCGGCATCGGCAAGAACCCAAGCCTGTGCCAGGCCAGGGATGGCGTTGGTCACCGTGCCGCCCTCGAGCGCGACGAGCAGGCCGCCCCCAAGTGCAGGAGAGGTGAACGTGCCGCCACAGTGGCCCTTCTCACCCACACCAGCAGGGAAATTCGCGTCGGGCGTGAAAAGGAATGCGGGGCTTTCGTGCACCGACAGGTAGTGGTCGACGTCGGTCATGCCGACTTCCTCGTCACTGCCGAAGATGAGACGCAGGCTATAGGGCAGGGTCTCGCCGCGCTCGATGAAATAGCGGGCCATGTAAGCGGTGAGGACGGCCGGACCCTTGTCGTCGATCACGCCGCGCCCAAGGAGATAGCCCTCGCGCTCGGTCATGGTGAAGGGGTCCTGGGTCCAACCCACGCCGGCCGGCACCACGTCGACGTGCGCGATGGTGGCGATCTGCGTGGCGCTCTTGCCGGGCAGGTCGGCATAGCCGATGTAGCCGTCCATGTCGTGAGGCTCCAGGCCCAGGCGCTTCGCCATGTCGAGCGCACAGGTGAGGGCGCGCTTGGCCTCGGGGCCGTAGGGGGCACCCTCCTCGGCCTTGTCGGACTCGGCCACGCTGGGAATGGCCACAAGCGCGGCCAGGTCCTCGACCACAGCGGGCCACATGCGCTCGACGTATGCCTCGATATCAGAAATGAGCTGGGTATCGTCCATGGGGAAGCTCCTTTGTCTCATAAAGTTTTGCGAGGTCATGGTAGCAAAACAACGCCAGAAGGGCCGTAACGGTTGCAACCTGGAAACAAAAGGGCGCGCCCACAATTGGACGCGCCCTTCAGTGCGGGGAGATATACGGCCTTAGGCGAGCACGTCGTCGAGAACCTCGCGCAGGCTGGCGGCATAACGCTCGTCGGCCAGGGCCATGCGCACGTTGGCGGCAATGAGGTTGGGGATGGTGCCCGTGTCATAGCCCTCGGCGGGGTCGATGACCACAGCGTACATCTCCTCCTCGGCCAGGGCGCGCACAAGGGCGTCAGTGAGCTGGATCTCGTTGCCCTTGCCGGGCTCCTGAGTGGCAAGCAGCTCCATGACCTTGGCGGAGAGCAGGTAGCGGCCGAAGATGGCCAGGTTGGAGGGGGCGTCCTCAAGGGCCGGCTTCTCAACCATCTGGTCGATCTTCCACACGGCGCCGGGCTCGTTGGCCGCGGCACCCTCGGCTCCGGCGAGCGTGCCCACAAACTGGCCGCCCACGATGCCGAAACGCGAGACCTCAGAGTCGGGCACAGCCACGACGGCGATGACGCTCGCGCCGTTGTGGGCGCGGCTCACCTCGGCGAGCTTGGGCAGAATGGTGTGCTCGGGCACCACGACGTCGCCAAGCAGCACGTAGAAGGCGTCGTCGCCCGTCTGGGGGGCGGCGCACAGCACGGCGTGACCCAAGCCGAGCGGTTCCTCCTGGTAGACATAGGAAACAGGCAGCGAGCCAGCATGGTCGACGGCGTCGGCGTACTTGTCTTTGCCGCGGCCGCGCAGCATCTCGGAGTAGGCAGGGTCGGGCGTGAAGTTGCCCTCGATGAGGGGTTTGGTCACGGAGGTCACGATGACACAGCCGTCGCACTCGGGCGCAGCGAGGGCCTCCTCAGCCACATGCTGGATGACCGGGCGGTCGAGCACCGGCAGCATCTCCTTGGGAACGAGATGCGTCGCGGGAAGGAAGCGCGTGCCCAGGCCAGCGGCAGGAATGATTGCTTTCATTGAGATGTCCTCCATATACAAGCAAGCATGACAATCAAAGGACGGTCGCGACGCCTTGAGAAGAAACTCGCCAAGACGGCGACCGCAGGTACCACGTACACAAAACTCTACCACGCACGGCGCAAGCGCCCCCGCCGAACAGCCTCACTCCAGCCATAACGCACGGAGTAAACCGTGCCGCACAGCCAGTCGCCTTACGCCCAGGGGTCGCGCTCGAAAAGCGGTTCCTTGCGCGCAGGACGGTCGGAGTAGGGATCGTAGCCGTCGTCGTCTTCGTTCTCCGCGCGGACAAAGGGCGAGGCCGGCTTGGGCTTGGATGCCGGGGCAGCTGGGGAAGCCGCGCCGGGCTTCGCCGCCCCTGCGACACCCCGGGCGCAAGGCTCACCCGACTTCTCCACCAGGTTCTTCTCATCCATGCCCTATACCTCCTTGCCTTGAGAGACTGCCGCAGCAGCACGCTCGCCTACCTGGGCCCACGTCTGCTCATGGGCGGCAACCCGCTTGTCGTGCTCGGCCTGCAGGCGCGTAAGGCGCCCCATCTCGCGCGCCACGAAGACGCCTGTGACAATGATGGCGAGCGCGTCGGCAAAGGCCGGGGCCAGAGGCAGCGCCGCCAGGGGTGTGAGGTTCAAGAAGTTGGGCAGCACGGTAGGCACGATAAACAGCGCCGGCAGATAGAAGATGAGCTGGCGCGTGAGCGTGAGGATCGTGGCCTTGATCGGCTGGCCCGTGGCCTGGAAGTAGTTGGAGCACACCACCTGGAACGGCACGACAGGGAACATGAGCGTCATGAACAGCAGGCTCTGGGCGGCAAAGTCGAGCAGGTCGTGACCCACGTTGAAGAAAAGCATGATCTGGTCGGAAAGCGCGCGGCACGTCGCCCACAGGATGAGGTTCGTCACAATGGCGGCCCCGACCGTCCACCACAGCGCCTTGCGCACGCGACGGTAGTTCTGGGCGCCATAGTTGTAGCCCAGGATGGGCTGGGCGGCGATGGAGAAGCCCAGCACAACGAAGAAGAGCAGCGAGATGACTTTGTTGACCGTGCCGATGGCCGTGAGGCCGCCGTCGGCGCCGATAACGTCGGTGGCGCCGAGGTTGGTGATCTGCAGGTTGAGCATCGAGGACGTGAGCGCCGAGGCCACCTGCACACAGAACGACGACAGGCCGATAGCCGTGATGCTGCGAATCATCGGGCCATCAAAGCGGATGAACTTGCGGCGGAAGCTGAGCTTGGACTTGCCGCGCAGGAAGTACGCCAGCACAAGCACGGTGGTCACGGTCTGGCCGATGACGGTGGCGACGGCCGAGCCCACCATGCCCATGCCCATCACCATGACGAGCAGGTAGTTTGCGAACGCCGAGACAACCGCGCCGGCAAACGTCACGGCAAGCGCGGTGTTGGGCGCGCCGTCGGTGCGGATGAAGTTCGAGATTCCCAGGCCGATGGCCTGGATGGTGAAGCCCGCCAGGATGATGGAGCAGAACTGGTGGGAGTACTCGCGGTTGGTGTCGGTGGCGCCCAGGAAGTCAAGCGTGGGCGTGAGGAACAGCTCGGCGACAATCGTGAGCGCGAGGGGCACCACGATGAGCATGAGCAGCGTGACCGACATGGCGCGGTTGGCTTCCTCGACCTTGCGCTCGCCCAGGCGAAGGGCCGCGATGGCGTTGCCGCCCACGCCGAACCACGCGGCGAAGGCACCCGTGAGCATCATGAGCGGGAAGGCGACCGTGGTGGCCGCAATGCCGGCGTCACCCACGCCGTGACCCACGAAGAAGGTGTCGATAAGGTTGTAGACGGCGCTCACCATCATCGAGAGGATGGCGGGCGGGGCGAATTTGAGCAACAGGCGCGGGACGGGCGCCGACCCAAGCGGGTTGGGGTCGGCCGTTGTGCCGGCGACGCTTACAACTGCAGGCTTTTGCTCATCAGTCACGGGTAACACTCCTCGAACAGTTTATCAAACGTGCAGGTAAAACAAGCAATCTTACAATCAGCCGCCCCAATGAGAGGGCGCTGGTATACCAGGGGCCCAGGACACCAAGGCACTTCGGCGCCCCGGCACAAGGCACAGCAAAAAGGCTGTCACCCCACATGCGCGGTGTGACAGCCAGGCTTCTACTCTTGCGCCTCGGGAAGCGCCGTCCCGCCCACGGCGGCATAAATCGCGCCCGTGCAGGCAGGAGTGGAACCGCAGCACGAGCCCACAAGGCTCGTGCCCGCCGCCACAAGCCGGGCCGCCGCAACCGCGAAGTCGTCGGGGCTCCCCGGCCAGACAAGGCCGCGGCGCGGCAGCTCGCGCGGCACACCTGCGGAAGGCAGCGCGATGAGCGGCAGCGCACAGGCGGCCCTCATCGCACGCACGCAGGCAAGCGTCTCCTCGGGGGCCATGCAGTTGCAGCCCACCGCGGCGGCGCCGGCGCGCTCAAGGATGCGCGCACACTCGGCGGCGTCGGGCGCATCGGGCCCCACGAAGCTCATGCACACGAAAACGGGCAGGTCGCAGGCGGTCTGCGCCGCGTCGAGCGCCGCCAGGGCGTCGTCGAGCGAGGTGAAGGTCTCAAGCAGGATCGCATCGGGCGCCGCGGCCGACAAAGCAGCCGCCTGCTCCAGGTACTGCTCGCGGGCGCTCGCGTACCCCACGGCGGGACCCTGCGCCTGCGCCGCGGCGGCAGCCTCGTCGCAGGACGCACGCGCCTCGAGCGCAGCCAAGCCGCTGCCCGGCTCGACCTGCACGCCGCACGGGCCCATGGCGGCCAGCACGTGGGGGAAGCCCGCCTCGCGAGCCAGGCGCACGCCCTCCATGTTGATGGCACCAACCTGGCCGGCCAGGCCCTCCGACGCCAAGCACGAGCTCGTGGCGCAAAACGTGTTGGTCACGGCACAATCGGCGCCCGCGATGCGGTAGAGCTGGTGCATCTGCTCGATGGCGTCGGGCTCCTCGAGGTTGAGGCTGCACACGTTGCCCTCGAAGCCCTTCTGGGCCAGGTAGGTGCCCACGGCACCCTGCACCACGAGCACGTCCGAACCCAACCGCTCCGTAATTCCAGGCATGGGGGATGCCCCTTTCTCAGCTCGTCCGCCGCCTCGGGCGGCGTGGTTTCCTACAGTGCGGGCCCCGCGGGCTCGTCCACGTACACAGGCAGCTTGTCGAGCGTCTGACGATAGCCGCCGGGCCCATAGCTCAGGCACTTGGCAACGCGCGCCACCGTGGTGGACGACACGCCGGTCTTTGCCTGGATGCGCTCGTAGCTCGCACCGGCGTCGAGCATGCGCGCCACCTGAAGCCTGCGCGAAAGGTCCTCGATCTCGCGCGGCGTGCACAGGTCCTGCAGCAGCGCATAGGCGCCGTCGGCATTGTCAAGCAACACGAGCGCGTCGAGCAAAGCGCGCTGTTCGGGCGGAAGCGCCGCCACGTCCTCTGAATGCATGCGTCAAACCTCCTGGTCCTGCGCGCCTTACAGCACGTCCTCGCTGTCTTCGAACAGAATCTGGCGCTCGGCGCCGCTCAGGCACGCACGCGCCTGCTCACGCAGGTTGTTCATGCCCGAGAGGAACTTGCGGTACATCACGACAACCAGGTAGCGGCCGCGCGGCGTAAGCGTGAGCTCGTCGGCGTTGTTGGTGGCAAAAGCGCCGTTGAGCGCCATGAAGGCCATCTCGGCAGGCAGGCCCGCCTCGACCGAGCAGCCGAACTCGCGCTTGAACGCGCGCTTGTCCAGACGCAGCTTGTACAGGTTCACCAGGAAGCTGTAACGCATGAGGCTGCGCTTGGACATGGCCGCCTTGCCCATGATGGACATCTTGCCCGACTCGATCGCGGCGTTGTAGTCGGCGATGCTGAAGTGGTTCACGTACAGGGCGCCCGCCAGGTGCGTGATGGAGCCCGAGCCAATGGCGGGGTAGTCGTCGTAGTTGGTCTGGTACTCCTCGATCTGCGGCGCGGAAGCGTCGGTGTTGGCGTCCTTGCGCGTAAAGGTCCACAGGGTCGAGCGGTGGAAGTCGGGCCTCTCCCCGCCGGCCAGCGTCTCGTCGATGATCTTGTAGAACTCGTACTCGCGCGGGTAGTCGAGCTTGCCCAGGGTCTGGGCCATCTTCTGCTGCGTGCCGTGCGACACGTAGAGCGGCGAGAACGTGGTCTGCTGGGCCCCGCAGGCGCGGATCTTCTCGAGGTCGCTGCGCAGGATCTCCTCGGTCTGCGAGGGGAAGTTGAAGATCATGTCGACGTTGATGAGGTCGAAGTGGCTCTTGGCGGCCTGGATGCGCTCGAAGATCTCCTCGCCCGAGCCGTACTTTTTGTAGCGGTCCATCTGCTTGAGCAGGCCGTCGTCGAAGCTCTGCACGCCCACGGAGAGGCGCTGCACGCGGCCCTCCATCTGCGAAAGCCACGGGTCCACCAGGTGGTTGGGGTTGGTCTCCACGGCCACCTCGGTGACGGAGAAGTTCTCGCGCGCCTGGTCGATGGTGGCGCACAGCTCGTCGAGCAGGATGGTAGGCGTGCCGCCGCCGAAGTAGAGGCTCTCGAAGTCGTAGCCCAGGTCCTCGAGCATCATCATCTCTTTGCGCATGTTGGCAAAGTAGGGCCTGGCCACCTCCTCGCGGAAGTGGTAGCGGTTGAAGCTGCAATAGGGGCACAGCACCTGGCAGAAAGGAACATGCAGGTAGAGCATGTATTTACGGCCGGGTTCGGGGGCCGGGAAATGCGTCTCGGGCGTAGGCTTGAGAACAAGCTGCGACTTGGCCATGGTGCCCACAACGGTGGAGAGGAATCGTTCAGCGAGCAAGGGTCGCGCCTCCAATAAAACGAGTGGTGTACGCAGGCAATACTAAAGCATGAAAGCACGTGGTGTAAGGGGGTTTTACTCCTCGCGTCCAACCCCCACGTTTCAGGTACGTGCGGCCGCCGTCTGGTTTGCGCTGTTTGGCGAGGGCGGCAGATTCAAGCACGCAAGCGGCTGCATTTAGGGTATCCTATAGGGCGTTTGGCTTGTTTACTTGTCTGATTTCGGCCTCTAGCTGCGAAAAGGAGCGTCATGACAAAAGCGCGCGTTGTCGCCTTCGACATCGACGGCACTCTTTTGCAGGGCCAATCTGGCACGCTCATCCTCAAATACCTCATGACGCGTCGCCTTGTGCGCATTCGCACCATCGCCCTGTGCAGTTGGTGGGGCATCCGCTACAAGCTCCACCTCCCCTATCGCCAGAACGAACCCCGTGAGCGCATCTTCACCGACCTGTCGCAATACACCCCCGAGGGCATCCATCGCATGATGGAGATGTTCCACGACGACATCATGGTCCCGCGCTACCGCGCCGACGGCATCGCCAAGGTCAAGGAGCACGTCGCGGCAGGCGACCACGTGGCGCTTGTGAGCGCGACCTTCGAGGAAGTTGCTCTCGTGGCACGCGAGTACCTGGGCTGTGAGACCTGCATGGGCACCGTCATGGAGCGCGACGAGTCCGGCCGCTACACCGGCGCCGTTGCCGGCGAGACCCCGGCAGGCGAGGAGAAGGTCCGCCGCATCCGCACCTGGGCCGACGCCACGTTCGGCAAGGACGGCTGGGAGCTCGTGCACGCCTACGGCGACCATCACACCGACGCCCCCATGCTCCAGATGGCCCAGACCGCCCACGCCGTGAACCCCGACGTCATGCTGCGTTGCCACGCCAAGAGGCTGGGCTGGGAGATTCTGGAGTGGAAGTAGCGCCAGTGGGACTGGCGCCCGCAAGCGATATGCAAGCAACCGAAAACCCCGCCGACAGCCTCGGCCGCCTCTGTGGCATGGAAGCCCTGCTCGCCGAGGGTGTGGAGGCTTTCCAGGAGCGCATGCGCGCGCTGGCCGCGCCTCTGTGGCGCGAGCTTCCCTGGAGAGGCGTCGACGACCCCTACCTCGTGTGGATCAGCGAGGTCATGCTCCAGCAAACGCAGGTCGTGCGCGTGCAGGGTCGCTGGGCCGACTGGCTCGAGCGCTTTCCCAACGTGCAGGCGCTTGCCCAGGCCCCTCAGGCAGAGGTGCTGCAAGCCTGGCAGGGCATGGGGTACAACAGGCGGGCGCTCGCGCTTCACCGCTGCGCTCAGGCCGTGGTTGAGCAGTTCGACGGCATCTGGCCCCACGGCGTGAAGGAACTTACGGCGCTTCCTGGCATCGGCCCCTCCACAGCGGCCGGCATCCGCGCCTTCGCCTTCGATGAGCACGGCGTCTACCTGGAAACCAACGTGCGCGCCGTCCTCATCCACGAGTTTTTCCCCGGAACGGACAAGGTGGCCGACAAGGAGCTCGTACCCCTGGTGGAGCTCACCTGCCCTCCCAGCGGCCAGGACGTGCGCGGCTGGTATTACGGCCTGCTCGACATCGGCGCCCATCTCAAGAAGACGCTTCCCAACCCCACGCGCCGCGCCCGTGCCTACACGCGCCAGTCGCCCTTTGCAGGGTCGCGCAGGCAGAAACGCGCAGGCATCGTGCGCATCCTGCTGAGCGCCCACGCGCAAGGCGAGCCGCTCCCCGAGCAGGAGGTCTACGCCCGACTCGCCAGCGAGGAACTCGGCGCCGGCAGGCCCGCCCCCGAGGTCGCCCTTGTTCAAGACATCCTTGCCGACCTGGCAAAAGAGGGTTTCTGCACCTGCGACAAGCAAGGTCTGTGGAACGCGCGATAAGCGGCGGCAAAACGCAGTGTCAATGGTTTGAGAATCTCGCTTCATCGCGTGCAAAGCGTGGTATAAGCCCTCTAAAGCCGCGGTAACGCAGCTCAAAACCGAGAGGGAGGAACTGCCATGGATTTCGAGAGCTCTCAGACCAAGAAGAACCTTGAGACCGCCTTTGCCGGCGAGTCGATGGCCACCAACAAGTACACCTACTTCGCCTCGAAGGCCAAGAAGGAAGGCTACGTCGGCATCTCCGAGATCTTCACCGAGACGGCTGGCAACGAGCGTGAGCATGCCAAGCTGTGGTTCAAGTACCTCGAGGGCGGCGATATTCGTTCCACTGCCGAGAACCTCGCAGCCGCCGCTGCCGGCGAGAACGAAGAGTGGACCCACATGTACAAGGAGTTTGCCGCCACGGCGGACGCCGAGGGCTTCCACGAGATCGCCGAGAGGATGCGCGGCGTGGCCGACGTCGAGGCCGCTCACGAGAAGCGTTACCGCGCCCTCATGGCACGCCTGGAGTCCGGCGAGGTCTTCAAGCGCGACGACGTCGTGGTGTGGAAGTGCCAAAACTGCGGACACCTGCACATCGGCAAGGAGGCCCCCGAGGTCTGCCCCGTGTGCGCACATCCCCGCAGCTACTTCGTGCAGCAGGTTGTGAACTACTAGGTTGATCCATCTGGCGGCCGCCCACCGCCACCCTACCAAAGGAACCCCGCCTTTCGACCCCGCAAGCGGGTTGGAGGGCGGGGTTCCTTGTTTGGCGAAGGTTGTGTGACCGGCACTCTCCCCCATGGTTTCGCATGAGTGCCCAGAAACGAAAAAAGCCCGAAGGCGAATGCCTCCGGGCTTGTCATGATCAAGTGGCGGGATGGACGGGGATCGAACCCGCGACCTCCGGCGTGACAGGCCGGCGCTCTAACCAGCTGAGCTACCACCCCACTTGGCGGCTTGGCGCGTCGTCGCTTTGCTCCGTTGCGCTGCTGCGAGGAGATATATTGCCATATCCCCTATACCCTTGCAAGAGGGAAATCCTTTGCTCACAAGTCCTACATAATCAAGCTTGGCACGTACATCACGACGGCAAACGCCGCCACGCCGGTCACAATGCACCACGCCATCGACTTGGTCTTGAAGCCAACCACGGCAACGACAACGGCCGCGATGAGAGGGCCCACCCACGTCATGGGATCGATGCCCGCGGTAAAGTCCGCCGGGTCGAAGAGATCGTTGGCCACGAGGGCGGCAAAGGCGGCAGCAGGGATGTAGCCCAAGGCGCGCTTGACACTATCAGGCAAGTCGCGACCCTTGAGCAGCACGACGGGGGCAACACGGCACACGAACATGAGCACGCTCACGCCCATCAGGATGATGAGGAAGTCTTTGATCGGCATTAGCGATCGCCCCCCTTCTCGCAGGAGGCTTGCTTGACCGCACGACTCACACGCGAGCCAAACAGCATGCCGCAGACGATGCCGATGACCGCACCCAGGAAGATGGCAGCGCCGGAGAGACCCACAAGCTTGCACACAACCACGCCAAGAACCGCAGCCGCGACGACAACGCCGTTCTCGGCCGTGGCGGGCTGCATACACAGCAGGCACAGGAAGAGCGACGTCATGGCAAACGAGGCCAGCGCCGAGGGAACAGCCACAGCGGAGCCCAGGATGCAGCCCACGGTGCACGAAAGCATCCAGGTAGTCTGGCTGTACAGGTTGACCGCGAGGGCGTCCTTCACGCTCCAGTCGCCCTCCAGGAACTTTGCATAGTTCACGCCGAAGCTCTCGTCGGTCACCGTGGCGCCAAAGAACGTCGCGAGTCCCTTACCCGCGTTGCCGCAGAACTGCGACAGCGATGTGCCGTAGAGCATCTGGCGGGTGTTGACGAGGCCCACCGAGGCGATGATGGCCGTAATGGGGTTGGCGGCAAGCCACATGTTGGGAATCATGTACTGGCCCGCGCCCGAGTAGAACACGATGCTCAGGATCGCCACCATCCACCAGCTCATGCCTGCCGTCGCAGACAGGATGCCGCAGGGAAGCCCCAACACGATGTAGCCCGCGATGATGGGCAACGCCGGCTTGAGCGCCCGTTTGAACGCCTCTCTCACCTCAACCTCAATTTCTTCCGGCACATGCGACCGGACTCGTCGGGAAACGCAGCTGCAACATTGTAGACCCCGCGACTCACACACGGGACGCAGACTTAATACAGCGGCAGGCCCGAGGTGAGGGGATCGACCTGCTCGGCCGAGAGGGGCTCCAGGGCCAGGCAGGTGTAGGTGGGCTCGCCGTGGAACTCGGTGTGACCGGCGTCGCGGATGAGCGCGCAGGAAAAGCCCTGCTCGCGCGCCTTGGCGGCAAGGTCGAGCAGTTCCTCCTCGGAGTCAACGTACACGCAGATCTTGGCCACGCCGGCGTCAAACCAGTCGGTAAGCGGGGTGGCCTCAGGACGCTCCGGGTCATCGGCCAGGTAGACCCAGCCGCCGTCTTCGGTAACGCGCACCTGGTCGAGTCTGTGCTCGCGCGCGAGCGCCATGAGGGTCGCCTCAACGCAGGCATGGCCCGCCTGGGCGGCGATCTTGCCCTTGCGCATCTTGAGGTCGCGGCGCATCACGATCATCTGCTTGGACTTATAGGTGGACATGGGGGGCACTCCTCGCTCGGTCGTCATCTTCAGCAGGGGCGCATGATACAGGGGGATTGTGGAGAAGCTGACAGGGGGGCGCGGGAAATGGGACATCACCCAAACGGCCCCCTCCCCCATGCCGCTCAATGCCCGATTCGCGTCGCTTGCAGTTTAATGGCGATATCTTTTTAGTTAGACTTGACGAACATTTAAGAATTGGTATTGTGCACCTCGTTACTTTTGTTAGATATATCTTACTTGAGGGACGAGGTGCGAGATGGCGTTTGAGGAGCTGTTTTGCCAATGCGTGGTGCGCAACGCCGCATGCGTGCTGGCGGGCATCAAGCCCGCAGCGCTCTTCAACTTCATCCCGCGCAGGCCCCAGGAATGCGCCACGTGCTCGTGCGAGAGGCTGTGCGACGCGCAAGTGCGCAGGCAGACAGCCCAGCACGCCTTGGAGTTCACACGCACGTACGGCTCGCGCGGCATACGCTGCGACGTGCTCATGGTGGGGCGCGGCCGTGCCCTCATGCTCGTGAGCCGCAGCCAAGAGCTGGCAAACCTCGTCGACCAGGCCGACGTCGCCGCCTTCCTCCAACAGGCGGGGTTCGACGTGGCCGGCCCGCGCCAACTCGTGCGGTCGCTTCGCATCAAGATGGCGGGATTCGAGAAACGACGGGAAGCAATGGATGGGGCCGTGGCTGCCCGCACCGAAGGCGCCCAGGTAGACACCGCATCTGCAAGCACGCTGCCCAGCCGGCCCTGCGCGTGCTCCGACGACGAACCGCCCGCGTTTCCCCACGAGGTGGGCGTACTGCTGGGCTACCCCCTCGCCGACGTGCTCGCCTTCATCGCCCACGACGGCAAGGACGAACTCGCCTGCGGCGTCTGGAAGGCCTACATCGATCCCGAGGGCGCACAGGCCTGCTGGCAGGCAATGCGCGAGTGTCGCTCGCAGACGCTCGCCCGCTACCGCACGGGAGCGACGCTCTCCGAGCTCATCGCCTAAGGCAAGGCATCAACCAGGTTGTTTCCCGCGCATCAGCCTTGGGTCGACGCGGACAACATACAAACACGCAATGCAATCCGATTGAAAGGACACCGCAATGAAGAAGGTCGCCATCGTCTACTGGAGCGGCACCGGCAACACCGCCGCCATGGCCCAGCTCGTGAAGAAGGGCGTCATCGAGGGCGGTGCCGCCCCCACCATCCTCGAGGCCTCCGACTTCGGCCCCGCACGCCTGGGCGAGTTCGACGCGGTCATCTTCGGCTGCCCGGCCATGGGTGCCGAGGAGCTCGAGCCCGACGAGTTCGAGCCTATGTTCGCCGACTGCGAAAAGCAGCTCAAGGGCCGCACCGTGGGCCTGTTCGGCTCCTACGAGTGGAACGAGGGCGAGTGGATGGAGACCTGGCAGGAACGCACCGAGACCGACGGTGCCAACGTGGTGGGCGCGGTCATCGCCTACGACTACCCCGACGCTGCCGCCGAAGAGGAGTGCATCGGCCTGGGCAAAGACGTCGTCGAGGCCCTGGCGTAAGAGCCCCGCACCCAAAACATAGGAACCCACGCCCTCACCAGCCAGGCAACCCCACCTCGGATTGCCTGGCTTTTTTCGCTCCCAGGCGCACTTCACCAACTCCAATCTCACTTTGAAGTCATATTGAAGTTTTGTTTGAAGTGACTTTGAAGTTTTGTTTGAAGTGACTTTGAAGTAATCTTTGAAGTTGTTGAAGCAACCTTAGTACCAGGGAGTCTGCTATGTTCTTGGAAGACATTGTCGCAACGCCGGCACTTGAGAACTCCGAGTTCGAATGCAAAGCCCGTCTCAACCGCGACGATGTATCAGGCTGGCTCAAAACAATTGCGGGCTTTGCCAACGCCGAGGGCGGCACGCTTTACATCGGCGTTGAAGACAAGTCGAACAAGCTCATCGGATTTGCACGCGACAAGGCAGACTCTGAGCGCAATTTCCTCAACAACCAGGTCAACGAGCATATTAGCCCGAGGCCCCCTTACAAAGTCGGATTCCTTCGCTATGGAAGGGGCGACAAGGAGCTCTACGTGCTCGAAGTACGCGTAGAGCAATCCCCCGTGCGCCCCGTCATCCTTCGTTTCAAGAACGTCCCCGCCATCTACATGCGCCGGGAGGGGTTCACAGGTGGTGCAACCTACGAAGAGATCATCGAGATGAGCCTTGCAAGCAGCAACAAGGCGTATGACGTGCTGTTTTCTGACGTCGTCTATGACAAAGGCGATTTCAGCCACCTGCTTGAATTCTATCGGGAGCGCAACAATGGGGCAAAGCTCACCAATAAGGCCCTGCGCTCCATGGGCTTCTATGACGCCGATGGCAAGCTTGCAAACGGAGCTCTGCTGTTCAGCGATAGATGCGAAGAGCTTGCGCCTGGAAAGACCGCCGTTCAATGTTCGGTGTTCTCGGGTTTCAACAAAGGCAGTGACCGCGTGGTAACCATCAACCGCTTCAAGGGCGACCTGGTAAGCAGCATCGATTTCGTGACCTCGTTCGTTGAGCAGAGAATGAACCATTCGTTTGTTAAAGAGGCAGACTCGCGCATCAACCTGGATGCGTACCCGGCACGAGCGCTCTTCGAAGGCGTCGTCAACGCCGTGGCGCATCGCGACTACTTCCTCGATGGAACGCAGGTCCAAATCGACATGTTTAAGGACAGGCTGGAAATCTCTTCTCCTGGCAGTTTCTTTCAAGGAGCCAAGATTGAGAAAACATATGACCTGTCATCGATTATCTCCAAACGGCGCAACGAACTCATCTGCCATGTTTTAGTCGCCTGCAACGCGATGGAGGCAGCAGGTACGGGCTTTGACAAAACTGTCGAAGAATACGCGGCGGCAGATGACGCGCACAAGCCCTATATCTACTCGGCATCCGATCACTTCACGCTCGTCTTACCCGATCTCACCTATAGCGGGGGAATCGTCAACGACACTACTCCGGCAATCGAGTTCATCCCTGTGCCGGGCGGCACAAAGCATGATGCCACAGCGCTGGCTTTGTGCTACCGCAGCGCCAAAAGCGCGAGCGAGATTGCACAGGGCCTCGGCATGAAAGACTCCTCGTACTTCAGGAAGACGGTCTTGAACAACCTGGTGGAGCACGGCTACCTTATCGCCAGCAAGACAGGCCGCGCAACAATGTATCGCACGAACCGGGAAGTGGTCAGGGAGGGCTAGTAACACAAGCATTGGCTAAAGGTGGCGTGCTATAGTTTCCCGCATCCGCCCTCGCACGGATGGCCGTCGGGCTCGACGCTCCGGCCAGGCAAGGCTCCCGACACCATGGCGGTTCGGATGCTGCGTTGCCACCGTTTACCTGCGAGGCTGTACGCAGAAAGGCATATCATGATGTTCTTCCCCGCCACTTCGGCGGCGCAGCTGCGCCTGTACCTGGACGAATCGGGCACGCTGGGCTTCGGCGACGAGGTCTTCACCATGGCGATGGTGCTCGTCAGCGACCTGGCAAAACTCGAAGGCTGCATCGCACGCAACAAGACCACGCAGGCCGAGATCAAGGCCTCGCAGATGAAAACCGCCCAGAAGCTTGCCCTGGCAAAGACGATCCTCGAGCACAACGACCTCGAGATTTACCTGCTCACCATCGACCCCGCGGCGGCGAACGCCTGCGAGCGCAAGCTCGACAAAGAGCTGCTCTACGACTCGATGATTGCCCAGGCCATGGCCTATTACCTGGAGCGCGACGAGCTGCCCCGGGGCGGCGCCTACCGCCTGTCGCTCGACATGCGCGGCGGCATTCGCGAGAGCTTTGAGGACATGGTGTGCGAGAGCATCGGCAACGTCCTCATGCACCGCGAGGAGCCGCTCGTAAGCGACCTGCAGATTCGCTACATGGACTCCAAGTATTCCGCCGGCGTGCAGGTGGCCGACCTGTTCAGCAACATCTACCGCACCGCGCTGTCGCTGTCCGACTCGCCCTGCAACGAGTTTTTGCGCAAGGGGCACGCCGACGGCATCATCCACCTGGGCTTTTCGTTCGGCCTGCCCGAACTGGCAAACCAGATGGCCCAGATAGCAAACGACCTGCGCGCCCACGTCGAATACAACGCGACCAACAACATCGTGAGCACCTTCCGCATGATGCCGACGGGCATGGAGGAGGGCGCCGTGGTGTTCGGCTCGAACGGTGAGACCCAGGCAGACAAGCTGGTGGATGCCGAGCCCCTTGCTGCGAATGACGCGGGGCTGGATGTTGCCGACGACGGCGCGGCAGACGATGCGCCCGATGCGAGTGCCAAGGCGGACAGCCCTGCCAACGACGCCGAGGAAACCGCAAGCGACGACACCGAGCAGCCACGCGCATTGTCGCGCTCTGCCCGCAGGCGTCGCTCCCGCGCCGCACGCAAGGCAGCCGATGCCAAAGAAGCCACAATACACAAAGCACAGGCGAATGACCTGGTAGATGCAGTGCAGGTGGATGGTTCGGCAAACGAGTCGCCGATGGACGGCGCAGTGGATGCGGCACAAGCGGGCGCCTCGGCGACTGCGGCCCAGACGGATGGCTCGACAGCGGGCGCAGCTCAGACGGATGGCACGGTGGCTGCGACACCAGTGGATGCCTCGATAGAGAGCTCAGCGCAGGTGAATACCTCGACGAAGAGCGGACAAAAGCAAGAGGCGAACACCGTGGCCGAGGCCAGCGCCCTGACTTCCGAGGCGGACGCTGAGCCCGCAACGGAACCTGTCGTTGTCACGGCGCGGGAACGCCGTCAGAAGGCCGCCAAGAAGACCGCGCACAGCCCCGCAAAGTCCAAGCAAGGGCAGCCTGCCACCAGCCAAAAGAGCGACGCGACCAAGAGCAAGGCTGAGTCCGAACCTGTCTTAACCGATAACGCCAGCTCAGATGCGCCGAAACAGGCGGATGAGCCGGCCACTGCCACTGCGAACGCTTCCACGGACAAGCCGCAGAGCAGTATCGCGGCCAATCAGCAGCCCACCCCCGTTGCCGAAAGCTCCCTGGCAGACAAGGCCGACACCGCCCCCAAGCCCAAGCGCACCAGAACGCGCTCGCGCTCCAAGGCAAAGGAGGCGCCCGCCGAGGTTAAAGCCGAGGCCTCGCAGGGTGGCGCGGAGAAGGACGACCCCTCGCAGACCAATGCAGTGCACGCCGACCTTGCACGAGCCGATGTCGCGCACGTCGATTCCGCGCAAGCCAGCGCGTCCCCAAAGGCCGACTCCGCATCCGCCACAGCAGTCAAGCCCTCGCCTGTCAAGCATACAGACAAGCAGGTCAAGGCCACCAAGACCACTGCATCAGCTGATTCCTCATCCACCGAGACTGTATCTGCCAAAGCAACGCCCACCACTCACGATGGCGGTGCAGACAACCCCGCACCCGCCAAACCGCGCGCACGCCGCACGCGCACGCGCAAGACGGCCGGCCCCGACGCACAGGCGCAGTCCGAATAGCAAGCAACGACCGTGAACCAGCAAAGGCCGGCATCCAGGTGCGGATGTCGGCCTTTTTCGTTGGCATGAAAGCTGACTCGCAAGGTTTCTCTGCCAAATAACATACATTTCAGGATTTTGAAAAACGCGCCAACTGGCATTTTGATGATTTAACATACATTTCAACCAATGAAATGTATGTTAAATAGGACGTATCAACAGCCTGCAGCCAGACCCCTCCGCCTGGCTAAAACCTGCAGCCGGGGCCCTCAACGTAGCGCTTGCGCACGATCTCGCGCTTCACATAGGCAAGCGCAGCCTCTTCTCCCCGCTCGGCAAGCATCTCCAGCAGACGCTTGAGCAGGGCTTCAGTCATCGGATGAATGGGCAGCTCAACAGGGGCGGAATGCTCGAGCTCGTAATACTCCAGGGGGCTGCGGTCGGTGTAGGCGTCCTTTTTGTACACGCGGCTCGCGGCGATGCGGTCGCAGAACATCTCGACCACGTAGCGCGTGGGCATGGGCTTGCCCTCCATCGTGGGGTCGCCGTTGCCCTTGATGTCCACCCAGTACTCCCAGTGATGGCGGTTGCGCCCCTTGTGGTGCATCCAGGCCTCGGAATACCCCTTTACAGCGCGCTCGGCAGAGTTAGGACTACGAAAGCCCTGGTAGTAACGCACGCCGACCATAAACTCGCAGGGCGAGTACTTGGACAAGTCGTGCGCGAGGCCCTGACGGTACAGACCCACGCGAAAGCAGTAGCGCATCACGAGCAGCTTGTGATGGGTGATGGTGCAGAAATGCCCCCATGCCTTCTTGAGAGTGACGCGTCCCAGGTCACTCATAGAAAACGGCTCGTCGATGGCATGCTTCTCCTGGGGCTTACCTGGCATGGGCACTCTCTCTGCACAATGGGGTTTGTCTTATGCACGCATTTATAGCACAGGCGCACGAGATGGGCGTGGTATTCTGCCACATCGTCTCGAAACCCAACGAAAGGCAAGCCCATGCGCGCACGCAAACCCAAGAACCTCGACGAACGCAGGCGTCTCTTTGCCGACGCCATCGTCGACGATCCCGAGGAGCGTGCCGGCCACTGGGCCGAGATGCTGCTGCCCCGCGCCCGCGAGGTGCGCCTTGACCTGGGCTGCGGCAAGGGAGGCTTCGCCATCGAGAGCGCCAAGGCCGAGCCCGACGTGCTCTTTGTGGGCGTGGACGTGGAGGAGGTCTGCGTGGTGCTCGCCGCGCAGCGCGCCATCGAGGAGGGCGTGTACAACGCCGTCTTCGTCCTCGACACCCAAGACGACGTGTGCCGCTTCTTCGCCCCCGGCGAGCTGGCGCGCATCCACCTCAACTTCTCGGCGCCGTTCCCGCAGAGCAAGGCGGCCGTGCGCAGGCTCTCCCACGCCAAGCGCCTCATGGGCTACCGCTCCATCCTGGCCCCCGACGGCGTGGTGTGCCAGAAGACCGACTCCGAGCCGCTCTTCAAGTTCTCGCTCACGCAGTACCAGATTGCGGGATACGAGCCCCTTGCCTGCACAAACGACCTCCTGAACGAGCCCAGCTGGCCCCAGGCCAACGTCTCCACCGAGTTCGAGGAGCGTCTGTGCCAGATGGGCGCCACCGTGCACGCGATCATCGCCAAGCCCGGTCCCGCACCCGAGAAGGTCGAGCAGATCGCACCTCTGTCGCTTGCGGAGTACCTGCCCGAGGATCTCGAGTCCATGTCCTACATCCCCCTGGGCATGGAAGACACTGTGCGCAACCTGCTCAACCGCCGCGCCAACCTCGCCCGCAAGGCCGAGCTGCGCGCCAAGAACCCCAAGCGCCACCGCCCGCGCAAGGCCGCCGCGCCCAAAGCTCCCGAAACGCATGAAGCCCCCGAGCAACAGGCCTAGACGAACAAGCGGGCGCACAGCACGGAAGTCGGTTCCGAGGCCTTTTTGGCAGCGAAACGAGTTTCGGAGTAGTTTTTTCGGTCCCGTTGGCAGACAAACGAGTTTCGGAGTAGTCGAAACGCTTCTCATGCGCCTCGCAATCCTTTTCTAAGGGAACCCAGACCCTTGAAGGGGGTTTCTGTCACTCATTCTGTTGTTTTAACAACAGAATTTCGCGCTACACAGGGCTGATTGGAGCTCTCGTTCGGAGATCATTACTCCGAAACTCGTTTCATTGCCAGAGAGGGACCCCGGACTACTCCGAAACTCGATTTGCTGCCCGCCCGACCTCTCGCTCTGTGAGATTTGTTCACTAAGGCGTCCTTTAAGTTAACTTATATTGACATATGGTGCCCCACATTCCAGAATGCGGGCATGCGTGCCCGGTCACATGGCGGCCGGGCCTTTTTATGTCACTTAAAGTTAGCTTAGGCTTATTAGTTACCACAGAAAGGCGGTTGGAGGCATGGCAAACGAGGCATACCTGAGCATTCAGGGTCTCTGCAAGGGCTATGGCCAGGGAGAATCCCGACAGACGGTTCTGCGCGACGTGACGTGCGACATAGAAAAAGACCAGGTCTGCGTGCTGCTGGGACCCTCGGGTTCGGGCAAGTCGACGTTTTTGAACCTGGTGGGCGGACTGGAGCCGGCAGACGCGGGAAGCATCCGCGTGGGCACCACGCAGCTTGAAGGCCTCAACCAAAAGGGCCTCACCGAATACCGCCGCCGCGAGCTGGGCTTCGTCTTCCAGTTCTACAACCTCGTCGCCGACCTCACCGTGCGCGAGAACATCGAGGTCACCGAGCACCTGAGCTCCAACCCCCTGCCCGTCGACGACCTGTTGCGGTCGCTGGGCCTATGGGAGCAGCGCGACAAGTTTCCCAATCAGATCTCGGGCGGCCAGCAGCAGCGCTGTGCAATCGGCCGTGCACTCGTGAAGAACCCCGGCCTTCTCTTGTGCGACGAGCCCACGGGCGCCCTCGACTACGACACGAGCAAGGAAATCCTCCAGCTCATCGAGGACGTGAACGAGCGGTACGGCTGCACCGTCGTCATCGTCACGCACAACGACGCCATCCGCCTCATGGCCCATCGCGTGCTGCGCCTGCACGACGGCCGCCTCACCGCCGACGAGGTCAACGCCGCCCGCATGCGCGCGGCCGACCTCACCTGGTAGGCCGCCATGTCGCCGCTGACAAAGCGCCTGCCGCGCGAGCTCAAGCACAATCTCGGCAAATACCTGGGCATCTTCCTGCTCATGGCCCTGTCGTGCGCCCTGGTGTCGGGCTTTCTGGTAGCCGCCTCGTCCATTCAGACCATCATGGGCACCTTCCGCGATGACTACACCGTGGAAGACGGTCGCTTCACCACGAATTTCGAGGCCACCGACAAAGCCGTCGCCGCCGTGGAAGAGCTCGGGGCCGACGTGTACCCGCTCTTCAGCTTCGACCTCGCCACGCACCTTGCAGGAGCCGCCGCCGACGGAGGCGACGTGGACGCCACCGTGCGCGTCTACCAGGTGCGCGACAAGGTGGACATCGCCTCCCATGTAGAAGGCGCCGCACCCACGCAAGCTGGGCAAATCGCCCTCGACCGCGTGTTTGCCGCAAACGCCGGCTTGGGCGTGGGAGACACCGTGACGCTGCAAGGCAAAGATTACACGGTGTGCGGCATCCTCACCTTGCCCGACTACTGCGCAAGCATCCAAAACAACTCCGACTTCACCATCAATGCCATGAGCTTTGGCGTGGCCGAGGTGGCCCCTGCCGAGTTTGAGGCGCTCCTGTCCGACAGTGAGCATTATTCGCCCAGCTACACCTATGCGTTTACCCTCCATGACCGGAATATGGCCCTGAGCGACCGCATCGACCTTGAGTCGGACATGATGGATGCCATCACCGACAACGACTCCATGGTCAACGACTTCATCGACTGCGACTCCAACCAGGGCATCAACTACGCCCTTGAGGACACCGAGGGCGACTCGACCATGTGGGAGGCGCTGTTCTTCATCATCATCGTCATCATGGCGTTCGTCTTCGTGGTGCTCACCGGCTCCACCATCGAGGCCGAGAGCGCCTCCATCGGCACGCTCATGGCCATGGGGTACACGCGCCACGAGATTGTGCTGCACTACCTCGCCATGCCCACGCTCGTGGGTATGGCGGCATGCGTCGCCGGCAATGCCCTGGGCTACGGGCGCATCGTCTATGCGATGAAGGACCTGTACTACAACTCCTACAACTTCCCGACGTTTGCGGTCACGTGGGACTGGAACACGTTCGTGTTGACCACCGTCGTGCCGTTTGTGCTGCTTGTGGGCATCACGGCTGCGGGTCTCATCTGCCACATGTCGGCCACGCCGCTGCAGTTCCTGCGCCACGAGGCGCAGCGTCGCCGCACGCGCCACAACCTGCGCCTGCCCGCGTCGCTTCCCTTCAACTCGCGCTTCCGCTTGAGGCTGTTTGTGCGCAACCTGCCCAACTACGTGGTGCTTTTCTTCGGCATGTCGCTCGCGAGCCTGCTTTTGCTCTTCGGCATGTCTGTGCTTCCCACCATGAACAAGTACGCCGACATGCTGAGCGAGGACATGGTCGCCCAGCACCAGTACATCCTGAAGGTCCCGCTCAAGATCGACGGCACCGACCAGGAGCGCGAGACGTTCTCCCAAATCGAGGAGTACCTCTTCGGCGACCGCGACTCGTTCAGCAACATCGCCCTGCTCAAGCTCGCCACCAAGGCCAAGCCCTACGAGGGCGACGACGCCGTGTACGTCAACACCGCCGAGAACTCACAAGAGGCCATAGAGCAGGCAGAACGCTTCTGCGCCTACACGTTTGAGACCCCGCGCGCCCTGGTGGACTCAAACGAGGAGATTACCCTGTACGGCGTCGAGCCCGGCTCGGCCTACTGGCAGGGCATCGACGTGGGAGGAGGCAAGCTCGTCATAACGCCCGGCATCGCAGAGAAGTGCGGCCTGGCCGTGGGCGACACCATGGAGCTCATCGACAAGTACCACGCCAAAACCTACGAGGTCACGGTCAGCGGCACCTGGGGCAACTCCTCGACCATGGCCGTCTACATGTCGATGGGCGACTTCAACGAGCTTCTGGGCAACGCGAGCACCTACTTCAACGGCTACGTCTCCAACATGCCGCTCAACTTCAACGCACGCTACGTGGCCAGCGAGGTCACGCCCGCGAGCATGCAGGCCATAGCCGACCAGATGACCGACTCCATGGGCGACATGATGCAAATGCTGCTGTTCGTGGCCGTGGTCATCTACTTCGTCCTCATGTACCTGCTCACCAAGACCGTCATCGACCGCGCGGCGCGCTCCATCAGCTACATGAAGGTCTTCGGCTACCGCGACGCCGAGATCAGCCGCCTGTACGTGCGCAGCATCACCGTGACGGTGGTCGTCTCGCTCGTGGCGTGCCTGCCGCTCATCATCATCGCCATCACCGCGCTCATGAAGGCGGTACTGGCCAACTATGCAGGCAACATCGTGCTCTACGTCCCGCCCGATGCCATCATTGTCGAGCTTGTGGCGGGCTTCGCCACCTACCTGGTCGTGGCGGCCGTGCACCTGCGTTCCATCAAGCGGGTGCCGCTGGCCTTGGCGCTGAAGGTACAGGAGTAATTTCAGCCAAGGCCCCGCACGCAAGAACGTCAGATTGGAACCGCCCGGCGAGCCGTATCTCAAGGCTTGCCGGGCGGCTCTTTTGGTGGCAGTTTGTACGAGGCGCGGCATGGCAGGAGGTTGTTGTCCGGCCCGCGTGAGATACTGGCCTCGACCGTATCCAGGGAAGGGAGCAACCCGTGCCAGGAAGACTCGAGATTGTCGATGCGCGCGACCGCCGCGAGCGCTCGGCGTGCGCATATGCCGTCGTGCAGGAGCTGTTGAGGCAGGGCAGGCGCGTTGCATGGATCGTGCCCTCTCGCGACATCGCCCTGGCTGTCAAACGACACCTGGCGGATGCGGGCAAGGGACTCGCGGGCGTGGAGGTAGCCACGCTCGACACCTGGGCAGCCGGACGCGGGGCGCTTTACGGCGACGGCCGCAAACCCGTGAGCAGCTTGCAGCGGCGCATCCTGGTGAAGAAAGTGCTGGATGAGGGCGTATGGACGAGTGCTGCGCTCGCATCCGCCGGCATGGTTGAGAGCGTTGCGGGAATCGTGCGGGCAAGTGCTGGGCTCGAGGCGTTCGAGGGAGGTGCCGAGCAGATCGCAGGAGTCGCGGAGCTCACGGCGACCCAACGCGAGCTGATGGGCGCCTGCCAGACGTACTTTGCCCTGCTGCAAGAGCACGGCCTCATCGAGCCTGGCACCGTGATGCGCGTGCTTGCGCGCACGATGCCTGAGGCAGGCTGGCAGCACCTTGTGCTCGACGGCTGTTGGAACCTCGAGGGCAGCGCAGTGGAACTCGCAAGCGCGGCATGCGAGCACGCGGGCGTCACGCTCGTGGGATGCTTGGGCGACAACGCGGCATTCGAGCCTGAACGAGAGGTCGCCGCACGAATTGCGGATGCAGCGCGCAAGCGCGGGGTTGAGGTTGTGCGCGCGGCGGGTGAGGCGCTGGTGGAGCAGGGCGACGACCTTCTCAAACTGCACGTCCCCGCACGTTCGCCCGAGCTTATCGACCTGGCAAATGCCCTGTTTGGCACAGAGCAGACCGAGCCCGTTGCGGCGACGGGTGCCCTGCGTGCCTGCATGCCAGCGGGGCGCTACGCCGAAGGGGCGCTGCTTGCCCAGCAGGTCGGCCAGCTTGTTGAGGTGGACGGCATCGCCCCGCGCGAGATTGTCGTCGTGGCGCGCAACCCCCTAGCCAAAGCCCAGACCATGGCAGGCCCCCTCTCCGAGCATGCCCCGCGCGGCATCGCCGTGGCGGCCGAAGGTACCGACGAGCTTGCCCGCAGCCATGCAGGCGCCTTCGTCCTGGCCTGGGCGCACCTGCTTGAGGCCGCGCAGGCAGACCCCGACGCACCCGCGCCCGACCTTCGCACGCTTGCAAGCGACCTGGCACGCAGCCCGTATATGCGCATTCCTTTGGGCGCGGCGCTCAAGCTCGACCGCGCTTGGCGACGCAAGCGCACGACGAGCGCCCGTGAGTTCGTCGCCGACCTTGTCGGGCAGTTGGAGGTTCAAGAAAACGACGGAGTCCAAGAAGCCAAGTGCCTGCCCGGCAGCCTACAACCAACTTCCGGCGACACAGTGTCAAGCGCTCATCCCCTCGCCCCCTCCTGCCCAACCTCCCCATTCCCCGGCCCCGACTCTTCCCGAGACCTTGCCTGGGTGCTCGCATTGCTGGACGCCCGCCCGCCTCAATCCCTCACGCCCGACGACGCCTTCGAGCGCGCCTGCGCAAAGGGAATAGAGCGTGCCACGCAGCAATGGCACGATTTCATGGGGACCACACCCAGCGCCGAGACGCTCGCGTGGCTGCTCGACACCCTGTCGGCTCCCAAAGGCTGGGTCAGCGTGCCGGCAAGCGACATCGCCGCGCAACGCCAGGCTCGCGTGCTGCAGGCAAGCCCCAATGCCGTGCGCGTCGTAACAACCGGCGAAATGGATGCCATCGAAGCACGAGCCGTCATCTTCTGCGACCTCACGGCCGACACGTACCCACTGCGCGAGCGCGTCGACGTGAAGAGCGCCCTGTGGAGCGCCCTGAACCTGCCGAGTGGCCCAGGGCAGGTCGCAACGTTGCGGCGCACGTTCCGCGCGTCCCTTGAGGCGGCAAGCGATGTCACGGTTGTCGAGCGCGCCTTGGCTGACGAGGAGGCCAAACCCCTGCGCCCCAACGCCCTGCTCGAGGAACTCGTGGACTGCTACCGAGACGACCCGTCCGACCTCGACGGCCTCGACCGCACGACGGGGTTGCCCCGCACGGGCGAGATCCCCCTCATGGGCATGGGCGAGGAGAGGTTTGCCGAGCTCGCAAGCCCCATCACCTATGCGCCGGCGATGACGGCGTGCAGGCCGGCCACCTTTGAGCTGGCCGATCCCGCGCTCGCCGACCTCTTGAGCAAACCCGACGCCCCCTGGTCACCCAGCGAGCTGGAATCGCTCATCAACTGCCCCATGCGTTGGCTGCACGAGCGCAAACTTCCCTCCGACGAGCTCGACGTCCCCTTCGGCGATTCCCGTGCGCGCGGCACATTCTGCCACCTGGTGCTTGAGCGCTTCCACGACCTGCTCGGCGAGCGCACGGGCATCGCGCGCATCACGACCAACACGCCGCGCGAAGTGTGGGAAGACGTGTTCGCAGAGAGCTTCGAGTATGCCTGCGCACGGCAGCCCCAAGAGGAGCGGCCCCTCATCCCCGTCACCGAACTTGAAAAAGCCCAGCTGCGCGGTATCGGCCGCGACCTGCTGCATTGCCTCGAGCGCGAGCAGTACATGCCCGAGGGCTTTGTGCCACAAGCAAGCGAGTTCAAGTTTGGGCAGGACGGCCAAGCGCCCGTCACCTTCGGCGGCGTGCGCATCCGCGGCTCCATCGACCGGCTCGACGTCAACCCTGAAAACAACGCCGTGCTCGTCGTAGACTACAAAGGCGGCCTGCAAAAGGGGCACGGCCCGGTGCTTCCCAAGAACAACGAGGCGGCCGATGGACTCGACCCGCTCCCCCGCCACTCGCAAATCCTTATGTACATGGCGGCAGTGCAGCGGCTCATGCCCGAAAACCCCCTGGCAGGCGGCCTGTATGTCTCCTATAAGAAACCTGTATGCGCCGGCTTTCTCAACCCCGAGCTTGTGGGTCTCATCAGCGACGACAAGGGTGCCTACCTGCAACGCAAAAAGTGCGTGCCCCTGCCCGCCGCAGACGGCACACCCGGCATCGAGGTCGCAATCACGCGCGCGGAAGAAGCCGCACGCGAGACGATAGACGAGCTGCGCGAGGGGCGCGTTGTAGTGCGTCCGCGTTTTGGCAAGGAATCGTGCAGCTACTGCCCGCTTGCCGGCAGCTGCCCCAAGGAGGAGATGTAGCCATGGACCTGAGCACGCTCACCCCCCAGCAGCGCGCCTGCGTCGAACATGTGAACGGCCCCCTGCTCGTCAGCGCCGGCGCCGGATCGGGCAAGACGTTCATGCTCACGCAGCGCATCGCCTATGCCCTGCTCAACCCCGAGCTCTCCGGCGTCACCGACATCGACCAGGTGCTTGCCATCACCTTCACCGAGGCGGCGGCGGCCGAGATCAAGGCGCGCGTGCGCAACAAGCTGCGCGAAGAGGGCATGGCCGGCCAGGCGCTCAAGGTCGACGCCTGCTGGATTTCCACCATCCACGGCATGTGCTCGCGCATCTTGCATGAAAACGCCCTTGAGCTGGGCCTCGACCCGCAGTTCGGGCTCATCGGCGACATCGAACAGGCTCGTCTGCTCTCGCAATGCATGGACGAGGTCCTGCGCACCTCAAGCAGTCAGTTCGACGCCCTCTTCGACGAGTACGGCAAAGACAAGGCCGCCCGAATGGTGCTCGACCTGCTTGCGCAGGCCTCAAACGTGCGCGGCGAACTTGAAAGCCTCGTGGTCGCACCGTGCATGGACCCGCATGAGATTGCACGCGACATGTACGACGCCATCATCGCGGTGGATGCCACAGCGCGGCAGGACGTGAACACCAAGGGCAAGCAGGGCACCATCGCCCCCAAGATTCGCGACATGGCCGAAGGCGAGTTCGGCTGGCGCACGTTCGAGCGCCTCGATGCCCAGGGTGCCTTCACGTACCAGGAGCTTCTCACGGCAATCGCCGGCATCCCCACCGACTTGTACCGAGGCAGCAAAGAGCCCTTCGCCACCGCCGTCGCACTGTTCCGCCAGACGGTGATCAGGCTTCGCCGCGAGTGCGAGATGGGCCTGGCAGACGCTGCGCGCTCCAGCCTCGTGGGCATGGCACGCGAGGTGCATCGCCTCTACGAGCAGCGCAAAGCCGCCCTGGGTGTGCTCGACCAAGACGACCTCATCCACAAGACGCTCGACGCATTTGAAAACGCACCTGAGGTGGAGAGCCGCTATCGCGACAAGTTCCGCCTCATCATGGTCGACGAGTTTCAGGACACAAGCGAGCTGCAGATTGCCCTCATTTCCCACCTCACCCACGGCGACCAGCGCCTTTGCACCGTGGGCGACACCCAGCAGAGCATCTATCGCTTCCGTGGGGCCGACGTGGGTACCTACCTGGCGCATAAGCGCCACATGCGCGAGCTTGAGACGGACGCGGGTGGCCTGGCATGCGAGCTCGACCGCAACTTCCGCTCGCATGGCGACATCATCCGCTTCGTGAACAAGCTCTTCAGCCAGGAGCGCGTGTTTGGCAGCGATGAGTTCATCAAGCTGGGATTTGACGAAAAACACGCCGAAAACCCCCGCAACGTCTTTCCCGATGTGGCCCGCATCGAGGTCATCGCGCACTCCTCCGAGCATGGCAAGGGCGTTTCCTCGGCAGACCGCGTGCCGTTTGAGGCCGAGGCGATCGCCGAGCGCTTCTGCGCACTGCATGAGACAGGATCTGCCAACTGCCGCTGGGCCGACATGGTCATTTTGCTGGGGCGCATGACAAACGCCGAGGTGTACGCCCAAGCGCTGCGCAGGCGCGGTGCCCCCTGCACCATCACGGGCGGCTCGGGATTCAAAGACACGCCCGAGGCGCTGCTGGTAGCGTCGCTATGCGGCGCGCTGACAAACCCGCTCAACAGCGAGGCCCTGGGGGATGTGCTGGCAAGCGACATGTTTGGCCTGGGGTCAGATGAGTTGCTGGCCCTCGCGACCTCGCCCGAGGGCCACCGCCGCGACTTTTGGGGCGGGATGGCGGCATGCGTCAGCGGCGAGCCTGACTTTTGGGGCGCGCCGTTCTCTGCGCGCGCAAAGCTCGCGGCAAGCGTGCTGCTCCATGCAGCGAGCAACCTAGGCACAGGCACGCTCAGCTCGATGCTCAACGAAATCGCAGTTGAATCTGGGTATTTGACACGCTTGCAAGCACAAGGCCCCCAGGGCATGGCACAAGCCGCCAACTTCTTCAAGGCGCTGCGCATGGTTGAGGATGCCGAGAACTCCAACCCCTCCGAGGGTCCCGCACGGGTTTGCACACGCTACCTGCAGGCAATCGACGGCGGAGTGAAGGAACGCCCCGGCTCGCTCAACACCGACGAGCAGGACGCCGTGCGCATCCTCACCATCCACAGCTCCAAGGGCCTCGAGTACCCCATCGTTGCGCTGGCCGACTTCAACGGATCGGCCGGGGGACCGAACAGCAACCTCGCCCTTGAGTGCACATGCGGCCACGTCTATCTCTCGCTCACGCCTGGAAGCTCAAAACCCGAGCTCAAAGACCCTCCCAAACTGAGCGAGCCCATGATTGCGCGCCTGGCTGAGGCCAACGCCCTCAAAGAGCCTGCCTCTCTCGGCGATGAGGACCTCACCGCCGGTTCCTTCCATGAAGCTCTCAAGGCGCGCCGCGATACCGAGGAGCTGGCCGAGGGGCGCCGAAAGTTCTACGTGGGGGCGACGCGGCCTCGCGAGGCGCTCATCATCGCCGTGAACTTCACTGCAACCAAAGGCAGCGCAAGCAAAGACGACTGCATCAACGACCTGCGGGCAAGCTTGTTTGGCGAAGACGGGGCGTGGCGCAGCGCACCCGAGGGCATAGACTACAGCGGCACAACGCCCGCCATCGTGAGCTACACCAGGCTCGCGCTCGATGAGGACGGGCAGGTCATTGCCGTGCGCGAGGAGGCGGGCGAGGAAGCCGTTGAGGAGCAGCGGGAGCTAGAGGAGCAGGATGCGGCGTTGGGTTCCGACAAGTCGCATATAGCTCGCCTTTCCGTACCCGAAATGCCACGCAAAGGCGAGTTTGTGTGCGACCTAACTCCCATGCGCCTGCCCTACAACCCCGCACGGGCCGCAACGTTCTCCTACAGCAGCATCGCCGCGCACGACGCCGAGGCCGAACAAGAAGACAAGGCCGAGGCGCAGCCCGTGGAGACCGACGAGGAACTGGTGGTCGCACCGGCACGACCCCACCACGCAAGCGCCACCGCCTTCGGCAGCGCCTTGCACCAGGCCTGCCAGCTCATGGCCGAGGACCTCGCATGGCGCAAGGACCAAGGTGCAGGCGACACGGCGCTTGCCATGCCTGCCGACGAGCGCCTGCGTGCCTGCCTGGCAACCTGGGACGCGCCCGCCACTGAGCTGGACGCGCTCAGGGGTGCCTGCGCTCGTTGGATGGCAAGCGACGCAGCCGCGCAGGCAGCATCGTTTGACGTGCTCGTGCCCGAAGCCCCCTTCTATGTGGCGCTGCAGGGCACCCAAGGCGAGCCCATCCACCTCGAAGGCGCCATGGACCTGCTGTGCCATGACGCCCCGACGCAGCAGGGCGAACCCCGCCGCGCCTTCATCGTGGACTACAAGACGGGCGGCAGTGCAGCCGAGACGGCCGACGACCTGCGCGCCAAGCACGACCTGCAGGCTCGCTGCTACGCCTATGTGGCGCTCACCCAAGGCTTTGACGAGGTCGAGCTCGCCTTCGTGCGTGTTGAGCAACCCGACCCCGCACGCCCCGGCAAGCCGCAGGAAGTGCGCTACCGCTTCACCCACGCCGACAAGCAGGCTCTGCACGAACTCATCCGCTCGCGCTACGCGAGGCTGTAGCGCAAGGAGGCGTTCTACAGGCACCCACGCCACGAAAGCCTAAACGCGACGACTGGTGCCTCACGACTCTCGTGCTACGCAAAGTCACGCCACAGCCAGAGCCCCTTAGTCATCTGGCCAGAACCAAACACCAAAAAGCCCGCCTGCCTCGCATGAGACAGACGGGCTTTTGTGTCATTGCCTGCTTTGCTCCCGACTGTACGCCTTACTCGGCAGCGCCTTCCTGCCGCGCGGCATCCTCGGCCGGCTTGTGACCCACGACCTCGATGCGGTTGATCATGAACTCCATGCCCGAATTGAGCTTGTAATCCTTCTCAGCCTTGCAGGAAGGGCACATCCAGGTCTCCTGCTTAAAGACGTTGATGGGGAAGATGAAGCCGCACTGGTTGCACTTCACCGTCATGGGCGTGGTCTGCACCACAAGCTCGGCGTGCTCAGCCACCGTGCCGCGCGCCAGGAACTGGAACAGGCCGTCGAGATACTCAACGACGACGTCGCGACCCTGACCGATGGTGAGGTAGACGGTCTTCACCTCGGCGGCGCCAGACTTCTCGGCCTGCTCAACCACAATGTCCACCACGTTGCGGACAAGAGCCATCTCATGCATGTTCTAGCCACTCTCCTTGAAAGCGAAAGCGGCGCCACAGGGGCACCGCGGCGAATAGTTCCCCCTGTGAGACGGCAGGATACCACGGATGGCGCCTTGCTCGCCTTGTAGCGTAAACAAAAAAGCCCGAGACCGTATGGCCTCGGGCTTCAGGATTCACGTGGTGGAGATGAGGGGATTCGAACCCCTGACCCCTTGACTGCCAGTCAAGTGCTCTCCCAACTGAGCTACACCCCCGTGGGTTTTATGGTGGGCGATGAGGGATTCGAACCCCCGACCTTGTGCGTGTAAGGCACCTGCGCTAGCCGCTGCGCCAATCGCCCGCGCAGGAAAAGAAGTATAGGTCAAGAGACACTTCTTGTCACCGTGTATCGCGTGCACACCACAAGTTCACCACTTCTGCATGTACGTCTGGAACTGCAGGTGGGCTTTGCCTCGGAAGGAAAGCCTGCCGTAGACCCCAGCGAAACCAGACTCGCCTAACCCTTGCGACGGCCCCTCAGACCCAACCTGTCGCCCAGGCGCAGGAAGAAGAGCTGGTAGGGATGGTGGGCGAAGGACTGGTTGCAGATGACAAGTGCAGCCAAGCTCGCCAGGCACAGCACCACCGTGGAAGCGCCGTGAGCCGCAAGGGCGCAGGTAAAGCCCAGCCCCACGAGCGCCGCGATGCTCACGAGCCAGTTGGCCGCGTCGCGCAGGAAGATACCCGGCAGGCACAGGAGCACGATTGCGGCAGCAACCACCATCCAGCGAGCGTCCATTGGCTCCCAACCAAGCACCAGGTTCGAAACGACCTGCGCAAGGACCGGGTCGGCGGGCATAAAGCTGCTGGCAATAGCCGTGACGGCAGCCGCCACCATGAGCGTCGAGCAGATAAGGCGGCTCGCACCAGGCTCGGTGCGCGCAAAACGACGGAAGCGTGCGAGCAGGCTGAGCTTGTCCTCCTCGGCATTGCGCCCGTCGAAATCGGCCGCCGAATTGACACCCGCCGCGGCGCACGCATAGGCGCCGTCGAGGTCCAAGACCTGGTCCGCAGGGGCGCCACTCTCGCTTGCCCGCTCGCCCTTGAAACCGCGCGAGGCACGCATCATGACACCGCCCACCAGCAGCGGGATCCAATACATGAACGCGCGGTAGCACAGCACCACGGAAAGCGCCTGCGAAAGTGGGTAGCCGTAGCCGGCCAGCACCGCCGCCGCAAGGCCCTCCACCACACCGGCGCCGCCCGGCGTCACGTTGAAGCTGTTGAACACCAGCGCGGTGACGTAGGCCCCGAAGAGCGCATCGAGCGCGACGACGTCGAACGCATAGCCACACGCGATGAACGACAGCGCGTCGAACGCCATGGCGACCACCATGGAAAGATACACGGTGAACGACCGTTTGGGGTTGCGCACAAGCGACGTGGCCGCAGCGCTGAACGAGCGCACGAGGTTGTCGACCCAGGGAGCCGGCTCCTTCTTGATGAAGGGAATCGCCCGACAGATGCGCACGCCGAGTCGCTCCACAGCACGCAGCGCACGCTGGAGCTTGCCGGGGGCAAGGTGGCCCAACACGAGCAGCGCCACGAACGCCAGGGCGGCGCAGCCCACAATCGAGCCCACCGCCACATCGCGCCCCGTGAGCGTGCCAGCCTTGCCCATAATCCAAAAGCCGAGCAAGATGGCAAGAAGCATTGCCAGGTAGAAGCACGTTTGCGTGAACAGGGTGGCCGTAGTGGCCGAACCCACCGCCACACCCCGCTTGCGGGCGACGTCGATGATGCACGCAAGGCCGCTCGCACCGCCCGAGGGCACCACAGTGTTCATGAAGACGGCCTTGAACCAGGCGGGCACCGTCTGCGAAAGCGGCACGTCGGCGCCGATTACCTTGAACGAGCGGGTGTAGGCAAGCGCGTGGAAGCACACGCGCCCCAGCTCGAAGAGGGCGCCCACGACAAGCGCGGCCCGCGCCCCCTGCAAGAGGGCGTCGAGCACAAGCGCGATGTCGTCCCGGCGCACCCAGGCAAACAGCACAAGCGTCGCCAAGATGAGCACACCAAGCAGCGTCTTGGGCTTAAGCTTGCGTCGGCCTATGCCGCGAACTCTAATATCTGCCATGTCTGCGGCGTGCGCCTAGTTCTTGAGCGAGTTCAAGGGAGCGGGCATGCGACCGCCGCGGTGCGCGAACACATAGCCGGCGTTCTGGTTGATGGCCTGCACCGGAGCCCTGCCGAAGAGGCCGCCGAACTCCAGCGTCTCGCCCACCTTCTTGCCCACGGCGGGAATGACGCGCACGGCGGTCGTCTTGTTGTTGATGACGCCGATGGCCATCTCATCGGCGATGAGGCCGGCGATGGTCTCCACATTCGTGTCGCCAGGCACGGCCACCATGTCGATGCCCACCGAGCACACGCAGGTCATGGCCTCAAGCTTCTCAAGGCTGAGGGCGCCGCACTCGACGGCGTGAATCATGCCGGCATCCTCGGAAACGGGGATGAACGCGCCCGACAGGCCGCCGATGGAGGAGGTGGCCATGACGCCGCCCTTCTTCACCGAGTCGTTGAGCATGGCAAGCGCGGCCGTGGTGCCGGGGCCGCCGCAGGTGCCCACGCCGATGATCTCCAGGATGTCGGCAACCGAGTCGCCCACGGCGGGCGTGGGGGCAAGCGAGAGGTCGACGATGCCCATCTGCACGCCGAGCCTGCGGGAAGCCTCGCGCGCCATAAGCTCGCCGACGCGCGTGATCTTGAACGAGGTGGCCTTGATCTTCTCGGCGACGGTCTGCATGTCGGCCGTCTTGGGGAGCTGCTTGAGGGCGGCCGCCATGACGCCGGGGCCAGAAACGCCCACGTTGATGACCACGTCGCCCTCGCCCGAGCCGTGCACCGCACCGGCCATGAAAGGCGAGTCCTCCACCATGTTGGAGAAGACGACGATCTTGGCGGCACCGTAGCAATGGTCGTCCACGGTGGCCTCGGCAGCGTCCTTCACGGTCTGGGCCATCTTGAGCACGGCGTCCATGTTGATGCCGGCGCGCAGGCTCGCCACGTTGACCGAAGAGCACACGTGCTTGGTGGAGGCGAGCGCCTCGGGGATGGAGTCGATAAGGCGCATGTCTGCGTCGCCGATGCCCTTCTGCACCAGCGCGCTGAAACCGCCCACGAAGTCGACGCCCACGGCCTCGGCCGCACGGTCCATGGCCTGGGCAAGCGGCGTGAGATTCCTAGCGCGGGTGGCCGCAGCAAGCTGGGCCATGGGGGTGACGGAGATGCGCTTGTTGACAATCGGGATGCCATATTCGCGCTCGAGCTGGTTTGCCACGGGCACAAGACGCTCAGCGGCGTGCGTAAGGCGCTCGTAGACCTTGCGAGCCATAACGTCGATGTCCTCATCGGCGCAGCTCATGGTGTTGATGCCCATGGTGATGGTGCGAACGTCGAGGTTCTGCGACGCGACCATGTTGAGGGTCTCGCCGATTTCCTGGATGCTGATACCGGGCACGGGTGCCTCCTCGCATACGGGGCGCTGATGCGCACTCTTAAACCGAATATTCTTTTCGTATTTTATGCAGGATATATTACAGATAGAATCTGCTTTGCGGGCAAGCGCCGTATTTGCACACCAACAGGCACAAACAGACACGCGCAACCCCTACAATGCCAGACGAGCGCATGCGCCAACATACGGGACGCGCTGAAGCAACCTGGCCGCATGCACCAGCACGCGAGTCAAGCTGATAGCCCACATCCCGCGTCCGGTTGAACCTGGCCTCATGCACCAGCGTGCGAGACGCTCATCCCGCCGGCGCATACGCACGCCCTTTCTACCCACCGGCCGCCACGACCGCACCGCACCCACCGCGACACGCATTTGGAGCCACATGCAAGAAGAAGCACTCGACGGCGCACACCTCATCCGCCCCGTCGCCCACATCAAGACGCCCTACCCCGTGAAGTTCGGCGTGCCGCGCCAGCCCGGCCTCGTCGACGCGCTGGAGGGCGTGGTGTACTTCGAGCCGGAGTTCCGCGACGCCGACGCCGTGCGCGGCCTTGAGACGTTCGACTACGTCTGGCTCATCTGGGACTTCTCGCAGAACCATCGCGGCGGCAAGTGGACCCCCACCGTGCGCCCCCCTCGCCTGGGAGGCACGCGCCGCATGGGCGTGTTCGCCACGCGCTCAAGCTTCCGCCCCAACGACCTGGCCCTTTCGTGCGTCAAACTGGCACGCGTGGAGCTCGACGAGGAATATCCCGATGACAGCCGGGGACCCGCGCTGCACGTGATCGGCGTCGACATGATGGACGGCTCGCCCATCTACGACATCAAGCCCTACCTGCCCTTTTCCGATTCCAAACCCGAAGCCGGCCACGGCTGGGTCGAAGCCGACGAGTGGCACGAGCTCGAGGTGGACTTCGCGCCCGAGCTGCTCGCCCAACTGCCGGCCCACCTGCACAAAGGCGCCTTCCAAGTGCTCGCCCAAGACCCCCGCCCCGCCCACGCCCGCGTAACCTCCCAGGGCCGCGACTTCTGGGTGACGCTTGAAAACTACGACATCCACTTCGCAGTGGAAGGCACCCAACTCAGCGTGACCCGCGTGGTAGAGCTGACCCCCGAAGAGATGCAGCGCCTGCGCGAGACGGGCACCATCCACTAGCCCGTCGCACACGGGTCCCAAGATTCCCTCCGTGCTCAAACAGACGGGCACCATCCACCAGCCCGTCGCGCACAGGTCCCAGGATTCCCTCCGTGCTCAAACAGTCCTCGCTACAAGAAAAGGGCCCCTACGGGCCCTTTTCTCTTGCTGCGGAACTGCGCCGGAAGGAATCCTGGGACCCCACGGGAGTTTATGGTTGCCTTGAAAAACCATCTAAGGGCAGCTCTCGCCCGCAAGGCACCGGGAGATGAACGATTAGACCAAAACGAAAGACAACCACCGCGCCACGCGCCCCGGGACCAAACAAGCCTCCCCAAAAAGCGCGCCAGCGAGAACGTCACGGTCGCGCAAGGGTTCCAGACTCCTCTCCGCGCGAGTTCCGCAGCAAGAAAAAGGGCCCTTGCGGGCCCTTTTTCTTAGCGAGGACTGTCTGAGCCCGGAGGGGAGTCTGGAACCCCCCGGGAGCCACTGGGACGCTTAGAGCCCCATGTCGGCCTTCAGCCTGGCGAGCTCGTCGTCCACTGCTGCGGAGTTGCCGGTGGCGGCGTACTGGGCGGCGAGGTCGGCGGCGCGGTCGGTGGTGCCGGCGGCGTTGAGCTCGGCCTCGGCGTTGGCCTGGTCGAGCATCTGGTCGGCCTTGGCCTCCATGCGGGCAAAGGCGGCCATGGCACCCTCGGCCTTGTCGGAAGCGCTGGAGAACTGGTTGACCTTGGCCTGCGTCTTGGCAACGGCAGACTTGGCCTTGATGGCCTCGCGACGGCTGTTGAGCGTGCTGATGTCGTCGACGAGCTTGTCGTGCATCTGACGCATCTTCTGGGCGTTTGCCTGAGCGGCTTCGTAGGTGACCTTCAGAGACTCGCCCTTGCTCGCGACTTCCTGCTTCTTGGCGAGGAACACGCGGGCGTCGCCCTCGTTGCCGGCGGCCAGGGCGCGGCGGGCCAGGTCATCGTACTTGGCGACCTCAACCTCGTTGGCCTTGACCTCGCGAGCGACGCGAGCCTCTTCAGCCATGACGGCGGCGGTTTCCTTCTTGACGTCGGCAAGGTTGTCGGTGAGCTCGCGCATGTACTGATCGATCATCTTTGCCGGATCCTCGGCCTTATCGAGAAGGTCGTTGATGTTGGCCTTGATGATGTCGGTGAAACGGTCGAGAATGCCCATTGTTGCTCCCATCTTTAAAAGAAGGCACGTTGCCCGCGCCTTTGCGCGGGGGCACCCTCTAGTTTACCCAGCTTAATGACCACCTATGAGGACTTCGACGATTTCTCCTCGTCGGTCTGATACTTCTTGGCCAACTCCTCCACCTCGTCGGAACCGAACTTCTCGAGCGGGGTGTTGAGGATGTCCTGCGTGCGCTTGGCCTCGGCCTTCTTCTGCTCATCGCGCTTCTTTACCACGATGATGACGGTGCCCGCGATGAGCGCCACCACAGCCACGCCGCCGAGCACCTTGGTGGTGGTGCGCGCAGTGGAGCCGGTGACCGTCATGATGCGGTCGGCCGCATCCGAGAAGGCCTTGGAGAAGATCTCCTCCTCGGAAAGCGAGAAGTCGCTGTAGTAGCGGTCGAGATAGTCGGCCAGGATGGAGATCGCCTCGCTGTCCATGATGGTCTTTGCCTGCGAGCCCACGGCATAGCCGCAGTTGTAGCCGCCCTCGCCGTCGTCGCAGAAGACGAGGATAAAGTGCGCGTCGTCGGTGAACAGCTCGCCGTAGAGCTTCTCGGCGCGCGACTGCAGGTCCGAAGTGGACGTCGTGGTGCCGTTGGGCAGGATGTAGACGTAGGGCTGCACGCCGGTCTTCTTGTAGAAGTGGCGCAGGCCGCTCTCCAGCTGCGAGGCGTTGTGAATCCAGTCGCCGTCGGCATCGGTGTAGTACGCGGTCTCATTGACGGCAGACGCAGGCAGAGCCTCGCGCTCCACCGTGGAAGCAGCCACGCTCGAGGAGTAACTGTCGCCGGTGTCGTAGCTGTCCATGCAGGCGGAGAACACGGAAACAAGCAGGATGAGGGCAAAAAGCGCGATGACGATGCCGCAGCCGATGCCGCCGCATCCCGAGTTGTCCGAGCCGCCGCCCGACCCGCCGGAACCACCGGAGCCAGTACCCCTGTTGTGCGAGTTGTTGTTCACGACCACAAAGGAGGGGAAGAACGAAGGTCCGAAGCCATGGTGCGGGCCTCCGCCAGAAGAGGAGCCGCCGCTCGGAGACGAGCTCCTGCCGCCGCTGTGGTGTCCGCCCGAAAAGCCACCCGAGGACAAACCGCCCCCGGAAAATCCTCCGCTGGAGAAGCCGCCGCCAGAAAAACCGCCGCCTCCCCCGCCGCCTGCAGACCTACCCATGAGCATCTCCTTCGCTCTATGCGATGTGCCCCGTCGCAGCCTCAAGCGCGCTGTCTTCTCCGGGCACATCACTTTGCCCTAATAACTGCCCTTAGTGTACATCACCCGCATGCTTGCTTGGCTCGGCAGGGCATGTCTGTCCTTGGGTTCGCGCCGCGGACGGCTCTTCATCTGCCATGGGTGCCGTGTCATCGCGACCAGCAGCCTTCGAGGCCGCAGTCATCAGGGAGTCGGACATGTCCGCCGCCTTCTTCTTTACCCAAGGGCGCACGCGGCGCAGCATCTCGAACGTCTCGCCGTACTGGGTGAACCTGAAGCGCGGGTCACGCATGGACTTGCGCTCGTAGCCCGACCACGTGTCGCGCCAGGCGCCTCTCAGCTTGACCTGCAGCTCTTCGCGTACGGCGGGATCCGCGATCGACTTGATGTTTTCCATCAGGCCGTCTTTGAAATCAACGAGCGAGTCGAGGGCGTCATGGGCGCGCTCAGAAAGGTCGGAAACGACGCCCTGAATGCCGCGCACCTTCTCGAGCATGCCCCGCATATGGATAAAGCTGGCCGTGAGGTCGACGGCGAACACGACCGATGCAGCCGTCGTCACCATGACAAGGACCTGCGCGGGCACGAGGTCAAACAGGCTCTCAAGAGCAGGCTGGGCAAAGAAGTTCACGCACAGCATGAGCGAGCTGAACAGGAGCAACCCGGGGACGCAGATGCGGCCGTTGATGTTGAGCGGGATGTTTGAGTAGTCCCACCATCGCGCATGGAACATGCGCTCCATCACCCAAGAGGTCGAGAACTCAAGGACACCAGCCGCAAAGAACCCCACCACGAACTGGACGAGGGGGTCGGTCAGGTGCGAGAGAAAGAGCACCGCCAGGAGCGCGCCGACGCCGTAGATGGGGCACACCGGGCCAAACGAGAACCCTCGGTCGACAAAACGGTGGTGCTGGAAAAGCGAGATGATGACCTCGAAGAGCCAGCCTGCAAACGAATAGGCGAAGAAGGACGCCACCATTCGGGCGACCCAATACACCAAGGCGAAATCAAAGCCCGCAAGCTGCTCCATGTCTACCGCACCCCCTCGCGAACAAGGTGCTGCGCAGGCACGACGACGAGGCCGGCAGGCGTCACGCCCAGGTCGACATCGGGCATATAGAGCGCGGCAAGGCGACGCAGGGTGGGATAGGCGAGCTCCGAGCGCACAAACGTCTCGTGCGAGGCGCACATCTTGTCGGCGCAGGTCACAAACCATCCCACGCTGTAGCGCGGGGGCGTGGGGTTGATCGGGAACATATGGCAGCGGATTGCGTCGCGTTCGCGCTCGGTGAGGTCGGGATAATCCTCAAGCGCGTTTGCCAGCGCGCGGGCCGCATGGTGGGTGGCATGGCCGGCGCTGCTGTCGCCGCGCACGTGCCAGTCGTAGAGATAGTAGTCGTGCAGAAGAGCCGCACGGCGAATCTCAAGCAGATGCTCGGTGCACCCAAAGGCGCGCGCCATGGTATCGGCACGGGCAGCAACGGCAAGCGAGTGCAGCAGCGTCGAGGTGCTGCCATGCTGCACAAAACCAGCCTCAAGACGCAGTCTGCCTGCGTCGATGACTTCATGCGCATACGCGAAGAAGTCCTCGGCATGACGCTCTATGCCTGAGGTTGACATGGCCATCCTTTCCCTTCGATACGTTCAGGCGCTTAGGCGCTTAGGCTACCCCACATACGGCCGCGTCACATCACACACAACAAAAAAGCGGTCCCGCAGCCAAATTGGTTGCAGGACCGCCTTGTCACACAAAACGATGCAGGAAAACTAGCAGACGCCCTGGGCAAGCATGGCGTCGGCGACCTTCACGAAGCCGGCGATGTTGGCGCCCATGACGTAGTTGCCCTCATGGCCGTACTCGCGGGCAGCGTCGTCGCAGGTGTGGTAGATGCCGCGCATGATCTCCTCGAGCTTGGCATCAACCTGCTCGAAGGTCCAAGACAGGCGCTCGGAGTTCTGCGACATCTCCAGGCCGGAGGTGGCCACGCCGCCGGCGTTGGCAGCCTTGCCGGGGAAGAAGGCGACACCGTTGGCCTGGAAGTACTCGGTGGCGTCGAGCGTGGTGGGCATGTTGGCGCCCTCGCCCACGACCTTGCAGCCGTTGGCGACCAGGGCCTTGGCGTCAGCGAGGTGCAGGGTGTTCTCACGGGCGCAGGGAAGTGCGATGTCGCAGGGAATCTGCCAGACCTCGCGGCCGTCGCCGGCATGGTACTCGGCGTTGGGGCGAGCCTCGACGTACAGGGCCAGGCTCACGCCGGCGTCATGGC
This sequence comes from uncultured Coriobacteriales bacterium, assembly GCA_934654475.1. Classification (GTDB taxonomy): domain Bacteria; phylum Actinomycetota; class Coriobacteriia; order Coriobacteriales; family UMGS124; genus UMGS124. Next base: position 70,596 of record CAKUFZ010000007.1, read on the forward strand.
CGGAACGCTTCTTGTTGTAGATGTCCTCGAGCACGGTGTAGTCGATGCCCTCGGCGTCGTAGACCCAACCCTTGGTGTCGGAGCAGGCAAGCGTCTTGCCGCCGAGCTGGGCAACCTTCTGGATGGCGTAGATGGCGACGTTGCCGGAGCCGTGCACGACGACGTTCTTGCCCTCGAAGGAGTCACCATGGCACTTGAGGTACTCGTCGACGAAGTAGACCAGGCCGTAGCCCGTGGCCTCGGTGCGGGCCAGGGAGCCGCCGAAGGTAAGGCCCTTGCCGGTGAGCACGCCCGACCACTCGTTGCGGATGCGCTTGTACTGGCCGAACATGTAGCCGATCTCGCGGCCGCCCACGCCCAGGTCGCCGGCGGGCACGTCGGTGTCGGGGCCGATGTGGCGGGCAAGCTCAGTCATGAAGGACTGGCAGAAGTGCATGATCTCGTTGTTGGACTTGCCCTTGGGGTCGAAGTCCGAACCGCCCTTGCCGCCACCCATGGGAAGGGTGGTAAGGGCGTTCTTGAAAATCTGCTCGAAGCCGAGGAACTTCAGCATGCCCAGGTACACCGTGGGGTTGAAGCGCAGGCCGCCCTTGTAGGGACCGATGGCAGAGTTGAACTCAACGCGGAAACCGCGGTTGACCTGAATCTCGCCCTTGTCGTCGACCCACGGCACGCGGAACTGGATGACGCGCTCGGGCTCGACGATGCGCTCGAGGATCTTGTTCTGCTGATACTCGGGGTGTGCCTCGAAAACAGGCTCGAGCGAAGTGAGGACCTCGGTGACGGCCTGGATGAACTCGGGCTGGTTGGGGTCCTTGGCCTTGACCTGCTCGATGATGTCGCTTGCGTAGCTCATGTGCTCCTCCTTAAAGCGCCGTCGGTGTCCCGTGCTGTGGGGCGCGTGCGGTCGGTTGTTTCCAAATGGTCGAACGCCCCAAAACCGCACGAAGCCGTTTTGAAACGTCAGCGAAAACCAGCGGTGCATAGGATGCCAAATTCTCTATTGGGAAACAGGCTCACAAGGCTGATTTAACAGTGAGGAAATAGTCTATTGACACTTCTCCATACCAGGCAGATGAGGTGTTGCAGCTTGATTTCTGATTGGATGGCGCTTTGTTAACAGCCCCGGAGCGTTCCCTGCGGGCCCGCCCCCGGGCACCCGCAAGCCACAAAAAAGCCGCCGCCCGCGCGATGCAGACGACGGCTTGGGAAACGCTTGGCAATGCGGGGTCGCACCTTAGGCGACGGCCTTCTTCTTGCCGAAGATGGTCTTGCAGCCCTTGACCGCCAGGATGATGGCGAGGACGACCAGGATGATGCCAAAGATAAATTGCAGCCAAACGGCAGTTTCCTGTCCAGAGACTATACCCATCAAAATACTGCCTGTCTTGGGGTTAGTGCCAGCAAGCTTGTCCCAAATGGTCAGACACAGCGAGGACAGCGTGACGATGAGCATGAACAGCATGGGGACGTAGAACATCTTGTTGTTCTTGCCGATGTTGCCCAGGAAGGCGGCCACGGCGAGCAGGCCGAGCGCGGCGAGCAGCTGGTTGGCGGCGCCGAAGAGCGGCCAGATGAGCGTGTAGCCGTGCAGGCCCAGAAGCACGCCGGCGAGCACCGTGATGATGGTGCCGACCCAGGGGTTCACGAGGACCTTCTTGAAGCCGGTGACGTCATCGACCGTCTTGCCCACGGGGATGAAGAACTCCTGGAACATGTAGCGGGCAAGGCGGGTGGCGGTGTCGAGCGAGGTGAGGCAGAACACCGACACGGCCAGGATGAGCAGCGAGTACGCGATGGACTCAGCGCCCGGGCCAAAGACGCAGGCGAGCATCTTGGACAGGCCGCCGGCGAAGACCGCCGTGGGGGAAGCGTAGGTGCCGTCCATGTAGCCGTTGAACACGAAGGCGACGGCGCACAGGGAGATGACGGCCACGAGGCACTCGAGGAGCATGCCGCCGTAAGCGATCGGCTTGGCCTGAGTCTCACGGTCGAGCTGCTTGGAGGTGGTGCCGGAGGCGACCAGCGAGTGGAAGCCGGAGATGGCGCCGCATGCGATGGTGATGAACAGGGCCGGGAACAGGAAGCCGGACGTGGCGACCTTGCTGGCGCCCTTCACCGAGGCGTCGACGTTGAAGGCGGTGAAAGCCGGGATGGAGGCGGAGTCGCCCAGGTTGCCCGTGATGCCGGCGCCGATGACGCCCACGAGGGCCAGGGCGATCATGCCGTAGAGCAGGTAGCTCGACAGATAGTCGCGGGGCTGGAGCAGGATCCAAACCGGGGCGACCGAGGCGATGAGGATGTAGGCACCCACGAGCCACATCCAGGTGGTGGCGTCGAGCTGGATGAACGGCATGTTGTAGCCGAGAACGACGATGACCACGATGAGGGCGATGGCGCCCACGATGCTCACGGGGCCGGGCAGGTTGCGACCGCGGGTAAGGGCGCCCCAAGCGATGGCAAAGACGATGAAGAGCACCGAAATCATGGCCGTGCGGGCGTTGGCCAGGTTCGTGGAGCCCTCGGACATGTCGATCACACCGTTGGCATCAGCCGTCACAGCGAAGGTGGAAGCCACGATGGAGGCAAAGGCGGCCACGACGAGGATCAGCGTGAGGTAGGCAAAGACGATGAAGAGCTTCTTGGCGCCGTCATCGATGTTGGCGGCCACGACCTGGGCCATCGTCTGGCCCTTGTGGCGAAGCGAGGCAAACAGGGCGCCGAAGTCGTGCATGGCGCCGAAGAAGATGCCGCCGATGAGAATCCACAGGAGCACCGGCACCCAGCCGAAGATGGCAGCCTGGATGGGGCCGTTGACGGGACCAGCGCCGGCAATGGACGAGAAGTGGTGGCCGAGCACCACGTAGGGCTTGGCGGGCACGTAGTCGGTGCCGTCCTCAAGAGCATGCGCAGGGGTGACGTTGCTGTCGTCGAGACCCCACTGCTTCGCGAGCCATCCGCCGTAGGCGACATAGCCCACGACGAGGACGACGATCGCAACGAGAAGAACGAGTGTGGCGTTCATTCTCTTCAGTCCTCCTTCTTTTCCCGTGCCGCAGGCGCCAGGTTTGCCTCAAGGTTCTTCTTGATGGTCTTGCCTGCGGCGTTTGTCATCACGCGTCCGAACTCGCCTTCCCCCAGGTCCACCACGGCGACCCTCAGGTCGCTCCAGCCCCAGATGCCCCACTTGTAGTTCTTGCGGAAGCGCGTGCGGCGCACGGCTTTCGCGATTCCGGGGGCAACCGAGTCTGCGATGAGCACCAGGGAGAGGTTGGAGAACATGTGGTCGGGATGCGGATGCACCATCTCGGGGAGCGCCTTTTGCTTCATGAAGGCGACCATCTCTTCGAATGCGCCTTCTTCGAGAAACCCGACGGTGTCGAAGAAGACGTATTCGTTGCTGGCGACCTCCCAGAGCTTGGCCCTCTTGGTGAGCACATAGCGCTCACCCTGCTCGTGGTACTCCGCAACCCCGGGGAAGACGCGACCGGCGACCGTGCGGTCGCGCTCCACGTCGAACCACACTTCATGGGCAGCCAAAAGGCGCTTGAGCATAGTCCTGGCGCGCTCCGATACATCCTGGCGCATAATGAGCGTCTGCACCTGCGCGGCCGGGTCGTGCCCCATCGTCTGGTCGTCCATGGTTCCTTTTCCTCAAGGCGAAATCGAACGCGCAAATGGTAAACCCGCGATTTGTGTTTCAACACGGGGATGTGGAGATTTCCTCATCGTTTCGGTTCGACGGCATAAACTTAAACTTGAATGGAAATCATGGTTTGAATAAGTGGGGTTAATTATTCAGCGGAGGCCTCGTGGCGGCTTTCGCATCCAAATCCCGCGCCTCCCCCTATTTAATATAGCTGTTAAGTTTGTTGCGGGCCGCCGCGTGCAGCCGGCGGGCCGCTGCATGGGCTACCATGTAGCGTTGCATGTTTGGCTATTCTTACCGACACTCCCCCTGGAGGTATATATGACCCGCACCAGCTCTCTCAAGAACATCGTCGTGTTTGCCGGCGCCGCCCTTCTGGCCGCCGGCGCCCTCGCGCTCACCGGTTGCGGCGAGCAGGAGCAGCAGGGCACCACGGTGCAGAGCGCCACGCCCGCTGCCTCGCAGCCCGCTTCCACGGACAACAGCGCCGAGCAGGATAATTGCTACGGCGACGACCTTCCCGTCATCAACAACAACTAGGGTTTGATGCAGAACCTGGCCTGCTGCGTTCCGCGGGGCTCGTCGCGAAGAACGCTCCGTGTCGGGAGGCTCACGCGCGGTGCGCACCTTTGGTGTACATCTAGTACGCATCACCTCCCGACGCCTTGCAGGCCAGAACCTGCGTTTGTATGCGCGGAACCTGATGCGCTGTTTGATTTTTGGTACTGAATGCTGAGTAGGGAGACTTGACTGTGATCGCTAGCGCCTTTGTCAAAGCCGTAGACGCCCAGGCCGACCTCGTGCCGAACCGCGTCGCCTTCGTCAACAGCGACGGCGAGCGCATCACGTTCTCGCAGCTGCGCCGCGCCTCCGATGCCCTTGCCTGCTGGATCGCCGACCGCGCCGACATTCCCGCAAAGGCCCCGCTTGTGGTGTATGGCCACAAGTCGCCCCTCATGCTCGTGAGCTTCCTGGCTTGCGTGAAGTCGGGCCATGCCTACGCGCCCGTCGACACGGTCTACCCTGCCGAGCGCGTCGCCAACATCGCCTCCCAGGTCGCCCCCACTGCCGTGCTCGACACCATTGGCACGTTCACCCAGGCAGACGCCCCCGAGATGGGCGCTCCTTGCATCGGCCCCGAGGAACTCGCGGCCGCATGCGCTCAGCCCTTCAGCGCCGAGCAGGTCCACGCCCTGGAGGGCCTGGGTGCCGAGGACACCTACTACATCCTCTTCACCTCGGGCAGCACCGGCACGCCCAAGGGCGTCGAGGTCACCACCGAGTGCGTCGACGGCTTCTATGACTGGATGACCAGCGACTACGCCTTCGACGAGCCCCTCTCGGACGGCCAGGACCCCGACTTCGGCGGACGCGTGTGGTTCAACCGCACCCCCTTCTCCTTCGACGTGAGCATCACCGACATGTGCTGCGGCCTCACCCGCGGCGACACGTGCTTTGCCAACGAGGCGGCCGCCGACGCAAGTCTGGCCGCCACGTTCGAGGCACTCGGCCGTTCGGGCGCCACGGACTGGGTCTCCACCCCCTCCTTTGTCGAGCAGTGCCTGGCCGACCCCTCCTTCGGCGACGCCCTCATGCCGCGCCTGCGCCGCATGCTCCTGGCCGGCGAGACGCTGCGCCCCGAGACCGTGCGCGCCGTGCGCGAGCGCTTCAACGGCCGCGTCGAGGTCTACAACGGCTACGGCCCCACCGAGTCCACCGACCTGGTGACGCTGTGCCGCATCACCGATGAGATGCTCAGCGCCGACAAGGCCCTGCCCATCGGCTTCTCCAAGCCTGGCACCGACCTCTATGTGGTGGACCCCGCCACGCTCGAGCAGGTACCCGACGGAACCCCCGGCGAGATGTACATCGTGGGCAACACCGTGGCCCGCGGCTATTGGAAGCGCCCCGACATCACCGAGGCCGCCTTCCACTCCTGCCCCGAGGTGCTGGCGCAGGGCCGCAAGTCGTATCGCACGGGCGACGAGGTCACCCGCGACCCCTCCGGCATCATCTACTACCACGGCAGGCTCGACCTGCAGGTGAAGCTCCACGGCTACCGCATCGAGCTGGGCGACATCGAGTCGTGCCTTGTTGCCGTGCCCGAGGTGCGCATGGCATGCGTGCTGCCCGTGCGCAAGGGCGGCTCCATCGCCCACCTCACGGCCATCGTCGTGCCCTCCGACCTGGAGGCCCCGCGCGGCTTTGCCCTCACCAAGAAGATCAAGGCCCAGCTCAAGCAGGCCCTCCCCACCTACATGGTGCCGAGCTCCTTCAAGTACATCGACTCCATGCCGCTGAACTCCAACGGCAAGGCCGACCGCAAGGCGCTCGCCGCCATGTTCGAGCTGTAAGACAGGCCGGCAGGCATGAGCTTCTACCTCGACCCGGCGTTCTTCATACTGCTCATCCCCATCTTGGCCGTGGCCGTTCTGCTCGGCGTGCGGGAGAAGCCCATCGCCCCCTGGGGCTGCGTGGCGTCGCTTGCGATGCTTGCCTTGCTGTACAGCAAGGCGCTCCCTTCGCTTGTCTTCTTCGTCTGCTACCTGGTGGGCTCCATCGCACTTGCTCGGTGGGTGTGCAAGCTTTTCAATCCCGGCGAAGGTCGTGAGGTCTCGCCTCACGCGGTGGCGCTGTACCGCGTCGCCCTGGCCGTGCAAATTGCGCCTTTGGCCATCTACAAGGTGGGCGTGGTGTTCGAGCCCAACTTCCTGGGCTTTCTGGGCATCTCCTATATTACGTTCAAGGCCGTGCAGATGCTCATCGAGATTCGCGACGGGCTCATCTGCGAGGTAAAGACCTGGCACTACCTGTACTTCCTGTCGTTCTTCCCCACGTTCACCTCCGGCCCCATCCTTCGCAGCCGCCCCTTCGAGGCAAACATGACCGACACGCTCAGTCGTGACGCCTACCTGGAGCTTTTGCTGCGCGGTGCGGGCTGGTTCGCCGTGGGCGCCCTCTATAAGTTCGTGATTGCCCCGCTCGCGCAGTGGCTCATGTGGTTCGGCCCGGCCGCCATCGGCACCTCCACCGGCGGCGCCTTCGCGGCGACCCAGCTCGTGTACGCCTTCGCCTACGGCCTGTACCTGTTCTTCGACTTCGCAGGCTACTCTCACATGGCAATGGGCGTGGGCTACGCGCTGGGCGTGGACGTGCCGCGCAACTTCCGCGCGCCCTTCTGCGCCACCGACATCAAGGACTTCTGGAACCGTTGGCACATTAGCCTCTCCAGCTGGCTGCGCGACTTCGTGTTCATGCGCTTCACGCAGTTCGCCCTCAAGCGCAAGCTCTTCTCATCCACGCTCACCTGCGCCTGCGTCGCCTTCATGATCAACTTCGTCCTCATGGGCATGTGGCACGGCCTCACGGTGGACTACCTGGTATATGGCATGTACCACGGCGTGCTTCTGGCAAGCTGCGAGGCCTTCCAGAAGAAGAGCAAGTTCTACAAGAAGCATCGCAAGGAGGGATGGTTCCGCGTCGTTTCGTGGGCCGTCACCATGGTTTGCGTGTTCTTTGGCTTTGCCCTTTTCAGCGGTCAGGTATTGCACCCCATCAGTGCATAACAACGAAAGGAACCCAACATGAGCGCACCTGAGAACCTCTTCGACCAGATCTGCGACCTCGTGGCCGACATCACCGGCGAGGACGACATTCGCGACGAGCCCGACATCGACCTCTTCGAGGAGGACGTGCTCGACTCCCTCACCGCCATCGAGCTGCTCGTGGCCCTCGAGTCCAACTTCGGCGTGTCCATCGCCCCCACTGAGCTGGAGCGCGAGGAAATGAACACCCTGAACAAGATCGTCGCCCGCACCCGCGAGCGCATGTAAGACCAAGCCCCCGGCACATTCGAAAGGCACGACGTGGCACGCGCGAAGAAGCCAACTCCCATGAACCCCCGCCAGGTGCGTCTGCGCCTGGCTGCAGCCTGCGCCGGCGTGGCCCTGGCAGGCGTCGGCGCAGCATGCGTCTTCGCCGCTTGGCCCGCACAGAGCGACTCCAGCGAGGACGCCAACTACGGCTACGTGTACTCGGGGGCCAAATCTTCCAGCGTCGACTTTATGCGCGCCAGCATGACCGACCGCTCGCTTGTCGTCTTCGGCTCCTCGGAGTTCTCCACGCCGGCAAGCATCGTGCCCCAGGTGGCCTCGCAGGTCTTTGGAACCACGAACTACGGCCTCGACCTCATGCTCGTAGGCGAGGCGTATGACCAAAGCCTCTGGCAGACCATCGCCCTGGGCGCCCTTGCCCAAAAAGAGGGCCTGCCGCGTCAGAAGTGCGCGCTCATCGTGAGCCCCGGCTGGTTCGTTGACGGCGGCGAAGATGCGTCGACCTTCCAGACGCGCTTCTCTTACTCGCTTTACCAGGCATTCTGTGACAACGACGCCATCAGCGACGAGACCAAGGCCTATGTGCGCCAGCGTCTGGGCGAGCTGGGCATCGACGAGACCAAGCTCGACTCCGCCTCGGGGTCGCTGCCGCAAGACGGCCTCAACCGCATCGTGTTCTCCGCGTTCGACGACCTGTCGCTGCGCCGCGACCTGCAGGACGTACGTGCCCGCGGCATCGAGCGCGTCGACGACCAGGCCGAGCAGACGCCTGATTGGGATGCCATGCGCGCCGAGGCGCTTGAGTACGCCAAGACCCGCTCCACCAACAACGACTGGGGCGTCGAAGACGGCTTCTACTCCAAGGCGCTCGCCCCCGTGCTCGACGCAGCGGCGGGCTCCCGTGCCAACGAGACGTACTCAGACACCCCTGAATACGACGACCTCGCAGCGTTCCTGCAGGTGGCAAACGAGTGCGGCGTCGATGTCATGGTCGTCATCTGCCCGGAGATGGGCCCGTATTACGACCTGCTCGGCATCGATGCGCAGACGCGCGAGAACTGCTACAGCCATGTGCGCCAGATTTGCGAGGAAGCGGGCGCCCAAGTGTGCGACTTCTCCGACCGCGAGTATGAGACGTACTGGCTCTACGACATTGTGCACTTTGGCTGGACGGGTTGGGTCGACCTCAACCAGGCCATCTATGAGTTTGCAAACGGGGAGGGCGAGTAACGTGGCAGAGCAGTCCGGCAAGCATTTCAAAAAGAAGGAGCCCGAGCAGCCCCTCACCATGGCAAAGGTCAAGGAGACGGGCCGCGCCTGGTTTGCTGAGCACAACGGCATCGCGTGCATCGCGGTTGCCCTCGCATTTTGCGCCATCGTTTTCGGCATCTTCCTTTTCTCAGCCTTCTCTGACTTCGGCGGCAGTGCCGACTTCATCTACAACCAGTTCTAGGATGTGACCCGCCCTCATGGCAGACGAGCGTTACCGCAGTGATAACACCAACCGCCACGCCTCCCCTACGCAGGGCGGGCGCACCTCCTCGCGTGACTACGGCCAGTCATATAGCGCTGGGTATAGCCGCAGCGAAGAGGCGCTGCCTCGCGCACAGCGTTACGACAATCCCAGCACGCAGGACTGCTATCCGTCCGGCCGCCCCAAAACGCAGCGCCAGTACGCCGATGACAGCCATGCGAGGTATGCTGAGGGCGGCTACAGCGCGCGCGCCACAAGCCATGAGTACGGCGCGGACCGAGCGGGTTCGAGTGCACGGTATGTCCAGCAGCCTTCGTATGCACCGCAGGCTGGATACGACCAGGATGGATACGGCCAGAGCGAGGCTTCTTGGCGTGGCGGGTATGCCCAGGATGGCTACGAGCAGGGCGACTACCGCGCAGCGCATGCCGCAGGCAACCGTTTCAGCCAGCCCCAGCGTGAGGGCGGCCGCTATGCGCAAGACATGCACGGCACCGCCCAAGCTCGCCCCGGCCAGGCACATGCCGCCTCCCACGCAGCCCATAGCGCAGCGGCCGCAGCCCCCGCACTGCCCGAGCCGCTCGCACGCGTGGTCGAGCTCATGCAGTCAAACTCCATCTACCCGGTGGCAGCCGTAGGTGCCGTCGCCCTGCTCGTCGTCATTGCCCTCGTGGGCAGTTGTGTGGCCGGCAACGCCAACAAGGGCTACGTGCAGGCAGAAAGCTCGCAGGACAGCGCTCCTGCCGCTTCTTCAACGACTGATACCACGACCGCAGGCACAAGCGCCGGTACGACGCCGAGCGCCAGTCCCGCTGCCAGCACGAGCAGCGACACCGGCGCGACCGATGCAACGGCCGCCGCACAGCAGGCTGCAACCGACCCGCACGATCAGACTCCCCACGACGTGGATGACGTCTCGACCATCGCCCAGGGAGATGTGTGGAGTTACTCGACCACGTCTTTCAACAAGGACGCAGCCTACAACTCGGGCGGCGTCGAGGACCCCTGGTCGCCCACCGGCTACTTCACCACGGGCGACGCCGAGCTCGACCAGCTGGTGAAGAACTACTGCGACAGCCAGGCACAGGACGGCCTGGATGCCGGCGACAACGCCTACTACACCTACCTGCACATCTCGTGGATCGACTACGTCGAGAACGACCAGAACCAGCGTCCTTGGGACGTTGAGGGCGACTGGCGCATTACCTACGCCAAGCAGTGCTTCACCAACATGACGGCCAACTGCTACGAGTTCGCGGCCGCTATCCAGTACATCATGCGCTACTACGGCTACGCCGATGCCATCGCCGAGCCCTGCCTGGTGCTGCGCCAGAGCGGCAACTGGGGCGACCACGGCCTTGTGTTCCTCACGAGCCTCGACGGCAGGCAGTGCCTCATCGACGCGTCGCTGTCGTCCAACGGCTGGCTGCTGCCGGCGACGTCTCTCTCCTACACCCTCGATACCGGCTACCGCGCCAGCTAGCGAGCTGCGGAACCTGGCCTGCTGCGTTCTCGGGAGGCTCACGTACATCTAGTACGCATCGCCTCCCGACGCCTTGCAGGCCAGAACCCGCGTTTGTAAGGGCAGAACCTCACGCGCCGCGTTCCACGGGACCTCACGTACTCCAGTAGGCCAAAGGCCCGCACCGCGCACATCGGCTTCGTGCGCCTTGCGCGTGAGAACCTGCGTTTTATAAAGGCGGAACCTGATGCGCTGCATTCTCGGGAGGCTCACACGCGGTTCGCACCTTTGGTGTACATCTAGTACGCATCGGCCCTGTGCGCCTTGCGCATCAGAACCTGCGCGTTTGTGAGGGCGGAACCTCGTCCGTGGCGCTCTTGTATGACCGGTGGTCTGGGTTTGTGGTCAGGTGGCGGGTTCTCTTGGCGAAATGTGCAGTGGGCGTGTACAATTCCCCTATGGATGCCTTGACGAATCAGCCGATCGGCCTGTGCAAGAATGCAGCCGAGCTCGGCCAACCCATGAACGATGTGGTCGTGCTCCTCGCTTGCAACGAGAAGTTCGTGCCGTACATGTCGGTCACGCTGCAGTCGATACTTGAGAACTCCGACCCGCAGCGTGAGTACGACATCATTGTGCTCACAAGCGACATCTCCCCCGCAAACATGGAGCTCCTGCATTGGCAGGCCTCATGCAAGCCCAACGTACGCGTGGGCTTCCTCGATGCCATGGCCGCTGCAGGAAACGCCACGCTCCCCTGCCATGGCCACTTTGCCTGCGAGACGTATTACCGCCTGCTCGCCCCCGAGCTTCTGCCCGGCGTGGACAAGGCGGCCTACATCGACTGCGACCTGGTGGTGCTCGACGACATTGCCAAGCTCTACGACGTAGACCTCGAGGGCTATCTTCTTGCTGCCACACTCGATGCCGACACCGCCGGCATGGCAGGCGGCTACGACGAGGCCATTTACGACTACCTCAAGAACGACGTGGGTCTCAAGGACCCCTACACCTATTTCCAGGCAGGCGTGCTCGTGCTCAACCTGGCGGAGTTCCGCCGCAGCGCCCCCACCGGCAAATGCATTGCCTTGGCCACCGTGCGCCATTGGCAGTGGCTCGACCAGGACGTTCTCAACTACCTTGCAAGCGGCGACTTCGTACGGCTCGACATGGCGTGGAACACCCTGTTCGACTGGCAAGGGTTGCGCTGTGGCCACATCATTCCCTGCGCGCCCCCAGAGATGCGCGGCGCATACGCGCAGGCCCGCCGTGCGCCAAAGATCGTACATTACGCAGGCCCCGACAACCGTCCCTGGCTCTATCCCAACGTGGACTTCGCCGAAGCCTGGTGGCAGTACGCCCGCCGCTGCCCCTACCGTAAGAAGCTCGCACAGATGCTCGAGGACTCCCACCACAACCTGGCAGACCTGCGCCATCGCCTCGTCGTCTTCTTCGCATTCAAGGTGGGCATGCCCCTCGTAAACGCCGTGTTCCCACCCAACACAAAGCGCAGGCGCTGGGCAATTCGCACCTTTAGGAACCTCGACGGAGGCAAGCTGCTCTAAAGCAAAGCGCGCAGCCGCCCACATGCAAGACAAAGCAGAACCACAACCAAGAGACCTCGTCAGGCTTCAAGCTGGCGAGGTCTCTTTCTATCCCCTAAACAGGGACGGGCCCCAGCCGTAAAGCCAGGGCCCAAGGAGAGGGAGGCGATGGGACGGGAGCCCACATGGGGATGCGGGCTCCCAAGGAGAGGAAGCTGATCAGGTCGCTTGCTGCAATCCCCTTGGGACGCCTCCCGGCTGGGAAAGCCGGGAGGCAAGGAGAGGGAGGCGATGGGACGGGAGCCCGCATGGGACTGCAGGCTCCCAAGGAGAGGGAGGCACACTCGGTACGCATGGTCAGAATCTCTTTTGAGACGGCCCTGCGACCAGGGAGGGTCGCAGGGCCAAGGAGAGGGAGGCTGACCAGGTCGCTTGCCATCATCTCTCTGGGACGCCTCCCGGCTGGGAAGGCCGGGAGGCAAGGAGAGGGAGGCGAAGCGGATGTCTTGGGAGCTCTTTGCTTGCTCCTTTCGACGCTGCAAACAATATACCATGGCTAACTTATCGTCAATACAGAGCGGCGTTTTTCTTCGCCTGGTAAACTCTTCATGCTGTCTACACAATCCTACTGTGTTGGTAGGAATATTACTCAAAAAAGAAGGCAGCCGGTTCTTCCCGACTGCCTCTTTGGGTTGCACCCGATCATTCTCTGTTTTGCAGAACCTACCAGGCATTACTGCACATAGCGCGTGATGTTCTCCGCATTGAGGGCAAACTCGTAGGAGTTGAAATCCTTGCGCGCCGTCCAACCAATGCCCCTCCAGAACTTGTTGCCTACCTCGTTGTCGTCGAAGGCCACGAGCGTCGCCTTGCTGATGTGCTCATCAGCCAAGGCCTGCAGGCAGAAGCGCACCATCTGCTTGCCCAGGCCGTGTTTGCGGCACTCGGGGGCAACGCACACGTGGTAGAAGCTCCCCTGCCTGCCGTCATGGCCGCACAGGATGGACCCCACGATGCGCCCATCGAGCTCAGCCACGCAGCTCGTCTGAGGATTGCGCTCCAAGAACCGCTCGACATAAGCGCGGGAATCGTCGAGTGAGCGCAGGGCAAAGCCATGGATATGCTCCCACAGGGCATGGACCTGGTCATAGTCATCAGCGCGCATCACGCGCACAATGGGCCTACCTGCAAGGTCAGCCTCGGACATCAGCCGCTCCCCTCTCCTCGGACAAAAGCAGGCGTTAGACAAACGCCAGCACCACCAGGCTTGCAAGGTAGACAACGGCGATGGCGATTGCCATCCAGTCACCCTTGCGAATCTCAAGCACATGGTAGTGCGTGCGGCCCTCGCCGCCCACGTAGCAGCGGGCCTCCATGGCACTTGCAAGTTCCTCGGCATGGCGCAGGGCACTTGCAAAGAGCGGCACCAGGATGGGAACGAAGAAGCGGACGCGGTCGATAAGACGGCCCTCGTCGAAGCGGGCGCCGCGCGAAGCCTGCGCCGCCATGATGTGCTGGACCTCGTCGAAAAGCGTGGGCATGAAGCGGATGGCGATGGTGTACATCATGGCAAGCTCGTGGACGGGCAGACCGAAGCGCGCGAGGGGCGCAAGCAGGCGCTCGGCACCGTCGGTAATCGAGATGGGCGAAGTCACCAGCGAGAAGATGGTACCGGCCATCATGAGCGCAAACACGCGAAACGCCATGTAGACGCTCTGGACGAGCGCGCGGTCGGTGATGGAGAAGCCCAGGAAGTGCGCCACCACGTTGCCCTCGCGCACAAGGAGGATGTTGACGAGCGCCGTGAAGATGACGAAGAACCACAGCGGCTTGATTGCCTTGCCAATAATCCGCAAAGGAACGCGGGACAAGGCCGTCGCGAGCACGAGCATCACGGCGACGGGAATGAGGCCCCAGGGCGCCGGCGCCAAGAACACGCTCACCATGAAGACGACCATGATGGCCATCTTCACGCGCGGGTCGAGCGCATGCAGGGGCGACTTGACGTTGTAGAACGAGCCAACGGTGATAGACGAGCTCATTAGCGCTCACCGCCCTTCATGTCGCAGGCAGACGGCTCAGCCGGCTTGCCACCCAGGCGAACCGCAATGGCATCGGCGAGAGCGTCGAGCGTGAGGGGCTCACATCCCAGGTCGAGACCGCGCTTGCCCAGGTCGTTGGCAACACGCGCCGGCAGGGGCACGTCGAGGCCCACGCGATGGAGCAAGTCTGAATGAGAGAAGACCACCTCAGGTGCCCCCTCGTCGACGATGCGGCCGTGATCGAGCACAACGATGCGCTGGGCCGCCTCGGCGACGTCTTCCATGGAGTGCGAGACCATGACGATCGTGGTGCCACTCTTGTGCAGGGAGCGCACGATGTCGAACACCTCGCGGCGGCCGCGGGGGTCCAGGCCCACCATGGGCTCGTCGAGCACGAGCACCTTGGGGTGCATGGCGATGATGCCGGCAAGCGCGACGCGGCGCTTCTGACCGCCCGACAGGTCGAAGGGCGACTTCTCCGCCACGGCGTCGTAGTCGAGGCCCACAAGCGCGATGGCCCCGCGCACGGCCTCATCCACCTCGGCCTCGTTCATGCCCAGGTTGCGCGGACCAAAGCCCACGTCCTCACGCACGGTCTCGGCAAAGAGCTGGTACTCGGGGTACTGGGCGACGAAGCCCACCAGGCGGCGCACCTCACGGCGAGCCTTGCGGTCAGCGGTGGAAAGGCCGTCCATCGTCACGGTGCCCGATGAGGGCAGCTTGGTGGCGTTGCAATGCTCCGCCAGCGTGGACTTGCCCGAACCCGTGTGTCCGATGAAGGCGACGAACTCGCCGTCGTTCACAGTAAGCGACACGTCGTCGAGGGCAGGACCCACGACCTCGGTGTCGTAGTGGTAGGTCACGTGGTCAAAAACAAGCGGCATGACTACTCGCCTTTCTCTGCATCAATCCCAGCGAGCTTGCAAATCTGCTCCTCAAGCTCGGGAAGGCGGGCAGTGTCGGTCACATCGATTCCGCGAGCGCGCAGGGCATGCGCCAACTTCATGGCAAAGGGCTGCTCAAGGCCCAGGCTGCGGAGAAGGTCGCCGTGGGCGAAGACCTCGTCGGGCGTGCCGGAAAGCACGATGTTGCCCTTGTCCATCACGTGCACCACGTCGGCGTCGAGGGCGTCTTCCATGAAGTGCGTGATGTGCACGATCGTCATGCCGCGCTCGTTGAGGTTGCGCATGACGCGGCGCACGCCGCGGCGACCGCGCGGGTCGAGCATGGCGCACGGCTCGTCGAACACGAGCACGTCGGGGTTCATGGCGAGCATGCCGGCAATGGAGACGCGCTGCTTCTGGCCACCGGAAAGCTCGGTGGGGTCGGCCTGGGCGTACTCGGTCATGGCAACGGCCTCGAGCGCCTCGTCAACACGACGCACGATCTCGGACTGGGCGATGCCAAGGTTCTCCGGGCCGAAGGCGACGTCGTCGGCTACGATGCTCGTGACCATCTGGTTGTCCGGATTTTGGAAGACCATGCCCACATGGCGGCGAATCTCGATCTGCTCGTCGGGATCGGCGCTGGACAGGCCGCATGCACTCACGGAGCCTTCGTCGGGAACGATAAGCGCGTTCATCGTACGCGCAAGCGTCGACTTGCCCGAGCCGTTGTGGCCGAGAATGACGACGTAGGACCCCTCTTCAATCCGCAGGTTCACACCATGCAGCACCTCGTGCTCGCCGTCGTAGGCAAACCTCGCGTCGGCAATGTCTATCTGAGCCGGCATTCATACCCCTTTGTCTTGCGGAAAACTTGGTTGCACCGCGGCGACCCTCACACGTTGAGCCCCACGGATACCAAAACTGACGCAATGTCAAAACTCGCGTACACCCGCGAAGGGAGGCCGCCGGAAACAGTGCCCGGGCGACCTCCCTTCGGATTCGATCGTTCTACCCTATGCAGGGATTTCTACACTATGCGTGGGCGCGGCTGTCGCGCATCTTCACAAGGTTGGAAACCGGCTTGTAGAGAAGGCCGGTGACAACGCCGTTGATGACGCACTTGATGATGTTGAAGGGAAGCAGGATCGGCACCACCATGCTCGCGACCGCCTCAACGGTGACGCCGGGGGTGTAGATGGGGGTGATGACGAAGTTCATGGCGATGGCGATGGCGGTGAAGATCACGGAGCCCACGACGATGGCCACGATGGCACCCTTGAGGTTGTGGAACTTCTTGTAGATGAAGCCCACGACGAGCACGGCGCCGATCATGGCGACAAAGGTGAGCAGCGAACCCAGCGGGCTCATGATGAGCTTGGGAATCCAGCTCACGAGCTGCACCATGATGCCGGCGGCAGGGCCGTACATGAGGGCGACGGTGAGCGTGACGATGCCGCTCGGGTCATACTGCAGGTAAGGCGCAGGCGGGAAAATCGGGATCTGGATGAACGACAGAGCCATGCCCAGTGCGCTGAAGATGGCGAGCGTCACGAGCTCGCGCACGCTCCAGTGGCTGCGCTTGGCCTTGGCGGCCCCGGAATTCTTGGTGCTTGCGTTAGATGCGGCCATGGTACACCAGCCTTTCTACCCGCCTTGGGCGGGCGCGAAGGCGCGGGCTGCACTTTTTGCCGGAAGCCCCCCTGGCCCCCTACAAACAAAAAGACCCGCGCACGGCTGCAGCGGGTCTCTGGTAGCGATGTGCGGCGCGACCAGGTGTTACTATCATCCGGACTATACCGTCGGCCCTGGAATCTCACCAGGTCGACCAGCTATTGCCGGCTCGCGGGCTCGGGTCGGCCAGACCCATACCGCCGGTGGGGAATCTCACCCCGCCCCGTAACAGATACGCAACGGGTAAGGTAACGCACGTGTAAAGAAATTGCAAGAGGGTAAATTCACACGCGCTCGACGGGTTCTGCGCCTCACAGGGATACAGTGGAGAATTGTGACTGCAGCAAGGCAAAGGGGAAGCACGTGACAGACAAGCAAAACGCGACGGGAACGCTCGAAACGAACCGTGGTCTCAAGGGGCACCTACGCTGGCCTTGGATCGCCGTGTTTTGCCTCATGGTGTGCTTCATCTGGGGAAACTCGTTGGAGCCCGCCAGCACCTCGGGCGCTCTCAGTGGAGGCGTGCTCGAGTTCCTGCAGGGCTGCCTGGCCGGCGTGGGGCTGCCCTATGAATGGCTGACCGACCACATCGTGCGCAAGTGCGCCCATTTCAGCGAGTACCTCGTGCTGGGACTCATCGGCATGCAGGCGTTCACGCCCCACCGCTCGCCTCATTGCACGGGTGCCGTCGTGCTGTGCGCCGCGCTGCTCGTGGGCGTGCCGAGCTGCGACGAGACCATCCAGCTCTTCGTCGAGGGGCGCTCGGGGCAGGTGAGCGACGTCCTACTTGACTGCTGCGGCGCCACCACCGGAGTCGTGCTCACGTTGCTCGTCCACACTCTGACCATCCGGCACAAAGCAAAGAAAATCCCAGCATAAGCCACAAAAAAGCCGCCCGAGCACAGCCCGGACGGCTTTTTTCATAGCCAGAAACTACAGAAGCTTAGACGGCATGAACGTCGACGTCGGAAATGCTGTTGACGTCATCCTCCAGCGCAAACTTGGCCTCGTCGAGCAGGTTGCGCACCTCGGCGAGCATGTCGGAGGCGGCATGCAGCTTCAGGTGGCAGTTCTCGTAACCGGCGTTGTCGGCGGCATGGGCAAGCTTGTGGGTGTGGCGCACCTGGAGGGCCACGTAGTCATCGATCTGGTCGATGAGCTGCTCAAACTGGGTGGTGTTGATGCCGTTGGTGCACATGGGCGTACATCCTTTCGTAAGGTTCCAATCTTGCATCCCCTGCAAGGCACAGTGTACGACCGTCGCGGCGCGCAGAGCGTGAGAATGTGACTTTGCCACCGATTGATAACACTGCGGCCCACAAACAATCAAACACATGACCGCAACCCCGCGGAACCTATCATCGGCCTGGAACAAAAGCGTTGTAGAATGGCATATTGCCTGCATCCATGCACCGCCAACCCAAAGTGAGGGCACACTATGTCGCTCATTCCAGACCGCGAAGCTCTTCCCCACACGCTGCGCAACCCGCGCCTGTGCTACTTCGGCATCCTGTGCGGCCACGTGTGGATTTGGGACGCCTGCCACCTCGCCAGCGCGGCACACCCCCAGATGACGCTCACCGTCACCATCTACATCTCGCTCACGCTCTTCACGTTTGGCCTCACGATAGGGGCCCTTCTGGCAAAGCCCACCTCAAAGACCCTCTCGTGGATCAACTGGCCCCTCGCCACGCTCATGGCGCTGGGGACCCTCGCGCTCGTCCTGCCTCTGCCCCAGGGGCTTCCCACCGAACAGGTCCTCCAGGCGGCGGCGGTATTCTGCGGCATCGGCATGGGCTGGACGTACATGCAATGGTCGTTCTTCTACGCGGCGCTTGAGACGCGCGACGCGCTTGCCTGCATCTTCGGGGCGATGCTCATAGGCAGCCTCGTCAAGATTCCCATCGACCTCATACCCGACGCATGGGCCGCCACAGTGTGTGCAATTCTTCCGTTCGCGTCGTTCATCCTGTGCGACCGCGCCATGGCGGCACAACCCCCGGCCAAGCCGGTCGAAGTGCTGGTCGACCCGCGCAGGCAGCGCCCTTACATCAAGATTCTCTTGGGCATCGCAGCATACGGCCTGGTCATTGGCATCATGCAGGGTATTCATGTGGAAGCAGACCCTGCCCCCAAGGCGGCACTCTCACTCGTCCACCACCTGCTTGAGGTCGCCACTGCCGCAGGCATCATCTGGGTTGTCCTGGTCAAACGTCGCTCGCTGCACTTCTCCGACCTGTGGCGTGCCACGCTTGTCTTCACGGCGACAGGCGTGCTCGCGCTGCCCCTTTTCGGCCGCGCCTTCTCGGGCTGGGCGCTCGTCTTCGTGGCCGTGGGACAGACGCTCGTGGTCATGCTGCTGTGGGCGTTCCTCGCCGACGTTGCCCACCGCAGTACCATCAACCCCCTGGCGGTGTTCGCCATGGGCTGGACGGCGTACTGTCTGCCCTTCCCCGTGGGACGTGCGCTCGGCGGTCTCTTCACCACGAACGTCGCCATGACCTCGCTCGTCTCCGTCATCGTGTACCTGCTCGCCATGGCCAGCATCTTCCTGCTCGACGAGCGCGATTTCTCAGCGGGACGCGTCTTTGCCGACCTCGAGAAGCCCGCCGTGCCCCCGGCGCTCTTCGACGCGCTCGGCGCCGCATGCAAGCGGCTCGGGCGCGGCGCGGACCTCACCGACCGCGAGCTTGAGGTCATGGAGCTCATCTGCAAGGGCCGCTCGAAGGGATACATCGCCGAGAGCCTGTGCATCTCGGAGAACACGGTGCGCAGCCACGCACGCCACCTATACACGAAAGTGGGCGTCCATTCCAAGCAGGAACTGCTCGATTTGCTTATGGAGCAGATGGGCGAAAGTCAAAAATAGGCACCTGAAAATACAACACGTATCGGGGTCTTGCGACCCGTTTCGAGCCCCGCAAGACTCCCTGCACATATCCGCCGCCCCTTGACGCAACAAGGGGGCGGCGGATTTCTTTTTCGGCGTCTTTCGGCTTGACACAGCAATCTACCAGGCGTGTTGATGCTCACACCAAAGGTGTGCGAGGTGCAAAACCAACAACCACACCGTTCGTGCAATTTCGGCAACGGCGTTTTCGGCGCATCGTACGAGTCAGCAAAGCACAGCGCGGCGCCCAAGGCACACGCACCCCGGATGCAAGGCACGGGATGCAAGACGCCTAGAGCGCAGGCGCCGAGCCAAGCGACATCCATCAGGCAATGCACGTCAAAGTCAGTGTCGAAAGGGGTCCACATGTTCACCGCTACTTCCACCCGTCGTCAGTTCGTCGCCGGCGCCGCCGGCCTCGCCGCCGTCGCAGCCATGGGCGGCGTCCAGCTCGCCAAGGCAGATCAGGCCGCTTCCTCCATCGCCGACGGCACCTACGCCGCCACCGGCACCGGCCGCAACGGCGACATCGATCTTGAGGCCACGTTCAAGGACGGCAAGCTCACCGCCATCGTCGCCCGCTCCAACGAGTCCAAGAACATCGGCGACGCCGCCATCGAGATCCTGACGCAGCGCGCCCTTGAGTCCCAGACGCTCAACCTCGACTCCGTGACCGGCGCCACCCTCACCTCCTTCGGCTTCAAGTCCGCTCTGGCCGACGCCTACGAGCAGGCCGGCGCCGACGTTGACGCCCTCGAGGACGCCGAAAGCGGCCTTGAGCCCGCACCCGCCATCGAGGAGGAGTGCGACGTCGTGGTCGTGGGTACGGGCGGCGCTGGCATGGCCGCTGCCGTCTCCGCTGCTGAGGCCGGCGCCAAGGTCATCCTGCTCGACAAGATGGACATCTACGGCGGCAACACCAACTGCGGCGAGGGCACCTTCAACTCCCCCGACCCCGAGCGCCAGGACCCCATGGGCATCGAGGACAGCGCCGACAAGTTCTTTGAGGACACCTACGAGGGCGGCGACGAGAAGGCCGACCCCGAGCTCGTGCATGTCCTGGCCGACAACGCCCTCGACGGCATCCACTGGATGGAGGCCCACGGCCTGGTCTTCAACGACGAGGTCTTCACGGCAATCGGCGGCAAGTGGCAGCGCGGCCACTCCATCAAGGTTCAGAAGATGGGCCAGCAGGGCGGCGCCTACTACGTGAGCTGCCTCATGGACTGCGCCACTCGCCTGGGTGTGAAGTACTACACCGACGCCAAGGTTGAGTCCATCTCCACCGACGCCGACGGCAACGTCACGGGCGTCACGGGCTCGCGCGTCTCCTCCGGCAACCCTGTTACCGTCACCGCCAAGTCCGTCGTCATGGCTACCGGCGGCTATGCCCGCAACCCCCAGCTCGCCATGCAGTACGACACCCGCGTGACCGAGACCATGCCCTCCTCCTGCAACGTGAGTGCCACCGGCGACGCCATCCCCATGGCTCAGGAGATCGGTGCCGGCCTCAAGAACATGGAGCTCGTGCAGATCCACCCGCTCGGCGACCCCCAGAACGGCGGCGTGGCCACCTTCGTGGGCAACTGGCTCGGCGTTGAGGACTACGTCATGGTGAACGACGAGGCCAAGCGCTTCACCGCCGAGGACGGCCGCCGCGACGAGATCGCCAACGCCATCCTTGAGCAGACCAACGACGAGATGTGGCTCATCGTCGACTCCACCGACATCACCGACGACCGTCTCGACCAGATCGCCGACCTCGTGGCCACCGGCCACAGCTTCCAGGCCGACTCCATCGCCGACCTGGCCGAGCAGATCGAGGTCGACCCCGCCACCCTCGAGGAGACCATCGACGGCTACAACGCGGTCATCGACGCCGGCGAGGACACCATGGTCGACCCCGGCAAGAAGCTCCTGGGCGACAAGGTCGAGGATGGCCCCTTCTACGCCTCCAAGCGTATCCCCACGATCCACTACACCATGGGCGGCCTGGCCATCAACACCGACGCCCAGGTGACCAAGGAGGACGGCACCCCCATCGCCAACCTCTACGCTGCCGGTGAGTGCACGGGTGGCGTCCAGGGCAGCAACCGTCTGGGCGGCAACTCCTTCACCGACATCATCGTCTTCGGCCGCATCGCCGGCCAGTCCGCCGCTGCCAACGCCCTGGCATAAGGCGCGACACCCCCTCGCACGACAATCCCCTCCACGCATCCCCCGATGCGCAAAGAGCCCCGTCTTCCCTGTGAAGGCGGGGCTCTTTTTGCCGAGCGTTGGTATCATGTCTGCCGGCAACGACGACTTTGAAAGGACGCACATGCGAGCACTCATCCAGCGCGTGGAACAGGCACAGGTCGACATCGCGGGCGCAACGGTCGGCCGCATCGGGCAAGGCTACCTCATCCTTCTCGGCGTGGGGCACACCGACGACGAGGCAGTCGCGCGCAAGCTGTGGGACAAGATTCGCAAGCTGCGCATCTTCGAGGACGAGGCGGGCAAGACGAATCGCTCGCTGGCCGACGTGAACGGCCAGGTGCTCGTGGTGAGCCAGTTCACGCTCTACGCCGACTGCAAGCACGGCAACCGCCCCTCGTTCACCTCCGCCGGCGCCCCCGACACCGCACGCGCCCTCTACGAGCGCTTTTGCGAGATGGTACGCACCGACATGGGCGAGGTGCAGACGGGCGAGTTCGGCGCCGACATGCAGGTCTCCCTGGTAAACTCCGGCCCCTTCACCATCTGGCTCGACACCGACCAGCTGTAAGCCGTCGCCGGAAGCGCCGCACAACGCGCGATACAGACCTCTCTCGCATTAAAACGCAAACGTACGCTGCTTTTTCGGCGTTTCCCCAGGAAAGCCGCAAAAAACGTGCGTACGTTTGCGTTTTGCGTATAAGGCGCGCCTATCCGAGCTTCGCGAGCTCCTGGGCGAGGGCCTCGATGGCGTGCTTGCGGTGGGAGATGGCGTTCTTCTCCTCGGGCGTGAGCTCTGCCATGGTCTTGCCGGGCGTGTCCTCAGGCCAGAAGAGCGGGTCGTAGCCGAAACCGTTGGTGCCACGGCCCTCGAAGCCCACAGTGCCCTCGCACGAGCCGATGCCGCAGGTGCGCACGTCAGCGTCGACATAGGTCACGCAACTCATGAAGCGGGCCGTGCGCTTCTCCTGCGGCACGCCTTCCATCTCGCGCAACAGCTTCGCGTTGTTGGCGGCGTCGTCCCCGTGCACGCCGCAATAGCGGGCCGAATAGACGCCCGGTGCCCCGTCGAGGGCGTCCACCACGAGGCCCGAGTCGTCGGCCACCGTGGGCAGGCCGGTGAGGTCGTGGATGGTCTGCGCCTTGATGAAGGCGTTCTCCTCGAAGGTCGTGCCCGTCTCCTCAGGCTCGGGAAGCCCACCGATCTCGCCCATCGCCTTGAATTCGGCATCGGGCAGCACCGCGCCCAAAATCGCGCGGATCTCCTCGATCTTGTGGGCGTTGTTGCTGGCGACGACCACCGTCTTCTTCTCGCTCATGGCACATCCTCTCTGGGCCCGCATAGGGCGCCCTCCAAAGTCCTCATGCATCACCTATGGTAGCAGGCCGTATACAAAGAGCGGCACCCCGCAAAGGGTGCCGCACAGGGAACACGCGTATGTTGGGCGACGCAGCCGAGCGCTCTTACTGCTCCGGGTCGATCGACTCGCGCCAGAACTCCTTCACCGGCTCGGGACCCACGTCCTTGAGGTCGTCCTCGCCCACATGCCAGCACTGGGTGGCGGGCAGGCCCTCGATGGAATCGGCCACGAACACCGGGTCCTTGCCGGCGTTGCGCTGCGCCGTGTAGTCGTCGAGCGCGCGGATGGCCCACTTGCCAAGCAGGAGAATGGCGATGAGGTTCATGATGGCCATGAAGCCCATGAAGATATCGGCCAGGTTCCAAGCAAGGTCGAAGCTGTTGACGGCACCGAAGTAGATGAAGACGATGCAGGCAAGGCGGAACACGGTGAGCAGGACGGGGCTGCCGTCCTTGATGAAGCGCAGGTTGCTCTCGGCATAGAAGTAGTTGCCGATGAGGCTCGAGAAGGCGAACGCGAAGATGGCGAACGTGATGACGTGGATGCCCCACTCACCCACCGCGTTGTTCACGGCCATCTGCACGAGGGGCATGCCGTTGAGACCCTCGGCGGCAGCCGGGTTCTGCACGTAGAACACGAGAACCATCATCGCCGAGCAGGTGCAGATGACCAGCGTGTCGATGTAGACGGACAGGCTCTGCACGAGGCCCTGCTTCACGGGGTGGGACACGCTCGCGGTGGCGGCGGCGTTAGGCGCGGAGCCCATACCGGCCTCGTTGGAGTACAGGCCGCGCTTGATGCCCAGCATGACCACCGAGCCGGCGAATCCGCCGAAGATGGACTGCCAGTCAAAGGCCGAGGCGAACATGAGGCCGAAGACGGCAGGCAGGTCGGTGATGTTGGAGAACGTGGTCCACATAGCGATGGCGATGTAGACGAGCGCCATGACGGGCACGATGATCGAGGTGATGACGCTGATGCGGCGCGCACCGCCGAAGATGACGAACGCCGTCATGACGGCAAGCACGATGCCGCAGGCGATGGCGGCCTTGTGGCCGAGAGCGCCCTTGCCCGTGTAGTACTCAAGCGAGCTGGCCGCATTGAATGCCTGCAGGCCGTTGAAGCCGAACGCGAAGCACAGGATGAGCAGCACGGCGAAGACGACGCCGAGCCAGCGATGCCCCAGGCCCTGCTCGATGTAGTAGGCGGGGCCTCCGCGGAACTCGCCGTCCTTGCCCCTCACCTTGAAGATCTGGGCGAGCGTGGACTCGATGAAGGCCGAGGCGGCGCCCACGAGCGCCATGACCCACATCCAGAAAACGGCACCCGGGCCACCGGTGGCGACGGCGGTGGCGACGCCGGCGATGTTGCCCGTGCCCACACGGCTCGCCGTGGACACCATCAGCGCCTGGAACGACGAGATGGCGTGCCCGCCCTCAACGTGCTTCTTCTCCGTGAGCTGGGTGAACATGTCCTTGATATAGCGAATCTGCACCGCGCGGGTGCGAATCGTGTACCAGATACCCGTGAACACAAGCAGCGCCAACAGGATGTAGGTGTACATGAAGCCGTCGATATCGCCTGTCACCTTGACAAGCCATTCGTTTATATCCACAGCGATCCCCCTCTTTTTCTCGTCGGATGAGCATTTAGGCAGGTTAACACACCAGAAACAATCCAACAACGAGAAAAGGCGCCCCTCCCGAAGGAGAAGCGCCCAAAAAGGTGGGTTTTGCAGCTCGTTTTACTCCCAGGGAGTCAGCTGCGCGGCGTTCATGCCTGCAATGTAGGCAAAGGTGAAGCCAGGGCCCAGGGTTCCGCCGGCGCCGTTGTAGAAGAGGCCGGGGCCGCCGATGCCGGAGTTGTTGCCGGAAGCGTACAGACGGGGGATGACCTCACCGGTGACGGAGAGGACCTCGGCGTTCTCGTTCACGCGCAGGCCGCCCTTGGTGCACATGGGGTAGGGCTCGCAGATGATGCCGTAGAAGGGGCCGACCTCGATGGGCGCCAGCGACTTCTCGGGACGGCTCGTGCCGCCCTGGTCCCAGGTGGTCTCGCCGCGGTGGAACTCGGGGTCGATGTCGTTCCTGCAGTTCTCGTTGTACTCCTCGATGGTCTTGGAGGCCTTCTGGCGGGCGTAGTCGTCGCGCCAGGGAATCTGGTCGAGGAGCTCCTCGATGGTGTCGGCCTGGTAGGCGACCCAGCTCACGATGTTGCCGTCGGAGTCGCGCATGACGGAGTTCTCGGCGTCGGCAACCGTGGAGTCGCAGATATAGAAGGCTGGGCAGTTCGTCCAGCTCGTGCCGTAGGTGCCGCCCTCCTCGGTCTGGTTGGCGCCCAGGTCGCGGCCCCAGAAGCCATGGTAGAGGGAGTCATAGTCCACAGCCTCGTTCATGAAGCGGCGGCCGAACTTGTTGAGCACGCAGGAGCCGGGCTTGCACATGAGGCCGTAGAAGGTGCCCAGGCCGAAGTGGTTGATCTCCGTGGGCTTCTCGCACCACTCGTGATAAGGCATGTCCTCGGGGTTGACGCAGACGACCTGGCCCCAGGCGTACTGCATGAGCGTGACGTCGGCGCCCACGGCCTGACCCATGAGGATGCCGTCGCCCACGCAGGTGGAGACTTCCATGGTGCGGTTGGCCGGCAGCTCCATGTAGCGCTTCTTCATGTCGTCGTTCCAGCCAAAGCCACCCGCGCCCAGGATGACGCCCTTGGTGGCCTTGATGTTGATCATGGAACCGTCCTCGGCCTGGGCCTGCATGCCGCAGACCTCGGTCACGCCCTCGTCGTTGACACGGGTGATGAGGTGCATGGCACGGGTGTTGAGCAGCAGCTCGCCGCCGTACTTGTTCACGACGCCGTCGCACAGCGGGTCGGTGACGTAGGAGCCCGAGGAGGTGGTGCCGAAGGCGCCCGTCATCTGGCCGGCCTCAGTGGACTGCTTGCCAACAGGGGCGATGGTGCGGGTCTGGTCCTTGGCGCCGGGGAAGACGTCGATGTGGTAGTCGACGCGGGGGCTGATCTCCCAGGTGAGGTCGGCCGTTTCAGCCAGGAAGTCAATGGCCTCGGGGCCATACTTGAGGAAGGCCTCGAGAATCTCGGGCGTGGACTTGCCGGCGGCGGTGGCGGTGATGTAGGCCAGGGCGTCGTCGTAGTTGTCCAGGCCCTGTGCCATGGCGGTGGAGTTGAGGGGCATCCAGGTCTGGCCGTTGGAGATGGAGGTGGTGCCACCAATAAACCCTGCGGCCTCAATGATAATGACGCGGTTGCCCTCGGCGGCAGCCTTGCCGGCGCCGGTCAGGACCGTGCCGGTGCCCACGACTGCGACGTCGCACTCATAGTCCCACGTCTCGGGAACTGCGACGGCGGCGTGCGCCGTCTGCGGGTTGGCGCCCGGCAGCACGGCGGCTGCGGCGGCAAGGCCGGCGGCTGCGGCGCCAGCGGTCTGGACGAACGAGCGGCGGGACATTGCGTTGCTTTGCATAGCGATTACCCCTTTTCTGTCATGCCTTGCTTTGTAGCGGCGGCTGATGCGTCCTCGCTTGGCGTGTGCCTTGCGCTGAACGATTCGAACACTAGCGCGCTCGGCGCAACCCATTCGCCCCCCACTTTGCGGCCTTCTTTGTTTGTGCAGGTAAAAGGCTTGTATACACCCCAGATTGGAGTGGGGTGACCCATCGTTTTCCGCGTCAATGGCACGAGACGTGCGGTACTATGTACAGGTGCGAACAAGCTCCGCGACATTCTGAGACAACCCCAAAGGGGCCGTTCGCGCGCCGCTTTGCGCACTGCCGCCTCACCGGAGGAACCATGCTTGCAAACTTCCTAAAAAACCTTCGCCCGTCCCTTTTGGGCCTGGCGTTCGTGCACATGTGGATCTACTGCTCCACCCACCGCTTCCTCGAAAGCGGCGGCGTCTCCGTCACGGCCGTGCTGTACTCGGCCATGAGCGTGGCGCTTGTGGCGATAGGCATCGGCGCCTGGCGCGCAGGCAAGGCGGGCGAGCGCTTCAATCTGCCCGGGGACCGCAAGATGCTCGCGCGCGACCTCGTGGCGGCAACTCTTATGGCATTGGGCGGCGTGGCGCTGTCGGTCGAGCTGCCCGTCGCACCCGCCGTGGCCACCGCAGTCGGCTCGACCTTGGGAGGAGTGGGCGTTGCCTGGGCCTACGGTCGCTGGATCCAGGTGTATGCCAAGCTCGACCTCGCCTTTTCGGTTCCCCTGCTCTTTTGCACGATGGCGCTGGGCTCTGCCTGCAAAACGGTCATCGACTTTTTGCCCGGCGCCGTGGCGGCCCCCGTGTTCGTGTGCCTGCCCTTCGCCACGTTTGCCTGCATGCGCCGCGCGGCGCGCAACCTGCCGCCCGCAAGCAAGCCCGAGCAGTACTACAACGCCCGCACCGTGGGGTCCCTGTCGCGCGCGGTGGTGAGCGTGGTGGCGTTCAGCTTCACCATCGGCATCATCCGCACGGCCATCCTCGAGTCCACGCCCAACCCCTACGTGCTCTCCGTGCTCGTGAACCACGGCACCGAGATACTGCTCGCCCTTGTCTTCATCTGGTGGGTCAGCGTCGCAGACCGCGGCATCGACTTTGGCCGCACCTGGCGCCTCATTCTCATCCTCATGGTCACCGTGCTTGTGTTCGAGCCCTTCCTCGCAGGCACCGGGGCCCATGCCGTGCTCTTTGCGCTCGTGCGCACCGCCCATGCCCTGCTCGTGGTGTTCTTCCTGTTCATGGCCGTGGCAGATGTGGCCAGGCACAGCTCCTACCCGGCGCTGGCGGTATACGCGGCAGGCTGGCTTGCCTACGCTCTGCCCTTTGCCGCAGGAAGCGCGGCGGGCCTGCTCTTGGTCGAGAGCCCCATCGAGCCGCTCATCACCTCGATTGCCACCTGGGCGCTCGTGGTCGTGGCCCTCGTTTTGCTCGACGACCGCTCCCTTGGCAACCGTCTCATCTTCTCCGAGCTGAACCAGGCCGAGGACGACTCCCCCGAGATGCGCGCGCTTGCCACCCAGCGCGACCTGGAGCGCGAGCCGGCCATGCCCGCCGCCAGCCCCCCGGCCGACAACCTGCGCACCCGCTGCCATCAGCTCGCCCGCAAGGGAAGCCTCACCGCACGCGAGGAGGAGGTGCTCGAGCTGCTCGTGCGCGGCCACAGCAAGACCCGCATCGCCGAGACGTTCCTCATCTCCGAAAACACCGTCCGCGGCCACGTCAAGCACATCTACACCAAGCTTGACGTCCACTCCAAGCAGGAGCTTCTCGATTTGGTGGAGAGGAAATAGACGTGGTACAATTTGGCCACAGTTGGGTGAAGGAGGACCCTGATGCCTGTTTGTGTACCGGTTCGCGATATGAAGGATACCGCGGCGTTCGCCTCTCTCGTTGAACGGGAGCGCGATGTCACAGTGACGCGCAATGGATATAGCGCGATGCATTGCCTGAGCAACGAAGAATACGAGGCGCAGCGCGAGGAAGTCGCCAAGGCAAAGCTTCTCTCTCGCATGTTGCTGGCAGAAACCGAAATTGCCTCGGGTGATTACACGGACTTCTCGGCCTTCTCTGCCTCGATCCGCCAGCGCTATGACCTATAAGGCAGTCATCACCCGCGAGGCGCAGCGCGAATACGAGTCCATAGTCTCATATTTGGCCTCAACCCTGCTCAGCCCCGCGGCCGCAAACGATTTCATGAACGAGTTCGACCACCAGATAACCCTGGTATGTGAGATGCCCCTTATGCATCCGCTGTCGCATCTACCCGAACTCGCAGCGCTCGGATACCGCCCCATCCACATCAAGCGCTATGTGGCCTTGTACAAAGTCACCGACGACAAAATCGTCATCGCCCACATCTTTCACCAAACGCAGGACTACGCTCGGCTCGTATGAGCATCCTCGGCACACGAAACCCCGCAGGTTCCTCACCCTCCTTCAGGGCTTGAAACCTGCGGGGTTTCTTCTTACACGCGTATTGCAGGCGGAAACCCTTACTTCTTCTCCGATGCGTAGAAGGTGGCCTCGGGCGCCATGTCGGCGACGGACTTGCCGTCAACGGCGGGCTCGGCGAGGAACTCCTCGACGCGGGCCAGCGGCGACGTCACGTCGGTGTAATGCCCTTTGTCATTGAGCACGGTGGTGTCCTGAACGCGCCAATAGTTCTCGTTGGCGTCGGTCAGGTAGTAGGAAGCACCAGCGTAGTCCATGTACACGGCATGCTTGGCGCTCAGGTAGGACGAGAGCTCCTCAGGTGCGATTTGAAGCGGTTCAGCAGCTTTGAGACCCATGATGCGCTCCTTTGCTCCGTGACCCCGCCATCCACGGCAGGGTACCTTTTGCTCCGCCTTTCGGCGACGTAAGAGACAGTATATTGTTTTTTGCAGGAATTGTGAATAAGATATCTGACATGCACGCATGTTCGGTTTCAAGCTCGTGTCTATGCCCCCGCCCCGCCGCCAAACGCCGTCGGGACCAAGGGGTCGTCAATGTCGAGGTTAGGAGACTGGTATGGCTGCACCTCAGACCGATAAGGTTCGCAACGTAGTCCTTGTGGGACAGGGAGGCGTCGGCAAGACTAAGCTTGCCGAGGCCATGCTGCATCTCACCGGCAAGACCGCCCGCCTGGGAGGCCACGCCGGTTCGAAGCCCACGCTCGACTTCGACCCCGAAGAGAGCAAGCGCAACTTCTCCATCTCCACCTCCATCGCGCCCGTGGAGCACAAGGGTTGCAAGATCAACGTTCTCGACGCCCCGTGCTACCCCGACTTCATCGGCGACGCCTACGCCGCCATCTCCGTGGCCGAAACGGCCCTTTTCGTGGTTGACGCGGTGGAGGGACCCCAGCCCACGACTGTGAAGCTGTGGTACGCCACCGACGAGCAGCCCGTCGCGCGCGCCGTCTTCATCAACCGCATCGACAAGGACAACGCCGACCTCGACCTCACCATGGCCGGCCTGCAGGATCGCTTCGGCAACCACCTGGGCCTCGTCAGCATCCCCATGGGCGTCGGCCCCGACTTCAAGGGCCTCATCGACGTCATCCACATGCAGGCCCGCACCTACGATGCCGAGGGCAAGGAAATCGTGGGCGAGATTCCTGCCGAGTACGCCGACGCCGCCGCCTCCGCACGCGAGGCTCTGTGCGACCTGGCCGTTGAGGCCGACGAGGAACTCATGATGAAGTACCTCGAGGGCGAGGCCCTTACTCAGGAGGAGCTCGAGGGTCTTCTGGGCACCGCCATCGCCCAGCGCATGCTCGTGCCCGTCTACGTGGGCGCAGCCGTGCAGGAGAAGGGCGTCAACGCCCTGCTCGACGACATCGTGACCTACTTCCCCACCCCCACCGACTTTGGCGAGATGCCCCTCACCGACGGCACGATGCTCAAGATCAGCTCTGCCGACGAGCGCCCCGTGGCCTTCGTCTTCAAGACCCTGAACGACGCCCAGACGGGCCGCCTGTCCTTCCTCAAGGTGCTTGCCGGCACGCTCGAACCCGGCATGGAGCTCACCTGCGCGCGCACCCAGTCCTCCGAGCGCCTGGGTCACCTCTACCTCATGTGCGGCCGTGAGACCACCGACGTCAAGAAGGCCCTGGCCGGCGACATCATCGTGGTGCCCAAGCTCGAGGTCAACACCGGCGACACCCTGAGCGCCACCGGCAAGGTCGAGGCTCAGGCCTTCCGCTTCTCCAACTCGCTCTACCAGGTGGCCATCCGCGCCAAGAACCGCAACGAGGAAGACAAGCTCAGCGCCTTCCTTGAGAAGACCTGCGACGCCGACCCCACCATCAGCGTCACGCGCAACGAGGAGACGCACCAGACCGTGGTGAGCGCCGTGGGCGAGGCCCAGGTAAGCGTCATGGTGAACCGCCTGGCCGAGCGCACCGGCGTCGAGGCCATCCTCGAGCCCCTGCGCATCCCCTATCGTGAGACCATTCGCAAGGCTGCCAGCGCTCAGGGCCGCCACAAGAAGCAGACGGGCGGCGCCGGCCAGTTCGGCGACTGCTGGCTGCGCCTCGAGCCCAACCCCGGCGGCGGCTATGAGTTCCTCGACGAGATCGTGGGCGGCAAGATTCCTCGCCAGTACATCCCCGCAGTGGACAAGGGCATCCAGGAGACCCTCACCGAGGGCGTCCTGGCCGGTTACCCCATGGTCGACGTGAAGGTTGCCTGCTACGACGGCTCCTACCACCCCGTCGACTCCAGCGAGATCGCGTTCAAGACGGCCGCACGCATCGGCTTCCGCGCCGCCGCCGAGCACGCCGACCCCGTCATCCTCGAGCCTATGGCCAACATGACCATCACCGTGCCCGACGCCTACGCCGGCGCCGTCACCGGCGACATCTCCGCCTCGCGCGGCCGCGTCACCGGCATGGACTCCGACGGCCGCGGCAACACCGTGGTCATTGCCACCGTGCCCTTCGCCGAGATCACCGACTACTCCACGCGCCTGAGGTCTCTGTCCCGCGGCACCGGCGAGTTCTCCTACGAGCTCGAGGGCTACGAGCAGGTGCCCTACGACACCGCCGCCAAGCTCGTCGAGGCCTACCAGAAGAGCCGCTCCGAGGGCAGGTAGTC
>CAKUFZ010000008.1 GCA_934654475.1 uncultured Coriobacteriales bacterium
CTCACGCGCAAGGCGCACGGAGCCGATGTGCGCGGTGCGGGCCTTTGGCCTACTGGAGTACATGAGGCTCCGTGGAACGCGGCGCGTGAGGTTCCGCAACCCACCAAAAGTGGGTTCTGATGCGCAAGGCGCGCAGGGCCGACGTGTACTGGAGTACTCTAGGTCCTGCGCAACGCCGCGCATCAGGTTCCACGACATTAGATGTCGAGGTAACGGGCGTCTTTGGCGTGACGCTCGATATAGTCCCTTCGATACTCCACCTGGTTGCCCATGAGTTCGCGCACGGCACGCTCCGCCTTGGCGGCGTCCTCGATGGTCACGCGGCGCAGAATGCGCGTCTTGGGGTCCATCGTGGTGTCGGCGAGCTGCTGGGGGTCCATCTCACCCAGACCCTTGTAACGCTGGACGGAGTACTTCTTCTTCTCGCCCTTGGCGTCGATGGGCACGTACTTCTCGATGGCCTGAGCGAGCAGCTGGTCTTCGGGGTCCTTGCCGGTGGGGTAGACGTAGTGAATCTTCTTGCCTACCTTCACGCCAAAGATGGGCGGGCAAGCCGAGTACAGGTATCCAGCCTCGACAAGCGGGCGCATGTACTTGTAGAAGAACGTCATGAGCAGGATGCGGATGTGAGCACCGTCGACATCGGCATCGCTCATGATGATGATCTTGTGGTAGCGCGCCTTGGACAGGTCGAAGTCGCCGCCCTCACCGGAGGAGTCGGTGACGCCGGTACCGATGGCCGTGATGAGAGACTGAATGGTCTCGCTGGAGAAGGCGCGGTGGTCACCAACGCGCTCGACGTTCAGAATCTTACCGCGCAAGGGAAGAATTGCCTGGATGTCTCGGCGACGGCCGTCCTTGGCCGAACCGCCTGCCGAGTCACCCTCGACGATGAAGAGTTCGGTCATGGCAGGCTCGCGCACGGAGCAGTCGGCAAGCTTGCCGGGCAGGCTCGCGCTCTCAAGCAGGCCCTTGCGACGCGTGGCCTCACGGGCCTTGCGCGCGGCGGTGCGGGCCTTGCTGGCCGAAATCGCCTTGTTACAGATAGCACGGGCCTGGGTGGGGTGCTCCTCGAAGTACTCCTGGAGTCCGGCGGCCACGGCCTGCTGCGTGAGGTTGCGCATGAAGGTGCTGCCGAGCTTTGCCTTGGTCTGGCCCTCAAACTGCGGGTCGGCAAGCTTGACCGAGATGACGGCCGTAAGGCCCTCGCGGGTATCGTCACCCGTGAGATTCTGGTCCTTGTCCTTGAGAATGCCCTGCTTGCGCGCATAGTCGTTGATCGTGCGCGTCAAAGCGGTACGGAAGCCCTCGAGGTGCGTGCCGCCGTCGATGGTGTAGATGTTGTTCGCGAAGGTCATGACCTTGGAGCCATACCCGGTGTTCCACTGGATGGAGACCTCGACCTCGCCGCGCTTGTCGTCGGTGACATCGTCAGCCGACTTGCCCTGCACGTAGATGGGCTTGGACAGGCCGGGGAGGATCTCGTTGCCTTCGTTCAAGAACTTGACGAAGTCATTGATGCCGCCCTGGTAGCAGTACTCCTCCACGCGCGGGGTGAGCTCGCGTTCGTCGGTGAAGACGATCTTGAGGCCGCGGTTGAGGAAGGCAGTCTCCTGCAGGCGTGCAGAGATGGTGTCGTGGTCGTAGACGGTGGTCTCCTGGAAGATCTCGGGGTCGGGCCAGAAGGTGACCTTGGTACCCGTGGTCTTCGTCTTGCCGATGACCTCGATCTGCTTCGTGGTCTTGCCGCGCGAGAACTCCATCGTATGAATCTCGCCGTCGCGCTTGACCTCGACCACCAGGCGCTCGGACAGGGCGTTCACGACGGAGACGCCGACGCCGTGCAGACCGCCGGACACCTTGTAGCCGCCACCGCCGAACTTGCCGCCCGCGTGCAGGATGGTCATGACGACCTCAAGTGTGCTCATCTTGCGCTTGGGGTGCTTGGCCACGGGGATGCCACGGCCGTTGTCGACAACCGTCACCGAGTTGTCGAGGTGCACGGTGACGTCGATGCGGTTGCAGAAACCCGCCATCGCCTCGTCGACCGAGTTGTCAACAATCTCCCACACCAAGTGGTGCAGGCCCATGGAACCGGTGGAGCCGATGTACATGCCGGGGCGCTTGCGCACCGCCTGCAGACCCTCAAGGATCTGAATGTCTTCGGCACCGTAGGAGGGTGTTTTGTCCGCCACGGATATCCTCTCTTCTTGAGCTTCAAAGGACCGCCTAAGCGACCCACAGCCAATCAGAGCAAGTATACCCTGCACAGGTGCAGACATAATTATCGTTAGTGTAAATGCCTAGAAACCATATCTGTAAGCCCTTTAAATGGGCCATATCGGTCTTTTTAGGCTTTGTTTGACTTTTTCCACCTTATGCTAGCCATCATGGCCTGACGCGCCTTCTCTTTAAGCGCCTCGTCAGTGATGCACGCAACTTGAGCCTCGACGCGGGCAGCCTCGGCAGCCGTGAGTTCGGGCAGATACGCCGGGTCATAGGCACGCTCGACCACATCGTCGTGAGCCGGGGCGACATGAACGCGCGAGGACACCTTAAACCGCAGGCAGATGGCAACAAGGTCAGGCTGGGCCTGCGTACAGCGCATGTTCCACTCCGCCAGAAGGGCCGGGGCGTTGAGCTGGAACTCCTGGGCCCACAGAGCGGAGTCGGTGTAGAGGACAAGCTCGAGACCCTGCTTCTTCTGTATGGGGTAGCAACCCACGACATGGGTGCACACTCGCTTGTCGCGCAGGGAGCGCACAACCCCCATGGCGCGTCCCACCTGCGAAGATGTGCGCGAATGACGTGTTGCACGTGAAACAACGTCGTCAAACAGACTCACGGGAGCATCACCACCTTGGCACGGTCGAGCTCGGCGGCAGAGAAGTAATCGAGGTTCGTGGTGGTCACAACCGTCTGAACCCCGGCGGCAACCAGGCCGAACAGTCGGCTGCGACGAGAGGCGTCGAGCTCGCTCATGACGTCGTCGAGCAGGAAAAGGGGGTATTGACCCGACACCTCGGCGACAAACTCGACTTGAGCGAGCTTGATGGCGAGGACAAGCGAGCGCTGCTGGCCCTGAGAGGCGAAGGCACGGGCCGAGGCGTTGGAGATCCGCAGGTCAATGTCGTCGAGATGGGGCCCCACAAGCGTTGCGCAGCGACGTTCCTGCTCAGCCATGTTGGACATGAGGAGACCAAAAAGGGCGTCTTCCACTTCCTGGCGCGGCGTCGAGGCGTCAAAACCGCTCGCCCAGGCGCTGTCGTAGGACATCTGCGCGCCCTCCCCCGCCGCAAGCTCGCCGTAGACGCGTTCCACATGGGGGGCAAGGCGGGCAAGCAGGGCTTGGCGGTAGCAAAAGAGCACCGCTCCCGCGCGAGCCGCAGATGCACTCCATGCCTCGACGAGGGTGCGGTCGGCGCCGGCGCCGGCGCGGGCGGCCTCTTTGAACAGCGTGTTTCGCTGATACACGGCCCTGCGGTAGTCGTGCGCCACCTGGGCGTACGACTCCTTGAGCTGGGATCCGAAACCGTCGAGCAGGTCTCGACGGCCGGCGGCGGGCCCCTTTACAAGCGCAAGCTCATCGGGAAAGAACAGCACGCTCGTCAGGTCGCACACCTGGCCCTGCACTGAGCGGCGCTTACCATTCACCTTATAGAGCTTGCGAGTGGGGTGAATGTCACACGTCACGTCAATCTGGCGCTTCTCGCCTTCTATATGCATGTTGAGGCTGCCCTGGTCACACCCTTGGCGTAGCAGCTCGGAAGGCGAGGCATGTTTAAACGACGCACCGCAGGTAAGCACCTGCATGCCCTCGATACAGTTGGTCTTGCCCACCGCATTGGGACCCACAAGCACAGTGAGCCCGCGTGCCGGCTCCAGCACGCGGGTCTCCATGTTTCTGAAGTTGCGGTACCCAACCTGGGTGACGACGAGTGACATGTGCTTCCCGAACGGTTGCAGCGCCGTTTAGTAACCCATGCGCACGGGCATGACGAGGTAGAGGAAGTCCACCTTGTTGCCCAGCATCTTGAAGATGCCCGGCTTGGAGGGGTTTTCCATCTGGAAGGCCATCATGTCGTCGTCGCCGGCCTTCTGCACGCAGTCGTAAATGAAGCGGGAGTTGAACGCGATGGTCTGGCTCTCGCCCTCCACCTCCACGGGGATCTCCTCGCGGGCGCTGCCCTGATCGGGCAGGTTGGACGTGATGACGAGCAGGCTCTCGGCCGCGTCGATCTGGAAGCGAATCTCGGAGTTGGAGACGGTCATGGCCTTGATGCGCTGCATAGCCTCGAACAGGTCGTTGACCTTCACCTTCACGCCCGTCACGTACGAGGCGGGAATGAGCTTGCGGTACTTGGGGTAGCTGCCCTCGATACGGCGCGTGACGTACACGACGTCGCCGAAGAGGAAGACAATCTGGGTCTGGTTCGTGCCGATGGTCATCGTGCGCGACTCGCTTGCCATGGAAAGCACGCTGCGCAGCGTCTTTGCCGGGGCGATGACCTCGAAATCCTCCACGCCGCTCGTGATCTTGGTCTCAGCCACGGCGAGACGCACCGAGTCAGTCGTGACGAAGCGCACGATCTCGGGCGTGATGTTGACAAGCACGCCATTGAGCACCGTGCGGCTCTTGTCGGTGGAAGCGGCCACGGCAACACGGTTTACCATGTCGTTGAGGCTTGCCGTGGGGACCTCCACCATCGAGTCGATCTGATAGCTGGGGAACTGCGGGAAGTCCTGTGCTGCAAGCGTGTTGATGGAGTAGGAGGAGCTGCCGCAACGCACGTTGAGCACAGTCCCTGCAAGCTCAAAGGAGATGGCCATGTCGGGCAGGTGGCCAACGACTTCGGCAAGGAGCTTGCACGGAACGACGAGAGCACCCGGTTCCTCGACATTGGCAATGACAGTCTGCTTGATGGAGACCTCCATGTTTGAAGTCTCAAGAACGAGGGACTGTCCTTCAGCTGTAATGAGAACACCGGAGAGAATGGGAAGGGTGGAGTTCATGTCCATACCCTTGATGGAACGGTCGAGAGCTCCCTTGAGAGTATCCCTGTCGATAACGAACTTCATCTTGTCTTTCCCTTCTTTTCTTATATTAAAGAGTAGTTGTAGTAGTAGGTCGGTTTCAAATGTTGATTAGTGTGCTCAATGCCTGGTAGATGCCGAAAAACTTTTGCTTTCAACACGCTGATTTCTTCAACCTGTTTCAACGCGCCGCCAAAGTCTCAAGCATTGTAGACGAGTGTTGCACACGCTTTGAACGTCCTTTCAACCTCATTTCGACTCGTTGCACAACCGGTTCTTGAAGTCCTCGAGCTGACGGGCATAGGTGTGGTCGACGTTGCGCTTCTCGTTGATGACCTTGATGCCGTGCGTGATCGTGGAGTGGTTGAGCCCCACGACGTCGCCGATAGACTGGTAGGTTTCGTCGGTGAGCTGGCTGGCAAGCCACATATAGACCTGACGAGCCTCTTTGATGGCGGCGGTCCTGCTTCGGCTTGTTACCTGCTCATAGGTGACGCCGTATTCCCTTGTGACCGCCTCGATGATCTTGTCGAGGCCGATGATGGTCGTGACGTTGTACTGCGAGTCGATGTACTCCCTGATGCCGTCCGGCGTGATGACGCTGGGGTCGTGCTCGGCGTTGAACATGATGCCGTTGATGAGGCCCGTCATCAAACGAGGGCTGTCGGGACCGTACTCAGCCATGACCTTGAACGCCTCGTCCGAGATGCGCACGCTTGTCATGCCGTTGCGCGCTCGGTAGCGCTCATAGAAGCTTTTAAGGATGGAGAGCTTCATTTCCCAGGTAGGGGCCTTAATGTCTTGCACCATGCCCTGTGCGAAGCGCGTCTTGAGGCGCGGGTCGAGGTCGAGGTAGTCGGGTGCACGGTCGGCTGCAAGCACGATTTGCTTGTTGCCGGCGAGCATGAAGCTGTTGAAGATGTTGAAAAGCGCGCCCACCGTCTCCTGCTGCTGGTTGCGGAACTCCTGCACGTCGTCTACCAGCAGAACGTCGATGTCTTCCATGTCTTTGAGCACGGCGTGTCCACGCAGCTTTTGAACGTGCACCTCGTCGACATAGCGCGTGATGAACATGTCGGCGCTGATGTATTCCACGCGTGTGCGGGGCTGGTTGGCCATGATGTAGGACTGGATCGCGAGCAAGAGGTGCGTCTTGCCGTTTCCCGAAGGGCCCCAGATGAAAACAGGGTTGAAAAGACTGCCGTCGGGTTGCTCGGCCACACTGCGCGCCACGCGATACGCCATGATGTTGGAATCGCCGACAACATAGGTGTCAAAGGTAAAGTCGGTGCTTGTCTGGGCTTTTACCTCGTCTTTTTGCTTGGGTCCATCCTCAAGTACCGGGATTGGTTGAGAGAGGTTGGAAGGGCTTTCAACATTCGTTGAAACGGGTGGTTGAAAACTTCTCACCGCAGGGGCGGCACTTTGCGAGGGCTCGGAGTTCTTGACCGCAGAGGGGAAGGGAACCTCTCCCGACAGGATGCGAGAGTGGATGCGGGGGCGTCCCGCTCCGGCGGCCTTGCCTGCGAGGGCTGCGGCACTCAAGGGGGCCGCAGCCGGGGTGGCGGCTGCACTGGGTTCAGGGCAGACGACGGGCGAGGGGGCCTCTGCGGGGAGAGGCTGCGCCGCATCGTTATGGCCGCCGAAGTCGGCCGCAGGTGCGCCTGCGTTGTCG
This sequence comes from uncultured Coriobacteriales bacterium, assembly GCA_934654475.1. Taxonomy (GTDB): domain Bacteria; phylum Actinomycetota; class Coriobacteriia; order Coriobacteriales; family UMGS124; genus UMGS124. The sequence continues at coordinate 6,710 of CAKUFZ010000008.1, forward strand.
CAAGCGTGTGCCTGCGTCGCCTGTTCGGTTGTGGATGGCGCCTGTGCCTGCGCTTCTGGGACGGGAGCGGCTGGAGCTGCCGGTGTGGCAGCAGGGCCTGTTGGGGCGATGTCGGCGCCGTCCACCTCGACTTCGAGCGTGACGGGCTCCATGGTTATCTCGCCCATGAGGGCCTCGACTGCCTCGCGGTACTTGCCCATGAGGTTGCGTGCGGCCCATTTCTGCTTGGTTGTCAGACGCATGACCGCGCCGTCGAACGACGAGGGGCTTGCCCGTTCGAGCCAAGCGAGGAGGTCGTCCTGCCCTTTGGCGCGCACTTCGTCGAGCATGTCGGCCCAGAGGAACTGGGCGTCTTGTTCGAACATCTCCTGGTCCATGCGTTACCTCCCTTGCGCGATCTCGCCGAGAAGGCGGTGTCCCGCCTCGGTCAGTACGTATTTCTGGCCGTTCTTCACGATGAAGCCGGCCTCGGCAATCTTCTGCAAACGCCTTCCTGCCGTGGCGTTTGACATGCCTGTGGCTTGCGCCACCTCGGTGCCGCCCACCTTCTCAAAGTTGAAGAAGAGCGAGATGATCTGCACTTCTTCCTGGTCGAAGGGGGTGTTTGCATATGTGGCGCCTTGGGGCAGGGGCATGTTGGCGCCTTGTGGGTTGCTTGCGGGCGCGAATGCTGCCTGGGGGGCTTGGTTCGCCTCACCGTACGGCATGCCCTGCATGGGCGCGGCGTTTGCGGGCCATTGGGCCCCGGCCGCGTATGGGTTCCATCCGCCTGGAGGCGTCTGGGGCATGCCGGCCTGGCCGTAGGGCATTGCCCCCGGTTGGTTCCAGGCGCCTTGCTGCTGTGTGCCGGGCATGGGTGCCTGCGGATAGGCGCCTTGCGGCTGCTGCCAAGCTTGACCGGGGGTACCCTGTGCATATCCGGGGTTGCCTCCTGGCATGCCGGGCTGCATGGGCGACTGGCCGTACATGGTCTGGCCTGCAGGTGCATACCCTTGGGGGCCAGGATAGGCCCCCTGTTGAAAACCTTGCGCCCCGCTCTGGGGCATTCCGTACATATTGAGCGGCTGCCCTTGTCCCATGCCCTGGGGATATCCTCCCTGACCAGCCATGGGATAGCCGACTTGAGCCTGCATGCCGGCAGGGTAAGGGGCCGCTGCATTCTGGGAAGCCCCCGTTGCGGTGTCGGTGCTGGGCGCGCTGCCAGGCGCGGGCTCGTCCTTGTGGGCCAGCGACACGGTGATGACGGCGCCCTGTCCCAGGTTGTCCTCGATGGAAATGCTGCCGTGCTGGAGCTTGACCGTCGCCTCCACCATGGGAAGCCCCGAACCGGTGCCTCGTATGTAGCGCTTCATTGCCTTGGTGGCGCTGGAGAACGTGGGGCGAAGGGCCGCTTGCTTGTTGGGGATACCCGGTCCCTGGTCGGAGAACGAGATGGTCTGACCCCTGTCCATGATGGATATCGTCGGTTCGATGAACTGGGCATGGATGTAGTTTTCCACCAGCTCACGAATGATGTGCCAGGGCCAGTCGCCTCCTTGCTGAGTGGCGAGCTCCCACACGTTCTTGGTGATCTCGTCGAGGTAGGTGCGCACGTCGCTGGGTGGCACCGTCACCACGCGCGGCGGCACTGTCATGGAGTCATATACGGCTATGCGGGCAGGCTGCTTGGGCGCGATGATCTCATCGTCGTCGCTTTCCTGTGCGTCGCCTGAGTTTTCCACGAATGGGTAGAACGTGTCCGACAAGATTTCCTCCCTGAGAACGATAAGAATGAATCTTACGCTCTTTGGAGACTGGTATTTTCAACATTTCATTGATGTTGAAAACTTCTCAACTTTCCTAGGTTTCAAACTTTTCACCTGAAAAATGAACAGATAGCAGTGAAAACAATCAACATTTCAACTGAGTTTTTCATTTTTGACAGAAAATCGGCTTCAAATTTTAGATTCTGTTGAAAAGTTAGGTGAAAAGTTGAAAAGTTTTCTACCACGTTGAACCTTGCTGGATGGCATTGAGAATTGTGGAGAGGTTTTACCGTTTTACGTGCAGTTTTTGCACGGTACTCCTATGCTTTATTGACATCATTTGTCGTGGTGGATAGGATTGGCAAACTGCAATAGCCGCCATTTGTGCTTTATATATATCAGGAGGATTCGATGAAGCGCACTTATCAGCCCAATAAGAGGCATCGTGCCAAGGTGCACGGCTTCCGTGCCCGTATGGCCACCAAGAACGGCCGCAAGGTTCTCGCCCGCCGTCGTGCTAAGGGCCGTGCCAAGCTCACCGTTTCTGACGAGCGTCACACGAAGTAACTTTCATTGGATGACCAAGGCTGCATGAACATCATTAAGTCCAGCGAGCAAATCAGCGAGCTGTTCAGCCAAGGGAAAAGGGTTTCTGCCAAAGAGATCCGCATCATCTATAAAAAGCACGATGAGCAACGCGACCCCTGTGGTCGCGTTGCTTTTATAGCGGGAAAAAAGCTCGGCAATGCCGTAGTTCGCAACCGCAGCAAGCGCGTTATGCGTGAGGTTGCCCGTGAGAACGGTCTACCCGTTGAGGGATACGACATCCTGCTCATGGCAACTCCTGCAACGCGCGGTGCAGATCATGATGTGCTCAGCTCTTCTTTGGCAAAGGCTCTTCGTCGTGCGGACATTCGGTAACGATGTCTAGGCTGTCGGGCGCATGGGAGAAGGTGAGGCGCATTCCGCGTTGGCTTGGAATGTGTCTCATCAATTTTTATCGGGGGTGTATCTCCCCTCGTTTTCCTGCCTGTTGTCGATATGTGCCGACATGTTCGCAGTATGCCCTTTGTGCTGTGGAGCGCTTTGGATTGCTCAAGGGTTCATGGCTGTCGCTGAAGAGGATTCTGCGTTGCAATCCTTTTCATGAAGGCGGTTATGACCCTGTACCACAAACCTTCTCCTTGTTTGGGAGAAACGGGAATACAAATCGTTAGGCCGACCTGTTAGGTAATGGACCGTCAACGCCTTGTTGACATGATTTTTGACACGGAGGATCTATGTGGGATTGGTTGATCACCTTCCTCTTCGACTGTATCCAGGGCCTTGAGGGTCTCCTGGGTGACTGGGGTCTCGCCATCATTATCTTTACGGTCATCATCCGCCTTCTGCTTCTGCCTTTGACCTTCAAGCAGCAGAAGTCCATGGCCGAGATGCAGATGGTGACCCCCCTGCTTCAGGAGCTGCAGACGAAGTATGCTGATGACCCCCAGCGTCTCAATGCCGAGATGACCAAGTTCTATGCCGAGCACAAGTTCAACCCTCTGGCGGGTTGTCTGCCCATGCTTGTGCAGATGCCCATCTTCTTTGCACTCTTCTCCGTCCTGCGCGACTATGTTCCTGCCGAGGCTAGCTTCTACGGCATCCTTCCCTCGCTTGCAAACAACGCCGGCGGCATTCTTGCCACTGCCGGTTTTGGCGCTGCCGTCCCCTACATCATCTTTGTGATCCTGTTCGGCATCCTGACGTTCCTTCCCATGTATCTGCAGCAGAACTCCAACTCGATGACCAAGGGCATGGGCGCATTCATGACCATCATGATGCTCTTTGTTGGTTGGTCTTCCCCTGCTGGCGTCGTGCTCTACTGGGTTGTTTCGAGCGGCTGGGGTGTCGTGCAGCAGCAGCTCATCTTCAAGAAGAAGAAGATTGAGGCTGAGGAGGAGCAGGCGGCTCTCGCTGCTTCACAGCCTCCCAAGCCCGTCGAGGTTGATGTGGTGCGTCGCGAGCACAAGCCTCGTCCTCGCAAGAAGAGCTAAGTGTTTCACGTGAAACATATCATTTGCCGATGCTTTGAATAAGAGAGTAGTTGAGACCATGGCAGAGTTTGAAGAGGAAGTGCTCGAGGAAGAGTTTGAGGCTGAGGAGGCTTGCGATGAGCAGCCTGCAGCCGACGAGACTTCGCTGATTCCCGAAGAGTTTGCTGAGGTGGCGCGCAAGTACAAGGCTCATGAGTCCCTGTCTGATGACGACCTTGACCTTATCGCCGACACCTCGATTGAGGTTCTCCGTACGCTCCTTGGTTTCTTTGGTGCCGAGGGTGCAACCATCGATGAGTATGATGGTGGCGACGGCGAGCTGATCTTTGATGTGAGCAATGCCGACCTTGCGCTGCTCATTGGTCGTCACGGCAAGACCCTTGAGTCGCTGCAGTACATGTTCAGCGCCATTGTGCACAACAAGCTGGGCTTCAAGTTCCCTGTCGTTGTGGACATTGAGAGCTACAAGAGCCGTCGCCGTGCAAAGCTCGAGGCTATTGCCAAGTCGAGCGCCGCTCGTGCTCTGCAGCGCGGCCAGGAAGTACGACTTCATCCTATGAAGTCCTACGAGCGTAAGATTGTGCACTTGACCTTGCGCAGCAACCCCAATGTGGTCACGCATTCCGAGGGTCAAGAGCCCAACCGCTGCGTTGTCGTTGTTCCGGCTTCCAAGAAGCAGAGCAGGTAGCAAGAGTTTTTTCAACAAGCACTGTGATTGAGGAGAGGGAGACGAGAGTCTCCCTCTTTTTTTTGACAAGAAACCACGGTACACTGTTTTTGGTCAAAACGAGTGTACGGGCCGATTACAGAGTGGTTGAAAATCAGGCCCCAGTTTCTCAGTTTGTCCCTGCTTCTTGGGCGTCAGTGAGAAACAGACTGTGCATTGGGTAAGTTGACGTCTGGGTTTGCCTCTACATTCTAGGTTTCATCCAAGAGAGTGGAATGAAAACCAAGCACTCCAAGATCTGGGTTTGCTCTTGTCCTTTGAGCCTCATCCAAGAGGGTGGAATGCAAGTTAAACACTCCAACATCTTGGTTTGTCTTTGTCTCTTGGGTGTCATCCACGAGGGTGCAATGCAAGCCAGCACTCCAACCTCTGGGCTTGTCTTTGTCTCTTGAGTCTCATCCAAGAAGATGGATTGCAAATCAGGCATTCCAACATCTGGGTTTGTTTTTTGTCTCTCGGGAGTTATCCAAGAGAGTGCAATGCAAACCAGCACTCCAACATCTGAGCTTGTCTTTGTCCCTTGAGTCTTATTTAAAAAGTTGGAATGTAAATCAGGCATTCCAACACCCGGGTTTGTCTTTGTTCCTTGGACGTCATCCAAGAAGATGGAATGCAAATCGGGAATTCCTGCTTCCAGGTTTGTCTATATCTAGATGTAAGGCATGAGTCTAAGCTGCTTTGCTGATAAAGCATATGTCTCATGAGGCTCAAGCCTGAGACCTTTTACAATCATTGGGTAAAGAATTTTCTCAAGACTCAATGTAAGTACTGTGAGCAATGGAAAGGAACCTGCGCATGGAAGCAAGCGAAGCACCTCGTCGCAAACATGTTGCTGATATCCCTGAGAATCTTGAAGAACAAGCTGATAAGTTGGTTGGCTTGTGCCAGAAGCTCGATCTTGAAGTAGACCAGCAGCAGGCAAGGAAGCTCGTGGACTATCTTGTTTTGATGCTGAAGCAAAACGAGGTTATGAACCTGACTGCCATCAGGGAGTGGGACAAGGCCCTTGTGCTGCATCTTGCCGACTCCCTTGTTCCCCTGCCCGAGTTCTCCAAGGTCATGGTAAAGAACCCTGACAAGCCATTTCTTGACATGGGAGCCGGCGCCGGCTTGCCTGGCATTCCCTTGACTATCGCCACGTCGAGTACTACTGGTGTTCTGTGCGATTCGGTCAAGAAGAAGATGACTGCTGTTGAGGGATTCATTGTGGCGCTTGACTTGGGCGACAGGCTGTCGACGACGTCGGTGAGGCTTGAAGAGCTTGGCAACACGCACCGCGGAGTGTTTGGGTGCGTGACTGCTAGGGCGCTTGCGAGTTTGCCTGTTCTTGTGGAGTACGCTACTCCCCTGCTCGCTAAAGGTGGTTCTTTCATTGCCATCAAGGGCAAGCCTGAGCCTGAGGAGATCAAGGCTGGTTCCAAAGCGGCTCAGCTCTGTGGTCTGTCGGTTGTGTCTACGCGCACGGTCGAGCTTCCTGGGGATGCCGGGGAGAGGACCATCATTGTGTATGAGAAGGTAAAGGAGACGGGGCTTGCCTTGCCGCGTGCAGTTGGCGAAGCATCCAAGCATCCTCTCGCATAACATTCTCCTGGATTTGTTGCGACAGGATGCACCCGTGTGCAGGCTCTTGAGAGACGCAAAGCAGTCCTGCAGTACTTTGGTATAAGATGTTTCACGTGAAACAGTTGCACTGAATTGAACGGAGCCCTCGTGGATTACCAGAAGACCAAGCGTAAATCGCCCGATAAGGACCCTAAAGTCATTGCCATCATGAACCAGAAAGGTGGCGTGGGTAAGTCCACGACGGCTGTGAACCTCTCTGCGGCACTGGGAGAAAAGAACTACAAGGTCCTCGTTGTTGACTTTGATCCGCAGGGCAACACCACGAGTGGTTTGGGAGTGGACAAGAACGCTGTTGAGAAGAGCGTCTATGATGCCATTCTTAACGACGTGCCTATGAGTGAGACGGTGGAAAACAGCACGAGTCATAACGTGTTTGTCATTCCTGCCACCATTCAGCTTGCCGGTGCTGAAGTTGAGCTTGTGCAAGCCGATGAGCGTGAGACCCGTCTCAAAAAGGCTATCGATGAGATTAAAGACAGCTTTGACTACATTTTCATCGACTGCCCCCCTTCTCTGGGAGTCCTTACCATCAATGCCCTGACGGCATGCAACAGTATTCTGGTTCCGATTCAGTGCGAGTTCTATGCGCTTGAGGGTGTCACGAAGCTCATGGAGTCCATCAAGATGATGAAGTCCACCCTCAACCCCGACCTTGAAATTTTCGGTATCGTGTTGACGATGTACGACAAGCGTACGTCTCTCTCCAAGCAGGTGGCCGACGAGGTGCGCAACTACTTCGAGAAGAAAGTCTTCAAGACGGTCATCCCGCGCAATGTCAGGCTCAGCGAGGCACCAAGCTACGGTGAGTCTATTTTTGAGTATGACAAGCTCAGCAAGGGTGCTCAGGCATACCGTGACCTGGCTAAGGAAGTGATTCGCCGTGGCTAAAAAGGGTGGACTTGGCATGGGCCTGGGAGCCCTTGTCTCTCAGAGTGCCAAGGAATCAGGCCTTGACGAGATGGTCGACAAGGATGCGTCGGTCAAGGAAGTTGCGATTGGCGAGGTGCATCGCAACCCCAATCAGCCGCGTACCAAGTTCGATCAAGAAGACCTTGATGAACTGAGTGCCTCCATCAAAGAGGTAGGCATCATTCAGCCCATCGTGGTGCGCAAAGACACTCAGGGCTATGAGATCATTGCCGGTGAGAGGCGTTACCAGGCGGCTTGTGCTGCCGGCCTCGAAAATGTGCCGGTTGTGGTGCGTGATGACACCGATGACATCACGAGCCTTCAGCTTGCCCTTATCGAGAACATTCAGCGTGCCGACCTCAACGTCATTGAGGAGGCGCGCGCTTATCGCGACCTCATCGAGCGCAGTGCCATGACGCAGGAGGAGCTTGCCAAGAGTGTCTCAAAGTCGCGCTCGGCGATTGCCAATGCATTGCGTCTGCTCGAGCTTCCTGACGAGGTGCAAGAGATGGTGTATGCAGGCCAGCTTTCTGCCGGCCATGCCCGTGCCATTCTCATGGCAAAGGGCGACGAGGCTCGCATTGCCCTTGCTCATCGTGTCGTCAACGAGAAGATGACCGTGCGCATTGTTGAGGCAATCGCTCCGACGTTTACGGGTGAAGAGAAGCCGGTGCGCCAGAAAGTGCAGATTCCTGCCTCGTATAAGAAGGCTGCTAAGACGCTGAAGGAAGGTCTTGGAACCCCGGTGCGTATTAAGGAATCGAAAGGCAAGTACCGTATCGAGATTGACTTTGAGAACGAAGAACATCTCGAGCAGCTGATGGCCATGATTCAAGGATAGGGGATGGCAGCATGAAGGGTATCGTCAAGTTTCTCGGTATTGTCGGTGTGGCCGTGGGAGCAGCTGCTGTGACTGTCATTGCTCTGAATGACGAGCAGGTGCGCGCCAAGGTTGCCCATGCGACGGAGCAGGTCAAGCATGGCGTGCAAGAGATTGTTGCAACCGTGGCCGAGGGTGTCGACCAGGTTCGCAAGGAAGCGAGTCTCAACCAGGTGGAGAAGAATCAGGCCTGGGTTGACGAGCAATGGGAAGCTCTGGGCATTTAAGGTATATTGTCTGACGTATTTGCATAGCAGGTAAAGAAAATCCCGCGTACGGTTCTCTATCGTACGCGGGATTTTTGTATCAATCCAGTATTGAAAACCAAACGAACTCGTGTAAACGAGTAGCTTTATGCCTTCTGCTTGAGCTGACCGCAGGCTGCGTCGATGTCAGAGCCACGAGACTCGCGGATCGTGGTCTCCACGCCGGCGGCAGACAGCGTCTTGGCAAAGAGGGCGACGCGCTCCTTGTCGGAAGGCTGGAAGGGGGAGCCTGCCACCTCGTTGAGCGTGATGAGGTTTACATGGCACAGCGTCCTGCGGCAGAAGGTGACAAGGGCCTTGAGCTGAGCGTCGGAGTCGTTGATGCCGGCCATCATGGCATACTCGTAGGTGGGACGACGGCCCGTTGCCTCGGCATAGGAGGCAACAGAGTCACGCAGGCGCTCGAGGTCGTACTGACGCACGCCGGGCATCAGCTCGTCGCGGGTGTCCTGCACGGCGGAGTGCAGGGAGATGGCGAGCGTGAACTGTTCGGGCTCGGAGGCAAAGCGGCGAATCTGCGGAAGGATGCCGGCGGTGGATACCGTGATGTGGCGGGCGCCGATGTCGAAGCCGTCCTTGCTGTTGAGGATGCGCATGGCCTCAAGCACGGCGTCGTAGTTGAGGAAGGGCTCGCCCTGGCCCATGAGGACGACGCTGCTCACGCGCGTGCCGAAGTCGTTGGCAACGACGCGCACCTGATCGACGATCTCGCCGGGGCCGAGGTTGCGGGTGTAGCCGTTGCGGCCCGTGGCGCAGAAGGTGCAGCGCATGGGGCAGCCGGCCTGCGTGGACACGCACACGCAGAGCTTGTTCTTGCCCGGCATGCCGACGGTCTCGACGAGGGTGCCGTCGCCCATGCGGACGAGGTACTTGCGCGTGCCGTCCTTGGAAACCTGCTTCTTGGTGACGGTCACCGGAAGAAGGGGGAGCTCCTGGGCAAGCCTCTGGCGCAGGTCCTTGGGAAGGTTGGTCATCTCCTCGTAGGTGGAGACGCCCTTGCCGTAGAGCCACTGAATGACCTGCTTGGCCCTAAACGCCGGGGTGTTCATCTCCTTCTTGAGAATCTCGGTGATTTGGTCGCGGCTGAGAGCCTTGACGCCGATACTTTCAACGGTTGCGCGTTCCATGTGGTTATACCACCTCTCCTTTTAGAAAAACCCATTCCCTCGTAGAGTATCATGTGCAAAGTTGGTATCGAACAATCCGACAAACTTGCCACCTTGAGGGATGTGCAATGCAGGGTAAGAGATTTAAGAATCAAAGCCAAGACCAGCCCGCGCAGACGGGCAGGGCCAGTGGTGCGCATTTTGCCAAGACCCCGTCGAAATCTGCGCCGCAAGGTGCTCCTGCGCCGGCTCGGCCTTATCCACAGGTGCAGTCCATCCAGCTTCCCCAGCCTGTGCAACAGACGAACAGGCAGATGGTGACTGGTGAATTCGCAAAGGTCACGCCTTCTCAGCGCAGGCCGAACCAGGTCGCCCCGCAGCAGCAGGCAAAGAGGCCGCAACCCGGCCAGCCCGGCCAGGTGCGTGGTGCCGCGCAAAACCCGACATCGCGGAAGATCTCGCCGCTTGTTTCGGCAGCCATTCCGCGCGTGTCGAGTGATGCCGACGACTCTGCAGCACTTCGCCGCGCCGTTATCACGGGCGTTTCGGGCTCGATGAAGAAGATTCCTTCAAACACTCCCGCCCGCAAGGTGTCGGGATCGAACAAGGCGTACTCCCGGTACAGCAATGGGTACTTCGACAGGCCCGAGGCAAAGCAGCTGACTGATTATGTTGCTGCGTTTCAGACGGAGCCGACGGTCGGCGCGCCTGCCTATTCTTGGATGGCATTTGCCATCTATGGGGCCCTGTCGTGCGTGGCGAGCGTGGGATGGGCTGTTATGGCCATGGTTTCGGGGGCTGCCCCCTTAAGGGGTGCAAGCCCGCTTATGTTCGCGGGGTTGGTCATTCTCGCGCTCATTGTCGTGTGCGCCGTCGTGTGCGCCGCAGCCACCTCGGCGGCAACGCTGCGCACGGGCCGGTTTGAGCCTGCCGACGTATGGGCCTCCGCTGTGGGAAAGTCCGCCCTCGTGCTCCTGGGTTGTCTTGTCGTTTGGATCGTGTGCGCAGCCGTTGTGGGTTAAAGCTGCTTGAGGAAGGAAGTTGAAAGGCATGTCGTTTCTTGAGAACAAGAAAGTGGCGATACTCTACGGCGGCGTGAGCGACGAGCGCGAGGTGAGCCTTGCGAGCGGTCAGAACGCCTACGATGCCCTGAGCGCCGCCGGCGTGGACGTCGAGCTCATCGACACGCGTGACGGACGCGAGGCGCTGCGTCGTCTGGCAGACGGCGACTATGCGGCGGCATTCATCGCGCTGCACGGCAAGGGCGGCGAGGATGGAACCATCCAGGGAGCCCTTGAGATGCTCCAAATCCCTTATACGGGCTCTGGTGTGGCTGCCAGTGCCATGGCGATGGATAAGTCGCGTTCTAAGGCCATGTATGCCCTCGCAGGACTTGCTGTGGCAAGGTCGGTGACGCTTGCGAGCCCCACGGCCATGTCGGTGGAGGAGATCGGGCAGGCCGTCGGCGACAAGTGCGTCGTGAAGCCGTGCGGCGACGGGTCGAGCGTGGGCATGAGCATCGTGCACAATCCCGCCGAGCTCCCCCATGCCCTGGAGGTCGCCTTTGCGTGCGGCCAGAAGGTCATGGTCGAGGAGTATGTCGCGGGCACGGAGGTCACGGTTGCCGTTCTGGGCAACGACGACCCCGAGCCGCTGCCCGTCATCGAGATCGTGCCTCATGCCGAGTTCTACGACTATGAGGTGAAGTACAGCGCCAACGGTGCCGACCACATCATCCCCGCGCGCCTTGAGGCCGATGTGTACGAGCGCGTGCAGACGGCTGCCGTGCAGGCCCACAAGGCCCTGGGCTGCCGCGGCGTGAGCCGTTCTGACTTCATCATTCGAGACGACGGCACGCCTGTCATCCTGGAGACGAACACCATTCCGGGCATGACTGCGACCTCGCTTCTGCCCGACACTGCCCGCAAGGTCGGCATGGACTTTGGCCAGGTGTGCCTGAAGCTCCTCGAACTTGCGCTCGAGGGTCGCTAGCAAACGTTTCATGTGAAACACCGTGCATGAAAAACGCCCGCAGCCTGGGATTCCAAGCTGCGGGCGTTGTTGTTTTGAGATCTGGTTTATGTGCCGCTATGCGCGCGTGATCAAACCTTAGCGGGCGACGCTGCGGGCGGCTGCGATGATGGTGGCGCAGGCGTCGGTGTTGAAGCGGTTCTGCTCGGGGCGCTCGCCGTCGGCAATGGCGAGCGCGAGCTTGTCGCCGCGGGTGAGCTTCTTGCCCTCGGCCTGCTTGGCACGATAGGTCTCCACGAGCTTGCCCATCTTGCCGCCGGGCTGGCAGTCCTTGTACGAAAGGCCGCCGGGAAGCGCCTGGTACAGGAAGGACTCAACGGGTAGGTCTCCGCAGTTCCTCATCTTGATCTGCTTCTCGAGGTCGGCGTTGAGCGAGGCGATGCCCACCGAGAAGACGATGAGGTTCTGCTCGCCGAAGTACGAGCAGCCGTCAATGATGCCCGAGATGCCCTCGATGCGGTTGTGGTGCAGGGGGCCGCCGAAGATGATGGTGGGGTAGGTAGAGACGTTGAACAGGTTCGCCTTCTGAATGGGCTTGATGGCATAGTCGAGCGTCTCAGCGAGATACTCGGCATAGCGCTTGGTGTAGCCGGTGAACGAGTTGTACAAGACGATGCCGTCTTTTGCCATGCAAGGCTCCTTACTACGTGGTTCGCGTGCCAGTGTTGTACCTCAAAAGGTGCAGGTTATGCCCCAAAGGCGCAACGGCACACAAAGAAGAGAATGACGATGATGAGAATGAGGCACGCCGCGCCGGCGCCCCAGACCGCTGCAGGCTTGCCCGCAATGAGGCCCATGACGAGCTTGTCGGTGCCGGAACGCTTGTGCTTGAAGATGACGCAGCCGGAGTTGCGCTTTGTGTCGATGGGATAGGGGTGCTCGTCGGGGCTCTCCCAGTCTCCCGTGGCGAGGACCTGGTCCCAGCCAGCGCCGGTGAGGGCGATGTCGGGGCGCTTGCCCTGGGCGAGGCGCTCCGAGGTCCTCTGCGTGTAGGCGTCGAGGTTGGCGCGCTCGGTAGTCTGCGAGGCCTTGACGTTGTAGAACTGATAGACGAGCTCGGCGTGGTACAGTTTGTCAGTGTTGTCATACCAGACGAGCGACAGCCAGCAAGCGCCGTCGTTGCCGTTTTCCAACGATTCGCGGATGGCGAGCTTGTTCTTGGGGTTCGCCGTGCCGATGACGTCGCCACCGACGGTGCTTACCGTGAAGAGGCCCGACTCGGCTTGCCAGGTGAGCTTGAGCGGCATGCCTATGATGCAGCCGTTTGAGGCGAGCAGGCGGCTCGATTGCTCGGTGATGTCATCGATAACGAGGTAATCGGCAAAATAAACGTCAACTTTTCCCATGTATCCCCCTTTGATAGAGTGTGAAAAGGATACCATCACGCCTTATGCATGTGGACGGACATCGTTGAGGAGCGAGAACACTTTGAGCGAGACTATATCTGCGGAGCTTGCCTCCATTATCATGCCGGGCTGCGACGAGGATGTCGCGGCGCGTTATGCCACCTTGGCACAAAGAGCTAGCATAGCGCAGTTTGGTCTGCTTGACGAGGACGTCGTTGTGCTCGATACCGAGACAACGGGACTGGACTTCAAGGATTGCGAGCTCATCGAGGTCGCAGCCGCCCGTCTGCGCGGCAACGAGATCGTTGAGACGTTCGACATGTTCGTGCATCCTGCAAAGCCCATTCCGCCCGAGGTTGTGCAGATCACGGGCATCACCAACGAGCAGGTGGCCGATGCCCCCTGTGCGATGGAGGTGTGCGGCAAGCTGGCAGAGTTTGCCAAGGGCGCTCCCATCGTGGCACACAACTCTGCTTTTGACCAGCACTTCATGGAGAAGGGTTTCGGCGGGCAAAGCGTGGGCGGGCCTTGGATCGACTCGCTGGAGCTGTCGCGCATCGTGCTCCCCTGCTTGAAGTCGCACAAGCTGCACGACCTGTCGCGTGCCTTTGGCCTGCATGCCTCAACCCACCGTGCCATCGACGACGTCATTGCCACCTGCGGCCTGTGGCGCATCCTTCTTGTTGCCGCCAGCGACATGCCGGCCGGGCTTGTGAACCGCCTTGCGAAGATGTACCCGGATGTCGAATGGGGCTACCGTCCCATCTTCGCCCAGATGGCCGCCATGGCGCCTGACGAGCCGTTCTCGCTTGTGGACGCGCGCGTTCAGCGCTGCTCGCACATGCAGGTGAGCCTGCGCGAGGACGCCGACGACGTCGACGAGATGCGCGGGCTTGTGTACCCCAACGACGATGAGGTGCGCGGTGCCTTCGCCACCGACGGCGTGGTGGGAAAGATGTATGCCGGCTATGAGCCCCGCTCCGAGCAGGTGCAGATGTCGCTCGAGGTGGCCCGCGCCTTTCGCGAGAACCGTCCCGCCGCGCTCGAGGCGGGCACCGGTGTGGGCAAGTCCATCGCCTACCTGCTGCCCTCGGCCTTCTTGGCTCAGGCAAACGGCATCACGGTGGGCGTCGCCACGAAGTCGAACACCCTTGCCGACCAGCTTATCAACAGGGAGCTCCCCCTGTTGAACGAGGCCTTGGGCACGAATCTCACCTACACGGCGCTCAAGGGTTATGACAACTACCCGTGCCTGCGCAAGATTGCGCAGCTCATGCGTCGCGGCATGGCAAGCATGCCGGCGGCCGGCTCCCTCGACGAGGCACAGCAGCTTCAGGAGCAGGAGGGCTCCACGCGCAGGATGCCCGAGCCCAGCGCCGAGCTGCTCGACGCCATCGCGGCCACCCTGGGGTTTGCCACGCAGTCTGCCGTGGGCGATGTGACCTCGCTGGGTGTGCGCTGGGGCAAGATCCAGCGCAGCGACCTCACGAGCACCTCGTCGGAGTGTCAGAAGCGCCGCTGCCCCTTCTTTCCCAACAAGTGCTTCTTGCACCTGGCACGCAAGCGCGCCCAGGCGAGCGACATCGTCGTGACCAACCACTCGCTGCTGTTCAGGCAGGTAGGAAGCGATATCGAGGTGCTGCCGCCTGCGAGGTTCTGGGTGGTCGACGAGGCGCATTCGGCTGAGGGCGAGGCGCGCAGGCAGTGGGCCCAGCGCGTGAACTCGCGCGAGGTCCAGGCGTCGTTCGACCTCATGGGAGGCTCGTCGAGCGGTGCTCTGGGCACGCTTGCCCGCGCTGTTCGCACGCGTGCCGCCTCGACGCTGTTCATGGGGCTTGTGAGCAAGACGGCCAGCGAGATGGCTCGCGCAAGCATCGCGGCAGGCCTCTTCTTCGATGACCTCAAGACATTCTGCAAGAAGGTCTCCCCCAAGAAGGCCTACGACACGCAAAACGTCTGGGTCGACGCCGAGATGCGCGCCAACGAGCACTGGCTGGCTGTGGCCGAGTCAGGCCAGGCGTTTTCCGACGCCCTGGGTCACGCCCTCGAGTTTGCCGGCGGCATACAGCAGGCGATGTCGGACGAGAGCAACCCCGACGCCGACCTACAGGACCGCCTGAACGAGCTCATGGAGGCAGCGGCCGACCTTGACCGCGTCCACAAGGCACTGAAGCTCATACTTGACGGGTCTGACGAGCGGTACGTGTATTCCGCCTCGTTCACCCAGCGCTCGGGCTTTGAAGCCTACGAGCTCGTGGCGGAGTCGATGGACGTGGGCGCCCAGCTTGCCTCGGCGTGGTATCCCACCATCAAGAGCGCGGTGTACTCGAGCGCCACGGTGGCGGTGGGCGACAAGTTTGACCACTTCGCCCACGAGGTGGGCCTTGACCGCGTGCGTGGGGGATACGCGAGCCTCAAGCTCGCGTCGAGCTACGACTTCGAGCACAACATGGGCATTGTGGTGGCACGCGACCTGCCCGACCCCACCAAGCAGAAGGAGGCGTTCCTCGCCGAGCTCCCCCAGCTGCTCGTGGACATCCACCTTGCCATGGGCGGAAGCGTGCTCACGCTCTTCACGAGCCGCGCCGAGATGGACAGGATGTACGAGATCGTGGCTCCCCAGCTGGCCCAGCATGGCCTTGAACTGGCCTGTCAGTCGCGCAAGAGCAATGTGCGCCGCATCTCGGAGCATTTCATCGCCGAGAAGACCTCGTCGCTCTTTGCGCTCAAGTCGTTCTGGGAGGGATTCGACGCCCAGGGCGACACGCTGCGCTGCGTCGTGATCCCGCGCCTGCCGTTCACGCCTCCCACTGAGCCCATCTCGCTTGAGCGCAAGCTGCGCGAGGGCAAGGACGCATGGCGCAACCACGACCTGCCCGAGAGCGTGCTCACGTTCAAGCAGGCAGCCGGCAGGCTCATCCGTTCGGCCTCCGACAAGGGCGTGCTCGTGCTCGCTGACCCGCGCCTTACGGGAATGTGGTATGGCAGGGTGTTCATGGCGTCGTTGCCCAAAAAGGAAGTTGAGACGCTCGCGGCTGGCGAAGTGGGCGATTACCTGCGCTCATGGCGCGCCACGCACGAATAGGCGGCGGTGCTGTCAAGCCTGTTTTGAGCAAAGGCCGCTCGCTGGTGAAAAACTGCCCCTTGCACTTTCTGAGGGGCCGCATTATAGTTAATTGTGCGTTTTTCATCAGGGGGATGTCGACGCTTTGTGTGTTTTGGGGGAACAGGGCGAGTCGCTCAACGAGCGGCCCGCCCTGTTTTTTTATCCAAGCTTCTTGAGAAGGGCCTCAGCCAGCTCGCGCACTTCCTTGCGCAGCTCGGCGGGAGAGATGACTTCCACGGCTCCCAGGCTCGAGACCACTGCCTGGGCCAACCATACAGATCCTGCCAACCAAGGAATCTGAGCGATGTACCCTCCGCAGGCGAGTTCCTGCTCAGTGAGGTGCGCCGCTTCGCCGACGCTGGGCAGCGTGCACGCCTCCAGGCCGGGCCAGGCCTTCATATCGATTGCCTTGGGGTCATGAATCGCAAGCACGGCAAGCTGCGCCTGGCTCGTGTCGAGACTCTCGCGGGCCTCTTCCCCACGCGTCTCGAAGGTTTCTCCTGTTGCGGTGGGTGCTGCCTGCAGGCGATCGAGGCGAAACGTCCTCATGCCGTTGCGCGTGCGGCACCAGGCGCTGAATGACCACGCGCTCACCGACGTGTCGTACCACACCGAGCAGGGCTCGACCTGTCGGCAGGAGCGCTCCCCTTTTGCGTCGCAGTAGTCGATGGTGAGGACCAAATGGCTGGCGATGGCGTCGGCGATTGTCTCGAGGGCGCCCGAGGGCCCGCACTCGCCTCCGGCCACGGTGTGGAATCGGTCGAGGTCAAAGTGGGGGAGCGCCCCGCGCACAAGGCGCGCGAGGTGGCCGTCGCTGTCCATGCCGCTCGAACGCAGGGCCACAAGCAGCGAGAAGGCTTCGGATCGGCTCAGGCGCATGAGGCCGTCGAAGGCAAAAGCCAGACGTTGCGGCACGACGTTTCCGTCATCGTCGACCTCAATCCACGCGGCAGGCAACGCGTCGCCGCAGCCGTAGTTGATCTTGTCGATGATGCGCCTGCAGTCTTTCTCGTCAAGCCCGCAAAGTTCGCAGAAACGGTCCAGACTGACAGGTTCTCCCTGCTCAAGTGGGTCATGGGGAGCCAAGGCGTTCACCGTTTGGAGAACGCGGATCATCTTTTCGAGCGTCGTGCTTTTAGACTCGCGACCCCTAGCCATGCTGGGCCACCACCCTTTCAAGACCGCCTCTGACCTTGTCCGTGAGTTCATGGGGTTCGCAAGGCTGCATGCCGGCGCGCAAGAGGGCATGCGCGGCCCAGCGTGCCGCGTCGTCGATGTCGCGACCCTCGATCGTCCAGGTCTCGTCATCTGCCCACGTGCCGTGATTTCTCGTCAGCGCCTGGGCGCAGGCCCTGTCGGGCGCGTGCAACGTCATCTGAAAGTCCTGCGTGCCGTACTCAAATGCGAAGCCGTGGTAGTCCTCGACGCTGAAGTCGCCGGGTACCTCGAAGGTTCGCTTGCCCAGTTTGACGCTTGCCGCCTCGATGCGGTCGTCGCGAAAGACGCGCATGCCGTTCTTTGTGCGGTCCCATGCCACGAAGAACGTGTGCTCGTCATGGCGAAACACGCCGTAGATGTCGACGTCGCGCTCGCAGGCCTGGCCTTGCGCGTCGCGATAGAGGAAACCCACGCCCCTGCGCTCGGCATAGGCGCTCAGCAGGTCCTCCCAGCCAGATGCCTGCGCGTCGCCCTTGGTCCCCAGCAGGGTGTGCGCCTTCCCGCTGCCCAGGACCAGCTTGTCATGGGCGCGGCGGAGCCTGTCGAGGTAGGCTTCGGCGCCGGGATGGGAGGAGGCCTGCTGCGAGGAGATGTAGGCCTCGAGCAGCATGGAGATTTCCATCACGGGTTGGGTGAGGTCGGAGTTGCCCTGCATGTAGGTGGCCTCTTTGTCCACTCGCCAGACACTGCCCGCCGCCGTGGGAACTTCTTGCAGGTAGATGCCGTTGTCTTTGAGGTCTTCCCGCATGCGGCGAAACGTGCGCTCATAGGAGTCCGCCTGCAAGCCGGGCTGTCCGAGGAAGCCGCGCTCGGCCATCTGCTCGACGCTCATGGGTTCGCTGAGCGCCCAAAAGAGCAGCAGGAGCCTCTCGTCAGCCTTGACTTGAGACGCTATGGTCTCGATCTGCTCCATGGGGTGTCCTTTCGACGACGTGCGGCGGCATGCGATATCAGCAAAGTATGCGACGAATTGGGGAAGTCGGGCCAAACAGGGGCGCTTCGTGAGATGATTATAGAATCTGTATGTGAGTCACCTTTTAGGCTCACGAGAAACGAAGGAGTTACATATGTGCGCAGCCCCTACAGGTAGCCACTTCTCAGCGCAGGGCCGTTCTGGAAATGCCTCCAAGCGCCCCGGTGAGTCTCAATATACCGCGCCGTCCACACCCGTGCAGTCCAGTGCCGAAGACACGTTCACGGGCATGGCGGCAGTGTCGGGCTTTGCCGGATACGAGCCTAACGGCAGCAATTCCATGCCGATGAGGCCCGTCTATCCTGCACCCACCAGCGCCGGTGAGACCGAGGAGTTCCTCGCCATCGCTTCGCAGGGCAATCCCCAGCAGCCCCAGCTCACCCCCACCGACAACCCGGTGAGCGCCCCTGCCAACCCGCTTGTGGCTGCCAAGATGGCCAACAGCGCCCAGACGAGCAGCGATGCCGGCCTCTTCCCCATCCAGGAAGTCGACAAGAAGAACCCCGGCAAGAACTTCGACACGACGTTCAGCGAGCCCCGTTCCAGGAAGGGAGGCGTCGTTGTTGCCATTGTCATCATCTTGATTGTGGCGCTCATCGCAGGTGCCTATCTCTACATCACCAATCAGGAAGCTGCCAAGGCCAAGGAGAAGCTCGACTCGGCAATCGAGACGCTTGTCTCCACCGACTCCGTCATGTCGGGCGTCGACGCCGCCGTTGCCCAGACCATCTCCGACGGCATGGCTTCCGACTCCCTGTCGCTTGCCCTCGAACAGACCACCACGACGCAGAACAGCCTGTCGAGTGCCGAGACGCAGGCGAACGACGCCCTTGCCTCGAGGCTGACCTCCGAGCAGTCCGACGCCGCCAACGCCGTGCTTTCGAGCATTTCCGCGCGCCGCTCCATGCTTGAGGCCGCCCGCCAGATTCAGAACGCCTCGAGCACCACGGCAGCCGCCGCCGACACCCTCGATCAGGTGTATGCCCTCATGGACAGCGCCGTGAGCAAGTATTCCTACGCCAGCCAGCTGTGGGACGCCTACCTCAACGGCGACGAGGGCATCAACACCCAGGAGATCGTCGACAACGAGACGGGCGCCTACAACGACACACAGCAGGCCCTGCAGATCGTGGCCCAGGCCAAGGAGGCGGGCACGGGCGTTGATTACACGGTGATGGAGACGTACCTGTACTGCTACGCCGACCTGGTGAACGCTCGCCTGACGCACAACGGCCTTGCCATCGCCGGCGACGAGGAAGGCGCCGAGGCCCAGATGGATTGGTTCAACGCAGCCTCCGCAAACCTTGAGGCAGCCAGCGCTACCATGCCTTGGAACACGACCGACTACCTCGCCGCCTATGGTCCCAAGGACACTTCGCTGGACGCCTTCGAGTCCAACTACGCCTATGCCCGCGACAAGCTCCTCACGGCCGACGCTGCGGTTGCGGCATACGCCGGAACCACGCCTGCGGTGACGGGCTCCCTGCCCGAGGCCCCGGCGGCACCGAGCGAACCCGCTGCTGCCGACCAGGAGGCTGCCGCCCAGCCCGAGTCGACCGAGCAGCCGCAGGGCGAGGAGGCCCCCGCCGAGGGCGAGGCTCCCGCTGAGGGCGAGGCTCCCGCTGAGGGCGAAGAGCAGACCGCCTAAGAGCCGGAGCCGTCCGCTCCCCTTGTCTTTTCGTCTCGCCCCTTGAGTTCGGGCGGGACATGCCAGTGAAACGTCACCACGAACGACATGCTTGGAGGAACCCCCGTATGGCCGACGCCAAGGAAACCATGCGCTACCTCACGAAGGAATATGAGATCGCCCCTGCAGGAACGCGTGAGGAGAGCGACGCGGCCACGATCGTGGCGCGCGTCTTCCATCAGCATGGCCTTGAGACCATGCAGAAGAGCTTCAACTACACCTGGCACGGCAACCTCGGTCTCGCTGCGCTGATGTGCCTGACCGCCGTGCTCTCGATTGTGGGCGTGTTGCTCAGCGGCGTGGTCTCCACCGTCATGTTCGTGCTCGTGGCGATCATCGGTGTGCTGTATCTGCTTGACCGCCGTTTCGGCATCAAGACGTACAGCCGCCTGGGCCTTTCCGGTTCGAGCCAGAACGTGGTGGCGCGCCATCCTGCCGCCGCTCCCTCCCCCACCGGCCAGAAGGCCCGTCCCGTGGTGGTCATCGCCCACTACGACACGCCCCGTTCCGACCTTTTGAGCAAGCCGGCCATCGCATGGGTGAAGCCGTACCTGCCCCGCGCGATCGACGTGTGCGTCGTCGTCGAGGTCCTCGCCCTGTTCATGCAGGTGCTGCCTGTTCCCGCGGGCTTCAAGTCGTTCTTTGCCGCACTTGGCGTCATCGCCGGAGCCGTCCTTGTGGTGTGGGGCGTGTGCACCCTGCTGCATCTCTTCGTGCTGTCGTACACCCTCGGTGCCAACGACAACAAGTCGGGCGTCGCTGCCGTGCTCGGCGTGCTTGAGCGCATTCGTCCCATTTCCGACGGCATGCCCTTTGGTCCCGACGACGAGGTGAGGCAGGAGCAGGGCGCAGACGAGCTTGGCGTGAGCGATGCCAAGCCCCGTTCGTATCCCGAGCGCCTTCCCCTTCGCCGCGAGGAGACCGGCGAGTCTCAGGACCTCGCTTCCGACCGCGAGGCAATGCGTCCCCGCGCCGCTATGGAGCCCCGCGTCGACGAGCCCGAGTCCAACAAGCCCGTGCGTCATGGCCTTGCGGCCGTACGCGCCCTCGGCATCCTCCCCGACACGTGCCAGATTGAGTACGTGCCCGTCGAGCAGGGCGCCGTTCATCGTGCAAGCCAGCATGACGTCTGCGCCGAGCAGGCGGCTGCCGCCAGCACCATGCTCATCTCCCCTGCCCCCGTCGCCGAGTCTGCCCAGCAGGCAAGCCTCGACCTTGGCGATCAGGTCACGAACGTCGCGGCCGCCCCGGTCGACCCCGAGGCCGCCAAGGACGCAGAGGCCGACGCCATGTTCGCTTCGATCGTGCGCGAGAACCGCCTCTCGGGCGACCTCAACCCCGAGCCTGCCGCGACGTCTCTGCTGGCGCCCGTGAACGCAGGCACCGCGACGGTGACCTCCACCGACGAGCCTGACGCCGAGATCCGCGGTGCCGCGCAGGCCCCGCGTGACGTTGCCATGCATTCGGCAAGCGTTTCCCAGCAGTTCATCATGGACGAGCCCGACTCGTTTGCGGCCTCCGCCATCCAGGACCCCACGTGGGGAACCTCCTCGTTCAAGCCTGTCACTTCCGCTTCCATGACCTCTCCCCGCTTCCTTGCCGATCTCCCCGATCCGGCTGTGGCGGCTGTGGATCCCTTCGGCGTTTCGAACATCCAGACCGTGGGCAACTACAACCCCGACGACTTCTCGAGCATGGACTTCGAGACGGGCACGCATCAGTCCGTGACCCCCACCATGCTCGAGCAGGCTCGCCGCCAGGACCTCGCCGGCTTCTCCACCGACCTTGGCGACATGACCAAGCGCGGCCGCAAGGCGAAGAAGAACCGCCAGAAGGGCCGCATCTCCACTCGCGCCGCCGATATGCAGCAGCAGATGCAGGAGCAGTCCTTCAACGATTGGCTTGGCCTCGATGAGGGCTTCGACGCCAAGAAGAACGGCGAGCAGATTGGTTCGTGGGACAACTTCTCCGACAGCGACGGCTCCGCTCAGGGGGGCAACCCCCGCTGGCAGGGCGGCGCCGCTCCGCGTCGCACGCGCCATATGAGCGTTGAGGGCGAGCAGGCAGCCCGCGCCCGTCGTGCAGCCATGCGCCTGGGCGACCGCGACCTTACCTCGCATGAGGTGTGGTTCGTGCTCACGGGCGCCGGCGAGGCCGGCAACGCCGGTATCCGCGACTTCATCGCGAGCTACCGCAGCGAGCTGCGCGGTGCCTACTTCATCAACCTTGAGTGCCTGGGCGCGGGTCGCCAGTCTCTCGTGGTCGAGGAGGCCGCCGACAGCTCTCGCGTGAAGGCCGACCGTCGTCTGGTCAACATCTTTGGCCAGGCGAGCCAGGACATCAACCGCCCCGTCGCCCTGGAGCGCATGCCGTGGCGTGCAAGCGATGCCAGCATCGCGCTTGAGCAGGGCTGCCGTGCCGTCACGCTGTGCGGCGTGCAGGACGGTGTGCCTGCCAACGCCCACTGGACCGGCGACTCGCCTGAGAAGCTCGACATCAACGCCATCGAGGACGCCGTGGACATGGTGGTCGAGGTCATCAAGAACGCGTAAAGCCCTATGGCTTGCACGCATGCACGAATGAAGTAACAACGCGAGTGGCCGTCTTGCGGGCCCTAAGGGGTGAGCCGCAGGGCGGCCACGTGCGTATAGGAGGAATGACGTGAAGATCATCGTCGTAGGGTGCGGTCGCGTTGGCAAGCAGCTGGCCGAGGTGCTCGACACCCCCGAGAACCAAGTGACCGTCATCGATGTCGACGCCACGGCACTCGCGCGTCTGTCGAGCGAGTTTCAGGGCGCGCGCGTGGTGGGACACGGCTATGACGAGAGCGTGCTGGAGCAGGCTGGCATCAGGGACTGCGACGCGTTTGCCGCCGTCACGAGCATGGACAACGTGAACCTCATGGCAAGCGAGGTCGCCCGCCGACTCTACTCTGTGCCCCACGTGCTCACGCGCCTTATCAATCCCGAGCATATCAAGCTGTATCAGCAGCTGGGCTTGGACTACCTATGCGACACCGAGCTTGTGGCTGAGAACATGGTCACGAAGGTGCGTGCACGCAGGGCCCACCACCTGGATACCTACGGCGAGTACGAGGTCCTCTCGTTTACCCTGCATGTGCCGGGCGTCATTCACGTGCGCGACCTCGAGGCATTGGGCGAGGTGCATGTGGCGCTTTTCGAGCACGACGGCGAGCAGTTCCTGGCAGCGCATAACATGTTCTTGCACGACGGCGACACGGTGGTGGCCGTGGCGCACGAAAGCGCCCTGCCTGAGCTGGCCGAGTACATGAAGGGCGAAGCCGAGCAGGCAAAGCCCTCGGCAGCGTCTGTCCTCGTGGGCCTTGTGGGAAGGAAGTAGCGCATGTACTTCGTATTGGGCGGCGGTGGCAAGGTGGGAGAGGCGGCTGCAAAGCTGTTGCTGGCGGCCGGCCACGAGGTTGCCATCGTCGAGAACGACGAGGACCACACCTCGATTCTCGCCGAGCATCTCACGGGCCGTGTGATGGTCATCAAGGGCGACTGCTGCGACACCAAGGCGCTCGTGGACGCCGGCATCATGGACGCCGACGTGTACTGCGCGCTTTCGGGTCATGATGACGACAATCTTGCATCGTGCGAGATCGCCGCGACCCTGTATCGCGTGGCACGCACGGTCGCGCGCGTCAACGACCCCCGCAACGAGCGTATCTTCGTGAAGATGGGCATCGAGACGGTGAGCTCGACCACGGCCATCGCCAACATGGTGCAGTCGGCCGTGGTGATGTCGTCGGGCGAGCGCAACGTCATGCCGCTCGTCCACGACGGGTTCGTCCTCATGGAGGTGCTGACCGCCGGCTTGTCGGGGGGTGCCGAGAGCGCTCGCCGCGTGAGCGAGATCGACCTGCCCGGGCAAGCTGCGCTTTTGGCCGTGTGGTCTGATGGCGCTTACCGGCCTGTGGCCCCCTCCACGCTCATCACCCCGGGCGCCACGGTGCTCGTTGCCGCGCAGCCTGAAGACGAGCCTGAGGTACGCCGAGCGCTCTTCGATCTGTAGAGTCTCGCACAAGGCGAAGTTTCTGGTTGTTTAAGCGGTGAATCTGCAACGTTGTCGCTGTTAAACGCTTGCAGATGAGGTACTATCAGCCGATGCGGGCCGTTAGCTCAGTTGGCAGAGCAGGGGACTTTTAATCCCAAGGTCGTGGGTTCGACCCCCACACGGCCCACCATTGCAAAAACGCAGGTCAGACGGTGTAAATCGTCTGGCCTGTTTGCGTTTTGGGGCCAAGGTGCAACACGAGGTGCGACAAAGTGCCACAAATTCTCACATTTGGCGTACGCAACTGGCCAAGAAGTTGCCACAGACGGCTAATAATCTGTGTATAAAGCCATCGAAAGGGTTAGGGTGAAACATGCTTTACCCCAACCATCAAGTAGGGGGGAGACGAGACCAACTCCTGAAGGGGGTAAGCATGTTCCCCTCCCAATAGAAATCGATAAATGCCGCGCGCGGTGGTGCTCGACACAACCGCGTCGCGCGCGGCATTTTTGCGATAGAATGCGCGGATAGTTCTCCATATGGTCGGCGGGCCTCAAAACGCAGCGCGATCCGTGGGCGTGGGGTTACTCGCGAGATGGCGTCCAAAAGCAGATGGGTCGGCTCCTTGGAAACATGAACCGGGAAATCAAAGACGCTAGAGCGGAAAGCAGGGCCGTTACCTACGACTCGAAGCGTTTCAGCTGGACTCGTCGTATGGAAGATATTGCAAAGAAGGGCGGCCAGCTCGTCTTCAATGGCAACCAGGTCATAAAGGGCATGTACAGGCCATTCTGTAAGCTGTGGGTTTACTATGACCGTATGATGAACGAAATGACCTATCAGCAACTCATGCTTTCCTCAAGTGCCGAGGAAAAAGGCGGCGACGAAAGGACCTATCAGCAACATCTCCTCCATTGCCTTGAGAACTATTGCATTAGCATGGTGTTTGGACCGCGTGATTTCTCCTGTCTTATGACGAACGTCATCCCAGATATTCAGCTTTCATTTAATGGCCAGTGCTTCCCTCTCTACTGGTACGAGGAGTCCGAGGTCGGGACGGCGCTCTTCGACGACAACGACGTCGCTTATGACGGCGAGCAGCTGTCGCTCTTTGGCAACGGTGCCTCCCACACGGAGAAGACCGTCACAAGGCGTGACACCATCACCGACCAGGCGCTGGGCGTCTTCCGCAAGGCCTACCCGCGTGCCTTTGCGGGTCGCTACAAGAAGGACGGCGGGGAGGAGCTCTCCAAGGAGGACATCTTCTTCTACGTCTATGGCATCCTGCACTCTCCGGAGTACCGGGAGCGCTTTGCGGCCAACCTCAAGAAGGAGCTGCCGCGCATACCCCTGGCCGAGGACTTCCGCACCTTCTCCGAGGCGGGCCGCAAGCTGGCTGGCTTGCACCTCAACTACGAGAGCGTCGAGCCCTGGGGTGGTATTGTCGAGGACGGTGACTCCGTTGATCCGGGTCGTACGGAGAAGATGACGTTCGGCAAGTGCAAGAAAGACGAGGAGCACCCCGACGGCAAGGACATGACCGTGCTGCACGTGGCGCAGAACCTCACGCTGCGCAACATCCCGCTTGAGGCCTACGACTACGTGGTCAACGGACGCTCGGCCATCGGCTGGCTCATGGACCGCTACCAGGTGAGGTGTGACAAAGCCTCTGAGATCGTGAACGACCCCAACGACTACTCCGACGACCCGCGCTACATCGTGGACCTCGTGGAGAGCGTCGTCACCGTGTCCATCGAGACCATGAGCATCGTGCGGTCGCTCCCGCCGCTCCACGAGCGCCCTCAGCCCGCTGACTGGCCCATGGAATGGAAGATGGGATAGAGCCTGGCTTCGATCTAGACGGGGCACATGCCCCTTTGAAAGAACATGTGCCCCGTCTTTCAAATGGCTATGATTGAATAGCTTTGACAAGATAATGGGATTTGCTACCCTGTCCGGCTGCCATAAGCTCCTCTTTTGCAACCAGTTTTTGAAGTAGGCGATAAGCCTGCTTTCTGTTGATGTGCAAGAGGTTCTCCACATCACGCGTGGCGATTTTCCCTCCCTGTTCCCGTGCGAGTTTCATGACGAGTTCGGGATATCTGACTTTATCGATATCGGTCTGGAGTACAAAACTTTTCTCTTTGCCCGAACATCTATAGACATTTTTACTCAGTATATATGAACGAGGGCTATTGCCCCAAGCTTCAACCAAGCCTATTTCGACGAGTGTCTCAAGAGTCGAGCGAGCCATTGTCTCGGTGAAGTTCAGCTGCTGGGCTAGTTGCGATGCCGTGAGCCGCCTTTGGTTCTTCAACGCATCAAGTACGAGTAAGGAGCGTAAAGACAGTGCCCTACCGCTGCGCGCCTGCTCATCTTGTATCATTTGCATGAAGGGTTTGTCGGGCGCACTACGTGCGATGAATACTTTGACGTATGTGGCTGTAGAGCCTGTGTAGTCTGGCAATGGGCGCCCGTAATACAAAGAACCCTCGAAGATACGGTCGACGCCTCGCCCTGTTTTCTCGGCAAGGCCAATGCGTTTGAGAGCACTCATGAGGCATTCGTTGCGACCATGGGGTTCAACGGTGAGAAGATTGTCTACAGTAACCCCTTCGATAAACCCGCCAGGATTGGCGATGGTCAGCCCTTCGTTGTCGACAAGTACACGGACGCGGCCAAGCGTCGCATAGTCTCGATGGCCA
Source organism: uncultured Coriobacteriales bacterium (assembly GCA_934654475.1). Classification (GTDB taxonomy): domain Bacteria; phylum Actinomycetota; class Coriobacteriia; order Coriobacteriales; family UMGS124; genus UMGS124. The sequence continues at coordinate 33,085 of CAKUFZ010000008.1, forward strand.
AATGCATTGACCAACGCTTCCCTGAATGCTCTCTTGTCGAACTGAGGTACAGACAGCCTGAACAAGCCGTCTTCATACTCTTCTTCGGGGTTCCAGGGATCAAGCATTTCGAACATCTTCTCAATTGTATAGAGAAGTGGTTGATCGAAATCCTGGTTTATTCGGACTTCAGTTCCATCAAGAACTTGGAAAGTGGCACCTGCTGTTGGCATGCATCGGCGAATGGCATCTTCTTTGCCGACGAGAAGCATGCCTGCTACCGTGGGGGTTGGTTTTCCATCCACAACAGTAGTCATGCGTAGAGAACTCAGGATTTCGTTGTCGGAAAGTTCAAGCAATGACTGGTCGGCGCCACGACTGCGGGATAGGATTTCACGCAGTCGAGTAATTTCCTCGGGACTAAAGTCATCGACGTTTGTGTCTGGAATGGGGAATGTTGAGTAGTCAAGCTGTCCAACGGTAGAAAGTCTAGTGATGATTTCATATGGATACATGGGCACGCTTTCAGGCGAGCCGTCAGCCTTCAAGCGCCGTCGCATTATCTTTCCGTCAGAGGAAGCGACGATACCGACAGATTTTGAGATTTCAATCAAGGCAATTTGGACGCCATGCTCGTCCGATTTGCCAGTGGCGTCCAGGTGTAAGACGGATATCCTGGCTGCTACGGGAGGGATTGTTTTGTTTGCAATCAGCGCTGCGAGTCTGATTACATCCTCGTGCTCTTTATGAAGGCCTGTTGGAACCCCGTTGTCCTCTACTCCGAGATAGATGGAACCCCCGTCGGTGTTGCAAAGCGCTACGACGGTATCGATGAGCTCGCTGTCTCGCAAGTGTTTCAAATCACTCTTGAATTCAACAGAGAGCGTTTCCTTTTCGGGAATCTCGCGTTGAGAAGCCATGTGTGTCCTGTCCTCCAATTTTACTGTCAAGTGGATTCTAACAGACGATTGGGACATTGAATGGGACATGTCCTATTAAGATTAGGACATGTCCCATTCAATGTCCCAAAGACGCATGAGACTTCTGGACGACTGGAATGATGGACATTTGGGGGCCAGCGCTGGGATAAGATTGTTGGCGATTTATCCCACCTTATCCCGGATTTATCCCCCATTTTAGTCCTCTTGGTAGAGAAACCGCTGGTAGAGACGTCACGCGGAGTAGTCGATTTTGAGACGTTAATCCCACTTATGCGCCGATGCCGCGCCGGGGGATGACGGGATTGGCCCAGTTTGAGCGACGCGGCATGGGCTGTGTGTTGGGATTGGGACATTGAATGGGACATGTCCTATTCAATGTCCCAATCCTTTTCGATGTCTTTGACGGTTTGGGTTGACAGATCCATGGCACGCCAAATGCAAAGAGGGCCAACTCCCTGGGGAGCCGGCCCTCTTGAGTGTTCGATGGAGCGGGCAACGGGATTCGAACCCGCGAATACCAGCTTGGGAAGCTGGGGCCTTACCGCTTGGCGATGCCCGCACAAGGCAAAGCATACCATACCTTTGCTCAGGTGAACCCGTATCGTAGAAACAACCGCATTTTGCATCCATAACCCCCAAACGACCATCTCGTTGTCGTATCCTGGGCAGGTACCCTTTTGTTTTTAACCACCGCGCTATGTGCGGCACGAGCCCAGGGAGGACATATGCAAAAGAGCGAGATTCTGGAGCTTATCAAGGACGCGATGCGCGCCAAGGACAAGCCGCGCCTTTCCATCCTGCGTCAGGTCAACGAGGAGTTCAAGAAGATCGAGGTCGACGAGCGTCGCGAGGTCACCGAGGCCGACGTCACCGCCTGCGTCAAGAAGCTCATCAAGATGACCTCCGAGACGTTGGAGTACTCCCGCAAGGCTGCCACCGACCCTGAGCGCACCGCGATGCTTGAAACGCAGGTCAAGGTGCTTGAGGAGCTGCTTCCCGCCCAGCTTTCGGGCGATGTGCTCGCAGCCCTCATCGACGAGATCTGCACGGCGGGCGGCTACACCTCCAAGAAGGAGATGGGCAAGGTCATGAAGGAGCTGGGAGAGCGTACCCAGGGCAACTTCGACAAGCCGTCTGCGGCCAAGATTCTCGGCGGCAAGCTTGCCTAGCCAGAGCGGCGGTGGGGACCGCAACCAGTTCAGCCGCTCGAATCCCCAGTATTACACGGCGCCGCGTTCCTCGGGTCGACTCTATGGCACTGATGAATTCACTCGTCAGCAACCGGTGCAGTCCTCGTACGCCTACGATGACGCGGGGTACGGCATGTCCGACGATGGCTACGGCCAGGCCCAGCAGCCCTATGGGTATGCCGAGTGCGGCCCGACCCAGCAGCAGGCCGCCGTCGGTTTCAACAGGGCGGCTTCGAGTCATTTCGCCTCATCGCAGCCTCCCGAGCCCCCGCGCAAGAAGAAGGGTTCGAAGGGCATGCTCGTGCTCGCGATCCTTCTCCTTGTGGTGGGCCTTGTAACCATCGGCATCGCCGTCAGCATGTACATGAACACGCAGGCCGAGTACGAGGTGGGCAACCAGGAGTACGCCTCGCTTGTGGAGGAGGCTGTGGAGCAGGACCAGGTGAGCGGCACGCCCACGGTCGACTTCGCCGCCCTGACCTCTCAGAACCCTGAGATCGTGGGCTGGGTGCAGATTCCCGACACGCCGGTGAACTACCCGGTTGCCCAGCATTCCGACAACGACTGGTACCTTGAGCACACCTTCTTGGGCCAGTACAACCTCGCCGGTTCTGTGTTCATGGATTACCGCAGCTCCAGCGCGCTGACCGACCGCGTCACCGTCATGTACGGCCATCACCTCAAGAACGGCGCGATGTTCGCGCGCGTGGCCGACTACTCCGAACAGTCCGAACTCGACACCGTGCGCGAGGTGTACTACGTGACGGCCGACGGCACGCTCCATACGCTCATGCCGCTGTGCTCGCTTGTGGTGTCGGGCTATGACACGGACGTCCTGCAGTTCGATTTTGCCGACGACGCGAGCTTCCAGGCGTATGTGGAATCGCTCATTTCGCGGTCAAGCGCACGTGTTGCGGGTGCGACCTCTGCAGGCGTGTCCCACATCTATATACTTTCAACGTGCAGTTATGCAACGGACAACGAGCGTACCATGCTGGTATGCGTGGAGCGCGACAACTCCGTGCTCTCGCAGGACCAGACGTATCAGCAAGTCGCAGGCATCCAGTCCGCCGCCGACGAGGCAGCGGGCGTCTCAAACGACGGAGAGGCTTAAAAGGAACATGTACCCCGCAGACGAGCTCGACGAACTGTTCGACCCCAACGCCCCGGCGGATCATCCTGAGGAGGAATGCGGCGTCTTCGGCGTGTGGGCACCGGGCAAGGACGTTGCCCGCATGACCTACTTTGCCCTGCACGCCCTGCAGCACCGCGGTCAGGAATCGGCCGGCATCGCCATCGGCGACGGCTCCACGGTGCTCGTGCGCAAGGACGAGGGCCTTGTGACCCAGGTGTTTTCCGACAGCGACATCGCCAGCCTCAAGGGCGACCTGGCCATCGGCCATGTGCGCTACGGCACGGCGGGCGGTCGCGGTTGGGCCGGCTCCCAGCCCCACCTGTCCACCATCGGCGACGTCATCATCGCCCTGGCGCACAACGGCACGCTCGTGAACTTCGACTCGCTGCGCCGTCAGCTCATCGACCTGGGCGTTCCCTTCATGAGCAACACCGACTCCGAGGTGGCCACGCGTCTCATCGGCTACTTCACGCAGAACACGAGGCACATCCGCGAGGGCATCCGCTGCACGATGGAGCTGCTCGAGGGCGCCTATGCCATGGTGCTCATCAACGGCGAGTCGCTCTATGCCTTCCGCGACCCCAACGGCATCCGCCCGCTCGTGCTGGGCAAGCTGCCCAACGACGCCGGCTGGTGCGTGGCAAGCGAGACCTGCGCCTTCGACATCCTGGGTGCCGAGTTTGTGCGCGAGGTCGAGCCCGGCGAGGTGCTGCGCATCAACGCCGAGGGCCTCGTGAGCGAGCGTGCGGTGGCCCCGCGCAAGAAGGCCCTGTGCATCTTCGAGCATGTGTACTTCGCACGTCCCGACTCCGTCATGGACGGCGCCACCGTGCAGTCGATGCGCGTGAAGATGGGCGAGCAGCTGGCACGCGAGAGCGCCGTCGAGGCCGACCTCGTCATCGGCGTGCCTGACTCGGGCCTTCCTGGCGCCGAGGGCTTCTCCCGCGCCAGCGGCATCCCGTGCCGCACCGGCTTCGTGAAGAACCGCTACGTGGGCCGCACGTTCATCCAGCCCACGCAGGAGATGCGCGAGCTGGGCGTGCGCCTCAAGCTCAACCCCCTGTGCGAGACCATCGAGGGCAAGCGCGTCGTCGTCGTGGACGACTCCATCGTGCGCGGCACCACCTCCAAGCAGATCGTGCGCATGCTGCGCGAGGCCGGCGCCACCGAGGTGCACATGCGCATCGTGAGCCCCGAGGTCAAGTGGCCTTGCTTCTACGGCATCGACACCGACACGCAGGACCAGCTCATCTCCGCCCGCAAGACCCCCGAGGAGGTCTGCGAGTGGATCGGTGCCGACAGCCTGGCGTTCTTGAGCGTCGAGGGTCTGCTTTCGTGCGTGCCTGAGGGCGGCTACTGCTGCTCGTGCTTCGACGGCGCCTATCCCGTCGAGATCCCGGCGGTGTTCTCGCAGGGCAAGTTCCTCGACGGTTACACCCCCAACAACCTGACCAAGGCTTCGGCAAACAGCCACCGCAGCGTGAGCGATGTCGCCCGCGAGATTGAAAAGGAGTACGAGTAAATGGACAGCGCAAAGCAGCAGTTCACCTACAAGGACGCCGGCGTCGACACCACCGAGGGTGCCCGCGCGGTCGACGCCATCAAGGCGTGCGTCGCCACCACGAAGCGCCCCGAGGTCATCGGCGGCCTGGGTGGTTTCGGCGGCCTGTTCAGCGCCGCCAAGCTGAAGGACATGGCTGACCCCGTGCTCGTGAGCGGCACCGACGGCGTCGGCACGAAGCTGCGCCTGGCCCAGCTGTTCGACCGTCATGAGACCGTGGGCATCGACCTGGTCGCCATGTGCGTCAACGACCTGCTCGCCTCGGGCGCCGAGCCCCTCTTCTTCCTCGACTATATCGCCATCGGCCACATCGAGGCCGAACACGTCGCCCAGATCGTGGGCGGCATCGCCGAGGGCTGCCGTCAGGCCGGCTGCGCCCTTGTGGGCGGCGAGATGGCCGAGCACCCCGGCGTCATGGCCAAGGACGACTACGACCTCGCCGGCTTCTGCGTGGGCGTCGTCGACCGCCCCAAGATGATCCTGCCCGAGATGGTGCAGGAGGGCGACGCCATCCTGGGCATCGCCTCTTCGGGCCTGCACTCCAACGGCTACTCGCTGGCCCGCCGCGTGCTCATCGACGAGAGCGCCGACCTTTCGCAGTACACCGCTCCCCAGGACCGCTTCGGCGGCGAGAGCCTGGTAGACGCGATGCTCAAGCCCACGCGCATCTACGTCAAGCCGATCCTCGGCCTGCTTGAGGCCGGTCTTCCCGTGCACGGTGTGGCCCACATCACCGGCGGCGGCATCACCGAGAACCTCAACCGCGTGCTTCCCGAGAACCTCGACGCCGAGGTCGAGTGGGGCACTTGGGACGTGCCCGCTGTGGTGCAGGCCGCTGTGGAGGCCGCCAACCTCTCCGACACCGAGGCATACCGCACGTTCAACATGGGCGTGGGCATGTGCGTGGTGTGCGACCCTGACGCGGTCGACGACATCGCCGAGTCGCTCACGGCTGCCGGCGAGACCGTCTTCCCCGTGGGCCGCATCGTCAAGGGTACCGGCCAGGTCATCTACAAGTAAGGGGCATACCAGTGACTGTCAAGCTCGGCGTCCTTATCTCCGGTTCGGGCACGAACCTGCAGGCCATCATCGACCGCATCGCTGACGGGTCCCTTGATGCCAGCGTAGAGATCGTCATCGCGAGCCGCGAGAGCGCCTATGGCCTTAAGCGCGCCGCCCAGGCCAACATCCCCACGATGTCGCTCACGCCCGACCTGTACCGTGCCGACCCCATCGCGGCCGACGAGGTCATCGCCACCGCGCTGCTCGACCATGGTGTGGACTACGTCATCATGGCCGGTTACATGCGCATGGTGCGCGAGCCGCTGCTTGAGGCGTTCCCCAACCGCATCGTGAACCTGCATCCGGCCTTGCTGCCTGCCTTCAAGGGGGCCCATGCCATCCAGGACGCCTACGAGCGCGGCGTGAAGGTGACGGGCGTCACGGTGCACTTTGCCAACGCCGACTACGACTGCGGCCCCATCATTGCCCAGCAGCCGGTCGTCGTGCGCGAGGGCATGACCTGTGACGAGCTCGAGGCTGCCATCCATGAGGTTGAGCACGAGCTGTACTCGGCCGTCATCCAGCTGCTTGCCGAGGACCGCGTGCACGTGTGCCCCGACAACAAGGTGAAGATCGACTAGTTCTGCCTGCTTATAAGGTATGAAAAAAGCCCTGGGAACACCGTGTTCCCAGGGCTTTTGGCGTACTTAGGGGAGAATGGGCGACTTAGCGCTTGCCGCCGCGCTCGTCCTTGTGGGAGTTGCGACGATGGCCGAACTGGTTGCGCGGCGCACGCTCAAGCAGCACGACGTTCTCGACGTGGTCGGTGTGGGGGAACATGTCAACCGGGCAGATGCGCTTGATGCGGTAGCCGTTGTGCACGAGGTGCTTGATGTCGCGAATCTGCGTCTTGGGATCGCAGCTGATGTAGACGACGCGGCGCGGCCCCAGGCGGCTGAGGTTTGCCAGGAAGGCCTGGCTGGAGCCGGCGCGGGGCGGGTCCATGAACACGACGTCGAGCTCCTCGCCGCGACGGGCCATGCGGGCGAACTCGCTGCCGGCGTCGGCAGCCACGAACGTGGCGTTCTCGATGCCGTTGATCTGGGCGTTGATCTCGGCGTCCTTCACAGCTTCGGCATTGCGCTCGATGCCGATGAGCTCGGCGCCGCTCGCCTTGGCTGCCACGATGCCGATGGTGCCTGTGCCGCAGTAGGCGTCGCCGATGCGGTCGGAGCTGCGCAGGTCGGCCATCTCGACGGCCAGCTCGTAGAGGGCCTCCGCGGCGATGGGGTTGGTCTGGTAGAACGAGCTCGAGGAGATGCGGAAGCGGCACCCGCACAGCTCATCCTCGATGTAGCCCGGGCCGAAGAGCACCTTCTCCTCCTTGCCCAGAATGACGCTCGTGCGCTCAGTGTTGGTGTTGAGCACGACCGTGGTAATCTCGGGGTGGGCGCTCAGGATGGCGTCGACGAACGCCTTAGGCAGCGTGGTTGCGTTGCACACGAGCGTGAGCATGATCTCGTCGGTGGCGTGGGCGATGCGCACGAGGGCGTAACGCACGGTGCCCGTGCAGGTCTTCTCGCTGTAGGGAGTCACGCCGTAATCGGGCATGAGGCGGGCGACCGTGCCGATGATGGGACGGGCGGCGGGATCCTCGACCATGCACTGCTTGCAGGGCACGATCCAGTGGCTGCCCTTCTCAAAGATGCCCCAGCGCACGGTGGGGTTGCCGTTCTTGTCCTTGCCGGGAGCCAGGGGCAGCTGCACCTTGTTGCGGTAGCCGCGCGGGTCGATCATGCACATGAGCGGCTCGACCTCGACGGGGTAGTCGGCGAAGAGCTCCTCGATGTAGTCCTGCTTGCGCTCAAGCTGCATGTCGTAGGGCATGGCGAGCCACTCGCAGCCGCCGCAGCGCTCGGCAACGGGGCAGTGCACGGTCACGCGCTGGTCGAGCAGCTCGTGGTGGTCGTACTTCTCGGCCGGCTTTGCGGGCTCATCTTCCTCGTCGGCCCAGCGGTCGGCGCCCTCATTGTCCTCGAAGGGGAAGCCGTCGTCGAAGCCGCGGCCCTCGTCGTCGCTGGGAGGCTGCCAGTCGTAGCCGTAGTCGTCGTCAAATTCGTTACTCATATGATTCTCTCTTCCTTTGGGCCGTGCACCCCGGCGTGCGACGGTCGTGTTCGACATGCGCGTGGAGCGCCTGCATGCGGCTTGCTCCGGGTTGGCCGTATGTTGGGTGCAGTGTATCAGGCGTGGGTCTCGTCGTCGTGGCCGTCCTGTGTCTGCACGGTCTCTGCCTGAGCGGCCTCGTCGGGATTTTCCTGCTCGGCCTGCGCCTGCTGCTGCCTCTCGCGATATTCGGCGCGGATCTTCTCCGTGCGCTCCCTGTACAGCTCGATTCGCTTGTTCATGGCTCGAATGTCCACGGTTCTCCCTTCCTCGGCCCGACAGATGCGCCTATTGTAGCGCCCAGATATCACAGGTGTATCACATGTGATGCGAAGGTGTTTCCATCTGCTGTCGAAATCGTGCCGCACTGCGGTCTTGGCCTATACTGAGGCAGCAAGCGTGAGACAGCTCCATCTATACTCTCACGTGCTCTTTTGTTTTACTGCTTCATATCTAACAACCGCCACCGTCGAAAGGCCAAGCCCATGGCACTCGTCGTCGCTAAGTTCGGCGGCAGCTCCGTGGCCACTCCCGAGCGCGTGAAGAACGTCGCTCGGAAGCTGGTCCGCCGCCACCAGTCGGGCGATCAGGTCGTCGCGGTTGTCTCTGCAATGGGAGACAACACCGACCACCTGCTCGACCTGGCCCATTCCGTCAACCCCAACCCGCCTGCACGCGAGATGGACATGCTCCTGGCCACCGGCGAGCAGGTCTCGGTTGCTGTACTCGCCATGGCTGTTGAGGCCCTGGGCGTGCCTGCCGTGAGCCACACGGGCGCGCAAGTGGGCATCGTGACGGACCCCACGCATACGAGCGCCAAGATCGACCGCATCGTGGGCATGGACCGTGTCAAGCGCGACCTCGACGAGGGCAACATCGTCATTGTGGCGGGCTTTCAGGGCGTGAACGCCGCCGGTGAGATCACCACGCTGGGCCGCGGCGGCTCCGACACCACGGCTGTGGCCCTGGCCGCCGCCATCGAGGCCGACTTCTGCGAGATCTATTCTGACGTCGACGGCGTGTACACGGCCGACCCGCGCATCTGCCCCAAGGCGCACCGCGTGGATCGCTTGAGCTACGACGAGATGCTCGAGCTCTCCGCCAACGGCGCCGGCGTGCTGCAGCTGCGTGCCGTCGAGTTTGCCAGCAAGTACGGCGTGGTCATCCGCGCCCGTTCCACGTTCCTTGAGGATTCCAAGGGCACCGTCATCGAGGAGGCTCCCGATCGTATGGACTACACCGAGTACAGCGAAAGCGCCGTCCTGAGCGGCATTGCCCACGACCTCTCCGAGGCCAAGGTCACCCTGCGCCACGTGCCCGACCGCGCCGGTATCGCCGCCGCCATCTTCGGCCGTCTGGGCGAGTTGGGCGTGAACGTGGACATCATCATTCAGGACGTGAGCCACGACGGCCTGACCGACATCTCGTTCACCACGCCCCTGAACGGTCTCGAGCACATCTCCGACGCCCTTTCCTCCCTGTGCCGCGAGGTCAACGCCGAGGGTGTCGAGATCAACGCCCACATCGCCAAGGTGTCCCTGGTAGGCGCCGGCATGAAGAGCTATCCGGGCGTTGCCGCCAAGATGTTCAAGACGCTCGCCGCCAACGACATCAACATCTCGATGATTTCCACCTCGCCCATCTGCATTTCCACGGTCATCGACGCCGACCAGTGCGCCAAGGCCGTGCAGGTGCTCCACACCGCGTTCGGCATGGACGAAGATGCCCCCGAAGGAACCGTGAAGGTGGTGCGTTAACATGGCATGGACCAAGCCTATGCCCGCAAACCCCGTCGTTGCCATCGCCGGTGCCACGGGCGCTGTGGGCCGCGAGATGCTCACGTGCCTGGAGGCCCTCGACTTCCCCTGCAGCGAGGTGCGCGCCCTTGCCTCTGCTCGCTCGGCCGGTCAGAAGCTGCCCTTCCGCGGCGGCGAGATCACGGTGCAGGAGATGACTCCCGGCAGCTTCGAAGGCGTCGACATCGCCCTGTTCAGCGCCGGTGCTTCCGTTTCGCGTGAGATGCGCGAGGCCGTGGTGGCCGCCGGTGCCGTCATGATCGACAACTCCAGCGCCTTCCGCATGGAACCTGACGTGCCGCTCGTGGTGCCCGAGGTCAACGCAGCCGACATTGCCTGGCACTCCGGTGTCATCGCAAACCCCAACTGCACCACCATCCAGATGGTCGTGGCGCTTGAGCCCCTGCGCAAGCTCGGCCACATCGACCGCATCGTTGTGTCGAGCTACCAGTCGAGCTCGGGCGCAGGTGCCAAGGGCATGGCGGAGCTGCAGGAGCAGACCGCGGCGGTCCTGGCGGGGGAGCCCTTCGAGCCCAAGGCGTTCGCCCATCAGATCGCCTTCAACTGCATCCCGCACATCGACGTCTTCATGGATGACGACTACACCAAAGAAGAGTGGAAGATGGTCGTCGAGACCAAGAAGATCATGGGCGACGACACGGTGCGGGTTGCGCCCACGTGCGTTCGCGTGCCCGTGCTGCGCTGCCACTCCGAGTCCATCAACCTCGAGTTCGACCGCGCGGTGAGCGTGGAGGACGCCAAGGCCGCTCTTGCCGCCGGCGAGCACGTGGTGCTTGAGGACGACCCGGCCAACAACGTCTACCCCATGCCCGCCATGCACGCCGGCAGCTTTGACACGTTCGTGGGTCGCGTGCGCCGCGACCCCACCGTCGAGGGAGACCGCGGCCTCGCCCTGTGGGTCGTGGCCGACCAGCTCCTGCGCGGCGCCGCCCTCAACGCCGTCATGATCGCCCAGAAGTTGCTGCCACAGGCGTAGCGCTCCAAACGGCGCACATCAGTCGCTCCGCCCAAGCCCCGTCGCATTCGTGCGGCGGGGCTTTTTGGTGGCCTTGGGTCGGCGGCCGCGCTGAATCCGATTCGCACCGATTGCGCGGTGCGCATATAATCCCGTCCAGACATGAAGAGGAGAGGAAGCGGTATGCGACATGCGCGTCAGGGGATAGCGGGGGCGGCCAAGGGAATCGACCCGCGCGCGTTGATAGGGTCTGCCTGCCTGTGGGCCTGGGTGGACGCGCTCTATAAGAGCGGGTTCTTTGCACCGTTTCATCCCGAGGCGCTCATGTCCGAGCTGGCAGTCTGGCTCACCTTCCTGTTGATTGTTCCCCTGAGTGCGCTTGTGCTTTGGCAAAAGGAGCGCGTGCGGGGCCTGTGCGTCCACAAGGGTTTCGCGCTTGGGTGCGGCGTTGCGGGAAGCACGGGGTCGGTGCTTTTTGCGTTGAGCGCCTTCAGCGGTAATTGGGTTGTGCTTGTGGCGGGTGCGGTTTTGGCGAGCCTCTTCATGGGCATGGCTATTCTCATGTGGGGCGCCGTCTATTGCAAACAGGGTGAACGCTCGGCGACGATCTATGTGGCCGGCGGTTTTGCCTGCGCCCTTGTGGCGGACGTCACGTTCATGCTCATGGAGTCGATTGCCTCCGCCTTGGCTCCCATGGCGCTGCCCCTGCTCTCGATGGTCTTCTTCAACCTTCTGCCCGAGGGAGAGCGCGCCTATTCCCAGATGACGGGAGAGGCTGAGACCGCCAAGCGCAAGCCGGGAAGCCTCCTTGCCCGCCTGCGCCTGGGCTTGGGCGTGTCGGTGCCCACGGTGTGCTCGCTTGCGCTCATCATGTTCGGCCTTGGCTACATGCAGCACCAGATGTCGTTTGCGCCCATGCAGGGCGCGGGCCCCGACATGGGGGTGGCCCTGCAGGTCGCGCGTGGCGTCATTGCGGTTGCGCTCTTTGCGCTGGCCATCGTTGCCCCCAAGCACACACATGTCGTCTACCGTGTGGGACTTCTCGCCATCATCGCGGGTTTCTCGCTTATGCCGCTGCTTGCCCCCACCGATCACTTTTGGGTGTCGGGCGCGGTGGTGTTGAGCGGCTACACCACGTTCGACGTGCTCATTTGGGTCATCGTGGCCCAGGTTGCCTATGCCGGTATGTCCGATGGGCTGGGCGTCACCTGTGCGGTGCGCATGCTCATCTCAAGCCTGTTCTGCGGACTGGGCGGCATGGTTGGCATCTGGCTTGATGGCCTTACCACAAGTGCCCCCTTTGCCTATGCCGACGCCATCTTCATGGGCTACCTCATGACCATCGCCGCTGTGCTTGTGCTCTCCGGTCGCGACGTGTGGGACCTTTTTGACGCGCGCCCTGTGGCCGCCCCTGACGCGGCCGCGCAAACCGCCGGTGCCCCCAGCATCGAGGACGCGCTCGATGAGCTTGCCCAAGCCTGGGGCCTGACGGGCCGTGAGCGCGAGGTCTTTGGCTTCCTTGCCATGGGGCGCACCCAACCCTGGGTGGCAGAGCGCCTCTCCATCTCGGAGTCCACGGTGAACTCCCATGTGCGCCACATTTACGGAAAAGCTGGCATCAACAGCCGACAAGAGCTGCTTGACCTGGTGTTTCATGCGCAATCACCTGAAGTTGTCGATAGGGTCGAGTAGCTCGACAGCATCGTAGGATTTGCATCGCATAGCGTCTTTCAAGCGTTTCGAGGCGCATGCCGTTTTCCCAAACTGATGATCAGCACATGCCGACGAGGGCATGGCTCACATCAGTCATGAGGGCCCGCGACAACGGGCCCCAGGCAGAAGGGGATACGGTATGTCCACCATCACGAGAAGGTCCTTTGTAAGCGCAGCCGCAACGGGTGCCGCCCTGAGCGCCGCCGCGGTTGCCCCTGCGGTCGCACTGGCCGACGAGGCCGTCGCGCCTGCCGAGGGCGCCCTGCACACCTGGGAGGTCGCACCCGACCCCATCACCGACATCGCCGAGACCTACGAGTACGACGTCGTCGTTGTCGGCGGTGGCATGGCCGGCATGGGTGCCGCTGAGGCGGCCGCCCGCAACGGTGCAAGCGTCGTCGTCGTGGAGCGCAGCGAGTGCGGGCGCTTCTGCGGCCTCGACATGTGCGCCATCGGCTCCAAGGTCCTCAAGGACAACGGCCTCGAGATCGATCCCGACAAGGCTGCCCGCCTCATGTATCAGGCCAGCCAGCAGACGGCCAACTACAACCTCATTCGCACCTGGGCCACGCAGACCGCCGGTGTCATCGACTACATCACCGAACTGTGTGCCGCCAACGGTGTGACTGTGGAGCCCTCGACCGGCGGTACCTCCAAGGCCGGCTGGGACAAGATGCCCGAGCGTTACATTGTGTTCCAGGATGCCGTGCGCTACTCCAGCGACGAGTGGGGCGTGTTTGACCGCCCCGACGGCAAGGAGCCTCACCAGAACCTGGGCGACGTGCTCATCAAGTCGGCAACAGACAACGGCTGCGAGTACTTCTTCAACACCCATGTCGAGCAGCTCGTGGGCAGCGCGGCCGATGGCGTGACGGGCGTCATCGCTACCGACGCCGACGGCAAGCACGTGCAGTTCAACGCCAAGAAGGGCGTCGTGCTGGCCACTGGCGACATCTCCGGCAACCAGGAGATGATCGACTGCTGGGCTCCCATCAAGAACTACGCCAACGAGAGCGCTTACGTTCCTCAGGGTGCCAACTCCGGCGACGCCATCCTTATGACCAAGTGGATCGGCGGCGGCATCTCCAAGAGCCCGGCTGCTCCCATGATTCACCAGTTCACGATTCAGACGCGCGGCTACCAGTGCACGGCGTTCTTCCTCTCCATGCTCGCGGTGAACTCTGACGGCAATCGCTTCATGAACGAGATGCCCTTCGAGCCCTACATTACCGACGCCCGCATGAACTCCAAGGGCAACGTCGCCTGGTCCATCCTCGACTCCAACTACGCCGAGTACGTGACCAAGCAGTTCCCCGAGGGCTACGAGTCCATGCTGCAGAACATTCCCGGCGAGCTCGAGGGTCGTGTGGCCGACGGCGAGGTCTTCCAGGCCGACACGCTTGAGGAACTGGCGGAGCTGCTCGGCGTGCCTGCCGACAACTTCACTGCTGCCGTGGAGGGCTATAACGGCATGGCCGACAAGGGTGAGGACACGCAGTTCGGCGTTGTGGCCGACTGGCTCTCGCCTGTCCGCGAGGCCCCGTTCTACGCCATCCCGATCTTTGCTTCCAACCTGGCCGTGTGCTATGGCGTCCACGTCAACGACGACTCCCAGGTCTGCACCGACGACGACCAGCCCATAGCTAGCCTCTTTGCCGCCGGTAACTGCCAGGGCGACTTCTTCGGCTTTAACTACCCCGTGCACTGCCCGGGTTGTTCCACGGGCCGCTCGCTCGTGTTCGGCCAGCTCATCGGCGAGGCCCTCGCCAAGGACGAGACCATCACCGAGCTCATCGCCTCGCGCTAGGAGGCTGTGCGTGAGGGGCGAGGGTCGCTTCCCCCGCAGTGCTCGCCCCTCTGCGGCATTTCATCCCCCTTGCGACATATATACCAAGAAGAAGGGAAACCTACGATGAACACCATCTCCCGTCGTTCCATGATTTGCGGTGCTGCCGGCATGGCTGCGTTGGCTGCTGCCGGCACTACCGCCGCCCTTGCCGACGTCGACCACAACCTCGAGGTCACCGACGGCAGCCCCATCGTGGGTGCCGTTGACCCCGCTGGTGTCGAGTGGGACTATGAAGCCGACATCGTCATCATCGGCGCAGGTGGCGCGGGCTTGCCTGCTGGTGTACGCGCCCTCGACGAGGGTGTCTCGGTCCTCTTTGTTGACGCCAACTATGATTGCGGTGGCCGTTGCGCTCTGTCCGGCGGCAACATGCACTCGGGCTGCGGCACAAAGATCCAGGAGAAGTATGGCATCGAGGACTCTGCCGACAAGTATTACGAGGACCACACCACCCACGAGTGCATCAACTCGATTTATGGTGACCGCAACGTGGTGCGCTCGGTGGCCGACCATATGGCCGAAGCCTATGATTACATCCTGGACAAGGGCGTGCTCGTGAAGGACGTCGAGCCCATGCACCTGCCCGACTACACCGAGGGCGGCGACCAGCCTGAGACGGTGGGCCGTTGGACGTATGCCGATCAGACCACCGAGGATTGGGTCTCCTACGCCGACTATCTGCCGCCCTCTCAGGAAGGCGCCTACCAGGACCGTTGCGGCATCGCTATCACCCGTCCGCTTGAGCGCGTTGCTCGTGAGGCTGGCGCCCAGTTCCTTCTGAACTACCACATGGATAAGATTTACCGCGAAGGTGTGCTCGAGGGTCGCGTATTGGGCGTTCAGGCTCACTACTCGCCTACCATCCTGCCTGGTGAGGACGCTCCCCTTGCCCCGCTCAGCCCCTTCTCCGACGGCAACATCGATGAGACCAAGGAGACGGTAAACGTCCGCGCCAACAAGGCGGTCATCATCGCGACGGGCGGCTCGACCGGCAACGTTTACTTCCGCACCATGATTGATGCCCGTCGCGGCGTTGAGTACGACTGCACTTCAGGCGACCCCTTCTGCCCCAAGGATGCCTCGGGCGAGATTGCAGCCATGGCCATCGGTGCCTGCCTGGGCGACATTGCCAACCAGGTTATCGGTGACTCCTTCCTCACCAAGGCGGCCATGATCGGCACGCAGTACACCGATTCTTTCGCCACCGTGCAGCCCACCTCGCCTCTCTTCAAGCTTTCCCGTGCCACGGGCCTGCGCGTCTATGACTGGTCGAACCTGCTTCAGGTGAACATGCTCGGCGAGCGCTTCGCCAACGAGGCCGACTCCTCCACCGACTGGAACGGCGCTGCCCTCGCCAGCGTTTTGACCGTCGACCCCTCTGACGGCGAGCTGCACCGCTATGGCGGCCCCCTCTGGACCATCTTCGACTCCAAGGCTGTCGAGCGCGAGGGATGGGTCATCGACGACACGACCGTTGACCGCGAGGACGGCCGTTTCTTTGAGGCCGACACCCTTGAGGAGCTCGCCGAGAAGGTTGTGAACAAGTACTACGAGCAGATCAAGATGGACCCCGAGACCCTCGTGGCCACCGTCAAGCGCTACAACGAGCTGGTGGACAAGGGCACCGACGAGGACTTCGGCAAGGAGGGCATGACCGACAAGATCGAGACCGGCCCGTTCTATGCCGCTTGGTCCACGCCTGGCTTCCATGACTGCACCACGGGCCTGCGCGTGAACCGCAAGATGCAGGTCATGGACCTGTTTGGCCAGGTCATCCCCGGTCTGTACTGCGGCGGCGAGTCCTCGGGCGGTATGCGCATCCATGGTCTGGGTCGCGTGATCACCACCGGTTACATCGCGGGCCTGTGCGCCGCAACTGAGGAGTAAGGCCGGTCTTCGGAAGACGCCGTGCTTCCGTGCTCCATAGAGCCTGATTTCCGTGAGCCCCTGTCGCATTCGTGCGGCGGGGGCTTTTTGCTGGGCTCTGGGCGAGGTGGTCGCGCTAAAAAGGTGCGCCCACGGCACTCGGGCAATACCTTTTGCCCAGCTTCTTGCCGCTGCGTTGCATATGCAATCGACCTTGGTACACGTCACACACATAATCACGTGTTGCTTGCGCGCCTATGTGGCGCGTTTTTGTCAGGGACCGAAACACCACCAGGGGAGGGTGCAGATGTCGTGCAACAGTGATTGCAGGCGTGTCCGCTGGTCTGACGGGCGGGAAAACGTCGTCATCGCTGTCATGGCCGCGCTTGTGGTTGTGCTTGCCGGTGTGTCGCTGCTCTTGGGCCGCTTTCCCATCAGCCCGGCTGAGGCGCTCGCCATGCTGGCGAACCAAGTGGCGCCCGATCTCATCGAGCCGACGTGGACCAATCAGCAGGCTTCCATTTTCTTCAACGTTCGCTTGCCCCGCATCGTGCTTGCCCTCTTGATTGGTTGCTGCCTGGCGAGTGCGGGTGCGGCGTTCCAGGGAACGTTCCAGAATCCCCTGGTCTCCCCCGACCTGCTCGGCGCCTCGCAGGGTGCAGCTCTGGGTGCGGCAATCGCCATCCTCATGGGCCTGTCTTCGATCCAAATCTCGATGTGGGCGTTCGTGTTCTCGCTCATCACGGTCGGACTCGTGGTGTTCATCTCTATGCACGCGCGTGGCAACCCCATCACCGTCGTCATCTTGGCCGGCGTCATGGTGAGTTCGCTGTTCTCGGCGGGCGTCTCCTACACCAAGCTCGTCGCCGACCCCAACGACACGCTTCCTGCCATCACCTACTGGCTCATGGGCAGCCTCACCGGCGCCAAGTTTGCCGACATCAAGCTGGTCATCGTGCCCATGGTCATCGGCCTGGTGACGCTGTTCGCCCTGCGTTGGCGTATCAACATCCTCACCATGGGCGACGACGAGGCCGCTACGATGGGCGTGAACGCCCGCCTGGTGCGCCTGCTCGTCATGGTGGCTGCGACGCTCGTGACCGCCTCGAGCGTGGCGGTCTCGGGCATGATCGGCTGGGTCGGCCTTGTCATTCCGCACCTGTGCCGCATGCTCATCGGCTGCGACTACCGCAAGCTGCTGCCGGCCTCCATGGTCATGGGCGCAGGATTCTTGCTGCTCGTTGACGATGTGGCCCGCGTTGCCACTACGATGGAGATCCCCATCGGCATCCTCACCGCCTTTGTGGGCGCGCCCTTCTTTCTCTACCTCATCACGAAGGGCAGGAGGATTTAATGCCTATCGAGATCGAGCATCTGAGCTTCTCCTACGGTGCGCGCGAGATTCTGCACGACATCAGCCTCACCATTCCCGATCGCACGCTTGTCAACGTGCTGGGCCCCAACGGCGTGGGCAAGTCGACGCTTTTTCGCTGCATCCTGTGCCTCAACGCCAACTACACCGGAAAGATCCTGGTAGACGGGCGCGACCTGCGCAAGATGTCCATCCGTGAGCGTGCCAAGCTCATCTCCTACATCCCGCAGTCGCATTCGAGCGTCTACAACTACGAGGTCATCGACGTCGTGCTTATGAGCACGGGAACCGACCTGGGCCTGTTCAACAACCCGCGCAAGGCCCACAGGGACCGCGCGATGGAGGCGCTCGACAAGATTGGCATCGCCCATCTGGCGCATCGTCCCTATACCGAGATTTCGGGCGGCGAGCAGCAGATGGTGCTCATCGCCCGCGCCTTGGCCCAGAACGCCAAGACCATCGTGATGGACGAGCCCACAAGCGCCCTCGATTACGGCAACACCGTGCGCGTGCTGTCGTGCGTGCGTCAGCTCGCTCGTGACGGCCTCTCTATCATCCAGTCCACTCATCAGCCTGACCAGGCGTTTCTATATGCCGACAAGACGCTCGTCATCTACGACGGCCGCGTGAAGGCATACGGCGACCCCAAGGACGTGGTCACGGCAGGGCTCATCTCCGACATCTACGGCGTCGACGTCGAGATCAACTCGCTCTACGACGACCGCGTGCGCGTGTGCGTGCCGATGCACGAGGCCGAGAAATAGCCTGCGTGCTGACGCCCCCTTGTTGCTCTGCCCGCCCACATCCCCGGTGCCGGCGGTTTCCTATAGGGGGCCTTCGGGCCCATTGGTTTGAGAGAAAGGAATGCGGATGGTAAAGAACGCAAGTCGCCGCACGTTCGTCGTGGCCCTGTGCTCGGCTGCCTTGGCATGCGGCCTGGCCGTTGCGCCTCTGGCTTTCGCCGAGACCGCTGCTACAGGCGACAAGGCAAGCGCCGCCCAAACCGGTGAGACGCGCGAGTTCACCGACTCGCTTGGCCGCACCGTCGAGATCCCGGCTGAGATCACGGCCATCGCACCCTCGGGCTTCCTGCCCCAGCAGGTGCTCCTGACGGTTGCCCCCGAGAAGATGGTCTGCCTGGCAAGCCCCCTCACCGAGTCTCAGGCCCACTTCTTTGGCGAGGAGTACGCGGGCCTCGAGGAGGTCGGCGCCATCTTCGGTGCCAAGGGCGACTTCAACCGCGAGGCCGTCGCTGCCTCCGGCGCTCAGATCGTCATCGACGTGGGCGACACCAAGAAGGGCATGGCCGAGGACCTCGACGCCCTTCAGGAGCAGCTCGGCATTCCCTGTGTCCACATCTCCAGTAACCTGGCCACGTACGGTGACTGCTACCGTGCCCTGGGCGAGCTGCTTGGTGTTGAGGAGCGCGCCAACGAGATCGCCGATTACTGCGACGCTGCCTACAAGGAGATTTCCGATGTCATGGAGACCATCCCGGTTGAGGATCGCGTCGACGTGTTGTACCTCAGTGGCGAGGACGGTCTGTCCTGCGTGGCCAACAGCTCCTATCAGGCCAACGTCGTCGACATGGTTTCCGACAACATCGCCGTGGTTGACGACCCCTCCGGCAAGTCTAACCAGACGAACATGGAGCAGATCATCAGCTGGGACCCCGATTTCATCATCTTCGCCCCGCTGAGCGCCTATGACCTCGCCGGCACCGACGCCACCTGGCAGACGCTGACCGCCATCGAGGGCGGCAACTACTGCGAGGTTCCCAGCGAGCCTTACAACTGGCTCAATGGTCCGCCTTCCGTGAACCAGGTCCTGGGTATGCAGTGGCTGCCCCGCGTGCTGTATCCCGAGAAGTTTGACGACGACATGTACGAGACCGTCGCCGCGTACTACAAGACCCTGTACCAGTACGACCTGTCTGAGGACGAATTCAACGAGATCACCGCTCGCGCCGTCCCCGTGGTCGACCAGAAGTAGCTTGTAAAGCAAGCTTCTTCTGTAGGCTTTGCCGAGAACCGCCGTCTGTGCCTCAAGGGGCATGGGCGGCGGTTTTTTGCACCCTTAGAAAGAAATGCCAGTTCAGAGCCTACACAACAATGCATTAAAGCGCTGTAGAGCTTCATTCGCAGCCGCTCAGGGGCAAAAATCTGGAATCAGACGCGATGAGATCGCAGGCGCCGAGGGGTCGGCGCAAAAGGGACAAAGGGGAGCGACGATGGACGATCAGACGATGCTTGCGGCGATTGACGATGAGGCTGTCGAGCCTGATAT
Organism: uncultured Coriobacteriales bacterium; assembly: GCA_934654475.1. Classification (GTDB taxonomy): domain Bacteria; phylum Actinomycetota; class Coriobacteriia; order Coriobacteriales; family UMGS124; genus UMGS124. Next base: position 52,917 of record CAKUFZ010000008.1, read on the forward strand.
GAGCGTTGCCTCTCCTGAGTCTGTACCTGCAATCGACGAGTCGGCCGAGGCTGTGGACACCGTCGAGGAAACCCCCGAGGAGGCTGCCGCCCGCGAGGCTGCTGAGCTTGCCGAGAAGCGGGAGCGCGAGGCCCGTGAGGCTGCAGAGCGCGCGGCTGCCGACGAGGCTGCCCGCGAGGAGCGTGCCCAGGCTGCCGTCGAGAAACTCTCGAAGGGCGCCGGCTGGGCCGCGCAGGCAGGCGTCTACTACGACGCGACCCACGGTGCGGTCAAGGCAACGAGCGTTTCTGCGGCAAAGCAGGCGGCCCGCCCCGCCGATGAGGATGCCCCTACCGACGAGCGGACCGAAGACGAGCTCGTTGCCGAACTTACCGACGTGGCACATGAGGGCGACTCCCTCGACGACATCCAGGCCAGCGAGGCCGATGCCGGCTACATCGACCCTGTCGTCTTCGGCCGCATGGTCGCCAAGGTCACCGAGGCTGTGACGCGCAACCCCCTGCAGCGCGAGCTCTTCTACAAGGTGCTCTCATTTTGCCAGGAGTCCAAGCCCCTGCGCGAGATCGAGCAGATGGTCATGGCGCTGCCGGGCTTTGAGCGCACCTCGGCCAACGCCTATCACTTCATCGCCGTTATGGAAAACGCCGGTGGCTTGGAGCGCTTCGAGCTTGACGACGAAGGCGATGTCGTGGACGACGCCCGCAAGGCCGGGCTCACCGAGGACGAGATCGACGACCTCGTGGCCGAGTACGCGTTCATGACCACGCCCGCCGGGCAGGCCGTGGTGGAGCAGCACACGCCCCGCGCGCGCATCATCGAGCTCTTGGGCCTTGTGCCCGAGCGTCGCGACACCTACATCGAGCTCATGGAGTTCCTGGCCGAGGAGCCTCGCACCTACAACGAGGTCACGCAGTTGCTCGACGGCCGCGACGTGCTCTGGCACCTGGACTCCAAGGGCAATCCTGAGCGTATGCAGCCCAGCGTCTTCTTGGACAAGCTGCATGACGCCGCCGCCATCGAGTGGCACCAAGGTTGGCAACTTAGCGAGGAGGGTCGCACCTACCTCGATGAGTTGAAGAGCGTCCAAAACTAGGCGCTCTTCCGTATATGTACGTAAAAGCAAGGGAGAGGGAGGAAAGCATGGCAGCAAACACCAACGTCACACGCCGCAGCTTTGTCAAGGCAGCAGCGCTTGCCGGCGCGGCGGTGGCCATCGGCACCCAGATGAGCGGTTCTCTCGTCGAGGCGCCTGCGGCATACGCTGACGAGGCTGACGACGTCAAGAAGGTCTACACCTCTTGTCACGGCTGCATCCAGATGTGCCCGGCTATCGCCACCATCGAGAACGGCGTGGTCACCAAGCTCGAGGGCGACGACCGCGCCCCCGTGTCTAAGGGCTCTCTGTGCATCAAGGGCCTCAACCAGCTGCACACCATGTACAGCCCGCGCCGTATCCTGCACCCGCTGAAGCGCGTCGGCGAGCGTGGCACGACCGACTTCGAGGTCATCTCCTGGGACGAGGCTATCGAGCTTGCGGCCACCCAGATCAAGGACGCCATTGACCAGTACGGCAACTACTCCTTCTTCTCCTCCGTTGGCGGCGGCGGCGCTTACTCGTTCATGGAGGCCATGACGCTTCCTATGGCGTTCGGCTCCCCCACCGTCTTTGAGCCTGGTTGCGCCCAGTGCTACCTGCCCCGTTGGTCCCTGTCGAAGCTCTTCTACGGTGGCGACGACCAGTCCATCGCAGACAACGCCGTCCAGGAGATCTTCCGCGACGAGGAGAACAACAAGACCGAGCTCGTCGTGATCTGGGGCGCCCAGCCCTCCGTCTCCGAGACCGCTGAGTCCGGCCGCGGCATGGCCGAGCTGCGCGCTCGCGGCGTCAAGACCATCGTCGTCGACCCGAACTTCTCGCCCGACGCCGCCAAGGCCGACGTGTGGCTCCCCGTTCGCCCCGAGACCGACACGGGCGTGCTGCTGTCCTGGTACCGCTACATCTTCGAGAACAAGCTCTACGACGAAGAGTTCACCAAGTACTGGACGAACCTGCCCTTCCTGATCGACCCCGACACCAAGCTTCCCGTCAAGGCTCAGGAGCTTTTCCCCGACTTCCAGCAGACCACGCCCGAGAACACCCCGGCGTACGTGTGCTACGACCTCAAGACCGGCGCCGTTGCTCCCTTCGAGTACAGCGCTCCTGCCGACTCCGCCGTTGATCCCGAGATCTTCTGGGAGGGCGAGCACGAGGGCAAGACGTACAAGACCGCCGGCCAGATCTACAAGGATCAGGCTGAGCCCTGGACCTTCGAGCACACCGAGGAAGTCACCTGGGTTCCCGCCGACCTCAACGAGAAGGCCGTCAAGATGTACGCCGAGAACTGGGGCGGCATTGCCAACGGCGTCGCAGCCGACATGAGCGAGTCCGCCTCCCAGGTGCCCCTGGGCTGCATGGGCTTGGACGCCATCATGGGCCGCATCAACAAGCCCGGCGTCACCATGACGCAGAAGGGCGGCGGCTACTTCGCCACCATGACCGACACCGGTGAGACCGTCAACACGCGCCCGGTCACCTACAACAACGGCTTTAGCGGCATGTTCTCCGACATGTACGGCGTGGGTGCCGTCATCGGCATGTCCGACGCTGAGAACGAGGAGCGCATCAAGGCTCTGGGCGAGGCTATGCCTGACTCCCAGAAGACCCTCAACAAGCTGCTCCAGGATCGTCTGGGCATGAAGTACCACAAGGGCCTCTACGCTTGGTGCCACTCCCACATCCCCACGGTGCGCGAGGCCATCGCCACTGGCGAGCCCTTCAAGCCGCGCGTGTGGTTCGACATGTCGGGCAACAAGCTCGCGATGCTCGGTAACGCCAAGAGCTGGTACGACGTCTTCCCCGAGGTGGACTTCATCATCGGCCAGTACCCGATGCTGACCTCCTTCCACATCGAGGCCGCCGACCTGGTCTTCCCGCTGCGCGAGTGGCTCGAGGAGCCTATGGTCAACATGACCCAGCTCGACACCCAGTGGCTGCAGAACGAGTGCACCCACATCGGCGAGACCGTCTCCCACTCCATTCCTGCTGCACAGGTCATCAAGAAGTGCCAGGAGCTGTGGGGCGGCTCCATCCCCGGCGGCCTCGAGCTCGCTCCCGGCGTCTCCGCCTACCTGGGCAACGCCACCGAGCAGGAGGTCAAGGACTCCGTCGCACAGACCCTGGGCGCTGCCGATTGGGATACCCTCCAGTCCGACATCGACGCCTACGTGCCTTGCGTGACGCCCGACTACTTCAACTACCTGCAGCATGAGCAGCTCTGCGACGACGGCCTGCCTTCGGGCTTCGCCACCGAGTCGCGCAAGGTCGAGGTCTACTGCCAGATTCTTCTGCGCATGGCCCGCAACGGCTACCCGTTCTGCTACCCCGAGCCGCAGGAGGCCTGCGACGACTACAGCCCGATCTGCGAGTTCATCGAACCCGCCGAGTCGCCTATCAACGACGAGGCCAACGGTGAGGGCGGCCAGTACCCGTTCATCCTGACCTCCGGCCGCGTGCCGTACTTCCATCACGGCACCATGCGCCACGCCGCGTTCTCCCGCGAGCTCTATCCTGCGCCTCACGTGCGCATCAACCCGCGCTCCGCTGCCGACCTCGACATCGCCGACGGCGACTGGCTCAAGATCACGAGCCGCCGCGGTGAGATCGCCGGCATCGCCGAGCTCACCGAGGGCGTGGCCCCCGGCGTTGTCTGGATGGAGCGCTACTGGAACCCCGAGTGCTTCGACGAGTCCATCCCCGCAGAGCAGCGCTCCGCTGGCTGGCGCGAGATGAACGTCAACGTGCTGACCAAGAACGACGCCCCGTTCAACGAGGTGTACGGCTCTTACACCAACCGCGGCTTCACCGTGCGCGTGGAGAAGGGCGACAAGCCTGCCAACGTTTGGATTGAGCCCGAGGAGTTCCAGCCCTTCATGCCCACGCTCCAGAGCGAGCCCAAGACTGAGGATGTGTTCTAATGAGAAACTGCCTTGTTATCGATCTGGACCGCTGCTCCGGCTGCGACTCCTGCATCGCCGCTTGCAAGCATGAGAACGGCATCGGCCTGGGCGTGTACCGCAACACCGTGGACCGCATGGGCCCCATCGGCGAGTGGCCTCGCCCGCAGCAGTACTGGCTGCCTCGCCAGTGCCAGCAGTGCGACAACGCCCCCTGCCTCGAGGTGTGCCCCACCGGCGCCACCTATCGCGATGACGAGTACGGCCTGATCGTCATCAACCAGGAGCAGTGCATCGGCTGCCAGCAGTGCATGACTGCCTGCCCCTTCGACGCCCGCTGGTTCGACGCCGCCAACTCCGTCGTTGAGAAGTGCGACGGCTGCATCGACAGGCTCAAGAAGGGCGAGAAGCCTGCATGCGTGCACAACTGCTGCTGCGGCGCCCGTCTCTTCGGCGACCTCGACGACCCCGAGTCCGACGTCTCGAAGGCCCTGGCCGCAGCCGACCCCGCGTCGCTGCACCAGTTCAACGACGAGCTCGGCGTCTCGCCCCGCACCGTCTACATCCTGTCGGAGAAGGTTTGCCCCTGGCAGGACGAGAAGACCGCCTATCGCGCTCGCTAAAGCGTTGCGGAACCTGGCCTGCTGCGTTCTCGGGAGGCTCACGTACATCTAGTACGCATCGCCTCCCGACGCCTTGCAGGCCAGAACCCGCGTTTTGGGATGTTGCGGAACCTCGTCCGCCGCGTTCTCCACGGGACTCGTCGCAAAGGACGCTCCGTGCACAGGAGCTCACGTACATCTAGTACGCATCGCACCTGTGCGCCTTGCGGACGAGAACCCGCGTTTGGTTCACTGCGGAACCTGGAATGACGCAATGGGACGGATGTAATGCGTCATTCCCTTTGAGCGGGTTGGGTTGAATGATTGATTGATGGGGGCGGGGTTGCCTGTGTGGCGCCTCGCCCCCATGACACAAAGGGACGGGTGCAGTGCGCTGTTCTCGGACCTTGCAAGATGGAGCTGCCGCTTGTGCGGCGTTGTCACGGAGAGGAACCACAATGAGCGAGAACACGATGGCCGAGACGCTAGATACCCAGGCCGAGGCCACCTCCGCCGACGCCGCCGCACAGGCTGAGCAGGCTGCGACTGCCGTTCCCGAGGAGGTTGCCGCTGCCCTTGAGGGCCGCGCCGCCTTCTACGAGACGCTTGCAGGCCTTTTCTGGATGCCGCTTACCGCCGAGCAGGTAGAGGCCATGGCCAACCAGGACTTCTCCGCCTATGCCGAGCTCAACGAGGACTTCGCCGACGGCGTGAACGACATCACGCGCTACCTGCGCAAGCGCAACACCGGCACGCGCGACGAGATGGCCGTGGACTTCACGGGCACCTTCACGGGCATCAAGACCTACGAGGGCAAGACCGCCGTGCCGTACAAGTCGGTCTTCACGAGCGAAGACGGCCTTATGTACCAGGAGGGTTTCCGCGAGGTGTACCACGCCTTCAAGGCTGAGGCCATCAAGAAGCGCGCCGGGCTCGACTACCCCGACGACCACATCTCGTTCCTCTGCCAGTTCATGGCCATCATGAGCCGCCGCACGCTCGAGGCCCTGCAGGCCGGCGACTACGACAAAGCCGCCCACGACGTGAAGGCCTCCGCCGACTTCCTCGACAACAACATCCTCTCCTGGTACGACCAGCTCATGGAGCGTTCGCTGTTGCTCATCAAGACCCGCTTCTACAAGGGTGTCATGAAGCTTGCACGTGGCTTCTTCACGCTCGACCGCGAGACGCTGGCCGACCTGGCCGATGAAGTTGCCGAGCTTGCCGAGGCGGCCAAGAAGGCCGAAGGGACCCCTGCCGAGTAACGCAAAGCTTGCCTGTCCTTTCAAGGCATCCAAAAATATAGTTGAGCTGCCACTTTTGCCCTCTCCTCTTTTTTGCGTACAATCATGTGCGTGCATTCAAGGGGAGAGGGTTTTGTATGGGGCAGACGAGCGCTTCTGAGGGGAAGCGAGGGTTAACCGAAGAGCTGGCGACGCGCTGGCCGTCGTTGCCGTTCATGGCGTTTGGCGTGTGGACCGCCTGGTCGTCGCTTACCTATTCCGGGTCGCTGTGGCTTTCTGACAACGAGGTCAACGGGTTCTATCTGTCGTTGCTGTTCGTCATCTCCACCATGGCGTGCGCTGCCGTGTTCCTTGGGGCGCCGTTCTTTGCCCGCCGCCATGCCGATAAGGGCGACGTCTCGAATCGTGCTGTCATGGGACTCGGTCTCACGGCCGCTCTGGGTGCCTTCCTCATCATCCTCGCTGGCCCGTACTGGCTGGGCGTTTCCCGCCAAGCAACCTCTGTGTTTGTAGTCGGAGCCCTTATGACGGGTGTTGGCACGGCCGGCATCGGTCTGCGCTGTGCGACGCTCTATGGCGGGCTGCCGCCGCGCAGGGCGCTCATCGTGGCGGCATTGTCGCAGCTTGTGGCTTCGTTTATCTATTTTGTTGTGCTGGAGACCCCTGCATGGGCTCCCATTGCCCATGGTCCCTCGCTTGCCCATATCCTGGCGTTCACGTTGCTGCCAGTGATTGCCGCCTGGCTTTCGTGCATCAAGCCGTCGCGCGAGTCGCTCTTTGAGGAGGGGGTTCGCCAGTACCCGGCAAACAGCGGCGCGCTGCCTTCGGCGTTTTGGCGTTTTACGGCCTTTGCGTTTGCGCTTGCCCTCATCACCACGTTCATCCGTTCCTCCATGGTGACGGTGAGTGCGCTTGCCAACACGGTCGAGGGCAACAACGTGCTGCAGCTCCTGCGTATCGCGATGGTGCTCGTCGTGATCGCCTGGACGCTGCGCTCCGACGCCCAGGGGTTCGACCTGGGGCGCGTTTGCTCGCTTGCCACGGTGCTTGCCGCCGTGGTCACTGCTTGCTCGGCGGCTCTGGGCGGAACCACGAGTGCGCTCAGTGTGATCGTGTACTTTGCCAGCAGCATCTTCGAGTTCTTCATGTGGTGCCTGCTTGCCTTCATCGTGTACCAGAAGCACATCTCGCCGCTTGCCGTGTTCGGCTTCGGCCGCGGCCTCTTCATGCTCGGTTGCGCCCTGGGTTGGGCGCTTGGTATCGTCGCGATGCCGATCATCGAGGCGGCCTCGGCGCAGGTGGTTGTGAGCATCGTGCTTGCCGGTGCCATCATCATCTTGTGGCTTGCCCTGTTCTCGGGCAAGGACTACGAGCGCCTCTTCTCCACGGTGGGCGAGGACGAGCTGTCGCTGGAGGACCTCTTTGAAATCGATCAGCGCCCTGACGAAGGCACCGAGGCGGGCCAGCCCAAGTCGGAGCGCAAAGGCAAGTTCGGCCAGGCAGTGGAGGCAGTCGCGGGCCGCAACGCCCTCTCTGCCCGCGAGGCTGACGTGCTGCGCTACCTTGCCATGGGCTATGGCTCGGACCGCATCGCCCAAACCATGGGCGTCAAGGTGAACACCGTGCGCACCCACACCCACAACGTCTACGTCAAGCTCGACGTCCACTCCCGCGAGGAACTCATGCGCCTGGTAGACGACGAAGTGGCGGGGATGTAGGCCTTAGAAGCCTTGTTCCTCCACCATCGATATAAGCTCTTGCTTGGAATGGACTCCGAACTTGGCGTAGATGCGTTGGACATGCGTCTTTACTGTGGCGTCGGAGATGAAAAGCTCTCCGCGGATGAACGACCGGTCACGACCGTGTGCAAGGAGTACGAACACGTCGGTCTCACGGGGGTCTATAGTCTGCCGGTGGGTTTGTCAGCGGTGAACTCCGGATGAGAATCCTCCCTTGTGCTATAGTTTACTCAAAAAAGTTGACTCAAAAATATTGAGTAACATGCAAGGAGGAAAAATGGGCTTTGTTGGCAGGAAGGACGAGCAAAAGAGGCTCCTCCGTGTATTTCGAGACGATGCCCAGAATGCCACGCTCGTTTATGGCCGTCGCCGCGTTGGCAAGAGTGAGCTGTTGTTGCACTGCCTTCGGCAAATTGACGTCCGGACAATCTATTACGAGTGCCGACAAACCTCTGAGGCTCTGAATGTAAAGGGCCTCGCTGATGTCGTGGCGGAGTCGTTCGATATTCCACGCCCCGCGTTTGATGGCATTGAGGAAGCGCTAGGGTTCATATTCGAGAGGGCGACGCGCGAGAAGATAGTGCTGGTTATAGACGAATATCCGTACCTGCGAGATGCAGTCAAAGGGATGGATTCCATCCTGCAGGTGCTTATCGACATGTATCGAAATCGCTCGCACATCTCACTGGTTGTGTGTGGCTCCTACGTCGAGGTCATGAGGTCTCTTTTGGAAAGGGAGAACCCCCTGTATGGCCGCATAGACCTCAAAATCAATCTCAAGCCGATGGACTACCTCGATTCCTCCGAGTTTTACCCGGATTTCTCTTGCGAGGACAAGGTGCGTCTCTACAGCGTGTTTGGCGGCATCCCTTATTACAATCGTTTGATAGACCAAGATGCCACCGTACGCGAGAATCTCATTGAGTTGCTCGTGCGCCCCGACGCACGTCTTGAAGATGAAGTCTCCGCGTTCCTCTTGTCCGAGATATCCAAGATCGCCAATGCCAACGAGGTATTTTGCGCCCTGGCGGATGGGAGTTCGCGCTACAAAGACATACTCGATCAGTCGCACCTCTCCAGTCCTTCGATGCTTGCCAATGTGTTGGACAAGCTGGTCAAGATGCAGCTCGTGCAGAAGCGCGCCCCCATCAATGACATGCAGAACAAGAAGAAGTCGTCCTATGTCATCTCAGACGGCCTTTCCCTGTTTTACTATCGGTATGTGTTCCGCTATGCCTCGCAACGCAATGTGCTCGACTCTGATGTCTTTTTCGACCGTTTCGTTGCCAGCGATTTCGAGAATCGCTATGTGCCCCACGCTTTTGAGGAGGTTTGTCGACAGTATCTCGTGCGCCAGAACCGTATCGGACGCATCGAGCCGCCGTTCAATTTCATTGGCAGGTATTGGTATGACGACCCGGCGCATAAAACCAACGGTGAGTTCGATGTTGTGACGGAAGACCCACAGGGCTATGTCTTCTATGAGGCGAAGTTCCGGAGCACTCCCGTTACGCAGACGATGATTGACGAAGAAATCTCCCAGGTGGAGGCGACCGGTCTCAATTGTCACCGTTACGGGTTCTTTTCTCGCTCGGGATTTGATGGGGTCGCAGCAAGCGATGAAATTGAGCTTATCAGTCTTGAGGACATGTACGTCTAGGTTTGACGAATACAAGCAAGCTCCCGCGGCTCGCTCGCTTGGTTGCGAGGGACGCGGGGTTCGGTGTTCTCGATGACACCCAGTCTCCTAATGCGCCAGGCATCCCAAGGGGATGACGTGCACTCCGTCAGGACGTGTGTAGGCGTAACGGCCTCCGGTCACCACGGCGAGGAATGAAGGTGCACCCGTCTTCTTCTCATCGACCTTATCGGCGAGCGTCAGCAGGTTTGATGCGCCCTCATTGATTCGCGCCTCTCCGCCAAGCTTGACTTCGATGCCGCCCCAGCGTCCATCTTGCAGTCGCACGATGATGTCGGCCTCAAGGCCACCCTTGTCACGATAGTGATAGATGCCTCCTCCCATGGTGCGTACATATACGCGCAGGTCTCGCGCACAAAGCGATTCGAACAAGTATCCCATGGTGTTGAGGTCGTTGAGGAGGCCGTCGGGGTTGGTTTCGAGCGATGCGGCCGCTAGCGACGGGTCGCATAGGTGCCATACGGCTGCGGCCCGCAAAGGGGTTTTCGACCTGAGGGTAGGTGCCCATGCCTTTGCTTCCTCGATGACGAAGAGTCGCCTTAAAGCGGTCAGATAGATGCGCAGAGTTGGTTCACTCATGCCGACGCCAACATCCTTGACGTCGGCGAGGAGAGTAGAGATGGATGCCTCCTGGGCGCTGCTGCGGGATATGGAACGCAGCAGCGCCCTGGCGCGGTCGGGGTCAAGCGTAGCTCCACTTGCTTCCGAGATGTCCGACTCGCAAAGCGCAGCGATGTAGTCAGTCGCCACGCCTGTATCGAGTGTTCCCCGTGCTATGGGTGCCGGCCATCCACCGGCGCAAATGAGCTTTGCGTAGTCCTCCACGCTGATGTTCGAGACGCCTTCGACCCTTTGTGCGCCTCCGAAGAGGTCGTTCAGCCGTACTTCGCAGCTTGACCGTCCTGACTCTTCAAGCGACATGGGATCCATGCTGACGCGCGCGATACGTCCGGTGCCCGTGTGCTTTGGGGCGTCGTCTTTGTCGAAGTTGGGCGGTGTTGCCGAGCCAGTTAGGAGGAACTGCGCCGGCTCGCCTCCCGCCATGTCGATTGCATTGATGACGGCATCCCAGAGTACAGGTGCGACCTGCCACTCGTCGATAAGGCGCGGCTTGTCTCCGCGCAGCAGCAGCGAGGGCTGGATGGATGCCGCTTCCATGTTTGCGGCATACGTGTCGGGGTCGCGCATCTTCAAGGCACTTGCAGCAAGCTGCTCGCAGGTCGATGTCTTTCCGCACCACTTTGGACCTCGCACAAGTACGGCTCCCGTGCGATTGAGACACTGCTTTAACTCGTTATCAATGACTCGTGGCATATAAGCCATATCCATCCCCTTTCAACTGCGGTAATAGTAGCACTTTCGACTTTGGCGACGTTTGACTTTCGGATTTGGCGCAGTTTTACTTTCGGGTTTGGCGGCATTTGACTTTCGGGTTTGGCGATTGGAACAATCTGTTTGCGTTTGCGAGCGATGAAAAAACCTTTCGTCGCTGCTTTAGAAAACAAAGGTTATTTGATAACCTTTGTTTTTGAGAGTCGAAAACAAAGGTTAGGCGGCAAACCATGGGTGTGTATCAGTCAGATTATTGGCAGTCCTGTGGGTGGGGAATGAACCGGCGAGAGACGCAGAGCGGGACATGCCATCCGTTTTTGCCCGACAAGCTGGCAGGGCTCGATATCATGCTGACACCCGAGGCGGTCTCGGCCGTAACGCAGGCGCAGTCTGCCGTGTTGCTGCTCAACCAAGAGGCGCGTTTTCTGATCAATACGGAACCTCTGGCGCGCTTGCTGTTGCGCTCTGAGGCGTTGGCCTCTTCTCGTATTGAGGGCTTGCAAATGAATGCTGGCAAGCTGCTCGAATTTGAGGCGCTTGACGAGCTGGGTGTGTCGCATCGGCTCGATGGTGTGGAGGCCGCGGTCATGGCAAATATCGCCGCCATGAGCGACGCGGTGGGTAACATCGGGGCCGGTGACTCGATTACGGTGGATGACATTCGTGCCGTCAATGCGACCCTGCTTCAAGGATCGCACCTTGAGGATGAAGGTGGAGTGCTGCGCACGATTCAAAACTGGATCGGCGGTAACAATGTCAACCCGGTTGGCGCCGCCTATGTGCCGCCTCGGCCCGAGTATGTCCTGGAACTGATGGAAGACCTTGCCCAATTCTGCAACACGTCGCCTTTGCCGGCGATTTCTGTGGCGGCGATTGCGCATGCCCAGCTCGAAACGATTCATCCGTTTGCGGATGGCAATGGGCGAACGGGTCGCGCCCTTGTGCACATGTTGCTGCACCGCGCGGGCCTGACTCCGAATAGCGTCCCTCCCATCTCGCTTGTGCTGGCAACGGACAAGGCGCGCTACATCAACAACCTGGCAGCGTTTCGATGCGATGACGGGCAATGTGAAGGGGCAGATGAAAAGGCCGCTGCGTTGCAAGGGTGCATCAGCGATTGGGTGGAGTATTTTGCCAACGCAGTGCTGCTTGCCTGTGAGCGAGCGCGGGAGTTTGAACACCGTATTGCCGATATCCAGGAAGAATGGCGCGGACGCGGCGCGATTCGCAAGAATTCATCTGCCGATGTGCTTATCGAAGTCCTGCCAGGCAACCCTGTTGTCAGCGTCGTTTCAGCCGCTCGTCTGACAGGGAAAAGCGTCCAAGCCGCGCGTTTGGCGCTCAAGCAGCTTGAGGGCATGGGCATCCTGGTGCAGAATGCCAAGAACCGCAAGAGCAACATCTATGTTGCGCAGGAAATTTTGGATGCATTTACGGCCTACGAGCGCGCTCTGGCGGTGCCTGGTGGCGATACATCTTCAGAAAAGCCCATGCGACCCGTGCCCCTGCGCGTCCCGCGAGACCGCCGTCCATAAACGCGAAAGGCCCCGCGCTGCCTGCTGGTTTGCAGGGCGGCGCGGGGCCTTGGTGTGCGAGGTTTGCTTGGAGTCGGAACCTTAGGCCTCGACGGCCACGAGCACGTCGGTGCTCTTCACGAAGGTAATATCGCCCGCCCATTGTAGGAGCCAATTCCCCAACGGGTACCGCATCCATGCCAGCAAGTGGCTGTGGCTCAGATTGGCGAAGACGGTCGCTTCGTGATCCTGCGATTTACAAAGATAAATTTCTTTGCCAGGTCTATTTACAATCATAAATTGCCTTGCTACACTGAGCTCAGCATCGCTGCTTACAAGTGTAAATTGCAGGTAGAAAGGATTTCTACAATGAACGCGATTACTTGTGCATCAGAGTCCGTCTCTCGCCGTGATTTTCTGAAGACGACAGCCCTCACTGCTTCCGGCTTGGTTCTCGCTGGTGTCGGCTTGATTGTAAATCCCGGCCTGTCCCTCGCTGAAGAGGTTGACACAAGCACTCTGCCCTTTGCTGGCATGACGCTCGCTCAGTTTGAAGAGGCGATGAATCCAGAGCATTACGCTGGTTTGACCGAAGAGGTTAAACGAGAACTGAGCGAGTACTATATGTATGAAACTCCTTCGGGTAATGACCAGCTCGCCCGAGCTGATACGGGCGGTTCGGTTTCGTTTTCCGATGTGAGCAGCGGTTACCAGCAAATTGCTTTTACCTCTGTTTATCGACCTGCAGTTTCCTGTTCCAGCCTGTTCATGAGGGTTACTTTGAGTCATAGCTCTGGGTACTATGAGTCCAGGGAATTTAGCGGTGCCGGCTCGGAACTGTGGGGCAGTGGCACTTTCTACAACCTTACGAGGAGTGGCACTTACACACTTGTCGCAACCGCCTATGCACCGGCGCCTCCTGCGGGTTGGTCAAGCTCGCCGAGGCAGTCGATCCGCTATATCTCAAAGTAGTTCTTGCTCCCCAGCCAGCATTGTCTGGCTGGGGAGCAAGCCTGTTGCGATTGTGACTATCGACTCTTGATTCTCTGGCAGTCATTGTGTGGCATTATATTGAATTATGCCGTGAGAGGGGAGCACAGTGAAAAGCCGGGTTGATTTGACGGAACCGGAGCTGCAGGTCATGCAGGCTGTCTGGAATCAAGGTGAAGTTTCGGCAAAGGATGTCATTGCCTCGTTGTCACAAACTTCCTGTTACAGTTCAAGCACGGTTTACACGTTGATTTATCGCTGCATCAAGAAGGGCGCAATCGAACGAAAGGATCCAGGTTTCATCCTCATGCCGCTGGTGAGCCGCGAGGAGATGCAGGAGCTCGAGACTCGTAGGCTTGCCGATAAACTATTCGATGGCTCGGTCGATAGCTTGTTTGCGGCTCTTATTGATAGGCATGAGGTTTCCGATGGGGCTGTTTTGCGTCTGAGAAGATTGATTGACGCTTATGAGAATGGCTCTGAATAACGGAACGCTCTCAAGGGGGTGAAACGTGTTCTCTCCCATAACGGCCTGCGCACATGCATCAATAATGGTTGTGGCACTACTTTTAGCGAGGTCGTGCTTGGCCAAAAAAGTGCCGCCGGCTGTTCTTGTGACATGCTGGTGGTTTGTTCTGGCACGTGCCATGATTCCCTTGTTCGTGTTGTGCCAGTCGAGGGAGATTGTCGATTTGAGCGGCTCCTCTCTTCAGGCGATATGGCAAGGCAACGGCGCGACGTCAACGCTATTTGCTGATTTCGATGTGGCAGCTCACACCCAGGGCGACTCAGTGTCGTCTGTGTTTGTTGGCGCATTTCTTTCCATGTGGACAATTATTGCTGTGATACTTTCCGCCGTTCTTATCGTTACATACGTTCTCGACCGCCGCAGGCTCTTCAAATTGTCTTTGGATATTACCGGCGAGTTTGTTGACTTGTGCAATGACATCCTATCCTCTCAACTTCACCGCCGTCTTCGTATAGTCGAAGTGCAAGGGCTATCAGCGCCCATTTCTTATGGTGTTTTTAGGCCGGTCATCGCGCTGCCAGTTGGTTTTCGACTCTATGTCGCCGATGCCCAACTCGTGTTGATTCTGCGACACGAACTCTCTCATATTCGGCGCTTCGACACTTTACTGAAGCCTTTGGCCATGCTTGTGGTGTGTGCCTACTGGTTTAATCCGCTCATATGGTTGGCTTTCTTTTTCATGCAGTCTGATATGGAAAGAGCAGCTGACGAATGGGCGTTGCTGGGCTGTAACAGGAAGGAGAAAGCAATGTATGCTCGGAATCTACTGAAAGCGAAAGCTGCGACCAATCCCTCCAACCTGGCGTGTGCGTTCGGTGCTTCTCCCATAGAGACTCGCATCAAGGCGATTCTTGCACCGAGGCCAAAGCTGCTTGCTTGTATCGTGTCCAGTATTCTGGTCTTGACCTGCTGCTTTGCGTCTCTTGCCTTCGCCAACGTTGCGGTTCCGGCCGATTCGGAGCAAACGACCGTCACCATTCGCAACGGCTCGTACTCATTCGACATCCCGGCGTATTGGCAGGGTCGCGTCTCCGTGACGACGAATGGTAAGTCGACCTATGTGTACCCGACCGGCTATCCAGAGTTGGTGCTGGTATCGTTCTCAATGCTTGAAGATGTCGACGAGGGCGATGTGACTAGAGGTTGCCCAATTGTCACCGAGATTCCTTGCGCAAATGGACAGATTCTTGCTGTCAGGGTGATGAATTATCTGGACATGGCTGCGGGAGACCTGTGGCGCGCTGCACTTGCCGCCAATCCTGGTTATCCGGGTCTGGAGGGGGAGGAACTGGCGGTTGATCTGAGTACGTTTGGCGAGTATTCGGCGCAAGAGGCGCACCAGATGGAAGGGGTTTATGGGACTGATGTGGGCCACCCGCAGGTTGTCAACCTGATGGCTGAGCCTCTTCTTTCTTCGGTCAAGGTGGATGAACGGGCGATTCAAAACTAGGCATCGTGCATAGTATGAGACGGAGATGCTAGCTTTTCAAACACTCGGCATTGCCCACATGGACCTGGGCGGTGCCGGGTTTATTCAATCTGACTTGCGTTTGTGCGCGGAGAAAAACCTTTGCTTTCTCGCCCAGAAAACAAAGGTTCTCATGCGCGTCCCGCGAGACCGTCGTCCATAAACGCAAAACGCCCCGCGCTGCCTGCTGGTTTGCAGGGCGGCGCGGGGCTTTGGTATGCGAGGTTGGCTTGGAGCCGAAGCCTTAGGCCTCGACGGCGACGAGCACGTCGGTGCTCTTCACGAAGGCGACGGCGGGCTTGCCGACCTCGAGGCCGAGCTCCTCGATGGCGGCGTTGGTGATGGAGCCGGAGACGGTCAGGCCGTACTCGGTGGTGATGGCCACATGGCCGTTGACGGCGCCCTTCTGGACCTTGGTGACCTCGCCGCAGAACTGGTTGCGGGCAGAGATCTGCAGGTGCTGGCCGGCCTCGGCGAACATGACGTTGGTGGCCTTGACCACGGCGATGGCAGGCTTGCCGGCCTCGAGGCCCAGATCCTCGACGGCCTCGCAGGTGATGTCGGCCTTGATGTTCTTGCCGGGGGCAACCTCGATGGCGACGACGGCGTTGACGGCACCCTTCTCGACGGAGACGACGGTGCCGGCGAACTGGTTGCGAGCGGAGATCTTCATGATGTGCTTCCTTTCGATGGTTGAGGGCGGCCGGTCTTTCGCGTGCCGCTCCTGGTTGACGAGATGAACTATAGGCCACGCTTTGCACCGTAAAGCATCTCGTGACGGTATCCGAGGGCCGCCGTACCAACGTGTGCCAATCAACAACCAAGTGCGCCCCTCTGTTCTTAGTAGCCTGATTTCCCGATTGCCAATCTGGCAATGCCAGTCTGTCATTCTCTATTGTGGTCTGTGCCTGCGGTTTTCTATGATGAAGGCGGTACAAAGCCCCGCGTGGGCGCGGGTTCAGCAGAAGGGGAGACATCATGGGCAAGAACATGCGACTTTTTGGCACGCACGGATACGGCACTGCGTTTGCTGGGACCTTGGCTGCCTTGGCGCTCGGCGGGACGTGTCTGATGGGAGGGCTTGCGGCAACGGCACAGGCCGACACGGCGGCCACGGGCTTGGGCGGCATCGCCGCAGCCCAGGGCGCAGCCTCACCGCTCGCGGGTATCAGCGATGGCAAGGCTTCTCCCGTCGCCTCCCTTGAGGACGAGGACGTGCTGCTTGCCACCTATAGCAATGCGGCGCAAGGGTTCTCGCTGCTTGTAGACGCCGGCTCCTTTACGGTGACCGAGGGTCAGGGTGCGGGTGCGACGTTCGTCCTGAACACCGACGCGTCCTCCCACTTTGCCGTCTCCTACGTTGCCGACTGGGAAGGCACGCCCGATGTGGGCGAGTACCTGGAAGAACAGCTCTGGCACGGCCAGATGGAGCATGGCGACTCCTATGTGCAGGTGAGTGCTGACGGCGGCGAGGTCATTTACCTGGCTGGTGTGGGTGCCTATGCGTGCGCCTATGGGTACGTCGACTCCTCGACGGGCCAGAACATGACTGTCATCCAGGCCATGGAGCCGCGCTCCGACGGCAGCGCCGTGTATTGGACGCTGTGCACGAGCGACGAGTCCGCCGAGCAGGTCGCCACGGCGCTCGTCTGGGCCTCGGCCACCTTCCGCGTGGGTGCGGACGCCTATGCGGGCAGCAACATGTGGTGCGAGCCCTCCGATTTGGCGCAGAGGCCTTCGGGAAGCACATACTCGCTGGTAGATGATGCAGCCAACACCGCCGCTGCGCCTGCGCCTGCAACTTCGGCCGACACGGCGGCTCCCACGCCTGCCCAGCCCGCGGCAACTCCCTCCCCTGCTCAGCCTGCGCCCACCCAGACGTCCGCAACGGCTGGAACCTACCAGCTCGTGGACTACGACGGCGGGTACTTCACTGTCGCGCTGCCTCAGGGCTGGTCCATCCAAACGGCGGGAGAGGGCGCTGGCTTCACCTTTGAGGCGTTTGACCCGGCCAACCCCGCCGTGCGCATCGTCTACTACGGTGAGCTGGCCTTTAACCTCAACGAGCAGATGCGTGAGCTGTTTGCCCTCTCCTCTTCTACCGGCGACGCGACGCTCGACCAGCTGTACACGCTGTACGCCAACCTTCCCGTGCTCGACCCCTGCACGGTCGCCAATGCCGTGAGCCTGCTGCCCGCTTATACGCAGCTTACGCTCGACATGGGCGGAGTCGACGACGGCACGGGCCTCATGGTCTCCTCGGCCCAGGTCACCTCGAGCGTGCCGGTGTCGTATTACTCGGCCTTCCCGGGCATGGCGGGCTATGTGCGCGACGACGCCCTGGTGAGCGCCGAGCTCACGCTGCTCGATGGCACGGCCTGCAGGGCGGACTTCCTGGGTAGTGCGATTGCCCTGGGATATGAGGGCGGCTATGGCAGTGCGTGCATCATGGGCATGTGGGGCATCATTGCGCCTGCTGACATATACGATGACGTCGTGGCCCAGCTTGCTCCCTGCGTGGGTACCCTGACCTTCTCGGATGAGTACGTCGCCCAGTGCAACGCTGCAAACGACGCCATTACGGCCGCTGCTCTCGATCGTTCGGCTGCCAACAACGCCGTGATGGATCAGGCGCTGCAGGACTTTGACGACTACATCATGGACCGCGACCGCTTCACGTTCTCCGACGGTTCCCAGCTTGTCATTCAGCATTAGACGTTTGTCGCATTGAAAGCAGTCGGCGGGGGCGCGGGGCGCGATGCAGCCTTGGCGTCCCCGCTGGCTTTTCTGCCTGCTAGTATAGATGCGGGGACCACGCTCGGGGCTTCTGGCCTTTTGGGCGTGAGGCACGCTATTCTACAAGTGAAGCCACACAAGGGGTCGATGAGCCAAGGGAGTCAGCCATGAAACCAACCGATGTCAGCCATGCCTGCACGCGACGCGCGTTTGCCCTGGCAGGGTTCGCCCTTGCCGCGTCTGCTGCCGTGTCTGCGCCCGTGCGAGCGGCCCATGCCGTAGGCCTGTTGCCCGGAGCCATGCCGCTGTCCGACACAACCAACACCGACTCGACTCAGGCCGGCCCCTTTGACGGCCTTCCCACAGACCCACTCGAGCGACTCTCGGCTCTGTGCACGTTGTTCCAAACTCAGGTTGAGGACTTTGCGGCCGTGTACACGTCCTCGGTTGAGAACGGCGATGCCGCCTATGCCCAGCCGATGCTCGACTTTGTGGATCTGTGCAACGCGGGCTACGAGGAACTTGAGGTTATCTACGACGCGCTCGCCTCTCAAGAGGCCAGCCCGGAGGTCGGTCTCGGCATGGATGCGTGCGTGATTGTGGCGCGCACCCTCGCGTTTTACTCCGGCTACTACCATTCGAGCGATCCCCTCATGGAGATGCAGGTCCAGGCGGCGCAGGGTGCCTACACCGACAACCTTGAGCTGCTCGATGCGATGTACGGCGCCCTCGGCCAGGTGCGCGACAACTACAGGATGCTCGACCTTCCTGCCTACATGAGCGACCTGTGGCCTCATTACATCAAGCAAATCGCGGCCTACCAGGAGAAACTCTACGCCGACTATATCTCGCTTGTGAGCAATGACGTCCTCATGGCCTACTCGGCCTCGTGGCTTTTGATGCGCCAGCCCTACATCATGCTGCATTACGAGCAGCTCATGTATGCCCTCATGCGCGCCCAGTTCCAAAACGCCGCCGACGCGCTTGCCGCGGGTTCTGGTGCGGGCACCCGCGTCATAGTGGAGCACGCGCTGAACGACGAGATCTACCCCAACCTCTATCCCTCGTCGGACTCGGTGACCAACGTTGCGATTTTCACCGAGGGCGGCGAGTGCGACGTGCTCATAGAGGTGCAGGTAGACGGGTTCTCCCAGCTCTACCGCCAGAAGATCACCGCCACGCCCGAGATCACGTACTTCATGATCAAGCCGCCGGTGGCAAGCGATGCGGGCAACTTGACCAGCGAGCGCGACACCCAGCTCACGCTCACGGTGACCGACCTGGGTTCCAACGGGCTCATCGCCCAGGAAACGCAGACAGTCACGCTGCACAGCCTGTACGACTTCACGCTTGAGAGCAACGAGTTCGGCATCGTCGAACCGTACAACGTGCTTGCCTGGATGCGCCCCGACGCGCAAGAAGTGCTGGACATCCGCCGTGCCGCAATCGATTGGCTTGAGGCCAACATGGGCGCCGACTACAACACGCTGCCTGGCTACCAGCTGGGATATCCCGGGGAGGACGAGGCAAAGACGGTTCTCATTCAAGCTGTTGCCATTCAGGGCGCAATCTCCGACATGGGTGTGCGCTACAACATGGGGCCGTACTCGTTTGGCGCGATGCAGCGCGTGCTCACCCCCGATGCCGTGGTGCGCTCCAAGTCGGGCATCTGCATCGAGACCGCGCTGCTCGCGGCGTCGTGCCTGCAGTCGGCCGACATGCATGCCATGGTGCTCATCCTTCCCGGCCATGCCCAGGTTGCCCTGGAGACCTGGGAGGGGAGCGGTCAGTACATCCTGCTTGAGACCACGACCCTGCCCTTCACGGGGTCCGATGTCTCCTCCTACATTTCGACTCCGACTAACGACGAGTGGATTTCCTACCTGAGCGACGACGGCACCTACGTCATCGACTGCAACCTCGCCTCCACCCTGGGCATCCGAGGCCTGGCTGTGTAGAGACGGGCCGAGCAAAGAGTTGCTGACAAAGACGCCACCCTTCTGTCTCTTGTATCTGAGAAACAGAAGGGCGGCGCTTGTTTGTTGGTGTCTCTTTGTATGACGCCGACGCGATTGGCCTAGTCGCTCATTTCGGCGAGCAGCTTCCATAGGCCGCCCTTGTCGTCGAAGGTGCGGTAGGTGTCGCCGTCGCGCAGGTTGTGGGCGTTGAACTCCGCGGTGAGCGTTGAGCCGTCGTCGAGCGTGAAGACGAGCGTGTCGTCGTAGTCGCTTGAAATCATGTCTACAGTGTCGCCCGCTTCGCCCTTGAGGTATGCCTCGTAGATCTTCTGGGCAAGGTCGGTGCTCTTCACGGTGTGGGTCTGCATTGTCTCGTGGGCCTCGATGTGCTCCAGGGCAACTGCCTTGGCTGCTTGAATTGCTTGCCCACCCTGGTTGTCATCGGCTTGTTTTGCCTGGTCGACCTGGGTGCTTTGGCTGCTCGGGGTGTTTTGGGCATCCTGCTCTACCTTGGTGCCCTGAGGTGCCTGCGTGTTTTGCGTGCTCGAACTTGTCGCCTCCCCGCTGCCTCCCGCTTGCGTCTGGCCTGCGTTTTCCGGCGTGCAGCCAGCAAGGCAGCCGGCGATGAGCAGGGCCGACATGCAGGCGGCGGCCTCGAGGGCAAGCGTGCGCGCGTTGTTCCGTTTCATCGTCAGCCTCCTATTTCACGACGGGCATCTCGAAGCGCTCGAACGCCTCCACCATCTTCTTGTGGCGCAGGACAAAGTGCACCGCAGGGGAGGTGTTTTTGGACACGAGTACCCACCCATCCGGGCGCACGGTGATCTGAATGTTGCGAAAGCCCAGGTCAGGTCCCCATGCGAGGTGCCATGTGGGGTGTGCCGCCGCGAACGCGTCGGTCTGCTCGATGTGCTTGCGGTAGGTTTGGGCACCATAGGGAACGCTGTGCGTGCAAAACGCCTCGCCCAGCGCCAGGTGGGCAGACGCAGCGCTGAGGTTGCTCTCGTCTACGCGCGAGATGGTGACGACGGTCTCGCCGTGGGCGAGCTCGCTTTCGACGCGTGCAAGCTGGGCTGCGCGTGCCATGCGAACCCGCTGCGCTTCCGTCTCGTCGAGTGTTGAGGCGGCAATCGCCTCTTCGAGCAGCTCTTCACTCATGGTGTAGAGGGGAGGCGCCGACATGACGTGCATGCGCTCGCCGCTTTGCGCGGCCTCATGCGTCAGAAAAGCAGCGAGCTCGCCCGCTTGCTGCACGGTATAGACGTTCGCGAGGGGCTTGGCGGTCGCCAGCAGGTCGTTTGCGCGCTGCCTGAAATGAGCGACCGTCCCCTCGTCGCGGAAAAGCTGACAGCCCACGTGCTCGTAGGCGCCCGCAACGGCCTGACCCTCGAGTGCCGCCGTCCGCGACGAACGCACGAGGTGCGCGAACGGTCCCGTCGGTTGCGAGGGCAGGTAGTAAGGCCGCACCATGCCTGTCATATACAGGGGAAGCCACGCCTCGAGCCCGAGCATCATCTCGGGCAGGCCGCGTCCCACGTTGTGGATGTTGTCGATGGGATGTCCCGTGCGCAGCAGTACCGCGAGGGCGGCTATCCATCGAGCGGGAAACTCGGGCTTGGCTTGCATTTTGTCTTGCATGGGCATGTCGGAGAACATGATGACGGAGCTGCCCACGGGCTCAGTCGCCGCAGCGGCGAGAAAGTCCAGCTCGGCCTGGCAAAAGCCGTCGACACCTGCATAGAAGGTGTAGAGCGCTTCCGTCGCGGTGTTCTTCCGCGCTTCCTCGCCAGCCTTGCCCGCGGCCTCTTCTTGTGCGCGTGCCGCCTGCATCGCCGCCAGGTACGTGTCGAGGTTGAACGTGTCGAGCTTGCGCAGGAACGGCTCGATGCTCGATTGGGGTTGCGTGTCCTGCTCGGCCTGCAGCCAAGCCGAAGTGAGCGCGGCAAGCGTTTCCAGGGTGCTTTCGCCTTGCATGTCCATCTCGGACACGACGCTCCCGTCAGGCCCGGCTGCCTCTTTGCATAGGGCAAGCAGGGCGTCCTGCGCGTTTGCGCCCAGAGCCTTCTCGGCAAAGAATGTGCCCGCTGCCTGGGCAAACTCGTCGAAGTTCGAGACATTGCGGGTCTGGGAACACACGCGGGAGATGTAGGAGGGGCTGTACCCCAGCGTCTCGGCAAGCTTGGCGCGCGTGACACCGAAGGCGTCGAGCAGGGCCGTGAGCTTGGCTCCCGCCCCCTGCGGGGTCTGGCTGCGTGAGCCTGCAAGCAGGGCCTCGCATATCTTGTCGGCGTCGAGCGTGCGGCCCCTTTCCTGTGCCAGCTTGCACAGGGCCAGTGCAATCTCCCGTGCCGGGAGCGACCCTGCATCGGGCGTGCGCGTGCCGGCAAGGTAGCGGCTTACCGTGGAGGCAGACATGCCGCAGGCCTGTGCCAGCTCTTTGCCCGTGCAGCCGGCCTCGTCCATGCAGCGCCTCAACACCTGCGAGAATTCCATGGCATCCCCCTTTGAGCCAAGATTCTTGTCGCCATCAGTATAGAGCCCCTTGCCCGCCAACAGGTTCGTCCGTCTGCCGACGGTTGCATACAGCCGCGCGTGCTTCTTGGTGCCAAGCGCCGCCGGATGCGCTATAGTGCAAGCCATGCGCAAGAGACGCACACCGACCATAGAAAGGGGATACCCGCATGAAGATGAAGCCGTTCCAGCTGGACGCCATCCTCAAAGAGCTCGCGACCATTCAGGAGCGTAGTCCGTTCTATGCCAAGAAGTTCGCGGGCATCGACATGTCTACCATCCGCACGCAGGAGGACTTCGAGAAGCTTCCCTTCTCCGAGAAGGCAGACCTGCGCGAGGCGTATCCCCTGGGAATCCAGGCGGTTCCCGACGAAGAAGTCGTTCGCATCCACTCCTCTTCGGGCACGACCGGCACCCCTGTCATCATCCCTTACACCCAGAAGGACGTTGACGACTGGACCGAGATGTTCGCCCGCTGCTACCGTGCCATCGGCTGCACGAGCAAAGACCGCATCCACATCACGCCTGGTTATGGCCTGTGGACCGCAGGCATCGGCTTCCAGCTCGGCGCCGAGCGCATGGGCGCCATGGCCATCCCCATGGGCCCGGGCAACACCGAGAAGCAGCTGCGCATGATGGAGGACCTGCAGTCCACCGTTCTGTGCGCCACCTCGTCGTACGCCCTGCTTCTGGCCGAGCGCATTGCCCAAGAAGGCATCCGCGACAAGCTCGCCCTCACGAAGGGCCTCATTGGTTCCGAGCGCTGGGGCAAGAAGATGCGCGAGCGCATCGCCGACGAGCTGGGCGTCAAGCTCTACGACATCTACGGCCTCACCGAGATCTATGGCCCGGGCGTGGGCGTGAGCTGCGATTACGATTGCGGCATCCATGTGTGGGACGACTATGTGTATGTGGAGGTCGTCGACCCCAAGACGGGCAAGAACCTGCCCGACGGCGAGGTGGGCGAGCTCGTGATCACCACGCTCGTCAAGGAAGGCGCACCGCTCATCCGCTACCGCACGCACGACCTGTCGAGCATCATCCCCGGCGAGTGCCAGTGCGGCTGCGAGCACACCCGCATCTCCCAGCTTGTTGGCCGCACTGACGACATGTTCAAGGTCAAGGGCGTCAACATGTTCCCCGCCCAGGTGGAGGAAGTCTGCGCCGCTGTTGACGGCGTGAGCAGCGAGTATCAGGTCATGATCGACCACCTTGCCGGCAAGGACATCATGACCGTGTACTTCGAGTGCGACTCGGACGACCCGCTTGTGCGCCGCGACATCGAGGCCACGATGGTCGAGACGTTCAAGAACCGCATCGGCGTCACCATCGTGCCCAAGGCCGTGGGCATCGGCGACCTTCCCCGCTCGGAGAAGAAGTCCACGCGCATTTACGACAACCGCTACTAAGACAGGTTGCATCAGACTTTTTCGGGGCGTCTCGCGCACATGCGGGGCGCCCCTTCTCATGTCCGTTTGCCACAATGCGTCTATGCGCGTCGCTTTGCAGGTACAATGACCCAGACTGTGCCCCGACCTTGTGGGCGGGCGCTACCTATATGAGAGGGAGAACACCCATGATTGAGACCGACTTCACCCCCAAGGGCGTGTGCGCCCGCAACATCCGCGTCGTTCTTTCCGACGACGGCAAGACCATCGAGTCCGTCGAGTTCACCAACGGTTGCAACGGCAACCTCAAGGCCATCTCCAAGCTTGTGAAGGGCGCGCCCGTCGACGAGATCGTTGGCAAGATTGCCGGCAACACCTGCGGCAACCGTCCCACCTCGTGCGCTGACCAGCTTTCCATCGCCCTGCGCGAGGCCCAGGCTCTCGCCAACGAGTAAGCACCCGCCATGCTTGTTTCCACCAGGGGCCGCTACGGCATGCGCATGATGATCGACATCGCCCGCCATCAGGGCCAGGGCCGTGTCGCGCTGCGCGAGATAGGCGAGCGCCAGGGCATCTCCGTCAAGTACCTCGAGCAGCTTGCGCGCGCCTTGTGCGCCGCGGGCTTGCTTGAGGGCAGCCGCGGCCAGGGCGGAGGCTATGTCCTGGCAAAGTCGGCCGACGACATCACGGCCGGCCAGATCCTGCGTGCAACGGAAGGCTCCACCGCCCCCGTGTCGTGCCTGACGGGCGATGAGGAGTGCCCCCGACAGGCGGACTGTGAGACGAACGCCTTCTGGGTGGGTCTCAACAAGCTCATCAGCGCCTATGTCAACGGTTATTCCCTGGCCGATTTGGTCAACGATTCGCAGGGCACGGGTCTCACTCCCGGCTCATGCATCGGCGCCAACCATAGGGGATAGCTGAGATGTCCGACGTTTCGCTAGACGACGAGGCGCTTGAACAGGGCGAAGACGAGGCATCCCAGGGGCAGGAGCCTGCCCCTGTCGAGCCCATCGACGCGTCGAACCAGCTCAATTCCGACGGCGTCCCCTATGGCGAGCCCGACGATGACGGCAACGTCGCCGTCATCGCGAGCTTCATGGACATCATGGACGAGGTGGACTACGTCCCCGACGCCTCGTTTTCCCTGCCTGCGGGATGCGTGCCATACGTGTCGTGCGACAACTGGGCTGCCGTGGTGCAGGCCAACACCGACGGGCGCACGTTCACGCGCTTGGGATGCCTCGACCTCAACACGGGCGACTATACCGTCTTGCTCGAGGAGGGCATAACGGGGCAGGGCTACGCGGTGAGCGATGCTCGCATCACCGACGACCTGGTGACATGGGTGGAGGTGCACAACTCCACCGACGACTGGGCCTTCTATGCCTGTCGTTTCACGGGGACGCCTATCACGCTCACCTCGGCCGGTCTTGTCAAGCTTGGCGAGGGCGACTCCGAGTGGCTCGCCCCCTCTTTTGACGCCTCCGGCAGCCAGGTGGTGTGGCAGGTCATGCCCGATCCGTCCGGGTCGCACTCCAAGGAGCACTCGCATGCCTACCTGTGGAGCTTGGGTTCCTCGGAAGGCACCGAGGTTTGGGACTCACCGGGCCGTTTTGCCTGCGCGCCCTCCATCTCCGACGGTGTGCTCACCATCGCGCCGCGCGTGAAGGCCGATGAGGGCGTCTACTACGGGATAACAGCCCTGTCCATGGCAGGGCAGCGGGCTCAAATCGACCAGCTCGTAATGCCCGCGTCGGTCAAGCCGTTCTTCGCGACCTACACGAGTCTGGGGTTTGCCTTCAGCGTCGAGGCGAACTACGGCTACGGCGGCCTTCTCGGTTCCATGGGATATTACATCGGACCTGGCGAGGGTCCTTATCACTATGTGGTGCGTGAGCCGGGGGCCCAGATCTGCCAGGTCGGCGGGCTGCTCGTCGTGAAGAGCCGCATGTCGTATTTCGTCGTCGACGTTGCGCGCATGACGTACGCGCGCATCACGGCAGCCAACGGCTGCACCGACTTCGGCGATTACCCTGCCACGCAGGGAGTTGTTAACAAGTTTGTAACGTTTGCCACTATAAAAGATGGCACTTCAGGGATGCCTTCCAGCGTATTGGTAAGGATTTTTTCGCTCTCGTAGGGTATACTGCACTACGACTATGTATTTGTGACTGCGTGGTCGCGCGCGGCTGGTCCATCCATGGCAAGCTGCCCCGGTGCGCATTGGATTTCGCTTGCGAAGGAGACTGCCCATGGCACAGGAAAAGTTCAGGATCCTGCTCGTCGAGGATGAGAAGCCCATCCGTGACGCGGTGACGGCTTACCTCGAGCGCGAGGAGAAGTATTCCGTCGTGGGTGTGGGCGACGGCCAGTCCGCCGTCGAGGAGTTCGAGAAGCATCAGTTCGACCTGGTCATCCTCGACCTCATGCTCCCCAAGCTTACCGGCGAGCGCGTTTGCCGCGCCATCCGCGACACCTCCGAGGTGCCGATCATCATGCTGACCGCCAAGGGCGAGGTCGACGACCGCATCATCGGCCTGCAGCTCGGTGCTGACGACTACCTGGTCAAGCCCTTCTCGCCCCGCGAGCTCGTTGCCCGCGTCGGCGCGCTCCTGCGTCGTGCCCGCCAGGATTCCGAGCCTCAGCTCGAGGTCCTCGACTTCGGCGAGCTCGTCATCGACGTCTCCGGCCACAAGGTCTCGGTCAACAAGCACGAGGTTGAGCTCACCGCTTCCGAGTTCAAGCTCCTCACCACGCTTGCCCGTTACCCCGGCCGCGTCTACACCCGCATGGAGCTTGTGGAGAAGGTTCTCGGCTACGACTTCGAGGGCTACGAGCGCACCATCGACTCTCACGTCAAGAACCTGCGCGCCAAGCTGGGCGATGACCCGCGTAACCCCAAGTGGCTCTACACCGTCCACGGCGTGGGCTATCGTTTCGAGGCCCCCAAGAAGGACGACGCCGAGTAGGCAAGTCACCCTTTTGCACCAGCCCTGCGCCGGGCGTCTGGCCATATGGCTCGACGTTCGGCGTTTTTTGTTGCGGCCGCCTGACTGTGCATGAGGCCGCGCCTTGTATTGTCAGACCTACTCTTGATTCGAGGTAAGAGCCATGGCGGGGGAGAAGCCGCGCGCTTCGCAGAATTCCAAGTTGAGCTTCAGGGCACGCGTTGCAACGGGCTTTGCCGTTGTCGCGATACTCACGACGGTTCTGTTCGTGGTGGTGCTGAGCGTCTCGTGGAACGAGGAGTTCCACAACTACACGCGCTCCACGCTTGAGGAGCTTGCCGACTCCACTGCCGCCACACTCGAGCGTTCCTATGCCAACAAGGGGTATTGGACGGCTTCCGATTTGGAGACTGCCGCCTCAAGTGCCGAGTCTCTCGAGGACATCGGCGTGCAGATCTGCGACGCCAAGAAGACGGCCGTGTACGATTCCACGCTTGCCGCTTCCGGTCAGACCGCCAACTCCTATGCGACTGACATGTCGCTGGCGCCTGCCGCCTCGCAGATGGTGAGCGTCGACGTGCACGGGCGCTCCGGCGAGAAGGTCGGCACCGTGTCGGTGTGGGTGTACGGCTCGGAGTACCTGCTCACCCAGCGTGACGAGTCCTTCCGCACCGGCTCGTTCAAGGCCATCGGCGTGGCCGGCTTTGTGGCCGTTCTGCTTTCCGTTATTTTGGGATTCGTCATCTCCCGCGTGCTCACGACTCCCGTGCGCACCATTTCCCACACGGCCGCCCGCATCAAGGAAGGCGAGCTGTCTGCCCGCTGCGGCGTCAGGGGCAAGGACGACTTGGGTCAGCTCGGCGAGACGTTTGACGAGATGGCCGAGAAGATTGAGAACGACCGTGAGCTCGAGCGCCGCCTCACCAACGACATGGCCCACGAGCTGCGCACCCCGCTCATGAGCATGCTCGCCACCGTCGAGGCCATGCAGGACGGCGTCTACGCGTGCGACCAAGAGCATCTGGCTCTCGTGCGCAGCGAGATCACGCGCCTGTCGCGCCTGGTCGACGGCATGCTGTCGCTGTCGCGCCTGGAGAACGGCTCGGTGCACATGGACATCGTTCCTACCGACGCGGTCGAACTCGTGGCCAGCATTGCCGCCACGCACAAGGCGATGCTTGACGAGGTGGGCCTTGACCTGCGCTTTGAGAATGCCTGCGACACCGACGAGCTCGTGGTGGAGCTCGACCGCGACACCATCACGCAGGCCGTGACCAACTTCATCTCCAACGCCATGCGCTACACGCCTGCTCCCGGTACCGTGACGGTGCGCGTGAACCGTGACGGCAGCGACGCGCTCATCAGCGTGCAGGACACGGGCATCGGCATCGCCAAGGAAGACATCTCCCGCGTGTTCGGTCGTTTCTGGCGCGCCGAGGAGAGCCGCAACCGCGCCAAGGGCGGCCTGGGCGTGGGCCTTGCCGTCACGAAGGAGATCGCCGACCGCCACCACGGCAAGATCGAGGTCGACTCCACCCAGGGCGTGGGCACGACGTTCACTCTGCGCCTGCCCCTCAAGCAGCCCAAAATCAAGCAGTCCAAGGAAGACTAGGCGCGGTTTTTCTATAGAAAGACGTGCCGCGTCACCCAGGCGCTGGCATGGCATTAAATAATCAGTCGGTTGAGCAACTGGTTCGTGCGGCGGCGCCAGGGCCGCCCACGGTGAGAGGAGAAAGCAATGTCTGAGACTGAAATGCTGAGGCCCGACTCGCAGGGCAAGGTGCGCGACATCTACGATTTGGGCGACAAGCTGCTCATCGTTGCGAGCGACCGCATCAGCGCGTTCGACTACATCCTTCCCTCCGAGATTCCCTTCAAGGGCGAGGTGCTCACGCGCATCTCCAAGTTCTGGTTCGAGAAGTTCGCCGACCTGGTGCCCAACCACATGCTGTCCACCTCCGTCGCCGACCTGCCCGAGCAGTTCCAGCCCTACGCTGACTACCTGGCCGGTCGCTTCATGCTCGTGAAGAAGGCCAAGCCGATCATGGTGGAGTGCATCGTGCGCGGTTACCTCACCGGCAGCGGCAAGAAGACCTACGACCAGGACGGCACCGTCTGCGGCATCAAGCTTCCCGAGGGCCTAACCGAGGCCTCCAAGCTCGCCAAGCCCATCTTCACCCCCTCCACCAAGGCCGCAATCGGCGACCACGACGAGAACATCTCCTATGAGC
This sequence comes from uncultured Coriobacteriales bacterium, assembly GCA_934654475.1. Classification (GTDB taxonomy): domain Bacteria; phylum Actinomycetota; class Coriobacteriia; order Coriobacteriales; family UMGS124; genus UMGS124. The sequence goes on from CAKUFZ010000008.1 coordinate 81,802, forward strand.
AGCTCGTCGAGCGCGAGGGCGCCGAGATTGCCTCCCAGCTGCGCGACCTGTCCATCAAGATTTACTCCGCCGCCGCTGAGTACGCCGCCACTCGCGGCATCATCATCGCCGACACCAAGTTCGAGTTCGGCATCATCGACGGTCAGATCACGCTCATCGACGAGTGCATCACGCCCGACTCCAGCCGCTTCTGGCCGGCCGAGGGCTACAAGGAGGGCGAGGTCCAGGACAGCTTCGACAAGCAGTATGTCCGCAACTGGCTGAAGGCCAACTGGGACTTCACCGGCGAGCCTCCCGCGCTTCCCGCCGAGGTCCTCGAGGTTTCCTCGAAGAAGTACTGCGAGGCCTTCACCATGCTCACCGGCACTGAGTTCGTGAGCGAGGGATCTCGCTAATGAGCATGCGCAACCCCCAGAACGAGCGCTACACGGTCGAGCGCGAGGGCCGCTCTCAGGGAAGCGTCAAGCCTCGTACCGCCTCTGCCAAGCCGGCCTCCAAGGCGGGCGCCTCGGTGCGCACGACGAGCAAGCCCAAGCCGAAGAACGCCAATCAGCGCGCCATGGCTGAGATGAACATGTCCAAGGAGGAGAAGAAGGCGGCCCGCGCCAAGGAGCGCGAGGCGGAGAACGTCGCCTACACCGCCATTGACATCCTCACGCGCAAGGACGCCCGCTACAAGAAGCTCCGTCGCATCTGGTGGGCGCTTCTCGTGGTCGCCGTCATCTTCACCGTGCTCTCCTGGGCTACTGTGAGCATCGAGATGCCCCTTGCGGTCAACATCGTGTCGCTTATCCTTGCCTACGCGGCCATCATCTCCGCCCTCGTCATGGACTTCACCGTGGTGCGCAAGTGCCGCAACAAGCACCGTGACAAGGTCGCTTCCATGACGCGCAAACAGCAGGAGCGCATTGTGTACGAGGCTCAGGTCGAGGCCGGCGCCAAGGCCGCTGCCAAGGCTGCCCGCAAGGAGGCCAAGAAGGCCGGCAAGTCGGCTGCCGAGATCGAGGCTGCCGCCAAGGAGGCCTGCGATATGGCGATGGCCGGCGTGAAGCCTGCCGATGACTCCGAGGCCGCCGACCAGGCAACCGCCAAGGACGAGGAGCCCAAGAAGAAGGCCAAAGAGCCTGCCGCGCCCCTCACGCCCGAGGAAGAGCGCCTCGCCGCAGCCGCCCAGGTCGCCCGCGAGTTCGCCAACTCGAAGCGCTAAATAAGGTATCAAGGGGATGTCACGCTTTGGCGGGCATCCCCACTTGTCTTTTACGCCTTTTACCAGCACAAAAGGCGTTTGCAAGCACGCCCGCACGCACACATTACTCAGCCGGTCTATCTGAAGGTAGGGTCACATGGTTTCGCGCGTTTACGTGGAGAAAAAGCCTGGGTTCGACGTCGAGGCTCAGCAGCTGAAGAACGAGCTCACGTCCATTCTGGGCATCGAGGGCCTGGAGTCTCTGCGCCTCATCAACCGCTACGACGTGGAGGGTATCTCGCAGGAGCTGTTCGACGCCTGCGTGCCCACCGTCTTCAGCGAGCCCCAGTCCGACGTGGCTTCGGCCGACTTTGAGGCCGCCGAGGGCGATGCGGTGTTTGCGGTGGAGTTCCTGCCTGGTCAGTTTGACCAGCGCGCTGCCTCCGCCGCCGAGTGCATCCAGCTCATCAGCCAGGGCGAGCGTCCCGAGGTGCGTTCCGCGAAGGTCTACATCCTTTCCGGCGCGCTGACCCCCGAGGCCGTCGAGGCCGTGAAGCACTATGTGGTGAACCCCGTTGAGGCGCGTCTGGCTTCGCTTGACCTGCCGGCCACCCTGCATGTGGAGTTCCCCAAGCCTGCCATGGTGGAGACGGTCGAGGGCTTCTGCGACCTCGACGAGGCCGGCCTTACCGCCTTCATCGACGCGCGCGGCCTGGCCATGGACCTGGCCGACATCAAGTTCTGCCAGGAGTACTTCCGCACGGAGAGGCGCAACCCCACCATCACCGAGATCAAGATGATCGACACCTACTGGTCGGACCACTGCCGCCACACCACCTTCGGCACGGTGCTCACCGACGTGGAGATCGACGACCCGCAGGTGAAGGCCGCCTATGAGCGCTATCTCGACATGCGCCACGAGCTGGGCCGCGACGCCAAGCCCGTGTGCCTCATGGACATGGGCACCATCGGCGCCCGCTATCTCAAGAGCAAGGGAATCCTCACGGGTCTGGACGAGTCCGAGGAGATCAACGCCTGCACCGTCAAGGTGAAGGTCGACGTCGACGGTCAGGACGAGGACTGGCTCTACCTCTTCAAGAACGAGACGCACAACCACCCCACCGAGATCGAGCCCTTCGGCGGCGCGGCCACCTGCGTGGGCGGCGCCATCCGCGACCCCTTGTCGGGCCGCAGCTACGTGTATCAGGCCATGCGCGTGACCGGCGCCGCCGACCCCACGGTGCCCGTGAGCCAGACCATCCCCGGCAAGCTGCCCCAGCGCAAGCTTGTGACCACGGCTGCCGCCGGCTACTCCAGCTATGGCAACCAGATTGGTCTGGCAACCGGCCAGGTCGACGAGCTCTACCACCCCGGCTATGCCGCCAAGCGCATGGAGATCGGCGCCGTCGTGGGCGCCACGCCCGCCGACCACGTGCGTCGCGAGACGCCTGCCCCCGGCGACGTTATCGTGCTGCTCGGTGGCCGCACGGGCCGCGACGGCATCGGCGGTGCCACTGGCTCCTCCAAGGCTCACAACCACGAGAGCATCGAGACCTGCGGTGCTGAGGTGCAGAAGGGCAACGCCCCGGTCGAGCGCAAGATTCAGCGCCTGTTCCGTCGCGGCGACGCCTGCCGTCTCATCAAGCGCTGCAACGACTTCGGCGCCGGCGGCGTGTCCGTCGCCGTGGGCGAGCTGGCCGACGGCCTGTTCATCGAGCTTGACCGCGTGCCCAAGAAGTACGAGGGCCTCGACGGCACCGAGCTTGCCATCGCCGAGAGCCAGGAGCGCATGGCCGTCGCTCTGGCTCCCGAGGACGTCGACACCTTTATCGGCTATGCCACCGAGGAGAACCTCGAGGCCACGCCCATCGCGCGCGTGACCGAGGAGCCCCGCGTGCGCATGGTGTGGGACGGCGCCACCATCGTCGACGTGAGCCGCGAGTTCCTCGCCTCCAACGGCGCCCCCAAGCATCAGGCTGCCAGCGTCGAGAAGGGCGGCGCCTACACCCAGGAGTGGGCGGGCGCCACGCTTGCCGAGCGCATGCGCTCGGTCCTCACCGACCTCAACGTTGCCTCCAACAAGGGCCTCTCCGAGCGCTTCGACTCCACCATCGGCGCCTCTACCGTGCTCATGCCCTTCGGCGGCAAGACGCAGCTCACCCCCTCGCTCGCCATGGCGGCCAAGCTGCCCGTCTTCGGCGAGACCACCACGATGAGCGGCATGGCCTGGGGCTTCAACCCCTACCTGTCGCAGGCCAACCAGTACCAGGGCGCCTACCTCGCCGTGGTCGAGAGCCTCGCCAAGCTCGTTGCCGCTGGCTTTGAGCACAAGAAGGCCTACCTCACGTTCCAGGAGTACTTCGAGAAGCTGCGCGACGAGCCCGCGCGTTGGGGCAAGCCTGTGGCCAGCGTGCTCGGCGCCCTCGACGCCCAGATCGACCTGGGCGTTGGCTCGATTGGCGGCAAGGACTCCATGAGCGGCTCCTTCGAGGACCTCGACGTGCCCCCCACGCTCGTTTCCTTCGCCACCGCGGTGGGCAACGTCGTCCGTGCCACCTCGCCCGAGTTCAAGGGCGCGGGTCACGAGCTCGTGCTCATCCAGCCCGCTTGCGAGCTCGGCAGCATCGTGCCGGGCAAGAAAGGCCTGCTTGAGGCCTTCGACCTCGTTGAGGAGCTCATCGGCTCGGGCCAGGCGCTGGCTGTTTCCACCGCTGGCTACGGCGACCTTGCCGAGACCCTCTTCAAGATGTGCGTGGGCAACCAGCTGGGTGTCGCGCTCGACCGCAACTTCGACGTCGACGAGCTCTTCGTGCCTGCATACGGCAGCTTCATCGTCGAGCTTGCCGAGGACGCCCATGTTGACGAGCGCATCGCGAGCATCGCTGTCACGCGCCTTGGCGCCACGACGGCCGAGTACGCGATTGCCTATCCCGGCCATGTGGCGTCTTCCGGCGAGCGCGTCGGTGCCGAGACCATCGACCTCGCGCAGCTTCAGGAGGCCTGGGAGCATGGCATCGAGGACGTCTTCCCGTACCGCGCCGCTGGCGATGAGGTCGAGGCCGTAAGCTTCCATGCCGAGGCCCCGCACGTGTTCCTCGGTGGCCGCACGCCGCGCCCGCGTGTCATCATCCCCGTGTTCCCCGGCAACAACTGCGAGTACGACTCCGCTCGTGCCTTCAACCGCGCCGGTGCCCAGGCTGAGACGCTCATCGTCAACAACCTCACGCCTGCCGCCGTTGCCGAGAGCACCGAGAAGCTCGCCCAGGCCATTCGCGACAGCCAGATCGTCATGATCCCCGGTGGCTTCTCCGGCGGCGACGAGCCCGACGGTTCGGCCAAGTTCATCACCGCATTCTTCCGTGCCCCGCAGGTGACCGAGGCTGTGCGTGACCTGCTTCAGAGTCGCGACGGTCTCATGCTGGGCATCTGCAACGGCTTCCAGGCGCTCGTGAAGCTGGGCCTCGTGCCCTTTGGTGACATCCGCCCCATGGATGCCGGCTGCCCCACGCTCACGTTCAACATTATCGGCCGTCACCAGAGCCGCCTGGTGCGCACGCGCGTTGCCTCCAACATGTCGCCTTGGCTCAGCAAGTGCGAGGTCGGCGACATCCACACGGTGGCCATCAGCCACGGCGAGGGCCGCTTTGTCGCCAACGACGAGGTGCTTGCCGGCATGCTCGCAAACGGCCAGGTTGCCACACAGTACGTGAACGAGGCCGGCGTGCCGAGCATGGACCTGTCGGTGAACCCCAACGGCTCGCTGCTCGCCATCGAGGGCATCACGAGCCCCGACGGCCGCGTGTTCGGCAAGATGGGCCACTCCGAGCGCTCCGGCAAGGGTCTCTACGCTAATGTGCCGGGCAACAAGTACCAGCCCATCTTCGAGGGCGGCGTTTCGTACTTCCTGTAAGGGCCTTTGACCGGAAACGCCGGTATCTGTTCTTGTCAGACGGGGTAGACTCGACCTGTGGGTGTCGAGCCTGCCCCGTCTTTGTGTACGGGGTTCCAAAGAAAGGACCGCCGCATGAAAGAGCTCTTTGGTTTCCAGATTCCCGAACCGCTGTTTTGGGTAATCGTCGCCGTCGTGATTGTCGTCGTCATCGCCGTCATTGCCATTCCCATTTACAAGGGCTACAAGGCCGAGCTCGAGCGCCAGGCAAAGCTCGAGGCCAAGAAGAAGGCCGCTGCAAAAAAGAAGGCTGCTGCCAAGAAGAAGACAACCAGGTAGAACGCACCAACTGCCAACGCACCAAACACAAAGAGGGTTCCTTTCCAGTACCAAGGAAAGGAACCCTCTTATTCTACCGATGGAGCACACCGCGCATCAGGTTCCGCATCATCCACTAAAAGCGGGTTCTGATGCGCAAGGCGCGCGATGCCGACGTGCGCGGTGCGGGCCTTTGGCCTACTGGAGTACTCTAGCCTCCCGGGAACGCCGCGGACGAGGTTCCGCATCCCACCAAAACGCGGGTTCTGATGCGCAAGACGCGCGGAGTCGATGTGCGCGGTGCGGGCCTTTGGCCTACTGGACGTACATGAGACTCCGCGGAACGCAGCGCATCAGGTTCCGCCTCCCACTTAAACGCGGGTTCTGGCCTGCAAGGCGTCCAGAGGCGATGCGTACTGGAGTACGTGAGCCTCTGGAGAACGCAGCAGGACAGGTTCCGCATCCCACTAAAACGCGGGTTCTCGTCCGCAAGGCGCCGGGAGGC
>CAKUFZ010000009.1 GCA_934654475.1 uncultured Coriobacteriales bacterium
GTTCCGCATCCCACTAAAACGCGGGTTCTCGTCCGCAAGGCGCCGGGAGGCGACGTGTACTGGAGTACTCTAGCCTCTGGAGAACGCAGCAGGACAGGTTCCGCATCCCACTAAAACGCGGGTTCTCGTCCGCAAGGCGCCGGGAGGCGACGTGTACTGGAGTACTCTAGCCTCCCGGGAACGAAGCGGACGAGGTTCCGCAACATCACATAAGTGTGCCGCTGGAGAGGGTGTAGGTGTCATCGGCGATGGCTCCCGCGCTTGCGCGGTGGGTCACGATGACCACTGTCTTGTCGGCACGGTTCTCCTGCAGTGCCTTGAGGACGCTTGCCTCGGAGAGGGCGTCGAGGTTGCTGGTGGGCTCATCGAGCAAAAGCAGCGGCGCATCCTGCAAGAAGACGCGGGCAAGGCCCAGGCGCTGGCGCTCGCCGCCGGAGAGCGAGTTGCCCAGCTCGGCAAGTTGCGTGTCGAGGCCTTGCGGCAGGCGCTCCACAAGCTCGCGCAAAGCGGCCTTCTCAAGCGCTGCCATGAGCTCCTCGTCGCTTGCGTCTGCCTTGGCCACGAGGAGGTTCTCGCGGATGGTGGAGGCAAAGAGGAACGTGTCCTGCTCCATAAGGCCTTGCTGGTGGCGCAGGCTCGCGGTGTTCACGTCGCGCAGGTCAAGGCTGGAGATGGTCACGCGGCCGCTCTGGGGATCCCAGAAACGCATGAGGAGCTTGAGCAGGGTCGACTTGCCCATGCCACTGGGCCCGGCGATGCGCACGACGCGGCCGGGGCGGATGTCGACATCGATGTCGGAGAGAATCTTCTTGTCGCGATAGGCGAAGCTCACCTCGCGCATCGCCATGCCCTCAAACGTACTGACGTCGACGCCGTCGGCCACCTCAGGCGTCTGAGGGGCCTCTTCGAGCAGGTCGAGCACGCGTGAGCCTGCGGCGAGGGTCTGCTGCAGGGTGCTTCCCAGGGCGGCGACGGCCAAAAGTGGCCCGAAGGAGGCCATGAAGGTGCCTGCCGCCATAACGGCGCGGCCGAACTCGAGCGTTCCCTGCATGACGAACAACATTGCCAGCGCAATCATTGCGACGTCGAGTGCCAGCACCACGGCGCCCGAGACGGCCAGGGCGTTGGCGCTGCGGCCCTTGAGCTTGCGCTCGGTGCAGGCTAGCGATGCCATGCGCTCGTCCAGCTCGCGGGCGCGCTGCTTTTGGGCGCCGAACTGGAGGGTCTCAGACAGGCCGCGCAGCGAGTCGAGCACGAAGGAGTTCATCTTTCCCACCTGCTGGCGCAGTTCAAGGCCGCCCGTCGCGGTGTAGCGGGAGGAGCACCACGGCACGACGACGCCTACGCAGATGAAGCCGAGTGCCGCGAATCCAACAAGCTGCGGTGCCTGGAGACCGATGAAGACGAGCACGATGATGCTGACGGTAAGGGCAATCGCCGCAGGTGAGAGGGTGTGTGCGTAGAAGACCTCAAGCAGTTCGATGTCGGCGGTGGCCAGGGAGACGAGGTCGCCCTTCTCCTTTCCCTCGAGCTTGGCGGGGGCAAGGCGGCGCATGGCGGCAAAGACCTTGTCGCGCACAAGCGCCAACACCCTGAAGGCCAGATAGTGGTTGCACAGCTGTTCGGCATAGCGCAGTGGTCCACGTGCGACGCCGCACACGACGGCGGCCACAGCGGCGACGCCCGCGGCAATCCAATGCGCCTGTCCCTCAAGGTTGAGCAGGGCCGAGGTCGCCAGGACCGTGATGCCTATTGCAGCGAGGAAGCCGGCGACGCCGAGCACAACGGCACAGGCGAGCACGCCCAGCAAGGGACGGGTGAGCTTCACGAGCTCGAGCATGATGCGAACTTTGCCGCGCTTAGGGGCTGTGGCACCCATGCCTGCGGCCGCCTGCTGAGAGGGAGCATCGCCGCCAACCTCGCACGACGAGACGCCCGTGGGCTTGCTCGCAGCGCCCCCAGCGGTACCGCATGTCTTCTCGTCGGCATTTGCGTCGCCGCCCTCGGTCGCACGGCATACTTGCTCGCCGGCTGCTGCGCCCGCGTCTTCGGTCGCCTGGCATACTTGCTCTACGACCTTCATGCCCGCATCCTCGCCCGCCTGGCATGCTTGCTCGCCGGTTGCTGCGCCCGCGCCTTCAGCCGCCCGGCATACCTGTTCGCCGACCTGCATGCCCGCGCCTTCGCCGCTGCGAGCCGAGAAGTCCTCAAGCTCTGCCTGACGCGCCCAAAGGCGTGCATAGGGGCCGTCTTGGTCTGCAAGCTCCTCGTGGGTCCCCGTCTGCACGACGCGGCCGGCCTCGAAGACGTACACCTTGTCGCAGCCGCGCAGGGCAGCCAGACGGTGCGACACCATGACGACGGTCTTGGTGCGCGCAAGCTCGGCCACGGCGTCGATGATCGCGGCCTCGCTGTCTGCGTCGATGTTGGAAGTTGCCTCGTCGAAGATGTAGACGGGCGTGTCGTGCAGCAGGGCGCGTGCCATGGCGAGGCGCTGGCGCTGGCCGCCGGAGAGGTTCGTGCCCTCGGCGCTGACGGGAGCGTCTAGGCCGCCGCTGCGACGCACGAAATCGTCGATGCGGCAGCGGCTGAGTGCCTCCCACAGCTCGTCGTCGCTTGCCCCGGGGCGTGCCATCAACAGGTTCGAGCGCACGGTGCCGGCAAAGAGGAAGCTGCGAAAGCCCACGTAGGTCACTGTGTCGCGCAGGCTTTCGGCCGTGATGTCGTCTAGATCGATGCCGCCGATCTCCACGCTGCCGGTATAGCTGCGGTTGGCGCCCGTGAGGATGCCGGCCAAGGTCGACTTGCCCGACCCGCTTGCGCCCGTGATGCCCACGAAGCCGCCGGGCCTTGCCGTGAAGTCAGCGTCCTGGAGCACGGTGCGGGTCCCGTCATAGGAGTAAGAAACGTTGCGGCATTCGATGCCCACCGAGGCGCAGGTGACGGCCTGGGTGCCGCAGGCAGGTTCGGGGGCGTCGATGATGCGGTACATGCGCTCGGCCGCGGCCATGCCGCCTGTCGCCGTGTGGAAGAACGAGCCCAGCGTGCGCAGCGGGATGAAGAAGTCGGCCGCGAGGAACACGAAGGCGAACGCACCGGCAAAGGTCACGGTGCCGGCCGCATAGGAGTTGAGCATCACGACGATGCCTGCTGCGGCGCCCGCAAAGGCAAAGATGTCCATGACGATCACGGAGTTCAGCTGCATGGTGAGCAGGCGCATCGTGGCCTTGCGGAACTTCTCCGCCTCCTCGTTCATCCTGCGATGGCGCCCCTCATCGGCCCCGAAGACCTTGAGCGTGGTGAGACCCTGGATGCTCTCCAGGAAGAGTGCGCCCAGGTCGGTGTAGGAGTGCCAGTAGTCGCCCATGATGCGCTTGGCGATCTTCATGACAGCCATGAGGGAGACCGGAATAAGCGGCACACAGCACAGGAGCACCACTGCGGCCGGGGTGCACAGTGGGGCCAGGCAGAAGAAGAGCGTAACCGAGGCAATGAGGGAGTAGAAGAGTTGTGGCAGGTAGTTGCCGAAATACGCCTCAAGCTGCTCGACGCCTTCGACGCAAAGCTGTGTCGCCTCGCTCGTGGCGACGGTCTCGCGATAGCTCGGCCCCATGCGTACGAGCTTGTCGTACACGAGCATGCGCACGCGCTGCTTGGCCAAGGCGGACGCCGCAAGGCCCTGCTTGGTTGCCTGGGCTTGGCAGACGAGCCTCACTGCCACGGCCACGACGGCTGTGAGAAGCGTACGAACCAAGTCGATTCCTGCGGTGTCGCCGGCAAGCACGGACTGCAGCAGGCCGCCTACGCTCACGAACAGGACGACGTTGGCCAAAAGGGCCAGCCACTGCAGGGCGACGTTGCCGGCAATGTGGCGCATGACGCCGGGGACGAGGGAAAACAAGCGTTTATCAAACACGGCGATTCCTCTGCTATCTCGTGAGAAAGGTAAACTCCGGATAATTTTTCACAGGATAGCAGACCAGTTATGTAAGTTAAACTTTTACAACAAAAAGTTAGAGAGCGTAATCCGACGGTGCCTCGTGTTCGGCTGACCAGCCGTAATATCCCAGCTCGCGCATGGAATCGTCGCTGCACAGGAAGTGCTTTTGGCTTACCTCACCGTGCGTGCCCTGGTCGGGAGTCGGGTCGTCCCAAGTCACATCGACGTGGTACCAAGTGCCGTCGATGCACACCATGTTCCACTGATGCTCCATGTCCTCGCTGCGCACAATGACGCAGGGCACCCCGAGTCGCTCCATTGCAAGCATGAAGGCCTGCGAATACCCCTCGCATACCGCCGTTGCGTTGGCGAACAGGCCGTATGCTGTGTGCGAGGCACGGCTGTCGTCTTGGTCGTAGGCGACGTGCCGCACGAGCCAGTCATGCACGGCGAGCACCTGCGTCGCTGTGTCGGTCTGCGGGTCCACCCAGTCGCATGCCCATGCCGCGCCGTCGGTGAGCAGCTGCTTGTTTTGGGCGATCTCGCTGGGGGAGAGGCGATACTCTGCCGTGAGGGAGCACACGACGCAGTCCTCGTCGTTTGAGGCGGTGTTGGAGAGAAACGTCGCGCCCATGCTCGCCACATACCCATACCAGGCAGGGTCGAGCATGTCGAAGGCCTGGCTGACCTCGCGATAGGTAAGGCGATAGCGCTCGATGCCGTCCAGGCTCGGTGCACCCTGGTCGAGCAGCTTCTTCCAGAGGTCTTGCGCCAGCGCCAGGCGCGAGGCTTCGTCCGATCCTGCGATCTTGCCGTAATAGCCTTGCGGTACCTGGGCGGGGGTGTCCCAAGAGGAAACGCCGCCCGCGTGCATGGCGTCGTCGTTGCACAGGAAGTAGAGCAGCGTTGCCTGCTCGCCCTCCTTGGTGCGCGAGTCCCAGTACAGGTCGACGTGATACCAGGCACCGTCGACCTTCACGAGGTTCCAATACGTGCCCTCGCCCTCCGGCGCGCCGGTGTCGCAGAGCACCAAGCAGTCGATGCCGAGCTGGTCGAGCACGAGTTTGTAGGCGTCGGCGAAGCCCTTGCCCACGGCGTTGCCTTCCACGAGGCACCCGTAGGCGCAGAAGAGCGTGGAGGTGCTGCCCGATACACCCAGGCAGCGGGCCTGCAGGGCCTGTGCGGCGGCGAGCGCCACCTCCTCGTTGCTGACCGCGCTGCTGGCCCGCACCTGGGCGACGACCTCGTCAACTGCCGCGTCCACGCTTTGGGCGTAGGTGGCTTGCAGGTCGTCGTCGATGAGGTAGTACAGCTCAAAACCGGTGAGCGTGCACGCGTCATCGTCATCGGCGTTGTCGAGGTAGTAGTACTCGATGCCGCTCACGTAGTCGAGCTCGGCGTCTTGCAGCAGCATGTCGTAGGCCACCAGAGCGTCGCCGACGGTGAGCCCCTTGTCGGTGAGGCCGTCGACCTTGCCCAAGAAGTCCCCGGCGGCCTGCGTGAGCAAATCGAGCGCATCGGACTGGGCGGAGGTGAGCTCGGCATTCGGCCTGCTGGCAGTGGTGGCGGCACCCTCTTCGCCCGATTCGGTCTGCATGCCGGTGGATGCAGGCGCCTCGTCGACCGGGCTGTCGCTTGAGTCGGCCGACGGGGCGGCTCCCTCTTCCGATGCAGGTTGATCGACGGGTGCGGACGCCTCGTCACTCAGGCCGTCATACTCCGGCGGCTCGCTGTCGTCTGGCGCCTCGGTACGTGAGCAGCCAGCGGGGATGATGTCGCCCGCCAGCTGTGCCGCGGTGTCCGCCGCGTCGCCTACCAGCTGTGCGGCGGCGTCAGACACGTCGTCTGCCAGGCGTTGCGCCGTCTGGCCAATGCGGGGCAGCTCATCGGGTGCAGCGAGCGTGAAGCCCAGTGCGATTGCTGCTGCCAGTACGAGAGGCCAGGGGCGCATGATTGAGTTACCTGTTCTCGAGGCGCGAGACGAGGTCGCGCAGGATTTCGACGCAGTCGCCCACCACACTGTAGGTGGCATGCCCGAAGATGGGCGCCTCCGGGTCGGAGTTGATTGCGACGACGCACTGCGCCCCGCCGATGCCGGCCAGGTGCTGGATGGCACCTGAGACGCCCACGCTCACGAGGAGCCTGGGGGCCACCGACACGCCGGTCTGGCCCACCTGGTGGGGGTATTCGAGCCAACCCTGCTCAACCAAGGGGCGCGAACAGCCGAGTTTGGCACCGATAAGCTCGGCGAGCCTGCTTGCAAGCGCCAGGTTCTTCTTGGCGCCGATGCCGCGACCCACCACGACGAGCACCTCGGCGTCGGCGACCGAGTCGTCCTGCGGTGCGGCGAGGCGTTCGAGCACTTCGACATGAGATGTCGCCTCGGCAGGCACGCCCACCTGCTCGATTGTCGCGGTGCGCTCAGGGTCGACGGCGGGCGCCGCGAGCACGCCAGGGCGCACCGTCGCCATCTGGGGGCGGGCGTCGGGGCACACGATGGTCGCCATGAGGTTGCCGCCGAACGTGGGTCGGGTCTGCTGCAGCAGGCGCGTCTCGGGGTCGATGGCAAGGCCGGTGCAGTCTGCCGTGAGCCCGCACCTCACGTGTGCCGCCACGCACGGGGCAAGCTCACGGCCGAAGGCGGTGGCCCCGAACAGGACGATCTCGGGGGAGCGCGTCTCGATGAGGTCAACCATCCAGGTGGCGAAAGGCTCGCATGCCCCATCTGCCAGGCGCTTGTCGCTTGCCACGAGTACCTGGTCGGCCCCGGCTCCCGCAAGCAGCTGTGCCTGTCCCTCAAGCGTCTCCTGGCCTGCGTCGCTTCCCAACACGGCCACGACGCTGCAACCGAGGTCATCGGCCAGGCCGCGGGCGGCGCCCACGAGCTCGAAGGCGACGGGCAACGCCTGCCCGTCGGCGGCTTGGGCAAACACCCATACGTCCTGGCATGCTTTCGCGTCGTCTTGCGCGGGCTCGCGCACGATCTCGATGGCGTCGAAGGGGCAGGCGTCCACGCACATGCCGCACAGCACGCAGGCGTCGTTCACGCGCGCGAGCCTGCCGTCCATCTGAAGCGCCCCCGAGGCGCATGTCCTCACGCACCGGCCGCAACCGCGGCAAGCCTGTGCGTCGATAACGAGTCCCGTCACAGTCCCATCTCCTCAAACATCTCGGCGAGCTTGACCGCCTGCTGGGATGCGTCGCCCTCCACGGGCGTGCAGCCGCCCAACCTCTCAGGGGTGAACGAGCGCACGACTTGCGTGGGCGACCCTGCAAGGCCGATGCGCGCGGGGTCGGCGTCCACTGCCTGGGCGTTGCGCACCTCCACCGGTCCCTCGCAGCTCCAACGCACCCCGGAGATGCTCGGCATGCGCGGCGTGCACACGTCCTTGGCGACGGTGATGACGCAGGGCAGGTCCACGCGCACGATCGCCTCTCCGGCGTCGGTCGCGAGGCGAAGGGTCAGTTCCTGCTCGTCGGCCGCCACGACCTCCAGGACGTCGGTCACGCAGGGAACGCCGAGGACGCAAGCAAGCTCGGGGCCGATTTGGGCGGTGTCGCCGTCCACGGCCATTTTGCCACATATGACCAGGTCGGTGTGCCAGCCGTTCTTGGTCAGGTCGGCCAGGCCGCACGACAGGGAATACGAGGTGGCGAGCGTGTCGGCCCCCGCGAAGGCGCGGTCGGAGAGCAGAAGGCCCTGGTCGGCCCCGCGGGCCAGGCAGTCGCGCAGTAGCCGCTCGGTGTCGGGGATGCCCATGGACAGGGCGCACACGCGCCCGCCCAGCTGCTCCTTCAGGCGCACGGCGACTTCGAGGGCGGTCTGGTCAAAGGGGTTGACGACGCTCTGGCGCCCGTCGCGTACGAGCGTGTTGGTCACGGGGTCCATCTTCACCTCGGTGGTGGAGGGGACCGCCTTGATGCAAACGACGGTGTTCATCGCTTATTCCTGCCTTTCGGGGGCACGGTCCTGCCCGTCGCGGGCGGCTGCGGCATGGGCGGCGACCTCGGCGTCGAGCACGTCGGTCCCAAAGAGGTTGCCCTGCCCCAGGATGCCGCGGGGGTCGAGGGCGACCTTGGCGCGCGCCATCTCGTGGATGGCCTGCGTGCCGTACATGACCTCGAGGAAGTCGCGCTTGATCTTGCCCACGCCGTGCTCGGCCGAGACGGCGCCGCCCATGCGGGTGACCTCTCCGGCCCACGACTTGAAGAGCTCCTTGCCGCGCGCATAGTCGGCTGCGTCGCGCGGAAGCACGTTGACATGCAGGTGGTTGTTGCCGATGTGGCCCCACACGGCGCTCTCCAGGCCTGCCTCGGCCAGGGTGGTGCGGTACATCTGCACGACCTCGTGCAGGCATGCGTCGGGCACGGACATGTCGCTTCCGAGTTTGGTGATGGTGGGGTCGGTCTTGCGGCGCTCGTCGATGAGCATGTTCACGCTCTCGGGCACCGCGTGGCGGAAGAAGCGCTGCGCCTCGCGGTCGAGGTCGGTGCGGGCAACCCAGGTGCGCGACTCGTCGGCGCCCACCTGTTCCATGAGGTCGGCGATCTCCCAAAGCTCCTCGTAGGCCTTGTCCTCGCTTTGGCAGACGAGCTCGACGAAGATGCAGCAGCGGGCCCCCTCGGGCGTGACGGGAAGGGTCGCGAAGGCGCGCGAGGTGGTGCGCTGGTGTGCCAGTATCGCCAGGGCCGCCTCGTCGAAGAACTCCATGGCGCTGGCGCAGGTGATGCGCTCGCGGGCGGCGCAGGTGAAGTCCATGGCCTGCTGCTCCTGCTCAAAGAAGCAGCTCACGCCCCACGTCACGGCAGGGGCTGCCAGAAGCTCGAGCTCAATCTCGCAGATGACGCCCAGGGTGCCGTCGCTGCCCACGAACAGGTCGACCGCGTCCATGCCGGGCGCGGCGTAGTAGCCCGAGGCGTTCTTCACGGAAGGCATGGTGTAGGAGGGCACGGGGACATCGATGCGGCCGCCCTGCTCGGTCGTGAGGCTGAGGACGCCGTTATGCTCCTTGACCTGCCCGCGTGTGAGGGCGAGCGTCTGGCCGTCGGCCAGCACGACGCGAAGGGCGCTCACATGGGGCCTCACCGCGCCGTAGCGGTAGGAGCGCGCGCCGCTGGCGTTGCAGGCCACCATGCCGCCGATCGTCGCGGACACCTCGGTGGGGTCGGTGGGGAAGAAGACTTCCGGACCCTCCTGGAAGGCTTGCCAGGCGGCCATCGACGCGTCGTCGAAGCCCGCGCAGGGGATGTTCTTGTCGGCAAGGTCGCTGCGCAGCTGCGACAGGACCAGGCCGGGTTGCACGCGGACGAAGAGCCTGGTGGCGCCCCGGCCGTCGTCGCAGGCGCGCATGCCCAGGTAGGCGTTCATTTTCGAAAGGTTCATGACGTGCCCGCTTGCCGGAACCGCGCCGGCGGCGAGGCCCGTGCGACCGCCCTGCACGCATACCGGCGTGCACGTGCCGCGCTCCTCGTCGAGGCCGGCAAGCTCGGCAAGCACCTGTCGAACGTCGTCGGTCGTGCGAGGAAACGAGATCGTGTCGGCGTGCCCGCAGCTGCGAGACTCGTCCTTTAGATATTCACCGAACTCCAAGGTGAGCTGTTGAATCTTTGTCATGGCGCCCTTTCGGTCAAATCCAGCGCTGTACGAGGGCCATTATCCGCGCCTGCCGGCGTCGTGCCCGTGCGCGGCCCGTGTTTTTAGGCCAACGTACTTTTTGCGCGGCATCCTTTACGTTTCGGAAACAATAGCCTCCCACCGCTCGCCGCTTTTAAGGGAAAAATTGCAAACCGCAGAGATGATTTTCAGCCTTTTTTGATTGAATAGGCAGGTGAAGTATGGCATGCTATGTCCGCTTCTAGAGCAATCCGCAACCTTTGCACCCCAAGGGAGTTTGTTATGACCAAGAGCAACGTCCCCAACCTCACCACCGCCCAGCGCGCCGAGGCTCTCGCCAAGGCGGCTCAGGCCCGTCACGATCGCGCCCAGCTGCGCGACGATATCAAGGCCGGCAAGGTCTCCATCGCCGACGTTCTCGAGATGGACAACGACATCGCCAAGCGCATGAAGGTCTCCGCCCTCATCGAGTCTGTTCCGGGCTTCGGCGTGGCCAAGACCGTCAAGCTCATGGAGGAGCTCGGCATTTCCGAGTCCCGTCGCGTTCAGGGTCTGGGCGTGCGTCAGCGCGAGCAGCTCATCGAGCGCCTCGGCGACCGCTAATCTTTTGATGCGCTAACCAGCAATTGTGTACCGAAGGGCCGCCCGCCATGATGCGGGCGGCCCTTTTATCATAGCCAGGACCTGGCTAGGGAGAGGAGAGGAGAGACATGTCCCAGTTGACCGAGATTCGCTGGCATGCGCGCGCCGGCCAGGGTGCCGTCACTGCAGCCCAGCTCGTTGCTGAGATTGCCATGGGCAACGGCCGCTACATGCAGGCCATGCCCGAGTTCGGCCCGGAGCGCACGGGCGCGCCCCTCAAGGCGTACACGCGCCTTGCCGATGAGCCCATCGAGATTCACAACAACGTGGTGAACCCCGACATCGTGGTCGTCATGGACACCACCCTTCTGGGGCAGGTCGACGTGCTCGAAGGCATGAACCCCGAGGGCACCGTCATCGTCAACACGCGCAAGAGCCCCGACGAGATCCGCGCGGCCCTCAACGTGCCTGCCGGTATCACGGTGGCCTGCGTCGACGCCACCCAGATCGCGCTCGACACCATCGGTCGCAACATCCCCAACACGCCGCTCGTCGCCGCCATGGCGCGCGTGTGTGGGGTCATGACGCTGGACAACGTGCTCGCCCACATCGAGCGCGAGTTCTCCAAGAAGTTCAACGCCAAGGTCGTTGCCGGCAACCTGGACAGCGTTCGCCGCGCCTATGAGGAGGTCGTCTTCTAATGAGCTGGGACATTTCCTCGTATGATTCCTGGAAGTATGACGAGATTCCGCTGGGCTGCGTGGCCCCCGAGCCCGGCACGTCGCGCCTCGTGCAGACGGGCGGCTGGCGCACCGACCGCCCCGTGTGGGACGCTTCCGCGTGCAAGAACTGCCTGATCTGCTGGGTGTACTGCCCCGACGCCTCCATCGAGGTCAAGGACGGCCAGATGACGGGCATCGACTACGAGCACTGCAAGGGCTGCGGCGTGTGCGCCCGCGAGTGCAAGTTCGGTGCCATCTCCATGGTCAACGAGCAGGACGCGAAGCAAAGCGAGGTGCAGGCATAATGGCAACCCAGACCGTCTTGGCAGCATCCGGCGACATCATGGTCGCCAACGCGCTGCGCCAGGCTGAGCCCGACGTCATGGCGGCGTACCCCATCACGCCCCAGACCATCATCGTCGAGGAGTTCGACAAGTTCGTGGCCGACGGCCGCGTGCACACCGAGTACGTCAACGTCGAGAGCGAGCACTCGGCCATGAGCGCCACCATCGGTGCTTCTGCTGCCGGTTCGCGCGCCGTGACCGCGACCTCCTCGCAGGGCCTTGCGCTCATGTACGAGGAGCTGCCCATCGCCGCCGGCATGCGCCTGCCCATCGTCATGGCCAACGTCAACCGCACCATCTCGGCGCCCATCAACATCCACGCCGACCACTCCGACATCATGGGCGTGCGCGACGCCGGCTGGATCGTGATGTTTGCCGAGAACGCCCAGGAGGCCTACGACAACACGGTGTGCGCCTTCCGCATCGCTGAGAACCCCCAGGTCATGCTGCCTGTTCTCACCACGCTCGACGGCTTCACCACGAGCCACGCCTACGAGCGCTGCGAGCTCATGGACGACGCCACGGTGGCGGAGTTCGTGGGCACCTACGAGGCGCCCTACGGCCTGCTCACCTCTGCGCAGCCCATCGCGCACGGCAACTACGCCAACGGCACCATCGTCATGGAGTCCAAGCTGGCATGCCGCCGCGCCCAGGACGCCGCCAAGCCCGTCATCGACGAGGTGTTCGCCGCCTGGTCGCAGATCTGCGGCCGTGAGATGGCCTGCGTGCACACCTACGGCATGGAGGACGCCGAGCGCGCCATCGTCATCATCGGCTCGGCTGCCGGCACCGTGCGTCACGTGGCCCGTCAGCTGCGCGCCGAGGGCGAGCGCGTGGGCGTCGTGAACATCCGCGTGTTCAGGCCCTTCCCCGCTGAGCAGATCGTCGAGGCCCTCAAGGGCTGCTCGGCGGTGGCCGTGCTCGACCGTTCCGAGTCGTTCGGCGGTGTGGGCGGCCCCGTTGCCGCCGAGGTGAAGGCCTCCATGTACGACGCGGGTCTCACCGTGCCCGTGCGCGCCTACATGTATGGCCTGGGCGGCGCCGACCTCACCTGCCAGATCGTGCGCGACATCTACAACGAGCTCAAGGATCCCGCAAGCCTGCCCAGCCTCACCTACAAGGGCAACCGCTAAGAAAGGAGGACCTGCGATGGCCAACCTCAAGCAACTCTCCGAGCTTCCCAGCCGTCTGGCCCCGGGTCACCGCCTGTGCGGTGGCTGCGGCGCCTCCATCGCCGTCCGTCAGGTGCTCATGGGTGCCGGCGACACGCCTGTCGTCGTCTCCAGCGCCACGGGATGCCTGGAGGTCTCCACGACGGTCTATCCGTACAACTCTTGGGATGTCCCCTTCATCCACAACGCCTTCGAGAACTCCGCCGCGACCCTGTCGGGCGTCGAGGCCGCTTTCAAGGCCCTCAAGCGCGCCGGCAAGATCGACCCCGACAAGAAGGTCAAGTTCATCGCCTTCGGTGGCGACGGCGGCACCTACGACATCGGCCTGCAGTCGCTGTCGGGCGCCATGGAGCGCGGCCACGACATGGTGTACGTGTGCTACGACAACGGCGCGTACATGAACACGGGCATCCAGCGCTCCGGCGCCACCCCCTACGGCGCCTGGACCACCACCTCCGAGGTGGGCTCGTGCGGCCTGGGCAAGATGCAGCGTCGCAAGGACCTCACGTCCATCCTCGCCGCGCACCACATCCCCTATATCGCACAGGCTTCCGTCAGCCACTGGCAAGACCTCGTGCGCAAGGCGGAGAAGGCCATCAACACCGACGGCCCCGCGTTCATCAACGTGCTCGCTCCCTGCCCCCGTGGCTGGCGCATCCCCTTCGACATGACCGTGGAGATTGCGCGTCTGGGCGTGGAGACCAACTTCTGGCCGCTCTTCGAGGTGGAGAACGGCGTGTGGAGCCTCACCGAGCAGCGCCGCGTGAAGCCGGTCGAGGAGTTCCTCAAGCCTCAGGGCCGCTTCAAGCACATGTTCAAGCCGGGCAACGAGTGGATGGTCGCCGAGTGCCAGGCCCAGGCCGACGCCAACCTGGCATACCTGCGCGCCATGGTGAAGGGCACGCAGCCCCAGGCGCAGGAGTAACTGCGCGCCTGCGTTAAGACTAGTGATTTTTAGGCGGGAACCTGCGGTTTTGCGTGGGTTCCCGCCTTTTTGTGTGCTTGGATAGAAGGGTGCCCGGCGGGGTGCACGGTGCGAACCCCGGGGCACTGCAGGGGCGGGCCTTGCGGGTTTGTTGGGACACGAAGGGTTGGAGGCACGACATGGCTCAAGAAGAGAAGAAGGCAGGCGCGGCCGGCAAGGTCGTGCTTGTCATAGTGCTGGCGCTCATCGTTGCGGTGGGCGTGTTTGCGGGCATGGTGTACTCGTCCTACCAGCGCATCATGCCGTTTGCGTCTCAGATAGAGGCATCGGCCGCAACGATCGAGGAATGCGCGCAGGCCTATGACGTCGACGGGGTTACCTCGGAGCTTGCCCAGGTCGACTCCGCGCTTGACGGCATTGCGGCCGAGCTCGATGGGGGCGTGTGGGATGTGGCGGCGTGCGTGCCCGTGCTTGGCGAAGACGTGCGCGGTGCCCGCACGCTTGTGGCTGTGGGGCAAGACGTCATGGCAAGCATCGTCATGCCGGTGTCCGATGTCGCACAGACGCTGCCTTCCGGCGCACTGAACTCGCTGGGTAAGGGTCTCGTGAGCGCGGCGACGGGTGTCACGGGCGAGTTTGTCCTGTCGGGAGCAAGCGATGTGGCGAATGCATTGGCTGGCATCGACGGCATGGTTGAGACGCTGCGTGCGGCAGGTCCCCGTCTTGATGCCGATGCCCAGCAGCTGGCTGCGCTCAGTGACTTCCATTTTGACGAGCTCAACCAGGCATGCGACGAGCTGGCCGGTGTGGTGGACGACCTTAGGAGTGTGCTCGACCAGATCTCACCTGCGCTTGAAGGCTATGCGAGCGCCAAGCAAGTGGCGAGCGATGCGGTCGACGCAGCGGGTCAAGTCGCCGGTCAGATTGCCGATGCGGCTGGTCAGGCCCTGGGCGAGGCGGCCGATGCCGTGAACCAGGCCTTCCCGGAGGCTGCGAAGAAGGCGCAGGATTTTGTGGACGGCGCCAAGGAGTTCGGTGAAGGTGCCAAGAGCTTCGCCGATGGCGTGCGCGACGCGGTTTTGGGCTAGAAGCTGCGTGGAGCGTTAGTCATTAAGTTCGGCATGCGCCTCGTGTACGACGCGGGTGATGAGGCTGGCGTTCACACGCCCCTCGTCGCCCGCGTCTTTTTGTAGGAACATGAGGTACTCGATGTTGCCCTCGGGGCCCTTGATGGGCGAGTGGGTGAGGTCGAGCACGGCAAAGCCAGCCTGCCGGGCTTGCTCGGTCACGCAGGTGAGCACATCGCGGTGGACCTGCGGGTCTTTGACGACGCCGCGTTTGCCCACATGCTCGGGGCCTGCTTCGAACTGCGGTTTCACGAGGCAGACGGCGTGAGCCCCGGTGTGGATGAGCCCGGCGAGGCTTGGCAGCACCTTGCCCAGGGAGATGAACGAGACGTCCGATCCCAAAAAGTCTGCTTCTGCGCCGAGGAGCTCTGGGGTGGCCAGGCGGATGTCGAGGCCTTCGAGGCTCGTGACGCGCTCATCTGCCACAAGGCTTTCGTGCAGCTGGTCGTGACCCACGTCGATGGACCACACGTGCGCCGCGCCTGCCTGAAGCATGCAGTCGGTGAAGCCGCCCGTGGAGGCGCCGGCATCAACGCAGCGCAGGCCGCTCAAATCGATGCCCCATACCTCGAGCGCACGTGCCAATTTCAAACCACCGCGTCCCACGAAGGGGATGGCGCAACCGCGCACCTCGAGTTTGTCGGCAGGCGTCACCATGGCACTCGCCTTGGTGCAGACCTGGCCGTTCACGTAGACGAGGCCCTGTGCGATGGCTGCCTTGGCCTTTTCGCGCGAAGGGCATTTGCCGAGTTTGGCAAGCACGAGGTCGAGCCGTGCGATGGGGGTCATTTCGTTTCCTTCGACGAGGTTTTGGCGCGCATGTGCCACGCGATGATGCGCACGATGATGAAGATGATGGCGAAGAGGGCGGCGCTAACGTCGGCGACCTCAAGCACGTAGGTGTTGTTCTCAAAGAGGGCGTAGAGCATAACGAGGGTGAACGCGACGGCAAGCGCGCCATTCACGACACTCAGCACCTTGATCAAAATGCGGCGGGCTTTGTCGCGCGTGCTCGTGGCCACAAGGAGGCCGTAGAGCAGCGCCGTTACGCCGGCCACGACTGCCAGCACAGGCAGCACGCGAATGAGTCTGATGAGCACGTTTACCATGGGGCACCTCCCACTTGCCGTTTGCATAGGATACTTGATGCGCACTGCCGCGCGTCTGTAAAAGCGGCTATAAAAAAACGAAAGCCGCTCGACTCCTCATCGAACTGGCCTTCGTCCCTTGGGAGGGTGAATGTATAGGCGAGGAAATGCCTCGCGATGGGCTGCAATCCTTTGGACGCAACTGAAGAAATAGTAGCAAGCGTGATATATGCAACAATCGAACTGCTCAAATTGCCATATACTCATACCAAGTTGTACTAACATGTACCAACTATGCACAGTGTTGAGCGCTAGCCTTGGGAGGGCTTGTGGCTGAAAATGTAGACGCCGCCGATCAGGCGCAGGCGTTGCCCGCGCAGCGCATCGAGGCGACCGACTTGGGCTTCGCCCAAGGCGATGCCCTGCGCGTGGAGGATGTCACACGCATCCTGCACGTAAGCAGGAACACCGTATATAAACTGGCCCGCACGGGTGAGCTGCCGTCGTATCGCGTGGGCAGGCAGATGCGGTTTCGCTACGACGACGTGCGTGCGCGGCTTGAAGGCGTGGCTGCCAGCCAGGAGACGAAGGCCGCTGTTGCCTCGAGGGCAGACGAGCCGAGCGACGTGCCTGTTCCGGGCGACGTGCTCGACGAGGTGCCGTCGTGGGTGCGCGGCTCCATCGTTGTGGGCGGCCAAGAAATCGTGGCCGACATGCTGGCGAACTACCTGGCAGGACTGGGCGTCAAGGCGCTGCGCTGCCATACCAACGACTATATGAGCCTTGCGCGCATGTACACGGGCGGCGCACACGCTGCGGTCGTGGGTCTGTGGAGCGAGCGCGACTGCGCGTACAATGCGCCGTACCTGCGCACGCTTTTGCCCGGTGTGCCTGCCATTTCGTTCAGGCTGTTCAAGCGCAAGGTGGGATTCACCGTGGCTGCGGGCAATCCCTTGGGCCTGTACGAGTGGGGCGACCTGCTCAAGCCCGGCGTTGTCATCGCAAACCGCGAGCGTGGCGCAGGCCCCCGCGTGCTGCTCGATGAAAAGCTCAAGTACCTTGAGGCGCGCGCCGATGTCCTGGCCGGGTACGACCGCCCCGCCGCCTCGGAGCTCGCCCAAGCGCTCATGGTGTCGCGCGGCCTTGCAAACGTCGCCGTCACCTCAGCCAAGCCGGCCCGCCAACTGAGGGGTCTCGAGTTTGTGCCCATGCAAGACGAGACCGTTGACCTCGTGGTTCTCAAGACGCCTGCCACCGCCTCCTTTATCAAGGCGGCCCGCAGCCTTTTGCGCACGGCCGCCTTTAGGAGCGAGTTCGACGCGGCGGTGTATGAGACCAGACTTATGGGCGAACCCGTCTACGAATGTTAGGGCGGGCCGCTGTGGCACGCCATCCGCGGCGTTGCTTTGAGGCTCGCGTACACCTTAGTACGCCACGCCTCAAAGCGCCTTGCAGCTGACGCACCACAGCGACCCGGGGGAGATTGTTGGGGGTTGGTGGAACGCCAGTACACTGCGCCCCAATCCGCCTTGTGGCTGACGCACCACAGCGACCCGGGAGGGATTATTGGGGGTCGCGGCATGCCATCTGCGGCGTTGCTTTGAGGCTCGCGTACACCTTAGTACGCCACGCCTCAAAGAGCCTTGCAGCTGACGCACCACAGCGACCCGGGGGAGATTGTTGGGGGGTTGGGGCAACAAAAAGGGCGCGCCTGCATTGCTGCGGGCGCGCCCTTTTGGTAGATAGGCTGGCGAGGTGCTACCTCGTGGCGTTCTCGGCGTTCATGGTCATGGTCTGGAAGCGGTGCTCCATCCAGGCGTCGGGGTAATGCTCGTCGCAGAACTGCTCCACGGCCGTCTCGGCGGGGATGCCCACCTGGCGCGAGAACCAGCGGTCGTAGCTTACCAAGGTGAGGCCGCCGTCGATGATCATGAGCACCAAGGCCACGGTCGTGACGGCGTAGCGCCAGTTCCAGGGAATCTTGTGCACGAGGTCGAAGATGATGGGCATGAGGTACTTCACCCACACCAGGCCCAAGATGCCCCAGGCCGCCATGAAGGCACCGTTCGTGCGCCCGTCGATGGAGAGGAACGTGCCGCTGTAATCCCAGGCAGTGATGCCGAAGGCAAACTCAAGAAGGTAGCTCACCAAGAACTCGAATGCGCCGCCGATGAGGGCGCTCAGGAAGAAGATGGGAATCGGGTTCTTGTCGCGGATGCCGTTGAGGCCGATGGTCATGAGCACGGCGCCGAAACCGTAGATGGGGGAGAAGGGGCCGTAGAGCATGCCTGCGCGGTCCATGTAGCCCGCACCTCTCACCAGGCAGTAGATGGTCTCGATGATGACACCCAGCACGCAGCAGATGACAAACGTCCAGAACAGGTTGAAGAAGGTGAGCTTGAAGGGCGCCTTGCCGCCGTACTTCTTGAGATGCTCGAGGCGCTCCTCTTCCCGGCTGCGCTCGTCGAGCTTGCGCAGCTTACGCTCGAGGGCGCGCTCCTCGGCAAGCGAGGGGTCGAGGTAGATTTGCAGCACAATCATGAAGACGATGGGAAGACCCGTCGCTTCGAGGGCATGGTTCACACCGCTGTTCAGGATGTTGAGGATGAGCTGGGCCACCAGCAACACCATGATGGTGCGGGCGATCTGTGCGGAGTGACGGCGCTTGTCCTTGACGAGCAGCACACCCAGCGCGATGTCGAATCCCGCGATGAGTCCCGAGCTTGCGGCCAGGCAAATCAAAAGCACCAGCACCGGTTTCTGCAGCGAGGTGCTGCCCGTGTACTGCGTGATGTCGACATTGAAGACGAAGGCGAGAATGATGGCGAGAACGACGGCGAGCAGCTTCAGGATTTCGACGGCGCCCCAAATGATCATGAGGATGCCGAAGACCTTGAGCGGCACGGGCACCTTTTTGGCCGGAATGGCTTGGCCTTCGGTCATGATGGGCTTGCCGGGTTCGCAACCCTGAGCTTCAGCTGCCGGCTCGGCTTGTGGCGCATCAACAACTGCTCCGGCAACCTGCTTGTCGTCGGTCGTCATACAGACGTCTCCTTGATTGTGAGGGGAAACTTACGCTGACTGATTAACGGTCGTCGTCATCGTCCTCATCGTCATCGTCGTCCCAGTCGTCATCGTCGTCCTCCCACCAGTCCTTGTCCTCTTCGACAGGGTGGTTGTAGAACATTTTGTGCGTCTTGCGCTCGGCGAGGAAGGCGATGATGATGAAGATGAGCATACCGCCGATGATCAGGAACACGACGCCGCTCTCCATGCCGAAAAGCGTGAAATGCGACTCGGTTTCCCAACCGAACAGCCACAAAAAGAAATCCATGGGTCCTCCAGCTGTGGTAGTAACATGCGTGCGATAGCATACCCCCACATTAGGCTGCTCTAAGGGCTAAAATGACGGAATTATGCGATTCGTCCGACCTTCTCGCCTGTTTGGGAGGGGACGGACACAGTCTTTGCAGCCCTGCAAGGGGCCGCCACACCACAGGAGGAACGACATGCACGACATTCGCTTGCTTCGTGAGCACCCCGAGGTCCTCGACGCCGCCATGGCCAAGCGCCACGGCTCTTGGGACAAGGAGCGCTTCCTGTCTCTCGACCAGCAGCGCCGCGAGGTGATCCAGGAGGTCGAGACTCTTCAGGCCAAGCGCAACAGCTCCTCCAAGGAGATCGGCGCCCTCATGAAGGACGGCCGTGCCGACGAGGCTGCCGCCATGCGCGAGGAAGTCGCTTCCATGAAGGACCGCATCGCCGAGCTCGACGCCCGCCGCGACGAGCTTGAGGGTGCCGAGACCGAGCTCGTGAGCCACATCCCCAACATCCCCGCCGACGCCGCGCCCGAGGGTCTCGACGAGACGTTCAACGTCGAGGTCAAGCGCTGGGGCACCCCGCGTGACTTTGCGTCCGAGGGCATCGAGGCCAAGCCTCACTGGGACCTGGGCACCGACCTGGGCATTCTCGACTTCGACCGCGGCGTGAAGCTGTCCGGCGCCCGCTTCACCGTGCTCGCCGGCATGGGTGCCCGCCTTGAGCGCGCCCTCATCAACTTCTTCATCGATACGCACACTTCGCGCGGCTACCAGGAGTTCTGGATGCCCATCATCGCCAACCGCGCAACGCTGTACGGCACGGGCCAGCTGCCTAAGTTTGACGAGGACCTCTATCACGTGCGCGGCGAGGACGAGGACATGTACCTCATCCCCACGGCCGAGGTCGTGCTCACCAACCTGCACCGCGACGAGACCATCGACGGCGCCAAGCTCCCGCTGCACTACACGGCGTTCACCCCCTGCTTCCGCGAGGAGGCCGGTTCCGCCGGTCGCGACACGCGCGGCATCATCCGCCAGCACCAGTTCGACAAGGTCGAGATGGTGAACTTCTCCAAGCCCGAGGAGTCCGACGCCTGTCTGGCCGCCATGGTCGAGGAGGCCGAGTACGTGCTCCAGCAGCTTGGCCTGCCCTACCGCATCATCAACCTGTGCGGCGGCGACCTGGGCTTCTCCGCTCGCCAGACGTTTGACCTGGAAGTGTGGCTGCCCAGCTACAACTCCTACAAGGAGATCAGCTCCTGCTCCAACTGCGGCGACTTCCAGGCTCGCCGCGCCAACATCCGCTACTCCGACCCGGCTGCCTTCAAGGGCACGCGCCTCGTGCACACGCTCAACGGCTCGGGCCTGCCCGCCGGCCGCACCATGGCGGCGATTCTGGAGAACTACCAGAACGCCGACGGCACGGTCACGGTGCCTGAGGTCCTGCGTCCGTACATGGGCTGCGACGTCATTCGCTAGGCCTTTAAAGGCGGCAGCAGGTTATACTGCTGTCGCCTTTTTTATTTGATGTGCCAGCTGACGCAAGGAGGACGCTCGTATGAATAAGTCGTTCAAGCTCTTCGCCTCTGCCGCCCTGTCTCTCACTGTGGCGGGCACATGCCTCGCCGCGCCCGCGCTTGCGGCGGGTGACTCGTCTGCCCTGGGCAGCGCGCTTGACGCCGTTGCGCGCGCGGCCGAGCAGGCCGGCACCGAGCAGGCTCCCGCCGCCCCCGGCGCCGACGAATCCGACACGCTCATCTCCCTGGGCACGCATATCAACTTCGCCGGCCTTGCCTTTGATGTGCCCGAGGGCTACACCGACGACGAGGATCCCAGTGACGACGTGCTGAGCGTGACCAATGAGTCGGGCACCGTTTCCATCAGCGTCTACGACATGCGCGAGGTCGGCTTCCCCGCCGACACCGACTGGGCGTCGTTCTTCAGCAGCCTTGCCCAGATTTCCGTCGCGGGCTACGAGGGCTCCACGGTTGAGGAGCTCGGCTCCGACGAGCTCGGCGAGGGCACGTTGATGTACGCCTATGGCCTGGTCGTGCCCGACGGCGACGACACCTACATCATCGTGCAGCTCTATGTGCCCACGGCCGAGGGCGGCTTCACGTTCATGCAGATGGGCTACTCCGCCAACGACGTCACCGACGAGGACACCGACGAGCTGACCGAGGTCATCGACTCCCTCAAGCTTGCCGAGGACGACGGTCTCGACATCGACGACCTGGGGACTTCTTCCTGCGGCTTTACCTTCGACCTGCCTGAGGGCCTGGTTCCCTATGAGGACGAGGATTACGCCTGGATCGACGAGAACGGCGACATCCTCATCATGACCATGGGCCATGTGGTTGAGGGCGCCGCCGAGCTGACCAGCGAGGACTATGCCGCGCTGTATGAGGCCCTTACGCCCGAAGGCGACTCCCCCGAGTCCAAGGTCACGCTGCTCGACCGCGACGTGGTCGACGGCAAGAACGGCCTCGTGTCGGCATACAGCTCTTATGAGGTTGCAGACCCCGACGAGACTGTGTACGCTGTCGTCATCGTGACCCCGGTTCTCGAGGACGACTCCGTGAGCGTCACGATCGTCTGGTGCTCCGAGCAGGGCGCCGCCAAGTACGGCGAGGCCATTTTTGACATGATGGAGTCGTTCGACAAAGAGTAACGGTTCGGTTTTGTCTGTCCGAGAGAGGAGATTCGGCCGTGCAGGTCAACGTGCAGCTTGATGAGCAGGGCTACCTGCCCGATACCTACGGCAAGTTCAGCGCTGAAGCCGATCAGGGCGCGGGCATGTGCCTGAGGTCGTTCCCGTTCGAGGTGACCGACGTGCCGCAGGGCACGCGCACCCTCGCATGGATCTTCATGGATTGGGACTCCATGCCGGTGTGCGGGTTCCCGTGGATGCACTGGTGTGCGTACCAGACGGGGATTGAGGGCGACACGGTCCTGTTCGCCGACGACGTGTCGCGCCTCGGCCAGCCTGGGCTCTTCCAGGGGTACAACAGCGCCGCAAAGCGCGACCCGGAGTTTGGCGTGGGCTACGAGGGTCCTTGCCCGCCCAATGCCGACCACGTCTACACCATGCATGCCGTCGCCCTCGACGTCGAGCTCGATCTGGCTGCGCCGTTCTGGGCAAACGAGCTGGTGCAGGCCTGCCGCGGCCATGTGCTCGGCGAGGCCGTGACGCTGCTGCCCAGCAGGTCATAGGCGGCCGTCTTCCTTCTTATATATGATGGAGCGAGGGGCTCGGCTGCCAGGAGGCGGCCGAGCCCCTCGGCGTTTTGGCTGATTGGGCGCGTGCGGTGTCGGTCATGCCTTGTGGGGCCGTCGGTGTGCGGCCGGGGCTCATCTCCTCACTGCATAGCGCCAGTACGTCGTGAGGGTGATGGCGGCGCAGACAAGCAGAAAGCCCAGCATGATGAGGTAGCTCGGCACATAGGAGCCGCACAGGTCGGCGAGTGTGCCTGGCACGATGTTGAAGGCGAAGCCGCCAAGCGAGTATGCCACCTGGAAGTTCTTGATGACGCGCGCACGGCGCAGCGGCGTGGAGAGCTTGAGCGACCACACGGAGATGCCCACGGTGCCCAGCGACAGCCCGAAGCCGAAGAGCACGGCCGCCACCCAGGCGATTGCCGTGCCCCCGACGCCCACCAGGCAGCACATGGCGCAACCTGCGATGAAGATGCAGAAGAAGACGACCGAGCCCTTGAAGACGCCGACGATGTCGAACACCTTGCCCGAGATGGCTTTGGACGCGGTGAGGCAGCCGCCCGCGACGGCGATGACGGTGGCTGCTTGCATGCGGTCGATTCCGTTTGAGGTGAGCAGGATGGACAGGTAGTTGAACCCGTCCACCGAAAGCACCCCCAGAAGCGTCATGGCCACCATCATCGCGACGAACGCCCCACGGGGCAGGTCGACGCCGCCCTCGTTTGCCGCCTGCACCGCATGGGGATGGCCCGGTTTGTGAAAGCTGCCGTTTTCTGGCCGTTCGGGCAAGGAGAAGGGCTCGAGCCCCATGTCTTGTGGGCGATTGCGCAGAAGGACGAAGACCGCGGCGCCGATGACCGCCGCAATCGCCGACTCGCAGAGAAACGCCGCAGACAGCGAGCTCGCATGGATGATGCGCGCCGCCACGGGAGAGACAATGAGCGAGGCCATGCCGCTGCCTGCCGAGGCGATTCCCACGGCCGTGCCCACATGGTCGTGAAACCAGCGTCCCACGAGCGTCGTCATGCAAACCATGCCGCCCAGGCCGTATCCCACTCCGGTGAAGACCGCCCCAAGGCAGAAGAGCGCTGTGGAGCGCGCTTGCGAGAAGACGCCGAACCCCACGGCGGTGAGCAGCGTGGCCACGAGCACGCCGCGTCTGCAGTCGAGCCGGGTGTAGTAGCGGTTGACGAGCAGCATGCAGACAAGCGAGGTGAGCGTGCGGCATGCCAGCACGACCGAGCCGGCGGTGTTGCCCACCACCTCGACGATGTAGGGCTGGTACACGCCAAACGACGTGCTTGCAAAGCCCATGTTGACGAACAGGAACAGAAAGCAGCACGCGCAGACGACCTTCTCGTAATGAGCGCGTACGACTTGGGGCATGCTCATGCAAACACCTTCTGGGGCGCCGGGCCTGCTTGCGTCTGGCCGGGCTAGGTCGTGGCTGATGTGCGCGCCGCCGGTGGGGTGTCGGTTGCGGCGGCGGTCTCGCTCGCCTGATTCCGCGTGCCGTAGACGGACGGCAGTCGAGCCAACTACACGCTATCATGGGGCTTCGCATATCATGTGACGGCACACAACTCGTAACCGGAGGCACACGTGAACGTCACCTATGAGCAGCGGCTTCAAGACTACATGCGGGCAAAGGGCTTCTGCGCCGTCGTCTTTCAGGAGGTCTCGGCCATTGGCTGCTGTGCTGACTCTTCTGAGCTCTACTCCCGTTTTGCGAAGGCTCCCGAGGCAGACAAGCTGCGAGCACAGGGTACCTGGCGCATCGTGGAAGCGCCTGTGGGGGAGCTGTTCTTGGCGCGCGGCCTTGAGGTCGACGACGAGGTCATCCTGGGCCTCAAGAGCTTTTTGGGTGTGAAGGACATCTCCTACAAAGGCATTGCCGCCTGGAAGCTGTAATCCAGCAAGAAAACCCACCGACGCATCGGCGGATTTTCCGACACTTCTCTCGCCGGCCCGCTGCCGGTGAGCTTACTCCAATAGCCAATCGATGAGGTTGACTCCCTGGATGCCGTTGCGGCTTCGGGGAAACCCATCGAGCGAGAGCACGATTTTGGGGTAATTGTCGGGGATGGCTTCCAAGGCGGAGAACTCACGCTCTTCCGTCTGAGGCGACGCAATGATGTACGTCACTTGGAAGTAAACCCGCTCCTCTCCTCGGACTGCCACGAAGTCCACTTCCTTGTCGCCGGCTTTGCCGACGCGCACCTCATAGCCGCGGCGCAGCAGCTCCATGCATACGATGTTTTCAAGCACCTGGTCTATAGCGTTCGCATTGGCATAGCCCAGGGCCTGACGAATACCTTGGTCGACCAGGTAAAACTTCTCGTTGAAGCGCAAGGCCTGCTTGCCGATGGAGTCCTCGCGCTTGACGCGATAGATGAGGCAGGCTGCTTCCGCCGCGCGAAGATATCCGTAAACCGTCTCAACCGATACTTTGCGCCGCTCGGACTTGAGGTACGCCGCGATGTTTGTGGCCGAGAACGTGTGCCCGACCTGTTCGATGACGTAGCCCAGCACCCTGGTGAGCAAATCCGGATCGCGCACGCCGACTCGCTGAACGACATCTTTAAGGAGCACTGTGGAATAGACCCCTTCGACGTACTGCAACGTGGGGGCCTGCTCGAATGCGAGTTCGCTTTGGAAGGGGAAACCGCCTTGAACGAGGAAACGCTTGAATGCCGCGCGCGAGTCTGTGGGTGCAAGTTGGTTAAGTCCGGCCAGGTATTCCTTGAAGGAGAGCGGGTACACCGGAATCTGTACATAGCGCCCGGTGATGAGGGTTGCCAACTCACTAGAAAGCAGGTGGGCGTTCGAACCGGTTATGTACAGGTCGACGTCGAAGTCGACCATGAGCGACCTCAAGGCCTTTTCCCAACCTTCGATCTCCTGGACTTCGTCAAGGAAGATGTACGTCTTGCCTTGAGGGACAACGCGCCCGGATAGGTAGGAGTAAAGCTGGTCTGCCGTATTGATGCTGGCAAACATGCCTGACTCGAGGTTCATGGTGATGCATGCGGTTTCTGGAACCCCCGACGCCAACAAATTGTCGCGTACTTGCTTGAGAATGGTGGACTTTCCAGAGCGACGTACGCCGATAAGCACTTTGATGACATTCGTCCCAACGAACGGCTTGATTGCATCGAGATAGGTGGGTCGATCAATCATGCTGCCCCCTGTAATAGATTCCATTTTAGTAAAAACAACCGCAGTTTTAATGACTAGATTCCATTATACTGGAATCTATAAGAGCAAGCTGAAATCGTTTCCATCAAAACAGAGAAACCCTTGCAGCAGGAAGTAATTCCTAGCCGCAAGGGTTTATGAGATGTGCCCTTGTTTTGGTTCTCCAAAGGCCTTTCTAGAGTTTGCCTCCGCAGTGAATGCAAGAAAAGGGCCAAAGGCGCGGCTTGTGCGCCCTTGGCCCGGGTTTTCACAGCATTCGGTACGAGGACAGTGAACGGAGGAAGGCCTACGCGACGAACGGGGCGCCTTTCTGTGCGGCCACGCAGGCGGCGGCATAGGCTGCGACCTCGGCGGTTTGCTCGGGAGTGGGGTTGCGGGTGATCTCGATGGTGTCGCCGGGATGCACGGTGCCGCCCTTGAGCACGCGCACGAACACGCCCTCGTGGGGCATGATGCACTCGCCCATGGAATAGTAGATGGCGCAGTGCGTGTGGCATTCCTTGCCGATCTGGGTGAGCTCGAGCTCGACGCCGCCCGAGGTGGTGAATCGCGTGCCGAGCGGCAGGTGCTTGAGGTCGAAGCCCTCCACGATGAGGTTCTCACCGAAGGCGCCGTCGGATACGTCGGCCCCACGGTCCTTGAAATCCTCGATGGCTTCGAATCCCAGCAGGCTCACCTGACGGTGCCACTTGCCGGCATGCGCGTCGCCCTCGATGCCCCAGTCTTCCTTGAGCTCCACGCTGGCCTGCGGGGTCTTTTGAATCCCCTTGCGGTCGCTGGTGCAAACGGCGTGAATGGTGCCCATATTTTGTTCTCTCCTGTGTTTTCTCTCCCTCAGTTCCCTGCCGGGAGTCGGCTGCGCGCATCTTAAACGATTTTTCCGCCAAAGGAAACAGGGAATGTGGGCAGAATCGCCTAACGGCGAAACTTGGCGTAGCCGAATGGGCGAATATACCCCTTAAACAGCCGTTTCCTGAAGTTTTCCTGAGCCGTAGGGGGTACACTAGCCCCATCTGTGTTTGCCGTGCGGGCTGCACCTCCTTTGACTCATTGTCAGCCTGCCTGTACGTGAGCGAGAAAGGTAGGCAAGGAATGAGCGAAGAGAATTCCTGGCTTGGACGCAGGGTTGTCGCGGCCGGTGCGACCCTGCTTGCGGTCGGCACCCTGGCATGGGCCGCCCCCGCTTTGGCCAGCTCCGGTGGCGACCCGCAAGCCACGGTTGTAGACGATGCCTCCACCATCAATTGGGTGACTCCCGACGACGCCGGCGGTCCTCCGCCGCTTCCCGATGACATGGGTGAGAACCCCCGTCCCGGCATGGACCCCGTGGGTGCCCCCGAAAAGAGGCATGGCGCTGCGGAGGGCGAGGTGCTGGCGCCGCCCGTCAAGGTCGACCCCGAGTGCGCTCCCGCCGATGACTGCGTGACGCTGTGGGTCTGGGCCGCCTCCATGATGGTCGATCCCGATATCACGATTCGTCAGATGAACGCCTGGCGTGTCCAGGCGGCCGAGAAGGGCGCGTGCAACGCCGAAGGCGAGCCCATTGCGGGCGAGCCGCTCGTATGGAGCGACTCCCTTGCATTCGCGGCCCAGGAGCTGGCCGTCGAGCTTGCTCTGGGTGCCGATCCCGCCACGCTCGAGCGACTGGACGGCTCGGGCAGCGTCATCAACGGCGAAGGCAACACGTTCTTCCCCAACACCCACATCACGGGCGTCAACATTTCAAACCTCACGAGCATACAGGGCACGCTTGACGCCTGGTACGTGCAGTCGGAGGCATACTGGTATGGCCCCCAGAGCACGGTGTACTACACCACGGGCGACTATGCCAACGCCGTGTCCAACGAGGCCAAGGCCGTGGGCATGGCGTCCGTCATGCTTTCCAACCAGGAAGTCTACACGGTCTGCCTCTTTGGCGACGCGGCTCCCGAGGAGGCGGACGGCACCACGTATGCCCCCACGACGGGCGGTGCCATCTACCAGGGCGTGAACGTGCAGAAGGACAAGCTCATTTTCGAGCTCGTCGCCCCTGAGACCCTGACGGTCGGCGAGCCGGTCGAGCTGGGCATCAACGCCTCCACGACGCTCACGGGCAATGCCGTGGGCCGTGCCGCGGGCGTCGCCATCGACCCGACCGAGCTGTTTGAGCAGGCAACGGTGCAGGTCGTCCAAGACGGCAAGGTTGTCGGCGAAATCGCAGGTGGCAAGCTTCGGGCCTTGGGCGGATTTGTGTCCGGGCCTGCGACGTTGCAGGTCGTTATGGCCGGCGAGGTCGTAGCCAGTGCTGAGGTCGAGGTCGTCGCAGTGCCTACGGCCCTGGGCGAGAGCGGCACCATCATCTCGATGGTCCCCAGCGGCGACACGCTCGAGCTTCCCCAGACGATGAGCGTCCTGTGGACGGGCGGCGCGACGACCGACGAGCCGGTGACGTGGGAGCCCCTGACCGACGAGCAGCTTGCCATGCTGAAGAGTCGCGAGGGCGGTTCGTTCGAGGTCGCGGGTACCGTGGAGACCCTGGGCGAGGACGTCACCGTGAAGGTGACCGTCTTGCCTGCCGTGCCCGTGTATGCCGATATGCCCTCTGCCCAGGAGATCTGGGTGGGCGGCACCCCCGAGCTTCCTGAAACCCTGACCGTCACCTGGTCCAACGGCGACGTGAGCGATGAGCCTGTGGCCTGGGACGAGCTTGACACCTCCGTTGTCGGGACGCTTACGGCCACGGGTACGATCGAGGGCCTTTCCAGCCCTGTAACGGCTCAAGTGACGGTCAAGCCGCTCGAGGTCGCAAGCGTCGAGGGGCAGGATATGGAGCTTGATATCGCGAGCGGCGAGATGAATGCCGACGCCCTTGTTGCGGCATTGCCGGCCACTGCCTCGGTAAGCTGGTCTGATGGCAGCGTGACCGAGGAACCCATCGCATGGAGCGCGCTTCCAGGCGAGCAGGAGGCCGCGCTTTCCAGTCGCGGGGGCGCTGCGTTCACGCTGAGCGGCGTGGTTGGCGAGACGGGCGTTGCGTCCAGTGCACAGATCAAGGTTGAAGCGGCGGCAATGGTGTCCGCCGAAGCGGTGCCTGCCCAGGAGGTCTGGGTGGGCGGCGAGCCCGCCCTGCCCGAGACCGTGGCCGTCACCTGGTCCAACGGCGACGTGACCGACGAGCCCGTCTCCTGGGGCGCGGCCGACACCTCCCAGCCCGGCGCCGTCGAGGTGGAGGGTTCCGTCGAGGGCCTGGCCGACCCCGTCGTGGCGGCCGTCGAGGTCAGGGCCCCCGAGGCCGTGTCGGCCGGCGACGGCGGGCCCCTCGCCGCGTCCGTGCCCAGCGGCGCCTTGGCCGCCGACGCCCTGGCGGCCCTTCCCCAGACCGTGCCCGTCTCCTGGTCGGACGGCTCGGTGACCGAGGAGCCCGTCGCCTGGGCCGAGCCCGACGCGGGGCAGCTCGCGGCCCTGTCCAGCCGCGAGGGCGGCACGGTCGAGGTGCAGGGGGCCGTGGGCGAAACGGGCCAGTCCGTGAGCGCCACCGTCGAGGTCGCCCCCGCCGAGCCCGCCTCCGCCCAGGCGCCCCAGGCCCAGGAGGTCTGGGTGGGCGGCGAGCCCGCCCTGCCCGAGACCGTGGCCGTCACCTGGTCCAACGGCGACGTGACCGACGAGCCCGTCTCCTGGGGCGCGGCCGACACCTCCCAGCCCGGCGCCGTCGAGGTGGAGGGCTCCGTCGAGGGCCTGGCCGACCCCGTCGTGGCGACGGTCGAGGTCAGGGCCCCCGAGGCCGTGTCGGCAGGCGACGGCGAGCCCCTCGCCGCGTCCGTGCCCAGCGGCGCCGGGGCCGCCGACGCCCTGGCGGCCCTTCCCCAGACCGTGCCCGTCTCCTGGTCGGACGGCTCGGTGAGCGAGGAACCCGTCGCCTGGGCCGAGCCCGACGCGGGGCAGCTCGCGGCCCTGTCCTCACGCGAGGGCGGGACGGTCGAGGTGCAGGGCGCCGTGGGCGAAACGGGCCAGTCCGTGAGCGCGACCGTCGAGGTCGCCCCCGCAGAGCCTGCCTCCGCCCAGGCGCCCCAGGCCCAGGAGGTCTGGGTGGGCGGCGAGCCCGCCCTGCCCGAGACCGTGGCCGTCACCTGGTCCAACGGCGACGTGACCGACGAGCCCGTCTCCTGGGGCGCGGCCGACACCTCCCAGCCCGGCGCCGTCGAGGTGGAGGGCTCCGTCGAGGGCCTGGCGGACCCCGTCGTGGCGACGGTCGAGGTCAGGGCCCCCGAGGCCGTGTCGGCCGGCGGCGGCGGGCCCATCGCGGCCTCCGTGCCCAGCGGCGCCTCGGCCGCCGACGCCCTGGCGGCCCTTCCCCAAACCGTGCCCGTCACCTGGTCGGACGGCTCGGTGAGCGAGGAGCCCGTCGCCTGGGCCGAGCCCGACGAGGCCCAGCTCGCGGCCCTGTCCGCCCGCGAGGGCGGCACGGTCGAGGTGCAGGGGGCCGTGGGCGAAACGGGCCAGTCCGTGAGCGCCACCGTCGAGGTCGCCCCCGCCGAGCCCGCCTCCGCCCAGGCGCCCCAGGCCCAGGAGGTCTGGGTGGGCGGCGAGCCCGCCCTGCCCGAGACCGTGGCCGTCACCTGGTCCAACGGCGACGTGACCGACGAGCCCGTCTCCTGGGGCGCGGCCGACACCTCCCAGCCCGGCGCCGTCGAGGTCGCGGGCTCCGTCGAGGGCCTGGCCGACCCCGTCGTGGCGACGGTCGAGGTCAGGGCCCCCGAGGCCACGGCGGTTGAGGTGTCTGACGCCGCAGCCCAGGCTCTTGAGGTTGAGCCCGGCGCGGTGCCCGATTTGCCTGCCACCGTCCAAGTGAGCTGGTCTGACGGCCAGACGAGCGAGGAGGCCGTGGTGTGGGACGTTCCCGGCGCCGAGGAGTTTGTGGCTGGCACCGACGTCAAGATTTCCGGCGAGGTCGAGGCGACCCAGCAAAGCGTCGAGGTCACCGTGCATGTAAAGGACGAGGAGCCGGCTCCCGCACCGCAGGCCGAGGCCGATTCTGACAAGGATGCGGCCGCTGCGACCGACACCAAGACCGGCGAAGACGACTCTGCGTCGCAGCCTGCCGTTTCTCCGACGAAGCCCGATGCCGCGGCTGCGCAGGACGGCAAGGCTGACCAGGGCGACGCCGCATCGAAGCCCGATGCCGCGGCCGACAAGGACAGCAAGGCCGATCAGGCCGCGACTGCCCCGCAGCCCGCTGCTCCCGAGAAGTCCGCTGCGACCGACGCCACGTCTTCCGAGGAGCGCCAGCAGGCTGGGTTGCCCGCATGGGTGATTGCGACCTTGGCGGGCTTGGGTGCCGCCTTCGTTGCGGCCGTCGCGTTCGTCGTCTCCAAGCGCCGCCACGCCGAGGACGACGAGCCCATAGGCAAGCACGCGGCGCCTAAGAACAAGTAAACGTCCTATTCACAGGGGGTGCGGATGTATGTCCGCGCCCCTTTGAGGTTAAAGGAGCACCTACATGCCTTGCACCACTTTGCTCGTTGGCAAGAATGCCAGCTACGATGGGTCGACCATCGTCGCGCGCAACGAGGACGCACCCAGCGGTGAGTTCACGGCCAAGCGCTACAACATCGTGAAGCCCTCCGACCAGCCGCGCCACTATCGCTGCGTCATCTCTCATCTCGAGATCGACTTGCCCGAGGAGCCCATGCGCTACTCCAGCGTGCCCAACGCCGACCTTAAGGAAGGCATTTGGGGCGAGGCGGGCGTCAACGAGGCCAACGTTTCCATGAGCGAGACCGAGACGCTCACCACCAACGAGCGCGTGCTCGGCGCTGACCCGCTTGTGCGCTTGCAGCCCGCCTGCGGTGCCCTGCCCGAGGTGCCCGGTGGCATCGGCGAGGAGGACATGCTCACGCTCGTGCTTCCCTACATCCGCTCGGCGCGTGAGGGCGTGCTGCGTCTGGGCGGCCTGCTTGAGCGCTATGGCACGTATGAGATGAACGGCATCGCCTTCCAGGACGTCGACGAGATCTGGTGGCTCGAGACGGTGGGCGGCCACCATTGGATTGCCAAGCGCGTGCCCGACGACGCCTACGTTGTGGTGCCCAACCAGCTCTCTATCGACTCGTTTGACCTCGACGACGCCTTTGGCGAGCAGGCCGAGCATCTGTGCAGCGCCGACCTGCGCGAGTGGATGGCCGAGAACCACCTCGACCTCACCATGCGCTTCGAGGCCGAGGGCGACGACGTAACGCCCCTTGGCATGTTCAACCCCCGTGAGGCCTTCGGCTCGGCCAGCGACTCCGACCATGTGTACAACACGCCTCGTACTTGGGCTATCCAGCGCTTCCTCAACCCCACGACGTGTGTGTGGGACGGCCCCGAGGCAGCCATGGGCCCGGAGAGCGACGCCCTGCCGTGGGACTGCGTGCCCGAGCGCAAGGTGACCGTGGAGGACGTGAAGTATGCCCTCTCCCTGCACTACCAGGGCACGCCCTACGATCCTTACGGTCACGCCGGTTGCCCCGACCAGCGTGGCAAGTACCGTGCCATCGGCATCAACCGCAACTGCCAGCTCTCCGTGGTGCAGCTGCGTCCCGGCAAGACCGAGGCCATCACGGCCGTGCAGTGGATTGCCTTCGGCTCGAACCCCTTCAACGCCCTCGTACCGTTCTACCCTGCGGTGGACGAGGTGCCTGCGTACATGTCGGTGACGCCCGACAAGCCCTCGACTGAGAGCTTCTACTGGGCAAACCGCCTCATTGCGGCTATTGCCGACCCGCACTTTGCCGTGTGCGCCCCGCACATTGAGCGCTACCAGCTCAAAGTGGGCGGCATGGGCCATGCGATGCTCAACGCCACCGACAAGAAGGTCACTCAGGAGGGGCTCGACTACAAGGCGGCCGAGCCGGTGCTGCGCCAGGCAAACGAGGACATGGCCCGCAAGCTGCAGGAGGAGACGACCGACGTGCTCGACAAGGTCCTCTTTTCCTCGAGCATGCTCATGAAGAACGCGTTCTCGCGCTCTGACGGGTAAATATTTTTTGAACTATACTTGCAATTAGTAATAAATCCTAATAATATGAGTCCCATACCGCATCCAAGGCGGTATGGGACTTTTTTACTGACTGTCGAAGCCATGCTTGCTTCGAAGGGGATTTTGGGAGAGGACGATACGAATGAACCAGTGCAGGTGCCCCATCTGCGGTTACATTGCCGAGTTCGAGGGCGAGATGCCCGCTGACTACGTATGCCCCCAGTGCAAGTGCCCCGGCGAGCGCTTTGAGAAGCTCGGCGGTGCCAGCGAGCCCGTCGAGGAGGGTTGGGCTGCCGAGCACGTTGTGGGTGTGGGCAAGCTCGAGAACGTCCCGGCCGTCATCGTGGCCGACCTTCGTGCCAATTTCGAGGGCGAGTGCTCCGAAGTGGGTATGTACCTTGCTATGAGCCGTGTTGCCGAGCGCGAGGGGTATCCCGAGATCGGCGAGTACTGGAAGAAGGCCGCTCTTGAGGAGGCTGAGCACGCCGCCAAGTTCGCCGAGCTTCTCGGTGAGGTCCTGACCGACTCCACCAAGAAGAACCTCGAGATGCGCGTTGCCGCCGAGAGGGGAGCCACTGCCGGCAAGACCGACCTGGCCCGCCGTGCCAAGGCCGCCAACCTCGACGCCATCCACGACACGGTGCATGAGATGGCTCGCGACGAGGCGCGCCACGGCCGTGCGTTCGAGGGCCTGCTCAAGCGTTACTTTGGCTAGTCTGTTCGTTTCTACCAAGAGTGTTTCTTAACAGGAGAGAGGAAGCGCCATGGACACCACCACCAGCCGCCGTAACTTCGTGAAGGCAACCGCAGGCGGAGCAGCCGCCCTTGCCGCACTTGCATCGCTTCGCGTCCCCCAGGCTCAGGCCGCCACGACCGAGACCAAGACCGAGTACTTTGCCGGCAAGGCAAACGCCCGCCAGATCAACGACGACCTGTGGTGGGTCGGCGCCTGCGACAAGCGCCTTGCCCTGTTCGAGAACGTCTATCCGCTCGATCACGGCGTGGCTTACAACTCCTACCTGCTGCTTGACGAGCAGACCGTCCTTATCGACACGGTCGACCGCTCCGTCATCGGCCAGTATTTCGAGAACGTTGAGGCTGTGCTCGACGGTCGCACCCTCGACTACCTCATCGTCGACCACATGGAGCCCGACCATGCTTCCGGCGTGGCGCAGGTCCTCACGCGCTATCCCGAGTGCACCCTGGTGACCACGGCGCTTGCTCAGGCCATGATTGGCCAGTTCTTCGAGGGCGTCGACATCTCCGACCGCGTCATCACCGCAGCTGAGGGCGACACCCTCACGGTGGGCGCGCACACCCTCGCCTTCGTTGAGGCTCCCATGGTGCACTGGCCCGAGGTCATGGTGACCTTCGACGCCACCACCGGCATCCTCTTCAGCGCCGACGCCTTCGGCTGCTTCGGCGCCCTCGACGGCAACATGTACGCCGACCAGGTCAACTTCAAGGAGAAGTGGCTTGACGAGGCTCGCCGTTACTATTGCAACATCGTGGGCAAGTACGGCCCTCAGGTCCAGGACGTGCTGGCCAAGGCCTCCACGCTCGACATCTCCATGCTGTGCTCCACGCACGGCCCCATCTGGCGTGAGGACCTGGGCTGGATCATCGACAAGTACGACAAGTGGTCGAGCTACACGCCCGAGGACGAGGCCGTCGTCGTCTTCTACGGCTCCATCTACGGTGGCACGGAGAACGCGGCGAACATTCTCGCCTCGCAGCTCTCCCAGGCCGGCGTCAACGACGTCAAGGTCTACGACGTGTCCAAGACCCACGGCAGCTACCTCATCGGCGAGGCCTTCCGTGCGAGCCACCTGGTCTTTTGCAGCGCCACGTACAACATGGGCATCTTCACGCCCATGAAGAACTTCCTCAACGACCTCGTGGCCCACAACATGCAGAACCGCAAGGTCTCCTTCGTTGAGAACGGCACCTGGAGCCCGGCATCCGGCCAGCTCATGCAGGACATCGTGGCCACCATGCCCGACATGGTGCAGGTGGGCGACCTCGTCACCATCCGCTCCACGCCCAACGCCGCCAACGTCGAGGAGCTCACCGAGCTTGCCGGCGCCATCGCAGCCTCCCTGTCGGGCGACGAGTCTGTTGGCACCGCCGTTGCTACGTCCGACAACGCCGAGCCTGCAGCCGGCACCGTCGAAGCTGCCGAGAAGGCTTCCGACGTGGTGACCACCTGGAAGTGCACCGTGTGCGGCTACATCTACGAGTGTGAGGGCGAGGAGCTCCCCGCCGACTTCGTCTGCCCCCTGTGCGGTAAGGACGCCACCTTCTTCGAGCTCGTTGAGGAGTAGGTTTCAGGGTTTGAACTGAACGATAAGAGCTTTTAACTGCAAGGCCGACCTCGAGGGCGTCTCGGGGTCGGCCTTTGTTCTTGGCTAGGCGATGATTAAGTCCGATCAGCCTTGTCGAACGCGTTTTCTGCCTGCGATGTTGCAATAGCGAAGTGCCGCACGGCCCACTCGTCTATTGGTTTTCTAAGCGTTCTTTGACTGCATGCGCTTAGCGTGGGTTTACAGGTCTGTCTGGCGATGGATATAATTCTGTACAGAATTACGTACACTGCATCGGAGGAATCATGGACGCCATTTTTTCGAGCACGGCGCTGCGCGATCGCCAGGCAGAGGTCAAAAAGGCTGCGAGGGAAGGCCTTGTCCGCATCACCGAAAACGGCGCCGGGGCGTTCGTATTTTGCTCTGACGAGGTCTTTCAACAGCAGATAGACGATGCTGTGGAGCGTGCGCTGTATTGCGCAAGCGTAGAGGGGTCGATCGCGCGCGGGCGTGCCGCGTTTGCTGCGGGAGACTACGTCGAGGGTACGGACGCGGCGTTTGCAGAGATTGCTCGACGCAGGGACCGCCGTGGCTAGGGCGCTGTTCACTGGCCCGTTTCTCGATGATGCGGCTGGATTGCCGGATTATGCCCTGGCTGAGGTGCGTGCTAAATGCGCCATGGCCGAGGAATTCCCCGGTGTTGGGTCGGCTCTGGTCGAGTTGTCGCTACGGCGCTCATATGGAAGCACGTGCTTGAAGTTGAGCGCCGCCGGCTATGACGTGCTGTATGAGCGGTTAGATGAGCAAGATGCGGTGGTGTTCTTGGGGATTGTCCCTCAGCGCAAGGTGCGATGAGCGGGATGAGTGTGTGTCCGGCAAGGAATGGTGAGGGTTGTCTGGTGCACTGCATGTATGTGGTCAAATGTGCTGACGGCACCCTCTATACCGGCTACTCGCCCGACGTGGAGGCGCGCGTGGCGGCGCACAACGCCGGCAAGGGGGCCAAATACACCAAGACGCGCCGCCCCGTCGAGCTTGTGGCGAGCGCTGCATTCGAGACAAAACACGAGGCCATGAGCGCCGAATGGCACTTCAAGCAACTGAGCCGCGCGAAAAAGGATGAGCTGCTTGCCCGCATTTCAGCAGGTGAGCCTTTTGAGGACGTACTCGGCTCTGCATTTGACCTGAGGTTGGAACGGCCCCAGCAACCGGCATAACATGCTGCTTCTGCGAGCTACGGGTTGAGAATTTGAACGTTTTTCCAGCCGTTCGGGCCTCAAACCGTTCTCATTTGCAACCTGTGGCTCGCGTTTCGCGTGTTGCATGATACGGGTGGATGGTTGCGGAGGGCTGCTTACTCCATCCCCGGGTAGTCGGTCTGCCTGAGGGCCTCGTAGAGCACGATGGCCACCGAGTTTGAGAGGTTGAGCGAGGAGATGCCTGCAAATCCCGTGCGCACGAAGTTTCCGCAGATGTCGGGTCGTGTCTGAGCGGCAGGGGCGTCTTGTCCGGCCAGCTCCTCGTGATGGGCATGCCAGGCAGGGCCGTCGTCGAGCGCCATGGCGTCGGGCAGCATCGGGATGCGCTCGCAGCACTGAGGCAGGCCGGCGAGAATCTCCTGGTCGATGCCCGTGCTTTCGCGGCCGAACACCAGATAGTCGCCGTCGCGATACGTCGCCTGCGTGTACACGCGGCTCGCGCGCTTAGTAAGCAGGTGAAGTCGTTCGGGATGCGCTTCGAGCTCGGGGTTGCGAGCGACGAAATCATCCCAGCCCTCATATTCGCATACGTCGAGGTTGTGCCAGTAGTTCATGCCGGCGCGCTTGAGGGCGGCGTCGGTGAGGTTGAAGCCGTAGGGCTTGATGAGGTGCAGCCGCGCTCCCGTCACCACGCAGGTCCGCCCGATGTTGCCGGTGTTCGAGGGAATCTCGGGCTGAAAAAGCACGACGTTGAGCATGGTGTCCTTTCGGTTGCGTCTACAGGAACAGCTTTGCAAACAGCGGCCAGGTGAAAGTGCCGGCGATGATGGCGATGATGAGCAAATGGCCAGGGTAGAACGTGTAAGAGATCCACTTGTTCATATGGCCCTTCTTGCCATTGTAGAGAAGGCAGGCGAGCGCGATGCCGACGATGCACCACATCTGAATCTGGCTTCCGTGCAGTATGGTGACGAGCGACGCCAGCACAAACTGCGCTATGCGCGACTCCTTGCCCAGGTACATGGCCCCTGCGAGCAAGATGCCATACCCCTCGTAGCTGGGATGAATGAGGTTCTGGCAGGCCCAATAGCAGCCGGCCAAGACGACAATCGCCACAATTTTGCCGGCCCACCAGGGCAGGCGCAGGCGCTTTTGGCTTGCTTCTCCCGCCCACATGGGAAGGAGCGCCACAAACAGCGTTACCATGATATTGAGGTGGTCGGTCCAGCTGGCGTCGTCTGAGTGCAGCGCCAGGTCATAGGGAATCTCGCTTACCAGGGCAAACAGGAACAGGCGCAGCGCGTATTTGGGAAAGCTGCGCGTGTGCTGCGACCCTTCTACCAGCTCGAAGCAAAAGATGGGAAACGTGATGCGCCCAACAACGCGCATCCAGTAATACACCTGATATACAGTGGATGACACGACAGTGGGATCGACCAGCGAGGCACGGTAGTAGTTGTACACGAACACGGCTGAGATGTGATCGACCACCATGCACACAATGGCGATCCACTTGAGCGCCGACCCTGAGAGAACCTGCCAGGGATAATGCTTCGTCATTGTCGCGCTATCTGCCTGCAACCTGCCATTATCGCAACGTTGTGCGACCTGCGCGCAACCTTCGTCACTCTGTCCCATACCCCGAGCCAATCTACGCCGAGCCTTCGTTTAATAAAC
Organism: uncultured Coriobacteriales bacterium; assembly: GCA_934654475.1. Taxonomy (GTDB): domain Bacteria; phylum Actinomycetota; class Coriobacteriia; order Coriobacteriales; family UMGS124; genus UMGS124. The sequence goes on from CAKUFZ010000009.1 coordinate 37,425, forward strand.
CCCGCAGTATAGCGCTCATGTATGATTGTGCATGGACGGGAGCCCAGTCGCGGGCGATGCCTCCTAAAACGGCAGGAGGTGGTTGCCATGTTTTTCGCTGGTCTGCTCGACCTCATCCGGTCGCTCGTTGACTTGATGAGGGTAATCATCGAAACGCACGAGTCGCGTAGACGGGATATGTACCATCCCCGCCACCTCGCTCCTCGGCGCGGCGGGACGACGCAAAAGAAAAGCCGCTAGTAAGGGCTGCAACCCCTAGCGGCTTTACACAGTAACGGCGTCGCCCGCTTTCCTCTACGGGTTTCCGTCCGCCTACAATCATACCCACATCGCGCCCGTCATACCACCCCACCCCTCAAACCCCCATCCGACAGAGCATGTCCCAGCCCAAGCGGGTATCGCGTGCAGGCTTGGGTTTGGTTCAGGCGCAGTTCCGCAGCGGCCCGGCAGTTTGAAACGCCCCAACGGCCCACTTCGCGTGAGGGCGTAACCGTCCGAGGTCGTGGGCATGGTTCGGACATGTTTTCCGCCAGAGCATGTCCCAGCCCAAGCGGGTATCGCGTGCAGGCTTGGGTTTGGTTCAGGCGCAGTTCCGCAGCGGCATAGCCGCGAGGACTGTTTGAGCACTGAACCAAACCCAAGCCGAGTGCCGCTACCCCTTCCGCTGGGCCTCCATGATCAGCATTTGCAACCTGTTCTCCACGTTGGCAAAGCTCGTATCCGGGTCGTAGTCCAGGGCAAGGATGTTTGCCTGGGGGTACAGCTCCTTCAGATGCTTCACGATGCCGCGGCCCACCACGTGGTTGGGCAGGCATCCGAAGGGCTGCAGGATGATGAAGTTGTTCACACCGTGTGCCGCATGGTGCATGATCTCGGCGGGGATGAGCACGCCCTCGCCGGCGTCGAAGGTGTGGTGGATCACCTGGTCGCTGGCGCGCGTCACGTCGCGCAGGCGCGGCGGGCACTCATAGAGGGGATGCGCGCAGGCAATGCGGTCGCAGGCGTCGTGCGCCAGGTCGAAGATTTTGTTTGCCACGCGCCACCAGGCCTTTTGCAGCACGGGCTCGTCGAGCTTGTACTCGCGCACCTGGGCGTCCATGTAGAAGTAGGTCTTCTGGATGACGTCGCTCATCTTGGCCTCGACGATTTCCATGCCGTTGCGCTCCAGGTAGAGCTCGATGTCGCGGTTGGCGCCGGGGTGGAAGTTGAGCAGGTACTCGCCCACGATGAGCACGCGCGGGCGGGGACGCGAGCGGTCGTAGGGCACCTTGTTCATCTCGGCGATTGCGCGCTTGAAGCCTCGCTCGCAGCCCGGCACGCCGCCTGAGCGCATGCCGTCGATGATGTAGTCCATACCGCGCTCGAACGCTGCGTCGGCGGTGCCCGCTGCCAGCTCGTAGGGGCGGATCTTGCGCAGCAGCTCCTCGAGGGCGTCGATCATGGGGAGCATGGTCACGATGCGCACCGAGCCGCCCAGGCCGAAGGTGTAGCCGGGCTGGATGTTGTGCGAGTCCTCGTCGTCGTTGCTCACGATGGGGATGTAGTCGTAGCCTGCGTCGTCAAGTGCCCGGCGCAGGAGCGCCACGTAGTGCGTGAGGCGGCAGTCGCCCACGTACTTGGCCATGGCGATGGCAATCTTGTGTGTGTCGTACTTGCCCGATTCCACTGCCGCCAACGCCTCGCCGATCACGATCTGCGCCGGGAAGCAGATGTCGTTGTGCACGTATTTCTTGCCCAGGCGGATGGCCTCCTCGCGGCCCACCTCCAGGGGCGCCGCCTTGAACTTGGTGCCCGCCATGGCGGCTGCCATGATGCGCGAGAACGCGTGCGAGGTGTTGGGTACGAGGATGGTCTTGTCGGAGTCTTCGCGCGTGAACTTGCGCGGATAGGGATCGCCCAGTTCATGTACTTCAAGCGGGATGCCGGCGGCGCGGCGCATGGCCGTGGTCTGAATGAACGACTGCACGCGGATGCGCAGGGGTCCCGACACATCTGACTCGTCGAGCTTCACCACGAGCGGCACCTTGCCAGAAATCTCGTGCATGAGCCTGCAAATCTCGTCAGTGAGGTAGGCGTCGTGACCGCAGCCGAAGCTTACGAGCTGCACGTACTCCAGGTTCTCATCGCGCGCCGCGATTGTGGCGCAGGAGAGCATGCGCGCGTGGTAGTTGTTCACGATGTCAATGATGGAGTGCGACAGGTCCACTTCGTCCATGCCCGGCACCGCGTCGGCGCACACCACGGGGATTCCCTCGTGGCTGAAGAGCTCGGGCAGGCCGTGGTGGACGAGCGGGTCGTTGTGATAAGGGCGTGCGGCGAGCACCACGGCGTAGGTGCCGGCCTTCTTTGCCTGTTCGATCACCACGGCGCCGCGTGCCTGCAGGGCTGCCGAGAAGCTTTTCTGTGCGGCGTCGCCCTGGGCCATGGCGGCCAGGCAGGCTGCCTCGTCGATGCCCCAGGTCTGGGCCATGTACGCGCAGAGTTGGCGCTTGCGGTCGGCCTCGGTGTGCCAGTGGAACAGCGGGTTCTCGTAGCGCGTGCCGCGCTCCTGGGGATTGTCGGAGTTGCGCACCACCATGGGGTAGCCCTTCACCACCGCGCACATGCTCTCGCTTGTGGCATGGGGGTTCTGGGGTTCGACCGTGGTGATCGTGGGCATGAAGATGAAGTCGACGCCGGCGGCCTCGAGCTTGCGGATGTGGCCGTGCACGAGCTTGGCGGGGAAGCACACGGTGTCGGAGGTGACGGCGGGCAGGCCCTCCTCGTACATGCGGCGTGTGGAGGTGCCGCTCACGCGGACCTCAAACCCCAGCGCCCGCCAGAACGTCTTCCAGAAAGGCAGCGTGTCCCAGTAGCTGAGCACAAGCGGAATGCCCACGACCTTGCCCTGGCCCTCGCGCAAAGGTTTGACCTCGTAGTCGCGGCAGAGAAGCTTCAGGCGCTCGTCGAAGAGGTTGGGGGCGTCCTTGCGTTTGACGCTGGCCGCCGTGCCGTCGAGGTCGGCTCCGCGCGAGCAGCGGTTGCCGGTGACCCAGGAGGTGCCGTTGGAGAACTCTACGACCGTGCGCGCGCAGTGGTTGGCGCAGTGGGGGCACACGTTGTTCGCCGTGCGGGTGTACCAGGGAGAAGTCGCGCGCGGAGCGGCGCCGGTCGGTATCGTGCCGTCGTCGAGGGCGTCGATGCCGACGAAGCCGGTCTTCCACTCGCCGCTGATGGCGCCGTCGTGGCCCACCTGGCGCTCAACGTGGTCGCGGGTGAGCAGGGCGGCGCCGAGCGCGCCCATGAGCTCGGGGTAGGGGGCGCGGGTGACCTCGCGGTCCACGTACTTCTCAAAGCTGCGCAGCACGGCGTCGTTGCGGAACGTGCCACCCTGCACCACGATGTGCTCGCCGAGCTTGTCCATGTTGGACATGCGGATGACCTTGGTGAAGACGTTCTCCACGATGGAGCGGCACAGGCCTGCCATGATGTCGTCGGCGGTCTTGCCCGCCTGCTGTTCGCTGACGATGGAGCTGTTCATGAAGACGGTGCAGCGCGAGCCCAGGTTTGCCGGGCTCTTGGAGGCGAAGGCATGGGCGGAGATCTGCTCCACGGGAATGTGCAGCGTGGCGCCGAAGCTCCCCAGGAAGCTGCCACAGCCGCTCGAGCACGCCTCGTTCACGGTGATGTTCGTGACGATGCCGTGATCGAGCCAGATGGCCTTCATGTCTTGGCCGCCGATGTCGAGGATGAACGACACCTCGGGGGAGTAGAGCTTGGCCGCCTGCGCGTGTGCCACGGTCTCGACCACGTGGCAGTCGGCGCCCAGGGCGCGGGCGCACAGTTGCTCGCCGTAGCCGGTGGTGCCCACGGCGCGGATGACGAGCTTGGCGTCGGCCTTCTCGAAGATTTCGCGCGCCTCAAGCAAGGCACGGCGCACGACCTCGAGCGGCTCGCCCTCGTTCGAGGCGTAGAAGGAGTGGATGAGATGGGCGTCGTCGTCCATCAAGACGAGCTTGGTGGTGGTGGAGCCGCAGTCGATGCCCAGGTAGGCATAGGTGGTCGATCCCGGCACGGGATCGGCGTGGGGACGCTGCGCCAGGCGGTGGCGGGCACGGAAGCGCTGCAGCTGCGCCTCGTCGGCAAAGAGGGGCTCCAACTCGGCGAGGGAGTCGGTGCGACGGCCCTTGAAGGTGGCGAGCGTCTCGATGCACGAGGCGGCGTCGAAGGTGCGGGCGTCGTCGGCAAAGAGCGTGGTCAGCGACAGCGCCGCGCCGAACGCGACGATCGTCTCGGGGTGCTCGGGCACGACGGTCTGCTCGTCGGTGAGGCCCAGGCGCTCCTGGAAGACGCGCACGAGCACGGGGTTGAACGTGCACGGGCCGCCCTCGAAGATGACCGGGGGCTCGAGCTCACGGCCCTGTGCCAGGCCGCCGATGGTTTGCTTGGCGATGGCATGGAAGCACGAAAGTGCCAGGTCTTCCTTGGGCACACCGCGGTTGAGCAGGGGCTGGATGTCGGTCTTGGCGTATACGCCGCAGCGACCCGAGATGTCGTGGACGCAGGTGCCACGCTCGGCGAGCGCGTTGAAGTCGCAGGACTGCGCGTCGAGAAGCGAGGCGATCTCGTCGATGAAGGCGCCGGTGCCGCCTGCGCACGTGCCGTTCATGCGCATGTCCGAGACGCTGGTCTCGCCCGTCTTGGGATCTTCCTGGAAGAAGACGACCTTGGCGTCCTGGCCGCCCAGCTCAATGGCGCAGCGTACCTGCGGGTAGAGTTTGCGGATGGCGACGGAGTTGGCCACGACCTCCTGCACGAAGGGCAGGTCGAGCTCCTCGGCAAGCACCTTGCCGCCTGAGCCGCAGATGGCGGCGCGAGCGGGCATCTTGGGCAGGGTCTGGGCGAGGGCGCCCAGCACCTCCTTGAGGCATGCGGCCTGGTTGGCGCCGTGGCGGCGGTAGTCGGTGTACACCACCTTGTCGCTGCGCGAATTCCACACGGCCGCCTTGACCGTGGTCGATCCCACATCGAGACCGAGGAACAACCCATTATCCTGATTGACCTGCATGTTCTCTATCTGTGCCATGCCTCTCCCACACTCCGCGCCCGTTTCTGGCTGAACATCCAATTATGCACATTCAAGCAGGTATACCCCATGGAGCGACGATGGTTGCCACGCGTTGACCATTTTTGAGAGAGGTGGCATGGGGGTCCGGTGGGGTTTCTGGACAGCGATGGGCAAAGTGGGGTGCCTGGAAGGCGTGCGTGTTGCAAAAGGCAGAGATAAACGAAAAAAGGCTGGCTCCCGAAGGAACCAGCCTTTAAATTCAAGTGGTGCGGCGTACAGGATTCGAACCTGTGACGTTCTGATTCGTAGTCAGACCCTCTATCCAGCTGAGGTAACGCCGCGCAAGTGCAGGGGATATATTGCCTCAGGCACATGGCGTAGGTCAAGGATAAACTTTCGACGCGGCTGATGCTCACATTTCTGCCACATACGATGTGCGGACTGTGATGGATTGTGGCCCCGCAATGCATTCAGCGCATGGTGGACTTTTACAGATTTGCCGAAGAGGGAATTTTTGACAGGCGTCGGATGCGTCGTGCCCTATACTTATCCCTTACGAGCGATCTGCATGGGTTCGGGTGGCGTCACACCGCGAACCTGGTCAGGACCGGGAGGTAGCAGCCATAAGCGGCCTCTGGCGGGTACCCGGACCTATGCAGGTCGCTTTTTTCGTTTGTGGTCTCACGAGGTGATACACTGGTATCAATTATACCGATAACCAAAGTCAAAATCTATGAATGACCCAAAGCCTTGAACAGGTGCAGTCGACGTGGTTATATACCGCATCGCACACACAAGCCGTGTTGAAATCAGTCGAACACGATGCGCCGACATCCCCCAATGACGCATTCATGATCTGAAAGGACCTGCACCATGAGCAAGCTTACCCGCCGCAACTTCATCACCTCCGCCGCTGCCTTGGCCGCCCTGGCCGCTGTGGGCGTCAACTTCGCCATCGCCGACGAGGAGAAGGCCGAGGACGCCTACAAGTTCGACAACGCCGACGAGGTCACGCTGGCCGACGACAAGAAGATTACCGTCGGCGCTTCCCCCACGCCCCACGCCGAGATCCTCAACGGCCCGGTCAAGGAGATCCTCACCGAGCAGGGTTATGAGCTCGTCGTCACCGAGTTCACCGATTATATCCTGCCCAACACCGCCACCGAGCAGGGCGAGGTCGACGCCAACTACTTCCAGCACGAGCCCTACCTCAAGAGCTTCAACGAGGAGAACGGCACCCACCTCGTGCCCGTGTGCGCCGTGCACTACGAGCCCTTCGGCATCTATCCCGGCAACGTTGCCACGCTTGAGGAGGTTTCCGACGGCGCCAAGGTCGCTGTGCCCAACGACACCACCAACGAGGCTCGCGCCCTGCTTCTTCTCGAGCAAGAGGGCCTGCTGAAGCTCAAGGACGGCGCCGGCGTCACCGCCACGACCAACGACATCGCCGAGAACCCCAAGAACCTGGAGTTCGTCGAGCTTGAGGCCGCCAACATCCCCAACGCCCTGCCCGATGTGGCCATCGCCTGCATCAACGGCAACTACGCCCTCGACGCCGGCTACACGGTGGAGGACGCTCTGGCCATCGAGGCCGTTGACGGCCTGGCCGCCAAGACCTATGCAAACGTCCTGGTTGTGCATGCCGGCAACGAGGAGGTCGCCAAGATTCAGGCCCTGAAGGACGCCCTGCTTTCCGAGAAGACCTACAACTTCATCCTCGACACCTTCAAGGGTGCCGTCCAGCCTGCCTTCACCATCGACGGCGAGGACGCCGAGGCTGAGGCCGCCGACGGCGCCGACAAGTCCGAGGCCGGCACCCTCAAGGACGGCGAGTATACCGCCGAGGGCAAGGGCATCGGCGGCAAGGTGCCCGTGACCGTCAAGGTCGAGGGTGGCAAGGTCTCCGAGGTCAAGGTCGGCGACAACTCCGAGACCCAGGGCATCGGCTCCAAGGCCATCGAGCAGCTCCCCGCCAAGATCGTCGAGGCCGGCGGCACGGAGGGCGTCGACGCCGTCTCCGGCGCCACCGTCACCTCCAAGGCCATCTTCACGGCCGTTGACGAGGCTCTTGAGCAGGCAAAGTAAGAAAGAGGTTGACCTGCCGTCTTAGCGAGGTTCTTCGACTCGGCACCTTGCATTGATGGTTCGTTTCAGCTCATGGGGCGCGGCGTATATCGCCGTGCCCCTTTTCGCGTATAGTTGCCCCGCTGCAGCTCGGGGCTCAAAAAGCATTCGAGCACATAGGGGAAGAGAGAGCCATGATTCAAATCGAACACCTTAACAAGGTCTTTGGGGAGGGCACCGACAACCCTCACCATGTCTTGCATGACATAGACCTCACCATCAACGACGGCGACGTCTTCGGCATCATTGGTTCGTCGGGCGCGGGCAAGTCCACGCTTGTGCGCTGCCTCAACCTGCTGGAGCGCCCCTCGTCGGGTCGCATCGTCATCAACGGTCAGGACATCTCGGGCTACTCCGGCAAGAAGCTGCTCGAGCTGCGTTCCTCCATCGGCATGATTTTCCAGAACTTCAGCCTGTTCCAGCAGCGCACGGTGCTGGCCAACGTCATGTTCCCCCTCGAGGTGCGTGGCGGCATGCCCAAGGCGGACCGTGCCAAGCGTGCTCGCGAGCTTCTTGAGCTGGTGGGCCTGGCCGACAAAGAGGGCCACTATCCCAGCCAGCTGTCCGGCGGTCAGCAGCAGCGCGTCGCCATTGCCCGCGCGCTTGCCAATAACCCCAAGATCATGCTGTGCGACGAGGCGACGAGCGCCCTGGACACCCGCACCACGGTGGGCGTGCTCGAGCTGCTTGGCAACATCAACAAGGAACTCGGCGTCACGATGATCATGATCACCCACTCCCTCGCGGTGGCGCAGAAGGCTTGCAACCGCATCGCCGTCATCGATGACGGCCGCATCGTGGAGGAGGGCCCCACGCAGGAGGTCTTCCGCAACCCGCGCAGCAAGGTCACGAAGGCCCTGCTCGCCTACGACTCCATCGTGACCGGCGGCGACGTCGTGCTCGACGACGTGAAGGAGGCCTAAGCCATGGACGAGATCGTATCCGTTGCCCAAACCTTTATCGACACCTACGGCAGCCTCATGGCCAAGGGTGTGTGCGACTCCATCGTGATGACGGGCGTCTCGGTGCTCCTTGCCTACCTCGTGGGCGTGCCGCTGGGCGTCATTCTCGTGATCACGGCCAAGAACGGCCTGCATCCCAAGCCCGTCCTCAACGCCGTGCTCGGCTGGGTCGTGAACGTGCTGCGTTCCATCCCCTTCATCATCCTGCTTGTGTGCATCATTCCGTTCACGCGCCTGGTTGCCGGCACCTCGCTGGGCGTTCCCGGTGCCATCGTGCCGCTTACGGTGTGCGCCATCCCGTTTGTTGCGCGCATGGTTGAGCAGAGCCTGGCCGACATCGACGGCGGCCTGGTGGAGGCCGGTCAGTCGTTTGGCGCCAACACCTGGCAGCTTGTGACGAAGGTCTATCTCAAGGAGAGCCTGCCGTCGCTCATTCGCGGTGCGGCCATCACCTTCATCACGCTCTTTGGCTATGCCGCCATGGCGGGCTGCGTGGGCGCCGGCGGTCTGGGCGACATCGCCATCCGCTACGGTTACCAGCGCTACAAGGTTGACGTCATGGTCGTTTCCGTCGTGCTGTGCGTCATCCTCGTTCAGGTCATCCAGTCGGTCGGCGACGTTATCGCCCGCAAGACGGACAAGCGCACGAGGTAAGTCTGGCCCCATGGCTTTTCGCGTCCCGCTGGCACTTGGTGCTGGCGGGGCTTTTTTTATGCGACGACGAGGGGGCTGGCAGGGTGGTACTGCCTGGATGAACAGGGCCTCTTCGTGCGACGGCGTGTTGGCGGGAGGGTCTGCCGGGCAAGCCGACGCGGTTGCATACCACCTGTTCTCTACACTGTTTGAGGCCGAATGCCGTACACTTGTGGGCACCAAGACCGCGCACCGCACGCCCAAGGAGCTCGCATGGAGTCGTTGTATCGCAAGTACCGCCCGCAGACGTTTGAGAGCATGGTGGGACAGAAGCATATCGTCTCGACCCTGCAGAACGCCCTGACGGACGGGCGCATGGCCCATGCCTACCTCTTTACGGGCCCGCGCGGTACCGGCAAGACCACTACGGCGCGCCTTTTGGCCAAGGCCCTCATGTGCGAGGCGGGCGGAGGCGCCGCCACGGCCCACCCCGACGGCACGTGCGAGCAGTGCCAGGAGATTGCGCGCGGCACGCACCCCGATGTGTACGAGCTCGACGCTGCGTCGCGCACCGGCGTTGACAACGTGCGCGACGAGATTATCAACCGTGTCGCTTTCGCCCCCACGCAGGGCCGCTACAAGGTCTATGTGATCGACGAGGTTCACATGCTCACCACGGCGGCGTTCAATGCGCTGCTCAAGACGCTGGAGGAGCCTCCGGCGCACGTGGTGTTTGTGCTGTGCACCACCGACCCGCAGAAGATTCCCGAGACGGTGCTTTCGCGCTGCCAGCGCCTGGAGTTCCACCGCATCTCCGACGCCGACATCGCCGAGCGCCTTGAGTTCGTGTGTGCCTCCGAGGGCTTCGAGTACGACAGTGAGGCACTGGCTCTCGTTGCCCGCCATGCGCGCGGCGGCCTGCGCGACGCCCTGTCGACGCTCGAGACGCTCTCGGTGCACGGCCGCGGCACCGTGCGCGTGGAAGACGCCCGCGAGCTGCTCGGCGAGGTGGCCGACGACACGCTCTCGGGCATGGCCGAGCTTGTGGCCGCCCGCGATGTGGCCGGGTGCTTTGCCCGCGTGGACGAGATGAGCTCGCGCGGCATGGACATCGAGCAGTATGTGCGCGACTTCACGCGCCACATGCGCAACGTCTACGTGGCCGCCGTGGCCGGCAAGGGTGCGCTGCGCGACGCGGCGAAGCCCGAGGAGTTCGTGGCCCAGGCCGCCAAGTTCGGCGGGGCCGATCGCCTCGCGTACATTCTTGACTTGCTCGGCGGTCTTGAGAATACCCTGCGCACCTCCACTGACCAGCGCCTTGATTTCGAGGTGGCGCTCACGAGGATGGCGCGTCCCAAGGCCGACCTGTCGCTCGAGGCGCTTGCGGCCCGTGTGGAGGCGCTTGAGGCCGAGCTTGCGGCTGTGAAGGCGGGCGGGGTCGTGCTGGCGAGTGCGCCCGCGGCTGCGGCCGGTGCGCAGGCCGCTGGTGTGGGACAGCCTGGCGGCGGAGCTGCTGCGCAGGCAGCCGGAAGCAAGCTTCCCTCGTTTGCCCGCATGCCGCAGCAGTCGGCGGCGGCCGCCCAAGCTGCTCCGGCGGTTCCCGCGCCCGCCGCGCGTCCTGCTGCTCCTTCAGCGCCCGCGCCCGCTGCCCAGCCTGCCGCAACGACGGCTCCCGCACCCGTGGCGCAGCATGCGGTTCCTCAGGCACCGAGCGCCCCTGCTGCCCAGGCCGGTGCCTCGCAACTGCCCTCGTTTGCCCGCATGCCGCAGCAAGGCGCCGCTTCGGCTGCCCCTGCTGCTCCCCAGCAGCCGGCTGCTTCTGCAGCGGTTGCCCCGCAGGCGTCCGATGCCCACTGGGGGCAGATCTGCCAGGAGGCATGTGCCATCTTCAGGCCGGTCATTGCTCTGCTCAACAAGGTCACGGGCCATTTCGACCCCGATGGTTCGCTCGTCATCGTCAATCCCGGCGGTGACTTTATCGGCAAGCAGCTGCAGACGCCCAATTCGATGAACGCCATCAAGCAGGCGGCCGAGAAAGTCATGGGGCACGCGGTTGCCATCCGTGTCGAGGGCGCCGGTGCTGCTCCCGGTCGCTCCGTGCGACCTGCCGCGCCTGCGCAGGCGGCCCCGACTGCACGTCCCTCGTTTGGCGCCCAGCCCAGGCAGTCTGCCGCTGCCCCGGCCGCAGCTGCTGCCGCACCCGCGCGTGATGCCGCCTTGCCCGCCTTTGCGCGCATGCCCCAGCAGTCCGCGCCCACCGCTCAGCCTGCTGCTCCTGCCGCATCGGCGCAGAACGCCGCCCTTCCTGCATTTGCCCGCATGCCGCAGGCTGGCCAGGTTGCGCCCACTGCCGCAAGCAGCCCCGCTGCGCCAGTCCCTGCGTCTGCTGCCCGAGATGCCGCTCTTCCTGCATTCGCGCGTATGCCGCAGGCCGCCTCTGCTGCGCCGGCACCTGCTGCCGGGAATAGGCCCGCCGCGCCAGCTCCTCAGCCTGTGGCCCCCGTTGACGATGCACCTGCCTTCGAGTTTGTGCCCGACGACATGTACGACGGCTACCAGGACGTTTCTGCCGACGTCCCCGCCGACGGCTATGGCGCCCCCTGGGATGAGCCCGCGCCCGCCGAGGCCCAGCCCGCAGCGCCTGCGCCGGCCTCTCGTTCCACAGCGCCTGCGCCCGCACCCAAGCCTGCCGCACCCCAGCAGCCCGCTGGTTTCGGCTCGGCGCCCGCCGCGCGTCCCGCAGCCCCCGCACCTGCCGCCGTGCGCTCCACTGCCCCTGCGTTTGCCGCTCCGGTGCAACTTGCGGCCTCTGCCCCCACTGCGCAGCCTGCGTTTGCCGCCCGTCCCGCTGCCCCGGCCCAGCCCGCGGCCCCGGCGCCCACGGTTCAGCCTGCAGGCCCGGCATCCGGTGCGACCTTCGGTTCTCCCGCCCAGCCTGCGCCCGGCGAGGATTCAACCGCCTGGCTCTCCCAGCTTCTCGAGGCCGGTTTCGGCCAGCCCGTCAAGGTGACCCGCGAGTAACCTCCGGCCACCATCAATCGCAATCCCCAAGCGCCGTCTGTCCCCCTTCGTCCGGGCAGGCGGCGCTTCCTTTTGTCGGCAGACAAGTATGTTGCCTGAACTGTCACTCAGAATGACAGTTTTTGCCTAAATCTGTCACTCAGAATGACAGTTCAAGCTATACTGCCTGTATCCATTTGTCTCGCACGGAAGATTTTCATCGAGAGGATGTATGTGCATGACTCAACTCAAACCGACGATTCGCCTGCTTATCCACGATTTTCACCAATCGGTCTTGCCGTCGGTTCGAGAGGGTCTCGTTTGCCGAGAGCTGTCGTTAGGCAAGCCTCTACAGCCTAAAATCGGCAACCTCGTGAAGGTCGTCACGGGCATGCGTCGCAGTGGCAAGACGTTTCGTCTCTATCAAGCCATTATCGAGCTGCTCGACGGCGGTGTTCCTGCGGGGCGCATCTGTTACTTCAACTTTGACGACGAGAGGTTCAAGCCCTATCCCGCCGACATCGTCTCGCAGGTGTTGGAGGCGTTCTATGAGCTGAATCCTGAGGCACGTTCCGAAGGGGCGTATATTTTCTTCGACGAGGTTCAGGATGTCCCCGGGTGGGAGCTCGCGGCACGCAGGATTGTTGACACTGAGAAGGTGACGATGTACTTCACGGGCTCATCGTCTCGTTTGTTTTCCGATGACATTGCGACGGAGTTCAGGGGGCGCTCCATTGCCTATGAGCTTCTGCCTTACGGGTTTTCGGAATACCTCCAATCAAGGGGATTGGACATACCGAAGGGGGTTGAGTTAGATTCCAAAACCGTCGCCTCGCAGATGAAGGGCTCCTACAAGGGATTTCTGCTTGAAGGTGGCTTTCCTGCTGTATGTGGCCTCGATGAGATGGAGCGCGTGCAGGTGCTTCAGGGGTATGTCCAATTCACTGTTGCCCGCGATCTTGTCGAGCGCCATGGTTACGCAAATGCCGCCTTTGTGCGAAACCTTGCCCGCAGCGTCGTGGTGTCTTCTGCCCGAGACTTTTCCATCAGTCGCGCTCACAACCAGGGAACGTCTTCGGGCTATTCGCCGGGACGCGAAAAGATAGCCGGGATGCTCGACGCCATGGAAGACGCTCACCTGTCTTACGGCGTCTACGACTTTTCTCGCTCACTTCAGCGCAGCCGCCTGCGCGGGTTCAAGGAATATGCCGTGGATACGGGCCTCTTCTATGCCATGAGCCCCGCAACCACGGATGGCCTCACGCGTGCCCTTGAGACATCGGTCTACCTCGAGTTGCGTCGCCGCAGGCAAACGGGGAGGCGCGGGGAAGTTTCCATGCTCAAGCTTCCCAGCGGCAAAGAGGTCGACTTCATCTGGGGTGACGAGGCGTTCGGCACGGCCTTTGACCTCGTGCAAGTCTGTCTCAGCATGGACGATGAACGTACAAAAGCACGCGAAATCTCCGCCCTCGAAGAGGCAATGTCCCTCTTCCCCGGCGTTCGCGCAACAATCGTCACCCTTGACGAATATGGCACTGAAGTCACTCCCCACGGCGACATTCACATCATTCCTGCTTGGAGATGGACGTTGGAAAAGACCGCCTAATAAAGGATAAGCCCCGCCTGTCCCGGTTCATTATCGGAACAGGCGGGGCTTGTATGGAGCGGCTTTCGAGTGGGGCTTTTCGAGCGGGGCCTATCAAACGAGGGAGTGCAAGCTTGTCAAGCTGCTCAAGCTACTCCGAAGGGTTGGAGAGATTGACGTAGGCTGCGTTCTTGTTCTCATCGCCAATGAGTAGGAGATTGGTTCCGTCAAGCTCATAGACGCCTGGCTTAGACTCAGAGGTGTTTTCATCGGAGGATTCTGCTACCACCGTCTGCCCGTCAAGATGTCCGATGCGTTTGCCTTTATCGGAGAAAATTGCTTTCTGCAGGTCGATGCCGGTATCGCTTGCGTCTGGATATGCGGCGCGCCCATAGCGCTGTCCGTCATAGACAACCGAGTCGGGAATTTCCGCGCTTCGCGAGAACGTGTGGAAGAGAACGAGGCCTCCCACGATTAAGAATACCAGGAGTCCAAGGACCGCAATTCGTGTCTCAAGGCTAGAGGGTTTCATACTATCCAAGCGATTCCTCGTCGGCGCAAGCGAGGTCGGGGAGAGCGACGCCTGCCAGACCGAGTCCAAATGTAGCTGAGGCAATGACGAACTGCCTTCTGGAGAAGGCCGCACTATCGGTTCGTTTCAGTGAATCCATGACGTCCTCCTGCTCAGTTGAGATGGGTTTACATTCACCCATCTATCGAATAGAAACGCCGGCGCCGCATCTGTAGTATACGGTATTGTTAGAATTAGTGAACTAAAAAAAGTAACTGCTCAAGTGTCACTGGTTCCCTCCGTTCTTCTCGTGTCTTGCGGTCGTGGGGGTGGGCAGGGCGGGGGAGGGCGGGTACAGTGTGTGGGTTGGATTTATATGCTTGCGCGGCCATGTGGCCGCTCGACCACACGGGAGGAACTCTCTATGGATATGTCCAAGATGCTCAAGCAGGCCAAGAAGATGCAGCAGCAGCTCGCCGACGTGCAGGACGGCCTCAAGGACGTCGTCGTGGAGGCCACGGCCGGCGGCGGCATGGTGAAGGCCACGATGACCGGCGACGGCCAGCTTACCGGCATCACCATCGACCCCGAGGCCCTCAACCCCGAGGACGTCGACCTTCTCCAGGACATGATTGTCGCCGCTGTGAACGAGGCCTCCAACAACGCCACGCAGGTTGCCAACCAGCGCATGGGCGCCATCACCGGCGGCCTTAACATCCCGGGCCTGTTCTAATCCGGCTCGATTCCGAGTTCACGCACGACACCGAAACACGCGATGGCTGACGAGACATTCACCAACCTCATCGACGAGCTGGGCAGGCTTCCGGGCATCGGCCCCAAGTCTGCCCAGCGCATCGCCTATCACATCCTGCAGTCAGACACCGCCAGCGTCCAGCGTCTGGCCGACGCCCTCATGGACGTGAAGCGCACGGTGCACTTCTGCCCGCATTGTTTCAACTACGCCACGGGCAAGGTGTGCGCCATCTGCGCCGACCCGCGCCGCGACACCTCGCGCATCTGTGTGGTGGCCGAGCCCCGCGACGTAAGCGCCATCGAGCGCACGGGCGCCTTCAAGGGCGTCTACCATGTGCTTGGCGGCGTGATCAACCCCATGGAGCGCAAGGGTCCCGACCAGCTGCACATCCGCGAGCTCATGGGCCGGCTTGGCAGCGAGGACGTCTCCGAGGTCCTCATCGCCACCAACCCCGACATCGAAGGCGAGACCACGGCCTCTTATCTCGCGCGCCTCATCAAGCCGCTCGACATCGAGGTCACGCGCCTGGCGAGCGGCCTGCCGGTGGGCGGCGAGCTCGAGTATGCCGACGAGGTCACGCTGGGCCGCGCCATCGAGGCGCGTCGACAGCTGTAGCCTTGGCCTCGGTTCGCCCCGCTGCAAGGAGGCAGCTGTAGCCCTGCCCTCGGTTTGCCCTGGCAAGGAAGCACCCTTTGCGTGACGAGCCTGCCATTCATGCGCTCCTGCGCAGACTGGCAACAAAGCGGCTGTAGCGTTTGGATGCGAGGATAAAGTCGAACCGTCCCTCGGGGCGGTTCTTTTGTATACGAAAGGTGCAACCTATGCCCCTGGACAAGCGAAACATCGTGCTCGTGGGAATGCCGAGCGTGGGCAAGTCCACCATCGGCGTGCTTATGGCCAAGCGCCTGCGCTACAACTTCACCGACACCGACATCACCATTCAGGTGGAAAACGACGGCACCTTGGCCGAGCTCATCGCGGCACAGGGCAACGACGGTATGCTTGCCATGGAGGAGCGCGTGCTTCTGGGCGTGCAGCCTTGCCGCACCGTCATCGCTACGGGAGGCAGCGCCTGCTACAGCGCCCGCGCCATGGCGCATCTGGCCACCACGGGCCCCGTCGTGTACCTGCGCGCACCCTTCGAGGAGGTCGCGGCACGTGTGGGCGACGTCACGGCCCGCGGCGTGGTGATGCCCGAGGGCTTCACCTTCCGCGACCTGTACGACCAGCGCTGCGGCCTGTACGAGAAGTACGCCACCATCACCGTGGACATCGCGGGCCTGTCGGTGGAGGACTCGCTCGTACGCGCCTGCGAGGCAATCGTGGTTTGGATGGAAACCCATCCGCAGGAGTAAGCTGCCAGTACCTTTGGTGTCACACGCAAAAAGAAGGCTCGCCGACAATGCGCCGGCGAGCCTTCTTGTTTTAACGCACTTGAGACACTCATCGCGCGCAAGCATGCAAGCACTCATACGCGCGACCATGGAAGCAAATCAAACTGGCTGGGATAGAGGGAGTCGAACCCCCATACCGGGAACCAAAAACCCGTGTCCTAACCATTGGACGATATCCCAATGCCGTTTGCCTGGCACGGTTTGCCGTAAATCGACTACTGTGCCACGTGACCGAAAATTGTACCAGCCTTAACGGCAGCGTCAAGGAGCGCTTCTATAGTGGTCCCAACTTTTACATGACCGGTAGCATCTGCGTGGTACGGAGCGAACGTGAGCATCGATTCTGTGAGGCGAGTGCTAAGGGGCAAGGCACGCGTCGCATTCCCCATTGCCTCCGTCCTGATAGCCATCCTCATCGTAGCGAGCCCCTTCATGGGCGGCCCGCTGGCGTTCCTGCATGAGTTGGCGTTCGCGCGCTTCTGCATGTTCTGGTGCCTGGGGGTCTGCATCGTGCTCACCACGAGCGCCCGTCCCCTTCGCCCGGCGGTGGTGGCGAGCATATCCACGGCGATATCCATCGTGGTGTCGGTCGTGCTGTATTTCGTGTACGAGCGCGTGAGCGACATTGCCATCGGCATCGCGCCGTTTTTCTTCTCATGCCTGTCGGGTGCCATCCTGGGCGCCCTTGCAGGCACGTGGCTTATTTACGCGTTGGTATACGCAGGAAACAACCGTAGCTAGGCGCTAGTTCCTGCCAAGGGCGTCGCACAGGGCGTCGACCACGGCGATGGCGGCGTTCTGCACCATGCGCGATGTGACGGAGCCGTCGTAGCGGTTGAGGTCCGCAAGCTCCAGGCGGATGAGGCCGGGGCGCGCGGACTGGTTGTCCAAGGCGGCGCGCAGCTTGCCGCAGATGGGCGAGTCGTTCTGCACCACGATGTTGATCGCCCTTGCAGGCAGGACGTCGCCGGCCTCCAGGGGGGCGGTGGCCAGAATCATCACGACGTCGCTGTCTTTGAGGTCGCGCAGCTCGCCGTTGGTGAGTGCGTCGGAAAGGGTGATGTGCGCATCGCTCGTGGTGGCGTATGCCACGTTCCAGATGCGGCTTGCCACGTTGCGGGCGATGGGATCCGTCGCGCCGATGAGGATGCGGTTGGACTCGAGGACCTCCACAGCGCGGGCGAGGCCCATGTGGCCGTTGACGAAGTCGGGGTTGACCGACTTGCCCTGCCATACGTGGTGTAGGCGATCGATGGCGTCGAAAGTGTCCTGGAAGGCCATGCCGTCGGCGGTGAGGCCCATGTTGGCCTGGAACTCCTTCACGGCCGCCTCGGTGTGGGGGCCGTAGAAGCCGTCGACCGTGCCGCACGAGAAGCCAAGCACGTTGAGCGTCATCTGCAAGTGGCTCACGTCGGCACCGTGGAAGTAGGGAAGGCGCAGGTAGAGCGTGCGGTCGCCCATCTGATAGGTCTCGTCGACCAAGACGATCCAGGCAACCTCGTCAATCTCGTCGGACATGGGGAGGCCGTGCTGGGCACGGAAGGAGCGCACGGCGGCGGCCGTCGTGGGGCCAAACGCCTGGGCGATGCGCTCGTCGTCGGAGATGGAGGCCCCCAGGTTGATGAGCCTCTGCTGTACGTCCTCGACTGCCGCCCCGATGAGTCCCGGCTTGATTGCGTCCATTGCTGCCTCCCGGAGTCAGATTAAACGATGCGCTCGATGAAGAAATCGGCCATGGAGAAAAGCAGGTCCTTGGCCGGCTGCGCAAGCTCGACGGGCGCAAGGGCTTCCTTGGCCTCGCGCACGAGCTTGAGCGACAGCTCGCGGGCGTGCGCGATGGAACCTGCCTGCTCCATGAGCTCCACGGCACGGGCCAGAAGCTCGGGATCGGTGGTGTGCGCCGAAAGGATGCCGCGCAGCTCGTCGCTTACCTGGGGATTTGCCAGGGCATGCACAACCATGAGGGTGCGCTTGCCCTCGGTGATGTCGCTGCGGAAGTCCTTGGCGACCGATTCCTTGTCGCCCACGAGGTTGAGCAGGTCGTCCTGGAGCTGGAATGCCAGGCCCGTGGCCATGCCGAACGAGCGCAGCGCCTCGACCTGCTCGTCGGTGCCGCCGCCGATGATGGCGCCGCAGGCGAGCGGCACCGCAACGGAGTAATAGGCGGTCTTGTGGGAGGCCATGGCGAGGTAGTCGTCTTCGGAGATGTCCCAGCGGGCGTCGCGCGCCCAGCCGATGTCGAGCGCCTGACCCTCGATGGTGCGGGTCGTCATGCGCACGAGCTCGCCGAGCACGCGCACCTTGGTGGCGTCGTCGAGCCTGTCGTCCTGAAGAACGGTACCTGTGACCTGCGAAAGTGCAAGGTCGCCGGCGTTGATGGCCAGACCCAGGCCCATCGTGAGATGCAGGCACGGCTCGCCGCGGCGAAGCTCGCCCTCGTCGGCGATGTCGTCGTGGATGAGGGCCGCGGTGTGGAAGTGCTCCACAGAGGCCGCCGCGCTCGAGGCAAGCTCAGCCGAACCACCTACCGCCATGCAGCCCAGGAAGCACACGACGGGACGGGTGCGCTTGCCACCGTTTGCCGAGTACTTTGCCAGGGGTGCGTACAGGTAGGCATCCATGTCGGGATGCGAACCGTTTCCAACGTAATAGGAGGCGATAAGCTCGTCTACCTTTGCGTAGTGGTCGTTGAGGAAGCTCATGAAGTCAGTTGCCATCAAAACCGCATCTCTTAAAAAGGCCCGGTCGTATAAAAGAAAAGATGGTAGGAGCGGCGGGACTCGAACCCGCACGCCTCGCGGCGAGTGATTTTAAGTCACCTGCGTCTGCCATTCCGCCACGCTCCCAGCCAAAAGCACTTTAGCACAGCTTTGACGAGAAACGTGCCGCATGTGTCATCCGCGCAGCATCTGCGGGTTCCACGACAGGGGCGGCTGAATACCGACCGCCTGCGCATTCATGCATTCCACGACCCCGAACAGCGAGTTCGACTCGCTTGTCACAAAGCCCGGCCATCCGCCCGTCTCGACAAGCTCGTCGAGGATGAGGGCGCCGGCGTGGATGACGTGGGCGCGCTTGGGCTGCAGGCCCACGAGGCCGCGGCGCTCGAGCGTGCTCATGTGCAGCAGGCGCTCCGTGAGGTCGTGCAGCGCGTCGCGGTCAGTCTGGCGCAGGTGCACGAAATCGCTGTCGTAGGGGTCGAGTTCGGCCAACACCGCCACGAGCGTCGTGGCGGTGCCGCCCACGCAGGCAAGCGTCTCGGGCAGGCTGGCTTGCTGGGACAAGTGCGCATCAAAGACGCTGCGGGCAAAGTCGCGGGCGCGGCGCACGGCGGCGGGGTCGCACGGCTCGTCGTCGGGGCAGGCAAGGAAGCGCTCGCAGACCCTGCGCGCGCCGATGTTGAGCGAGGCGGCGCCCAGCTGCACGAGACGCCCCTGCGCGTCGCGGCTGCCGCAGGACAGCTCCGTGGAGCCGCCGCCGATGTCGCAGACCTCGACGGTCGTGCCCATGAAGTCGCCGGTCACGCCGAGAAGCCCCAGGGCCGCCTCGTCGGTGCCTGCGATGACCTGGGGTTTGAGGCCGAGCTTCTCCAGGCGCGCCGTGAGGTCGCGCGAGTTGCTCGCGTCGCGGGCGGCGCTGGTGGCGGTGAGGCAGCTCACGAGGGAGAGCCCCTGTTCCCGGGCGAGCCCGCGGGCTTGGGCCAGGTAGTCGGCTATGCAGTCCACGGTGCGCCCTATCGCCTGGGGCAGCAGCGAGCCGCTTGCGTCGACGCCCTCTCCCAGGTCGGTCACACGTGCCCGGCGCAACAGGGCGCGGGTGCCGTTTGCCTCGTCGCGCGTGGCGCACAGCATGCAGGTGGATACGGTGCCCGCATCGAGTGCACAGTACAGGTTCGCCATGGTGCAGCTCCTATTCGCTTGTGTGGTCTAGCCTTGGACGGGAAGCGCGCTCGTTACCTGGGTGCTGGCGTCCGTCTCGCTCAGGGTCGCCACCGACTCGTCGCTTTGCACGGCGGTGGTGGAGCCCGCCTCGCCGAAGACCTGGTCGAGAATGTCGGTCACCCAGGTGGAGGAGTTCTCGCCGCTTCCGCGCTTGACCTCGGCGGGAATGGGCGTGTCGGCGGGGGTGTAGGGGGCGTTGTCCACCGTGATGGGCACTTCGTCGGGCATGACGAGGCCCCAGGTCTTGTGGGCCATGTCCTGCACGCCCTCGGCGGTCTGCAGCGAGCTCACGCTCTTCTGCAGGGCGTCGACGCGGGCCTGGTTCTGGGCGAGCTCGTTGGTCAGGCGCTCGTTTTCGCGCATGGCGCTGTAGAGCTGCTGGGCAGGCGTGTAGAGCGTCACGCAGGTGACCACGACGCACGCCAGGCAGGTGAGGGTCATGGCGGCACGGCGGATGAACTCCTCGGTGTCGCGCGGGGCTGCGATGATGCCGGATGTGCGGATGGACCGCTTGACTGCCTGCCTGTCGGGCGCGCCGGAGTCGCCCTGCTGGGCCGAGGCGGCCGCGGGGCGGGGTCTGGGGCGTGCGACGCCGGCCCTGCTTGCGGCGGGGCGCTCGCGCGCGGCTCGCTCGGCGGCCTCGATGTACTGCTCTTCGGCGGGGAACTGCTCGACGGCCTCGGAGGGCTCGGGTGTCTGACGGGGTTTGGGCTCGGCGGCTTTCACCGTGCGGTTTGCCGCGCGCTGCGCGCGCTGGGCCTGGTTCGACACGGTGGGTCGCGCCTGCGCCTGATGCGCTCCGCCCACCACGACGTGCATCTGCGAACGGATGTCGACGGTGCCGGGGATGGCGACGGGCGGGTTGGCCTGCGGCGCGACGTCTTCCTGCCCGGGCTGCGCCGCCCTCTCGATTGTGGGGGCGGGACGTTTGCCGAGCGATTTCGCCGCGCGCTTGGCCGACTTGGCGCTCGCGTAAGGCGAGGTGTCCACGTCTTGGGCGAAGCTCTCCTGATTGGTGAAGTCCACCGGGCCACGGCCAAAGTCCGGCTGCGGCGCCTGCGTGGGGGCAGGTGCGGAGTAGGCGCCTTGGGTGCCTGCTGCCGGTTGCTTTGGGGGCATGGGTGCCATGCGTGGGTCTCCTCGGTCGGACGATGGTGTGGATGCAATCTTGGGGTTGTTCATCATAGCCATGATAGCGACCGTTTGCGGCTCTATCGCCGTGTGGTCTTAGTTTCCATCCATCTTCTGCGCAAGCGTTGCGGTAAAGTTTTACGTGCCTGTCAATTTGACATTTTCGGACGCGTCTGTGAGGCGGGTCCGTAGAAGGAGCTCACATGGGAGTCACCGCTATTGTTTTGGCCGCAGGTGAGGGCACGCGCATGAAGTCGTCCCGCCCCAAGGTGGTCCACGAGGTTTTGGGCAAGTCCATGGTGCAGTGGGTCGTCGATGCTGCCCGTGCCGCCGGAGTCGATCGCTGCGTCGTCGTGGTGGGCAACGGCGCCGAGCAGGTGGAGGCGCTCTTCGCCGGCGACGCCGACGTCGAGTGCGTGCTGCAGGAGCAGCGCCTGGGCACGGGCCACGCCGTTCGTGCCGCCCTTGAGAAGACGCAGATGGAAGACGGCCAGGTCCTGGTGCTGTGCGGCGACACGCCCCTTCTGCGCGCCGAGACCCTGAAGTCGCTCGTCGACGCCGCCATGTCGCCCGCGCATGAGGCCGGCGCCCTCCTCACGATGACCTACGACGACCCCACGGGCTACGGCCGCGTCATGGTGGCCGAAGACGGCTGCGCCACCGCCATTGTGGAGCAGAAGGACTGCACGGCCGAGCAGGCGCTCGTCAAGACCTGCAACGCCGGCGTCTACTGCTTCGACGCGGAGCTTTTGCGCGCGCACATCTCTGAGCTTACCTGCGAAAACGCGCAGAAGGAGTACTACCTCACCGACATGGTGGGCATCCTGCGCGCCCACGGCGCCGCCATGGCGGCCGTCGACTGCCCCGACGCGGTGGAGCTCATGGGCGTGAACTCGCGCATCCAGCTTGCCCAGGCGAGCCGCGCCATGCAGGAGCGCATTAACCTGACCCACATGGCCGCCGGCGTCACGATGCTCGACCCCACGCAGGTATGGATCGGCCCCGACGTCACGATCGGCCGCGACACCGAGATCCTGCCGGGCACGATGCTGTGGGGCGACACCCACATCGGCGAGAACTGCCTCGTCGGCCCCCAGACCCGCCTCACCGACACGCGCGTGGGTTCGGGCTGCGTCGTCGACGAGACCGTGGCCGTGCAGGCCGTGATCGACAACGACGTGGAGTGCGGCCCGCGCGCCTACCTGCGCCCCGGCGCCCATCTGTGCGACGGCTCCAAGGCGGGCACGCACGTGGAGATCAAGAAGTCCACGGTGGGCAAGGGTTCGAAGGTGCCGCACCTCTCCTACATCGGCGACTGCACCATCGGCGAGGGCGTCAACATCGGCGCAGGCACCATCACCTGCAACTATGACGGCAAGAACAAGAACGCCACCACCATCGGCGACGGCACGTTCATCGGCTCGGACACCATGCTCGTGGCCCCCGTCAACATCGGCAGCCGCTGCACGGTGGGCGCCGGTTCCACCATCACGCGCGACGTGCCCGACGGCGCCCTTGCGGTGGAGCGCTCCGAACAAACGGTGAAGCCTGGCTGGCGTCCTAAATGGGACCGCGCTTAGCGTATAAACTGCAGTATTGTTTGTACGATGCGTTTTTGTATGCAACTGTAGGCTGGGCACAACGTTTGAGAGGGGCACGGAACAGATGAATCCCATCCAGAAGAGCATGAAGGTCTTCTCCGGCACGTCGAATAGGGCGTTCGCCGAGGCGGTGGCCGCAAAGCTCGGCACGACGCTGGGAGATCTGCAGATCGAGAAGTTTGCCAACGGCGAGATTTACACGCGTTTCGCTGAGAGCGTGCGCGGCTGCGACGTCTTCTTCATCCAGTCGGTTTCCGGTCCCCACCTCAACGACATGCTGATGGAGGTCCTGATCGCCGCCGACGCTGCCAAGCGCGCCTCCGCCCGTACCTTCACCGCCGTGCTCACCCACTACGCCTACGCCCGTCAGGACCGCAAGGCCCAGCCCCGCGAGCCCATCACGGCCCGCCTGGTCGCCGACCTCTACGAGGTCGCCGGCGTGAACCGCGTCATCACGGTCGACCTGCACCAGGGCCAGATCCAGGGTTACTTCGACGTCCCGGTGAACCACCTCACCGCCATGCCCATCTTCGCCGAGTACTACACGGCCAAGGGCTTCGACATGAACAACACCGTCGTCGTCTCGCCCGACGTGGGCCGCGCCAAGGCCTCCAAGCGCCTGGCCGACATGCTCGGCTGCGACCTGGCCGTTGCCCACAAGAACCGCGCCGCTCACAACGAGGCCGAGGTCATGGGCATCCTGGGCAACATCCAGGGCAAGACCTGCATCATCAACGACGACATGATCGACACCGCCGGCACCCTGTGCGGCGCGGTGCGCGAGCTCAAGAACCTCGGCGCCGGCGACATCTACGTGGGCGCCACGCACGGCCTGTTCTCCGGCCCCGCCTACGAGCGTCTGCTCGACCCGACCCTGCCCATCGTTGAGGTCGCCGTCACCGACGCCGTGCCCGTGCCCGTCGAGAAGCGCGGCGACCGCATCAAGGTCCTGTCGCTTGCCGACGAGTTTGCCAAGGCCATCCAGAACGTCTACGACGAGACGTCCGTCTCCAAGATGCTGGGTGTCAACCCCGAGTTCTAATCTGATTGAGGCAGGCCAGGGCATGTGCCGTGGCCTGCCCCTGTTTTTCTGCAAGCAAGGTACAGTGCGAGAGGTCGAGCCAGGGTTGCCTGGCTCGATTTGTATAGGAGGGGTCAGATGGCGGGCAAAGCCGTCAAAGACGTGCCGGTTGGTATCGTGTGCGGGCTGGGGAACCCCGGCAGCGAGTATGAGCGCACGAGGCACAACGCCGGCTTCTTGGCGATTGATGTGCTGGCAAACGAGTTGGGCGCACGCTACTGGAAGAACAAGCCGGGCGCGGCCGTGTGCGAGGTGAGCGTCGCGGGCCGCAAGGTCGTGCTCGTGAAGCCCCAGTCGTACATGAACGTCTCGGGCGGGCCGCTCAAGAAGATCGCCGAGGAGTACCGCGTGCCCGCTGCCGGCATCCTGGTGATCCACGACGAGCTCGAGCTGCCCGCAGGTGCGGTGGCGCTCAAGATGGGCGGCGGCCATGGCGGCCACAACGGTCTGCGCTCCATCGGCGAGAAGCTGGGCACCCCCGACTACCCGCGCGTGCGCTGCGGCATCGGCCGCCCGCCGGGAAAGATGGCCCCGGCCGACTACGTCCTCCAACAGCTGCGCGGTCGCGACTGGGAGGAGTTCGAGGTCACGGCGGCCGATGCGGCCCTTGCGGCCCGGTTTGCTCTGGAGCAGGGTGTGGCCGCGGCGCTTGCCAAGTACCCGGCCAAGAAGTAGGGGCTTGCGAGACGCCGGGCGCTCCAGTGTGGGTTTTTCAATCAACTGTTTTCTGTGGGTGACAGGCGACGCACAGGGGTCGCATCATGGCGCACATAGGAGAGCCGAACAATGCTGACGGGGAGGGAACCGTGCATCGAATTCTGAAGAAGGAGCTTCTGGCGCAGGGCACGTGGCTCATGCGCGTGGAGGCGCCGGCCGTTGCCGCCAAGGCGCAGGCCGGACAGTTCTTCCTGGTGCGCGCACGCGAGGGAGCCGAGCGTGTGCCGTTTACGTTCTGTGACTGGAACGCCCAAGAGGGCTGGATTGAGTTCGTGTTCCTCGTGGTGGGACGCACGACCGAGCTGCTCACCACCTTCGAGGAGGGCCAGGAGCTGCTCGACGTGACCGGTCCTCTGGGCAACCCCTCCAACATGGAGGGTGTCGCCGGGCAGCGCTGGGCTGTGGCCGGCGGCGGCGTGGGTCTGGCGGCCGCATACCCCGTGGCACGTGCGCTGGCACAGGCCGGCGCCAAGGTGAGCGCCATCGTGGCTGCTCGTAGCCGCGACCTGCTCGTGCTCGAGGACAAGTTCCGCGCAATCGAGGGCGCCGATATCATCGTTGTGACCGACGACGGCTCCTACGGCGAGAAGGGCTTTGCCACCGGTCCTCTGGAGCGCCTGGCCAAGGCCGGCGAGATCGACCATGCCTTTGCCGTGGGTCCTGTCCCCATGATGGGCGCCTGCGTGAAGGCCGTGTCGGCCTACGACGTGCCTGTGACCGTGTCGCTCAACCCGGTCATGCTCGATGGTACCGGCATGTGCGGCGGCTGCCGCGTGGTGGTGGACGGCCAGGTCCGCTTTGCCTGCATCGACGGCGTCGACTTCGACGGCGCCAAGGTTGACTGGGCCGACCTGCGCAGCCGCCTGCGCACGTTTGCCGCGCAGGAGAAGGAATCGCTTGAGCTCGCCCATGCCTGCCGCATGCAGGCGGCGGCCGATGCCCTGGAAGGAGCCGCACGATGAGCCAGCTGCAAGAGGGCGCCGCTGTGCCCAAGCGTTACAAGCCCAATGCGAAGGCGCCTCGCACGCCTGCCCGCGAGGTCGCCCCGCAGGAGCGCGTGCAGGGCTTCATGCCTGTTGACCTTGGCTATACCGACGACGACGCCGTGCTCGAGGCAAACCGCTGCCTGGATTGCGCCCGTCCTGCGTGCGTGCAGGGCTGCCCTGTGGGCGTCGACATCCCCCACTTCATCGAGGCCATCCGCGCCCGCGACTGGGAGCACGGTCTGGACATCGTGCGTCGCGACAACCTGCTGCCGAGCGTGTGCGGCCGCGTGTGCCCGCAGGAGACGCAGTGCGAAGGTGCCTGTGTGCTTGCCAAGCGCGGCAACCCCATCGCCATCGGCCAGCTCGAGCGCTTCCTGGGCGACAAGGCCGACGAGCTTGCGGGCGAGGCTGCAGCCGATTCCGGCGCGCCTGAGGCTGGCGCCGCCGATGCTGCCATGCGTCGCGTCGCGGTTGTGGGCAGCGGCCCTGCCGGCATCACCTGCGCCTTTGAGCTTGCGCGCGCCGGTGTGGAGGTCACCGTGTTCGACTCGCTGTTCCGCCTGGGCGGCGTGCTCGTGTACGGCATCCCGGAGTTTCGTCTTCCCAAGGCCGTCGTTGCCCGCGAGCTCGAGGCCCTGGAGGCGCTCGGCGTGCGCGTGGAGACCAACATGGTCGCCGGCCGCACCTTCACGGTCGACGAGCTGCTCGGCGAGCGCGGCTTCGACGCCGTGTTCATCGGCGTGGGTGCAGGCCTTCCCAAGATGCTCGGCGTGCCTGGCGAGAACGCATGCGGCGTGATGTGCGCCAACGAGTACCTCACGCGCGTGAACCTCATGCGCGCCTATGACTTCCCGCAGGTAGACACGCCCGTGCGTCCTGGCAAGAACGTCGTCGTCTTCGGCGGCGGCAACGTCGCCATGGACGCGGCCCGCACGGCGCTTCGCCTGGGTGCCGAGACGGTCACGCTGTGCTACCGCCGTACCGAGGCTGAGATGCCCGCCCGCAGGGCCGAGATCGAGCACGCCAAGGCCGAGGGCGTGCGCCTCATGGAGCTCGTGGGCCCGCTTGGCTTTGAGGCCGACGAAGCCGGCAACGTGTGCGCCGCACGCCTGCAGCGCATGGAGCTCGGCGAGCCCGACGAGGGCGGCCGTCGTCGCCCCGTGGCGCTTACGGGGCAGGACGCCGTCGCGCAGATTCCCTGCGACCTGGCCATCACGGCCATCGGCACGAACGCCTGCCCGCTCGTGGGGGCCATGGCTCCCAGCGTCGCGCTCAACCGCTGGGGCTACATCGAGGCTGACGAGGACGGGCGCACCAGCCAGCCGGGCGTGTGGGCCGGCGGCGACATCGTGACCGGCGCGGCCACCGTCATCCTTGCGATGGGTGCCGGAAAGCGTAGTGCGCACAGCATTCTCGAGTCCTTCGAGGCCTAGTTTCTAAAACACAAAACACCTGGTAGAGTGCGGTCGCGTCGCGGTTAAGCTTTTTTGGGAGCAGCCCAGACAAGCTTTGCGGACGCGACCGTTTTTCGTCAAAAGCCGAGTCGCATCGCCGACGCAATCCGGCCCCGGCAGTCGTAGAATGGTATCCGACTGTCCGCAATGTAAGGGGAGGTTTTTAGCTGTGAACCGTACAACCGTCGCCAGCATCTTCGCCAACTCCGAAAGCCTGGGAGGAACCACGCTGACCGTGGCGGGATGGGCACGCTCCATCCGTGACTCCAAGGCCGTGGGATTCGTTGCCCTCAACGACGGCAGCTGCTTCAACAACCTTCAGGTCGTCCTGAGCCGCGACGTCCTGTCCAACTACGACGAGATCGTCGCGCAGAACGTGGGCACCGCCTTCGTTGTGACCGGCGAGCTTGTGCTGACGCCCGGCGCCCAGCAGCCCTTCGAGCTCAAGGCGCTCACCATCGAGGTCGAGGGTCCCTCGGCTCCCGACTACCCGCTGCAGAAGAAGCGCCACACCGTCGAGTACCTGCGCACCATCCAGCACCTGCGCCCCCGCACCAACCTGTTCAGCGCCGTGTTCCGCGTGCGCTCTGTGGCCGCCTTCGCCATCCACTCCTTCTTCCAGGAGCGCGGCTTCGTCTATGTGAACACGCCCATCATCACCGCCAGCGACTGCGAGGGCGCCGGCGAGATGTTCCACGTGACCACGATCGACCCGGCCAACCCGCCGCTCGACGACCACGGCAACGTCGACTACAGCCAGGACTTCTTCGGCAAGGCTGCCAACCTCACGGTTTCGGGCCAGCTCCAGGCCGAGAACTTCGCCATGGCGTTCGGCGACGTCTATACCTTCGGCCCGACGTTCCGCGCCGAGAACTCCAACACCCAGCGCCATGCCGCCGAGTTCTGGATGGTGGAGCCCGAGATTGCCTTCGCCGACCTCGAGGACGATATGAACCTCGCCGAGGACATGCTCAAGTACGTCATCCGCTACGTCATGGATCACTGCCCCGACGAGCTCAACTTCTTCAATTCCTTCGTCGACAAGGGCCTCATCGAGCGCCTGGAGCACGTGGCCTCCAGCGATTTCGGCCGCATCAGCTACACCGACGCCGTCAAGGTCCTCGAAGAGGCCGTCGCCGGCGGTCACGAGTTCGAGTACCCGGTGTACTGGGGCTGCGACCTGGCCACCGAGCACGAGCGCTTCCTCACTGAGCAGCACTTCAAGCGCCCCGTCTTCGTGACCGACTACCCCGCCGAGATCAAGGCGTTCTACATGCGCATGAACGACGACGGCAAGACCGTCGCGGCCACCGACTGCCTGGTGCCCGGCATCGGCGAGATCATCGGTGGCTCGCAGCGTGAGGAGCGCCTCGACCTGCTCGAGAAGCGCATCACCGACCTGGGCATGAACCCCGAGCAGTACAAGTACTACCTCGACCTGCGCCGTTACGGCAGCTGCAAGCACGCCGGCTTCGGTCTGGGCTTCGAGCGCCTCGTGATGTATCTCACGGGCGTGTCGAACATCCGCGACGTGCTGCCGCACCCCCGCACTGTGGGCAACGCGGATTTCTAAGGAACGAGCGCAAGACGCCGCACCGGCGTCACATGAGAGATTACGCGCGGGGCGTGCCATCCGGTGCGCCCCGCGGTATAGTCTTCTGCGTGCTTGGCCACGATAGCCCCCAACCTGTTTTTGCTTCGCCTTAAAGGAGTCTTATGCGCATCATCGCAGGCAGTGCCCGCGGCAGGGAGATTTCGGCCCCCAAGGGGCTCGAGACGCGCCCTGTGACCGACATCATCCGCGAGTCGCTCTTCAACATCTGGCAGTTCGACGTGGAAGGGGCCGACTTCCTCGACCTCTTCAGCGGCAGCGGCTGCATGGGCCTGGAGGCCCTCTCCCGCGGCGCCAACCGCGCCGTGATGGTGGACGCAGGCTCCGACCAGGTGCGTGTCATCCGCGCCAACCTCAAGAAGACGGGCCTGGACAAGTGCCATGCCGAGGTCGTGCGCGACGACGTGTTCCGCGTCATCGGCCATCTGGGCCGCACGCACCAGACCTTCGACATCGTGTACCTCGATCCGCCCTTCACGGTGGACGAGATCTTCATTCCCGTCATGGAGGCCTTGGCCGACGGCGCGCTGCTTGCCGAGGGCGGCACGGTCGCCATTCGCACGCGCGATCGCAAGGAGATGCCCGACGACTTCGGCGTGCTGCACAAGGTGCGCCTGAAGCGTTACGGCAGCTCCACGGTGCACTTCTACGAGCGTGTGGACGAGGAGCCGCAGGGCGAGCCTGAGACCGCATCTGAGGGCGCTGAGGTCGACGGTGACCCCGCAGCACAGGAGCGCAGCAAGGATGCATAGGCAGATGCGTCGCATCAAGCAGCAGCTGAGCCATGAGGCGGCCGTGCAGGTCATGCGCGAGGCGACTTCGGGCGTGTTGGCGCTTGAGGGAGACGACGGCTATCCTTACGCCGTGCCCATCAGCCATGTCTGGACTGACGAGTGCCTAGGCGGCGAAGACGAGTTCATCGGCCGCATCTACTTCCACAGCGCTCGCGAGGGCTACAAGATCGACTCCATCATGGACAGCGAGAAGGCCTCGTTTGCCGTGGTGGTGCGCGACGAGATCGTGCCTGACGAGTACACCACGTACTTCAAGAGCGCCATTGCCACAGGGCGCGTGCATGTGCTTGAAGACGACGAGGAGCGCCTGCGCGGCCTTCGCGCCCTGGCCGAGAAGTACAACCCCGGCCAGCAGGAAAGCGCCGAGAAGGAGATCTCGGGGGCGCTGAGCCGCGTGGCCGTCATCGCCTTTGAAGTGGAGGAACTCACCGGCAAGCAAGCGCGCGAGCTTGCGTGCCGCGAGGCCAAGGCTTCCCGGGTGGAGTAGGCCCAGGTTACAAGTTGTGGTCAGTTCATGAAGCAAAGCCTCTTTCATTGACCTGAAACACGCGATGCCTTATATTTCTTTCTTGCCGAAAGGCACTCTCCAATTGCGGGATGGAGCAGTCTGGTAGCTCGCCGGGCTCATAACCCGGAGGTCGTCGGTTCAAATCCGGCTCCCGCGACCAAGAAACTTCAGCAGGTCAGAGACTCAGTTCTCTGGCCTGCTTTTTTAGTTTGAACGGATTCCCATTCTCAATCGAATCAGAAATAAAGCAAATCTATTCTTATAGCTCTGCTAACTGTGGCTGAAACGACAAGATGATATCTTGTACGGTATGGTTCAATGTCTCATACAGTGGCGTGTTCTGGCTTGAGCGGATCGCGGTGGAATGCACTTGGAGGCTAGAGAATGCAAGGCACGGCGTCTAATGAGAAAGACCTTGAACTCCTCGAGTCCCTTATTGAAAACTGGGAGGATGAGACGGTCGAGTTCAAGGAGGCCACCAACGACTTTGATACCGACAAGATCGGCCGATACGTGTCAGCCCTCGGCAACGCCTCGAACCTTGCGGGCGAGGGCTCCGCATGGCTCGTCTTCGGGGTAAGGAACAAGACCCGCTCGGTGGTGGGGACGGCTTACCGCAGCGACCCAAGGCGTCTGGACTCGCTTAAGCACCAGATTAACGATGACACAGAGCCACACATAACGTTTCGCAGCGTTCGCGAGGTTACGCATCCGGACGGAAGAGTCCTGATCTTCGAGATCCCCGCCGCTCCCCTCGGCATGCCAATCTCGTGGAAGGGGCATTGGTACGACCGAGTTGGCGAGAATCTCCTACCGCTTAGCGTCGAGAAGCTCGACGCCATACGTAACCAAGATAGGCTTTTGGATTGGAGCGCTCAGGTTGTCGCTGACGCACGTCTTGACGACCTCTCTCCCGAGGCTATGGCCGTGGCCCGCCGCGCCTTCTCGGAGCGCAATGCCTCACGTATTAGCCAAAGGACGATCGAGGAATGGACTGACGAGGAGTTTCTTCTCCATGTCGGCCTGTTGACAAGGAAGGGTCTTACAAGGGCAGCGATTCTCTTGCTCGGTAAGCCTGAGGCGGCCTATCTGCTCAACCCCCTTCTGCCGGAGCTGACATGGAAACTCGTGGGGCAGGAGAGTGCCTACGAGCATTTCACTATTCCATTTCTGCTTGCGACCTCTCAGCTTTACAACCGAATCCGCAACGTCAAGATACGCCTGCTGCCGCCCTATGAGCTTATCCAACGAGAGGTTGAGAAGTACGACCAGCTGACTGTGCTCGAGGCTATTCACAACTGCATCGCACACCAGGACTACTCCCGGCATTCACGCGTGAGCGTCACAGAGTACCCGGATCGCCTGGAGTTCGTGAGTGTCGGATCCTTCTTTGAGGGGGACCCCAATGACTATGCGTTGAACGGGCGTATCCCTCGCCAGTATCGCAACACGGCGTTGGTAAATGCTATGACCAATCTTAATATGATTGACCACCTCGGCTATGGAATCGAACGCATGAACCGCGCGCAGCGCGATCGCTACCTGCCATTGCCTGACTATGACCTCAGCGTTCCCGGCGAGGTGAGGCTTGTGATTTACGGTAGCGTTGTTGATGAGGCATACACCAAATTGCTCATGCAACAATCTGACTTGCCTTTTGAGGACGTCCTTGCCCTTGATCGCGTGCAGAAAGGATGCCCGATTCCCGAATCGATGCTCAGGAGGCTTCGTCGTAAAGGCCTCGTCGAAGGTCGCCAGCCGCATCTTCGGGTTGCAGCAGGCGTTGCGGTTGCCACGGGAACGCAAGCGGATTACATCAAGCAGCGTGGCGAGAGTGACGAGTACTGCTGCGCTCTTGTTACTGACTATCTGAAAAAGCATGGGAGGGCATCGCGACAGGAAATAGACGCGGTCGTTTTTCCGTCCCTCTCGGTTGAGCTAAGTGACGCGCAAAAGAGGGTCAAGGTCAAGAATTTGCTTGGCAAGCTGACGAGGAAAGGGTCTATCCATTTCGAAAAAGGTGATCAGGCAGGGTGGGTGCTGGGATAACACGTTGTCGATTTATCCCTTCTTATCCTGGATTTATCCCTCAT
This sequence comes from uncultured Coriobacteriales bacterium, assembly GCA_934654475.1. Classification (GTDB taxonomy): domain Bacteria; phylum Actinomycetota; class Coriobacteriia; order Coriobacteriales; family UMGS124; genus UMGS124. Next base: position 69,353 of record CAKUFZ010000009.1, read on the forward strand.
TTCACCCTTTGTGGGAAAGAAACAGCTGGTAGAGACGTCACATATAGTTGCTGATTTTGGGCAGCTAATCCCTTCTTATCTCGTCGCTCTGATTTTTGGCGACTTGGGTTGTGCGTTGGGGTCGATTCCAGCCTTGCTTATAGGGCACGACAATCGACCTGAGCCCCCGCCCAGCAGGGTGCGCTTCTTCTATCAACTCAGCAATCAAAAAAGGGGCTGTAACAAAAGCCCCTATAACGAATTCACGCCCCGTTCGGACCGGTCCGGTCCGGGCGGGGCTTTTGGTT
>CAKUFZ010000010.1 GCA_934654475.1 uncultured Coriobacteriales bacterium
TTGAGACTTGTCTTCTCAAGCCAGATTACACGAGCACCAAGCTCAGCTGCTCTAATGGCGGCATAGGTTCCAGCGGATCCTGAGCCGCACACTACGACATCGCACTCCTCCGTGCGGGCCACATCCCCTTCATCCACTTCGACAAGCCGCGAAGAAAGAGGGCGATCTGCGCCCTTATGCGTACTGGTGCCCGATGCGTCGGTATCAGTCGACGGCAGGTCACCATTTGAAGGAGCACCTTCCGCGAGGCCGACCGCTGCCATGCTCGCACCAAATACTCCACCCCCAACAATAAAATCTCTGCGCAATATCCCCTTGTCCATTTTTGATCCTCCTCTTTCCTAACTGAGTTATTGTATGTGCGATTTTGGGCTCATGGGCCATCGCCCAACTCGTCTATCGACAAAACGTTGACGGCGCCTATTCGAAATCGCACTTACGCATGAAAACGCAGGTATTGGATTTTGAGGATGCAGATTGAGGTTGATTGCAGGCAAGGAAGGGTTGAAAAAACGATTGATGAAGCGCATTGCGCACTTCAAGCTATTCCTCACCTCCGCACTCCATTTCCTCAAAGTGCGAGTACCTCGGGTTTTCCAGGCTTAATCGGTATAAAATAGACCGAGAGGCAGTTCTATCATGCGAAACCATTCGGGAGGTCGAACGTGGCCAAGGCAGTGACGGTAAATCAGATTCGCAACGTGCCTTTTGCTCTCGCTCTGGCTTTTGCTTGCGCTTGGATGCTCGACCCTTCTGCTGCAATTCCGGCAGGATTCGCTTCACTCGTATCCTTTTCCCAATATCCCCATCTCCTTGTAACGTCGCTCGCATTCGGCGTCTTGGCCCTGTTTCACCGCCAAACCAGCACTTTCCTCAGCAGTAAGGCGTTCGTTGTTGCCTCCTGCTCACTGTGCTTTCTCGGTTTTTTTGGCGCCTGGGCGTGCTCATTGCAGCCGGAAACTTTCCAGGGAGTTCTACCCTTCGCTTGTCTTTGCGTAACGGCGCTCTGCCGAGCCTCTCTGCTCATCTCGTGCCTCAAGGCGCTTGCGGGGCTCCCCCTCGTCGACTGCCTTTTAACGCTCATTGCTTGGCAGTTTTTTGTAGGCATACTGCGGGCACTCTCCACTTTGCTTCCGCCACTTGCCATATCCTGTATTGCGCCCCTCGCAATCGCCCTCTGCCTCACGAGAAAAACCTCTATTGCGCTCTGGCGCGAAAACCCTACGGCTACTTCGCCCTCAGAAGAGGCCGGCAAAATTGAGCCGCGCAGTTTCTTTCCCATTGCGCGCTTGCTGCTCATTTATTCGCTTATCATCTTCACCATTCAAACGCTACAAGGCTTTGCCCCTACGCCCGTAGCTAGTGTTTCCTACTTCGGGCTCTTTATCGCCATTGCGGTTACCTCAATCGCCCTCGCGGTAAACGGAAGAATCGTTCGCATCAAGCAGCTCTATGACGCATCGCTCGCCATTCTGGAATTGGCAATCATAGTTTTCGCTATAGGAGCTGGGTGTTCCTACGAAATTGCTTCGATTCTTCTCGATGCCTCCTATATGACTTTTTCGACATTCTTCTTCACCATACTGTGCAATCTCTGCCAAAGAAGAGGAAACAACCCAGTCTTTGTTTTCTCGCTTGCCTATCTTGCAGAGCAACTCGCCGCTTTTCTAGGAGAAGCTTTCTCGGGCATGATAGGGCCTGGCGTGCATGCGTTGCCCCTCGTCCTGCTCGCAGGATTAGGAGCCATTGCGTTCGTCTATCTTTCCCCTCTCAGAGATGGAAGTCTCGAGAGGAGCACCAATCCAGCAAAGGCGCAGTACGTCGATCCGGCACGTTACTACACCATACTCGCCGAAACCTGCACATCGGTTGCCATGCAGTGCTCTCTGACTAAGCGCGAGGGAGACGTACTCCTTCTCCTCGCCCAGAGAAAAACGTTAGCGCAAATTAGCGACGATCTGGCGGTAAGCCTCGCTACGGCGAAGACCCACACTCACAACATTTATAAAAAATTGGGTGTCCACAGCAAACAGGAGCTGTACCAGTTTCTTGGCCTGGAAAACCTATCCTATTCCGCCAAATCCTCCACGAAGCCCACGCGGTAGTTCTTGAAGATGACCTCGCCTTCCTCCTGGGTGGCGTCCAGGTTCACGTCAGCCTCGATGCGGAAGTCGCCGTCGGCGTTCTCGTCCAGGAAGACCTGGCGCACATGCCAGAGGTGCTGTTCGGCTTCGGGGCTCTCGTCGATGGAGAGGTAGGCGGCCGACCGCGCGTCACCGTCCAGGCGGATCTCGTTGTGCTCGGCGAAGTAGTCGTCGAGCGCCGCCTCCCAGGCGATCACGTCCCAAATGTTGGTGCAAGCACCATTTCGGCTGACCGCTGAAGAAGCGGCCATCGCCTAGAATCGTCAATTGTCGAGATTGATGGATTCGAGAGAAAGCGATGGCCTTATGGACAGTTTAAAGCACGCAAGCGCAGCTTCGACGGAGATGCCGAGATCCGACGACGGGATGACAAACATCCAAGAGCTCATCCGCATCATGGCGGAGTCCCTCGTAAACGAGATCATGGACGCCCAGGCAGAGGACGCATGCGCCGAGGGCAACCAGAGGAACGGCCACCGGGAGCGCACGCTTACGACCTCGGTCGGCACCATCAACCTGCGCATCCCCAAGCTCAGGCGCGGAACCTGCTTCCCGGACGGCCTGCTCGTGCGCCATTCGCGCGTCGGCCGGGTAGTGTCGCGAATGTTGGTGTAGGGCTCGGTTCTCGAGGGCAGCCGCAGGCTGCCCGAGGAACCGAGAACCGCCTAGAACGCCGTCATTCCAGCGCATGTCAGGCCGCCTTCCTGCCGGCAACGGGGCTGTCGGCCGCGACGAGCGCGATGATCCTGGCCGCGTGCTCGGCGGCGGTGCCCCCGTGGGCGGGCGCGGGCGCGTTTACCTCGGCGCCCTCGACGGCCCCGCCGATGGAGCCGTCGCCGAACCGGCGGCGGCCGGCCCGGTCCTCGCCCGTCTCGGAGAAGACGGCGCCCGTCATCCCGATGGGCGGCTTCCTGCTCGGGAACACCTGCACCGCGCGGCTGCGGCGCCTGGGCTCGCGGTTGGCGCGCCCCCGCGCGTCGTCGGCGCGCGGCCCCACGCGGTGCTCGCAGGGGAAGCCCGGGTGGGCCGGCGCGTCGGCCTCCGCCTCCCCGAGCACCTCGGCGGCCTTGGGGCAGAAGCCCCCTATCCGCTCGGTGGCCAGCCGGTGCAGCTCGCGCACGAGCTCGGGGTCGCGCTCGGCGAAGACGGCCTTCAGGATGCCGAGCACGGCGCCCCTCTTCTGCCCGGCCGGCGCGTTGCCGGCGGCGTTGCGCATCAGGTGCACGACGCGGCGCTGCCACGCGGCGCCCGGGAACGCCTCCTGGATGGCGCGCTTGAGGCCCCCGTGCGCGTCGCCGGTGACGCATGTGACCCCGTCGACGCCGCGCGCCCGCAGCGACGGCAGGAACGGCTTCCAGCCGCCGCAGGGCTCGGCGTCGACGGCGCCGGGCCCGAGCAGGCGCCTGTAGCCGCCCGAACCCGCGCCGATGGCGGTCGCGGGCGCGGCGGGCTGCACGCGGCCGGCGTCCCTGCACTTGACGCAGGCGGCGTCGAGCCGGATGTAGGGATAGCCCGCTTCCGAGAGGTCGCGTTGCCGCAGGTCGGCGACCGACTCGTCAAGCGACGGGCACGTCCCCGGCACCTAGCCGGCGCCCATGCGGTCGATGCCCACGGGCTGCGCCGCGCGCTTGACCTTCCTGGTGGACACGCCGTCGGTCACCATCTCCGAGACCGCGGCGACCACGGCGCGGTCGACGCGCGAGCAGCGCTCGATCAGGTCCTCCGGGAAGCAGCTGCCGGCGCGCAGCTTCGGGATCCCGAGGTTGACGGTGCCGACGCTGGCGGTGAGCCTGCGCTTGCGGTAGCCGTTGCGCTGGTTGCCGGACTCGCAGGCCTCGTCGGCCTGGGCGTCCATGATCTCGTTGACGGGCGACTCGGCCGTCACCCTGATGAGCTCGGCCATGTCCGCCATGCCGTCGTCGAATCTGGGCATCTGGGCGACGTCGCCCGCGATCTCGTGTATCTTGTCCATGTGCGGTTATTGCCTTTCTACGAATCCTGACTTCAGCAATTAGAATTCTAGGCGATAACCGCTTCCTGCTTTCTACAGCCAGGGAAGCGGCCCCTTACACCAACATTCGGCACGCGATCCAAGGGCGCTCGAGTTGTTTTTCGCCGGCGAGATAGAGCACTGCCGTTTGTCCGCGGGAAAGGCTGCGCATGTTCCCCTACGCCCCCTCTACCAGGTCGATCAGTTCCTGGTGGGAGTGGACGCCGAGCTTGGTGTAGATGTGGGCAACGTGGGTCTTCACGGTGTTGTAGCTCACGCCCAGTTGGCGCTGGATGTAGGCGCCGTTGCGACCCTGGGCGAGCAGGGCGAAGATCTCAGCCTCGCGCGCGGTGAGGCCGGTCGTGTCGATAAGGCGGGCAACGGTGGTGTCGAGGTCGGGCGTGGGCTCATGCTCGGCGACCTCGGGGCTTGCCGTGAGCGCTTCGACCGTCGTGTCGTAGCTGAAACCCCTCATGCCGAAGAGGGCAAACGCCGCAAGGCAGAGCACAACGGCGCCCGTCACGGCAGTGCTCGCGATAAAGCTGCCCGCCATGGCCGCATAGCACAGGCGGCCCAGCTCGGCGCCTCCCGTGACGCCCACGCAGAGCAAAAAGCCGCTCCAGGCGAAAAGGGGCAGCGTGCCTGCGCGGTTGCGGGCGGAAAGCGCCGCCAGCGCCGGCCAAAAGACGAGCCAAAAACAAGTCTTCCCCGCTTCGATTAGATTTGAGGTCAGCGAAGGCACGGCCTGCTGGGAAATGGGGGCGAATAAAAAGCCCGCCATTAGAAGCAGGAGCGCCAGATTGAAGAACGAGTCAAGTAGAAGCGGTCGGCCGCTTACCGCCCAAATTGCCAAGAAGAACAGCAAAGGGACGATGCCAGCCCATGTGGCGAGCGGGGCATTGTTGACCTCGCCGAAGGAAAGCGCTGCTCCGTAGGCTGTTTGGAAAAGGGCCAAGCATACGAAGAGCCTGTGTGAGCGAGGCAGGAACGAGAAGGGGTTTGTGAGCGTGAGTTCGTCGGGTGCCTGTCCCGATTGGATGATTTCAAGCGCCTTGCCCGTGTCGGCGCGGCCCACGAGTACCGCAAGGATTTGCAGGGCAACGAAGAGGACAAGCGCTGCTTGCGGGCCCAGGGCGCTGAACGGGAAGCGCAGGATATACGAGGCGAAGAGGCCCAGCAAGACGCATTTTGCCATTTGCGAACGAGTTAAGCATGCCAAACAACAGCCAGCAGAAAGCATAACGAAGACGGAGCCCAGCAGAAGCAGGCAGAGTGCCAACGTGGCGGCAAGCGGGGAGGCGGGAGCGAAGGCCCACAAGCCGATGCCGCCGACAAGCGAGAGGGCAAGAGGCGCGATAAGGAACGGGCGTGCCCCCAGAAGGCGGGGCGCCCTTGAAGCGACAAGTGCGTTTGCGAGGAAGCCGGCTGCCTCTATGAGCGTCGCGATGTCGCGGCACAGCGGAGCCACGTCGGTGCCGATGGGGAAGACCTTGCTCGTGAGCAGCCAGTTGCTCAGCACATAGGCGCCGAATACGGCAAATGCTGTGGCAGGCTCCTTTGGCAGGGCGCCGCCGGCAGGAGAGGGGGCGTGATTCCCTTGCGCCTCGCTGCTATTGCTCATGAATCCACCGTCGCCTTCCCCTTGACCGTGCCCGGCTCCCCCAAAGATGACACAAGCATTGTAGCGCGTCATTCAGCCTGGTCAGCACGTCATCATGAAGAGGGGGTGAGAAGGGCTACGACGGCAAATGCCTGGTTTTTCGTGAACTGTTGGTGAGGTATGCCGAACGCGGCGGCGCTATGGTTCGAGACGTCAAACGGGTGGCTGCGCAGCGCTGCGCCCTCTATGCGCACCGTTGCCTGCCGCCCAAAGCCCATGAGAAGGGAAGCAACCATGACTGTTTCGTCTTCGAGCGTCTCTCGCCGCGGCTTCATCGCCACGGCCTCCGCCGCCGGCGCTCTTGCCTGCGCGCCTGCTCTTGCGCTTGCCGACCAGGCCCCTGCGGCCGAGGTCGCCGACGCTCCCGCATGGCTCGGCGCCGCGCCCGAGGTCGCTGAGGGCGACATCGCCGAGACGCTCGACTGTGACGTTCTTGTTGTTGGCGCGGGCACCTCCGGCCTCTTCGCTGCCTGCTCGGCCGCTGAGAACGGCGCCAAGGTTCTCGTCATCGAGAAGAACGAGGTGGGCCCGGGCATCCGCGGCACCCTTGGCGCCATCGGCTCCAAGTACCAGCTCGCCGACAACACTGACATCAAGGCGCTCGACATCTGCCGCGAGATGACCATGTACGCCGCCTCCAACGTCAACCCCAAGCTCCTTCGCCTGTGGGCCGACGAGTCTGCCGAGACGATCGAGTGGTACGGCGACCTGTGCGAGAAGGCCGGCCGCGAGTTTGTGTACTGCTCCGACCATGACCTCGACGAGTATGCCGACCAGATGGAGTACCGCCACTGGGCAACTGGTCATGCTGCTGTGAAGGACGGCCACACCACTCAGGATGCTGATGCAGGAGAAGTTCTTGAATCATATGCTGCCGACAATGGCGTTGAGTTTCGCTACAGTTGTCCCATGGTCATGCTTGAGCAGGACGGGACGGGTCGTGTGACGGGTGTCATTGCTCAGGGTGCCGACGGCTATGTGCGCATCAACGCTGTTAAGGGCGTGTGCATTTGTACCGGCGGCTATGCTCTCAACGATGAGATGCTTTCTGCGCTTCAGCCTGAGTCGAAACTGGTGTGTTCCTACATTTCTGGTGTTGCTGGTTCCGAGGGCGATGGTATCAAGGCCTGTCTCTGGGCAGGCGCTGCGTTCGATGACATACATACTTCCATGCTGTTTGACCGCGGCCCTCTACCACCCAACGGCCTTGCTGGCGGTGAGATGGTCAACGGCATGCTGTGGATGGCCTCTCAGCCCTGGCTCAAGGTGAACCTGAAGGGTGAGCGCTTCTGTAATGAGAGCGCACCGTACGATTTCGTGCTTCATGCGTCCATCGACCAGCCCGGCCATACTTACGCCACCATCTGGGACTCCAACTTCCAGGACTATATCATGCAGTTCAAGACCCAGGGCTGCTCGCGCATGTTCCCCTTCGTGAACGGCGCACCCGTCTCCGCCATCGACATGGACTCCTGTATGGGCATGCTCGAGGGCATGAAGCAGGCCGGCTTTGTTCAGCAGGCTGACACGGTGGAGGAGCTTGCCGAGAAGCTCGGCATCCCGGCCGACACGTTTGCGGCCACCGTCGAGCGCAACAACGCCAACGCCGCCGCTGGTGAGGACCCCGACTTCGGCAAGGAGGTCTTCCGTCTGTCGCCTGTAGACACGGCCCCGTTCTTTGGCGTACGCAATGCAGGTCGTCTACTCTGCACACTGGACGGCATCAAGATTGACGAGACCATGCGCGCTCTCAATGCCGACGGCGACCCCATCGAGGGCCTGTACGTCTGTGGCAACGATTCCGGCTGTTTCTTCGCCCACACCTATCCCGACCAGATTCCCGGCCTTGCCGCCGGCCGCTCCGCGGTCTTCGCCCGCCGCGCCGGCCGCATCGCCGCAACCGGCGAATAAGGCCTGCTAGATAGCGGAAATCAGTTCGGCCGACGGCCGACTCCAGCACAGCGCTGGGGCCGGCCGTTTTTCGTTGCCGGGCTGCGCGTTCGACGGGGTGGCCTGCAAGTCGGGGCGGCTCGCGCGGTGGGATGGCTTGCGTGCCGGGCTTGCTTTGCGCGGCGAGTTCGCTTGCGGGTTGGGGGGCAGTTTGTGCGCCGAGCTGTCGCACGCATCGGGGCGACCAGGTTATTCCGGCTCGCAACGCAATTCTTGCAAAGCTACTTGGCAAGATTTTTAAAATCTTGCAGTTCTACTTTGCAAGATTGAGAAATCTTGCAGGACAGGTCTGCAAGATTGGGTAGGTGCGGTTTCGCTCGGGCGACACACAAAGCCCCGCGCGCCTGCCGGGTGAGCGACGGGCGCGCGGGGCTTGTTGGTTATCTTGCCTGCTAGTCGTACTTGTGAGCGTTAGATTGCGCGGGCAGCCAGGTTGCCGGTGGCGATGGCCTCGGCGATGTTGTGGGGCTTGGCGGGGTCGACGAGGGCGTCGCCCACGGTGACGACCGTCATCTCGGCACCCAGCGCATCGGCGAGCGTGGTGTTGGCCGCAAGCTCGCAGGCCTCGATCACGGTGTCGCAGGCGATGGTGATGTCGCAGCCGGTGTCGCCGTTGATGGTGATCTCGCCCTCGCCCACGTTGGTCACGGTCGCGTTGGCCCACACGCGGGTGCCCTTGACGTAGAGCATCGGGAGCACGACCTCCTTGACGTGGGCCGACTGACCCTTGTCAAGCACGGCGGAGGGCTGGTCCATGACGATAGTGACGTGCTTGCCCTGGGCGATGAGGTAGAACGCGGCGTCCACGGCCGGGGCGCTGTAGCCCACGATGGTGACCTCGTTGCCGATTTCGGCGGTGAGGATGTCCTCGATGGGCACCACGTTGGTCGAGCTGCTCGCGGCAAGGCCGGTGGGCACGACAACGCCGCCGGTTGCCTCGATCAGCATGTCGGGGGCCTGGGCGCGCACGAAGTCGGCGTCGACCTCCTGGCCGGTGACGACGGTCACGCCGCAAACCTCCTGCTGGCGCTGCAGGTAGGCGTTGAGGTCGGCGATGTTCTCGTGCTGGCCTTTGACTGCAGCGGCGAAGGGCAGCTTGCCGCCCAGGTAGCCCTGCTTCTCGTAGAGCGTGACGCTGTGGCCGCGCAGGGCCGCGACACGTGCGGCCTCCATGCCGGCTGCGCCGCCGCCCACGACCATGACGTTCTTGGGCTCGCCGTCAAGCGCGGGCAGGGCGGGGCCGTCGGGCATGGCGGGCGTGAAGGCGCGCATGCGCGTGGCGTTGACGCGGCAGTGCTCGTAGAAGTTGCCCTGCTCGTCGAAGTCGAAGTGGCAGTGCAGGCAGCGGTTGCACGGGCGAATCTCGTCGACCTTGCCTTCGCGCAGCTTGTTGATGTAGTCGGGGTCGGCGTAGAGCGGGCGGGTCATGTTGTAGAAGTCGACCTTGCCGTCCTGCAGGGCCTTCTCAAAGAAGTCCGGGGCATGTGCCGGGTCCATGTAGGTGACCGAGCCCACGGGGATGCTCACGGCCGCCTTGATCTTTGCGGCAACCTCAAGCATGAGGCCGCAGCCGGAGTGCGAACCGTCGAGCAGGCCCTCCCAGTGGCGGGCGAAGTCGAACTGCGTGGCGTAGCGGGTGTTGCCGTTGATGCCGTAGCCAGAGAAGTACAGGTCGCCGGCGAACTCGCAGGGATGGTAGCCGTAAGGCCCGATGCGCACGTGCAGCGAGTCGGCGCCGGCCGCCTCGAACTGCTTGCACAGCTCGACGTTCTCCTCGACGGTCGTGAAGCCCTCGTCCTGGCCCAGGTTCACGTCGTTGGCCTCGATGCCGTTGATGAGAATCTGCACGGGGAAGTCCTCGCCGCAAGCGCTCTTAATGCCCTGGATAATCTCGCACACGAAGCGCGCACGGTTCTCAAAGCTCTGCGGGCCGTACTCGTCCTCGCGGTGGTTGCGGTTGCGCGACATGAACGCCTGGCCGATGTTGTTGCCGGCGGCGTTGAGCTCGACAGCGTCGAAACCGGCGTCCTTGAGCATGACGGCGACGTCGATGAAGTCCTGCTGCACCTGCTTGACCTCGTCGAGCGTGAGGTCGTCGGCCTCGGCGCAGGCGAACTCGGGCGCCGTCGTGGCGTCAAAGCCGCTGAAGGAGGCGCCCATGAGGCTCAGCTGGTAGCCGCACATGCCGCCCGCCTCGTGGACGGCGGCAGCCACCTGGTCGAGGATGGCGTTGCTCGCGTCGCGGACCTTGTAGGAGGCCGGGTAGTGGGGCATGAGGCTCGCGTAGTCCTCGACCCACACGAAGTCGCAGCCGCCCTTGATGAACTCGACGTACTCGTCGATGATGCGCTCGTCGGTGACCTCGGGCAGGTAGAGCGAGCCGGCGGCCGACTTCACCATGCGGTGGCTGAGCTCGAGCTTGCCGAAGTGCCAGGGCGAGAAGAGCGTCGTCTTGGTGAAATCCTCGATGGAGTTGGAGCGCCAGTCGCTCGCGTCGTCGGGGTTGAGCTGGGCGAGCGTCTGATAGACGGCAGTCTTGTCCTTGGCTGCGGCCTCTGCGGGCGCGTCGGCCCCAGCGGCGGGCGCGGCTTGGTCGGCCAGTGCTGCGCCGGTGACGCTGAGTGCGCCGGCGGCAGCCGCGGCGGTGCCGGCAGCCTTGAAGAAACCCCTACGCGAGATGTCTTGCTTCATGTGTATCCCATCCTCTCCCTTGGTGGATGCGAGCCGGGCGTGCTCGGTGTCGGTTGCGCGTGCCCGGCCGGCGAAAGGCCTTCCCTGGGCCCTTCCCATGGCGTCCATAGTGGTGCGGATGGGGGTAAAACGCTTCACTGAAATTCAGTGAGGTTGTTAAAAAGGCTGGTAAATTGCCTATATATTGGATGATTGACTGGAGAAGCCCTCGACGTAGGCAACGAGTTCCTGGCGGGAGTGAACGCCGAGCTGCTCGTAGATGTGGCGCACGTGCGTCTGCACCGTGTTGCGCGAGAGGACCAGTTCTTCGGCGATGGCGGGCACGTTTCGGCCACGCATGATGAGCACGAGCACTTCTCGCTCACGCTGCGAAAGGTTGTGCGCGTCGCTCACGAGCTCCGCGGGCGACTTGTCTGGGCCTTGTTGGGCGGCCGGGGTTTCAGCGGTGACGGGATTCTGCGCTTCGGGTGCGGCGACGTCTTCCGGGGCAATCCGCCGCTTGTGCCGCGTGAGGGCGTTATAGAGGGCGAAGGCGGCACAGGTGAGTAGGTACACGAGCAAGAAGGTCGCGACGAGCATCTTGGATTCGCCCGCGATGTCGGCGTTCAACAGGTTTGCCGAGAGCATGTCGGCCAAGACGCGGGCAAGCATCACGATGCCGGCTACGATGCCATACGTGGCTTCGATGGCCAGGTGCCGTTCCTGCGCGGTTGTGACTCCGGCTTCCATGACGAGGTAGATCACAAGGAAGAAGCCAGCAGAACCCAAGGCCAGGGCCACGAGGTGTGCGCCTGGTCCCAGAGTGGAAGCGGCCAGGACGGCGGCGAAGAGCAGCGCGGTGAAGCCCAGCAGCACCGCGAGGACCGAGGGGGTACGCTTGCAAACGAGCCATACCACAGCGAGCAGCGCGGCTGTCGCGAGGTTCATTGTCGCGCTCATGATGAAGCGCGCGGGTAGCTCGAGGACGTCGACCATGAGCACAGTGTTTACGAGCGGCGCCACAAAGGTCAGCACGACGGCGGCGGCCAGCACGGCAGCAAGGTCGCTTAAGGCTCCGCGTAGGTCGGGGGAGGGTTGGGCGGTGGTTGAGGGCGTGGATGCGGGCGCCTCGGGGACTTTCTGGGAGAGGGCCTCTTCGCTTGAGGTGGCCGTGGCTTTTGAGGGGCATGCCTGATAACCGGGGGCTTTTGTGGGTGCGGCGCTTGCGCGATGGCCTTTGTTATTGTGGGCGAAGGGGCCGGGTGCTTGCGAAGCGGCGAGGGCAAGGGCGGCTTGCGCGGCAAACAGCGCGACAACGAGCCCCCGCAGAACGGGCTCGGAAGCGAGGCCACTGGGGAGGTTGAGAACGGCCGAAAGGGCCGCCGCCGAGACAAGGACGATGTGCACCCGCCGCGTGGGCAGGTCTTTGAGGCGCTCAAGCCAGAAGACAAACGCAACTGCCAGACAGATACCCGAAAGACATGAGGCAACGAGGAGCGCAAGAGTAAACCAGGCATCTGCCTGCGTGTTTTCGAGGGCAAAGGATGCACACCACGTGAGCGCGCACGCTATGAGGAGGGCTGCGAATGGGGCGGGTGCGCATGCTGTCGCGTGCCTCCGGGATGATGCGCGCGGCAAGGCGGCGATTGTACCGCGTATCCCCAAGGCGATGAGACTGAGCGCATTGGCAACCGAGGCAAGGGTTCCTGCTTGCACAAACACCTCGGAGCGAGCGAAAGAAAACATCGTGCCGGGCGACCACACGGCAAGCCCGTACAGCACAATTGCCACGGCGAGTCCCGCCGCGCAGAACAGCGAGACCGGGCAGACAGCGGCCGAGCGCGCTTCGTTATTCGCTTGCAACGACGGTCCCTCCCTCGGTCTCGGTTACGTGCGGTTTTTCGGATGACCCCGCGGCTGACATGCGGCATCCCTGTACCTAGCAGCTCATTGTAGCGCGACCTTCGCCACTGCGAAGCCCCCGATTTCTGGCACCGTGCGAGAGCTGACCCGCGGGAATCGCGAGGTCTGGCCCCTATTTTGAGCGAAATTTTGCAGAAGAGGAGCGCGTTCTCACACAGCGCAGCACCCACACCCCCGCAACGCCGCGTTGCGTCTCGGATCGAAATCGCTGCTTTCCTGCGATGGGGGCAGGGTGTTTCAATGAGGCCGTCAAGCCAGGCGCGGGTGGGGTTGCCCGGGCGTATGAGGCTGACGGTGCGCCGCGTGCGCACGTGACCAGAAAAGGGGATTTTCATGGCACAGGTTTCTCATCTTGACCGCAGGTCCTTTCTTCAGGGGGCAGGCGCTGCGGCCGGCGTTCTCGCTGCAAGCGCTATGACCTCGGCCGCCCTGGCCGACGAGGCTCAGGTCGGCAACGCTGCCGCTGCGCAGGCAGCCGCTGCAGCCAATCAGCAGATTGAGGACAACTCCGCTTGGATGGACCAGCTCACGTCGTGGCGCATCAAGCCCGAGGAACCTACGGAGTTCGCCAACACTTACGAGGCAGACGTTGTGGTCGTGGGCGCCGGTCTCGCCGGCATCAACGCTTCGCGCGCCGCTGCCGAGGCGGGTGCAAGCGTCATCACGCTTGAGGACGGCCAGACGTTTGAGGTCCACGGTTTTGGCGTCGCCTCGCTTAACCCCAAGATGGCCGAGGACCAGGGCCTGCACAACGATCCTGTCGAGTATTTCCGCGAGTTCACGCGCCAGCACGGCATGCGTGTCAACGACGACCTCATCCGCACGTGGTGCGACGAGAGCGGCCCCGCTTTTGACTGGTGGGAGGAGGTTCTGCCGCCTGCTTGCGACTACGACCCCAGCTCGGAGGACTACAAGACCTCGTATCGCTCGGTGCTTTACTGGCCCAGCGAGCCTGCCGAGAACTTTGAGGGCGAGCAGTTCAAGCATTTCTCCGGCGGTATCGACTTCTGCTACGAGAGCTTCCGGTACGCCGGCCAGTGCATTGTGGACAAGTGCCTCGAGCTTGGTGTGGACTTTCACTATGAGACCACCGCGTACATGCTGACGCAGGATGCCGATGGCGTGGTCACTGGTGTTATTGCCCAAGACAAGGATGGCAACTACGAGAAGTATGTTGCTAAGAAGGGCGTCATCCTGTGCGCCGGCACGTACAGCCTCGCTCAGGACATGGTGAACGAGTTCCATGCCGACCAGGTGCTTCACGAGAACCGCAAGAGTGGCGACTTCATGTACATGAGCCTCATGCCTGGCACGGGCGCCGGCCAGCGCATGGCCATCTGGGCGGGCGCGGAGATGGAGCCGTGGCAGCAGCGCACGAGCATCTCTATGTCTGACTTCCATGCCACGCCCGGCCTGTCCATCAACCAGCTGGGCAAGCGCTGGCACAATGAGGACACCGAGATTTGGACGCGCGCGATCGAGCTTGAGAACCAGCCTGGACGTTTTGCCTGGGAGGTCTTTGACAGCAACTGGATGGACCTGCTGCCGTACACGAGTCACGGCCACCTCGCTCTTGACCCGCTGAACGTCACGTTCTGGACTGTGCCGCCTGCAGGGTACTTCACTCGTCCTGACGGCACCCCCTCCGACGGCAAGATGCGCAAGGAAGAGATGATGGACGAGGACCTGCGTGCTGCTGTGGACGACCCCGAGGGCGTGAGGTTCGGCGGCTACGTCGAGTACCCGACTGGTGCCACCTACGCTGCGAGCACCCTTGAGGGCCTTGCTCAGATGATGTTCCCCGAAGACGAGGAGGCCCAGCAGAACTTCCTTGCCGAGGTGCAGGAGTACAACGCGCTGTGCGACGCTGGCGCTGACACGCGTTACGGCAAGCGTGCCCAGCTCATGCGTAAAATCGACACGGCTCCCTTCTATTGCTCGGGTACGGGTCCTCGCGGCAACAGCTGGGTCGGCGAGGAAGGTGTCAGCGTCGATGGCAAGACGCTCGCGGTGCTGCGCGAGGGTACGGGCAAGCCGATCGGTCATCTCTGGGCGGCTGGCGCTTGCGTGGGCGGCCGTGCGGCGAACCAGTACGTCACGCCCATGAGCGGCATGAACCACGGCTTCTGCCTCACGCTGGGCAAGCTTGCTGGCGAGCACGCAGCGGCGGGCGTTGAGTAGACAGAGCCTGGTGCTTGGCAGGATTGAGGCTCGCTGTTTTCTGCCGATGCATAATGTGAGAAGATAGCCACGTCGAATGAGGTCCGTCCCCCAATGGGGGCGGACCTTTGCCGCATGGTTGGGCAAGGGGTCCAGCCTGCATGTTTAACGGGGGTGGCGAGTGGACATCCGTGCGCTTGAGGCGTTCTGTCGCACATGCGAGACAGGCTCGTTCAGTCGTGCCTGTGAAGACGTCTTTATCTCGCGCCAGGCATTGAGCCGAACCATTCAAACGCTCGAGCGCGAGGTGGGGTCGCCGCTTTTTGTGCGTTGTACCGGCGGGGTGCAGCCCACCGAGCTCGCGCACATGATAGAACCCCATGCACGGCGCATACTCGATGAGTACGAGGCTATTAAGGCCGACATACGTCGCTATGAACAGGGGCTTACAGGCACTCTTACATTGGCGATTGAGCCGAATGCCGTTATGACCCTGCCTACGGGCGTGCTGGGGGCATATCGCAGCGCTCGCCCTGGCATATCCCTCAATTTAGTGACTTCTTCGGGCACGTCAGCGCTCGACAGCCTGGCATCGGGAGAGGTTGACGGCGTTGTATCCATCCCCATGTGCGACGATTCGTTTGAGTATGCGAGAGTTTTGCGCGAGCCACTGTGTATTGTCATCCATGGTGAACAGATGAATGGAGAACGTACGTCGACCGTGTCAGCTGGGCCAACTCTCGAGGCAGCATTAAGCCAGCTCAATGGCGCGGTGCTATGCGGTGTGGCTCGCGAGCATCCTATCGAGGCTCAGATATGCGACTATCTGGCGCGGCATGGCGTCTTTGTCACTATGTGTTATGACTACCCGAGCGCGATGCTTGCCCTTGAAGCCGCGCGGGCCGGTTTGGGCGGCTGCATCATGACTGCCGCTGCAGCGCGGGGCTTTGCGGCAGGGGACGGGTTGACGGTGGTACAGCTTGACGCGCCTGGCGCGGACGGTTCGAATCACCTTGAACCGCCCCAATGGGAAGTCGGTGTCACGTATCGGCGCGACTCTTCCAAGACTCCCATGATCGCCGATCTCGTGGCGTATCTGAGGGCGGCCTCGCACGCTGAGGGAGCGTGGTCGCGGCCTGATGTTGTCCGCGGTGTGCGGCAGGCTGCGCGGCGATGCGCCTTATGACCTGCGAAAATCAGCCGCATCCTTGCGTCGGCCATAGTTTCAGCGCCTTGCCGGGAATTTGAGGAGAGACCGGTCAGAAACCCGTGCGTCCGCCGGAGTTTGAACTGCCTTGCCACGACCGGCTCAGATCTGGCACTCCTTGCATTCCGGCCAGAAGCCCGTGCGTCCGCCGGAGCCCGAACTGTATCTCATCTCGTGGACAACGGAAGCAAAGTCCGAGAAATGGGAAACTTTTCATGTTTGGCGGCTTGCGGTGCAAGCAAAGCCCCGCGTGCCCGCCGGTTGAGTGGCGGACGCGCGGGGCTTGTTGGTTGTCGTGCTTGCTGGTCCAGGCCTGCTTGCCCGCCTACGCCTGCGGCTCCCAGTCGGTGAGGCAGGAGTCGAGGCTCGCTTCGATGGAGGCGCGGTTCATGTTGCGACCGATGAAGCAGAGCTTGGTCATGCGGTCGCCGCAGACGGGGTCCCAGTCGTCGAGCATCTTGGGGTTCTCCAGCAGGATCTGGGAGCGCTCCTCAGCCGGCGCGCTTGCAACGAAGTAGCCGTTGGGGGAGAGGCTCATCTGCTTTCCCGCCTGCTCAAAGAGGTAGCACATGTCGGGGTTGATGGCAGCCCACAGCATGCCCTTCGTGCGGATGATGCTGCTAGGCCAGGCGTGTGCCAGCTCGTTGAACTTGTCGGCGTCGAACGGCTTGCGGCGCTCGTACACGAACGTCTCGATGCCGTACTCGAGCACCTCGGGGTCGTCGTGCTCCTCGGGGTGCTCCATGGCGTCAATCCAGGCGGCCGAGTCGTAGGCGCGCTCGAAATTGAAGCGCCCGGTGTTCATGATCTCGCTGAGCGGCACGTTGGACTGCGTGGCCTCCACGATCTTCGCGTCCTTCTGCAGGCTGCGCACGATGGCCTTGAGCTCGGCGATTTGCTCGGGCGTCACTTTGTCGCACTTGTTGAGCACGAGCGTGGTGCAAAACTCAATCTGCTGGATGAGCAGGCTCTCGATGTCGTCCTCGTCGATGTCGTCGGCCAGCAGGTCGCGCCCGCCGTGGAACTCGTCGTACATGCGCGCGCAGTCCACCACGGCGATGATGTTGTCCAGAGCCAGCGGCGCATGCCCGCCGTAGCGGCTCTCGTCGCAGAAGTTTGAGATGGTGTAGGCAATCGGGATAGGCTCGCAGATGCCCGACGCCTCGATGATGATGTAGTCGAAATCGCCCGAGTCGGCGATCTGGCCGAGCTGGCGGGTGAGGTCGTCGGAGAGCGTGCAGCAGAGGCACCCGTTCGTCATGGGGATGAGGTCGCCGTCTACCTGGGTGAGCCCGCCCTTCTGGATGAGCGAGGCGTCCACGTTGACCTCGCCGATGTCGTTGACGATGACAGCGGCGCGGATGCCCTCCTCGTTTTGGAGGATGTGGTTGAGAAGCGTGGTCTTGCCGGCTCCGAGGTAGCCGGTGAGCAGGGCGATCTTCGTCTGCTTGCGGGTCTTGGTCATGGTTGCGTGCTCCCTTGCGCTATGCGTCGCGTACCTGCGCGCGGCTTTGGTGTACAGACGGCGCATTATATCCCCCAAACGTGTGGAGGTGGGGTGTACGAGGAGCGAGAAGGGGCCGATTCGAGGCTGCAAGGTCTAGTGCGCGAGAAAAAATGGCGCATGTTTGCGTTTTAAATCGGACGGGTAAAGTACCTGGGCGGCGCTCTCTAACATCATCCCAGGTAGATGACTTGCTTGTTTGACGGCTGCCTCGGGGCCGCAGATTAAAACGCAAACGTGCGCGCTTTTTGGAAGGGCCGGAGGTGGGAGGCCGGGTGGCTTCTCCCCGGCGAGACCCAAACGGCGCGCGGCAAGGTGGAGGAAACATGCCATATTGAGGGTGCTTGGGGGTGCGACCGCGCTTTGGGGAAACGACGGGCGCGTGGCTCTTCGGTATTCCGCCGCGACAACAGCGCAGGTAGGCACTGTGCCCGGTGCGGCCGGCCGCACCCAGCCGCGTCCAGCCGTACCAACCGTCGCCTTCCCCGGCCGCGCCCTAGCCCGTCCGATGGGGGTAGCGGTACGCCACGGTGAGGCCGCCGTCCCAGTCGTCGCCCGCAGGGCCTGCCGGTGTCACGCGGGCCTCGACGTCGTACACCTCGCGGATGCGCTCGGACGTCACGACTTCCTCCACCGGACCTGTGGCTACCACGGATCCTGCCTTCATGAGGCACACGCGGTCGACGAATCGGCTTGCCATGGCGAGGTCGTGCAGGGCGGCTAGGCAGCTTACGCCCAGGTCACGTGCGATGGCGAGTGTCTGCAGCTGGTGCTTGATGTCCAGGTGGTTCGTCGGTTCGTCCAAGATGAGGAACTCTGGCTTTTGCGCCAGCGCACGCGCCAAGATGACGCGCTGCTTCTCGCCACCTGACAGCGAAGCGAACGAGCGGTCGGCAAAGTGAGCCATGTCTACCATGTCAAGCGATTGGGCGACAATCTCCTGATCGGAATCCGTCTCGCGTGCGAGCATGCCCATGTGGGGCGCGCGGCCCATGAGCACCACCTCGCGCACGGTGAAGTCGAAGGCGATGTCGTTGAATTGGCTCACCACGGCCACCCGGCGTGCGAACTCCTTCTGGGCAATCGTATGCTCATCTTGGCCATCCCACAGAATCTGGCCAGAGTATTTCCTGTTCAGACGGTATATCGCTCGTAGTGTTGTGGACTTGCCGCAGCCGTTGGGGCCGAGCATGCCCACGAACTCGCCGTCGCCCACGGTGAGCGACACGTCGGAAACGATTGGCTTGCGGTGGATGGCCACCGAAAGGTTGCGCACCTCGAGTTGCATGACGGCTCCCCCTCAGTTGCCTTTGAAGCTGTAGTTGCGCGCCACCATGATGTAGACGAAGAACGGGGCGCCGATGAGTGCGGTCAGGATGCCGATGGGCACCTCGGAGTTGACGATGAGCGTGCGTGCGGCCGCGTCGGCCCACAGCATGAAGACCGCTCCGATGAGCACGGCGGCCGGGATGAGGCGTCGGTGGTCTGAGCCCACAAGTGAGCGGGCGATGTGCGGAATCATGAGACCCACGAAGCCGATGGTGCCCACGGCGGACACCATGCACCCCACAAGCAGGGCGGATACGACCAGGTAGACCCAGCGTCGACGCGCCGTGTTCAAACCGAGCGTCGTGGCAGCCTCGTCTCCCATGAGCAAAATGTTAAGCGAGCGAAACTGTGTGAGGAAGAAGATCGTGCCAGCCAGCACCACGCCCAGCACGAGCCACACGTTGTCCCAGCCGGCTCGCGTGAGCGACCCCATCGTCCAGAACTTGAGGTCGAGCATGCCCTGTGCATCGGCCGCAACGGTGATGATGAAGTTGGACAAGGCTGTGAACAGGGCGTTCAGTATCATGCCGGACAAAACGAGCTTGCTCGTGGTCATCTTGCCGCCAGCCGAGGCGAGAAGGAGCACCGCCACGGTGGCCACAATCGAGCCCAGAAACGAGAAGAGCGAGACCGAGCCCACGCCGTCCATGAGGGCGATCGACCCCGCGCCGCACATGATGGCGAGCGTAGCGCCGAAGCTGGCACCTGAGGAGATTCCCAGGATATAGGGTTCTGCCAGGGTGTTTTGCACGCTTGCCTGCATGACGACGCCCGCCAGCGCAAGGCCGGCTCCCACGGCGGCGCCCAGCAGGATGCGCGGGAAGCGCAGGTGCCAGATGATGTTGTCGGTGGAGACGCCGATGTGGCCGTCATCCGGCAGGGGCGCTCCGAACAGGTGATTTGTCAGGATGGCGAGCGCGTCGGGAAGGGAGACGTCGATTGCCCCCAAGCATGATGTCGCGACCATGCTGGCGAGCAGCCCGCACACGAGCACACAGATGAATGCCCGGAACGGGCCGCTGCGCCTCAGCATGTGTTCCCCTTAGGCCTGCGGGTACAGGACGTCGAGGATCTTCTCGGCCGAATCGAACACGCGCGGAGAGGCGTCCATGAACTCGGCGTAGGGAATCTCGACGATCTTCTTGTTGGCGACGGCGGGGACCTCCTGTACGGAGGGCTCGGCGTAGATGGTGTCGAGCACGAGCGGGTCGGTCTCGGCGTTGCGGTTGGCCGTGATGTAGAGAACGACGTCGGGGTTGAAGGCGACGAGGTTCTCGTAGGTGAGGCCCGAGGCGCTTTCGGTGGACGCCATGGTGGCACCCATGGCCTCGATCATGTTGAACTGCAGGCTGGCGCCGGTCTTGCCTCCGAAGGTGCCGAACGTGCCTTCCTTGAAGTTCGTCATGATGAGCACGCTCTGCGCGGCCTCGGCTGCGGCGGCTGCCTCAGCAACACGGGACTCAATGGCAGCAAGGCGATCTTGCAGGTCGTTTACCAGGTCGGATGCAGCTTCCTGGGCGTCGAAGACCTCGGCGACGTTCTTGATGTCGTCCACGATGCCCTGCAGCGTGGGGTTCATCTTTGCAGAGGTGGCAGGCTGGATGTAGACGTTTATGCCCATCTCGTTGTAGTCGGCGGCGCTCGTCTGACCGTCCTTGTTGAACGTCATGGCGCGGCCCATGACCACCTCGGGGCCCACGCCCACAATCGTCTCGCGGGAGAGGGTCTTCTTGTCGCCGAGCTGGGGAATCTGCGCATAGGCATCGGCTACGTTCTCGGGCATCGTCGCCTCGGGCGTCACGGTGCCCACGACGCGATCGGCAAGGCCGAGCAGGCACATGATCTCGGCCATCGAGTCGGTCAGGGTGACGGCCGTGGTCGGGGCGGCCTCGAAAGTCTGCTCGAACTCGGTGCCGTCGCCGTCCACAAAGGAGGCGGTGAGCGGGTAGGCGGTTGCGGCGGGAACGTAGGGTTCGGAAGAAGTTGCCTGCTCAGCAAGGACGTCGGTGGTCGCGTCCGACTCATCGGCGGGCTTTGCGGCGTCGGCCCAGGCGCTACGGGAGGCGATGCCTGCGAAAACGGGCAGGGCGAAGGCCAGGCCGGCGGCTGCGGCAAACTGGCGGCGGTTCATGCAAAGACGATCCATGTACATCCATCCTTTCGTGGTGGGGACGCGGGCTGCATAGGTGTTCCGGCGGAATCCTCATGCCAGCGCGCGTCTCGATGTGACAAAAGGAATCTTTATCTAACTTATGGAAGTTGAACATAGCATACTCTTTAAAACATGGACAAATCAGATGGCTACCATAAACTGAACTCATCAGCTACCATTCTTTGTTATGGAAGGCTTACTTATGAATGCACACCCATCGGCACTGGAGCTGCGGCGCGCATACGCCCAGCGGCCCTTCAGCGTGTTCGCGGTCAGCCGCCAGGTCAAGCTTCCTGGTGAGTGTGCCCATTACTCAACCATACACTCGGCCATGATCTTTCCCGTGCGGGGCCGGGCGCGTTTCGTCCTGGGCGGGGAGTGCCTGGAGGGCCGGCGCGGGGTCGTCTTGCATGGCTGCCCGCACAAAGACCTGCTGTTTGAGGCTGTGGGCGACGAGCCGTTCGAACACATCAACGTGTACTACGAGGCCAACAGCGACGAGGCCGGCGACCCGCAGCACTGGATGATGCGGCCGTTTGACTATGCGCCCGACAACTACGACGAGCTCATGGCGCGCGTTGAGGCCCTCGAGACGCTCAATGCGGCCGCGACGCTCGACAGCCGTCTCAATCAGATCGTGGGTGCCACCAACCTTCTGCGCACGATGTTCGACCCCTCGCCCCGCACGCGGGCCGACGAGCGCATGGCGCGGGCCCGTGCATACATCGAGACGCACTTTGCCGAGCCGCTATGCCTGGACGACCTGGCCGCGCGCTACGGCATGGGGGCACAGCGCTTCTCGTATTGCTTTGCGCGTGTCCATCGCGTGCGTCCCATGAACCTGCTCATCTCGCTGCGCCTTGAACAGGCCATGCGCCTGTTGCAGACCGACATGCGCGTGAAAGATGTGGCCCATGCCGTTGGCTACGACGACCCCCTGTACTTCAGCCGCCTGTTCAAACGGCATTACGGCTGCTCACCGAGCGAGGCCCGCAGGGACGTCGAGCAAGGCGCGGCAGCGGGGCTGAGGGACGACAGCTGATGAGGGCGTGCCTTGCCGCAGAAACGAGACGGATTGATAGGCTTGAAAAGGAGAGCTGGTAGATATGCCAATTGTTGACAACGAAGACGAGCGCGATATTGTTTTGTGCCTTGCGATTGCGCATGAGGTGATTGCGGGGGTTCCCTGCACTGTGGCACGTCCGAGCGGTTGCGCCCCTGTATCCGAGGCGCTTACGGGCGTCCCTTGTGGTGCGCGTCCGAGTAGCTGTACTTCTGCGTTTGAAGTGCTTACGGGCGCGTCTTGTACCGTAGCGCGACTGAATGGCGGCGCCTCCGTACCCGGTGCGCTTGTGGTTCTCGACGGGACGCGTGTGCTGCGCCGAGTTGATCGCCTGGTTGCCGAGGGCAAGCTCGACCCGGCGTGCTTGCCGGTCATGGTGGGCATCGACCCCGACCCTGCTGACCGCGGCCTTGCGCAATATACCCCCTGGTCGCACCCTGCCTACAAGCCTGGGGCGCCTGATTTCGGCGGGGCTGCCGAGGCGTTTTTGAGAGATGCCGTGCTGCCTGTGGCCACGGCGTTGCGACGCGAACACCCCGAGGGACCTATTGGTCTGTTCGGGTACTCGCTTGCTGGCCTGTTCGGTCTGTTTGCCATGCTAAACACTGATGTGTTCTCGACGTATCTCCTTGCCAGTCCCAGCACGTGGTATCCGGGCATCGTGAACCGTGTCGCCCGGACGCCCCTGGCGTGCGACCCCCGTGTCGTTGTGGCTTGCGGTGCCAACGAGGGTCTCGATCATCCCGAGCCCATCGCCGGCATCCGTCAAGACACCGACCGCCTCGTCGCGTGCCTTTCGGAGCGCCTGACGCGCCGGCCGGTTGTTATTATCGACGAGCTCGATCATCATCGCGGCCTCGCCGTTCGTCTTCAGGCCCTCCTCGAGCGCTGGGGGTAAGAGTCGGCGACAGGCATCTCCGCCCGCAACGATAAGGATTGTAACGCTCGATGGACTAGCCGAAATCCGTTGCGGGCGATACCCATGCTCTTGCCGGAATATGCTCGAACCTCTTACAGGCGATTACCTGCGCGCTTGCTAGAATATGGCCAAATCCGCCGCAGGCGATTGCCTACGCACACCGAGGAGAGGCCTATGAACATCGAGCTTGCCCTTGCGAACCTGAAGCGCCATGGTTTTGACGCCGTGTATTTCGAAGCCGCTGCTCGGGCGGCTGAGTATGTCGCCGGCGAGCTGAAAGGTCTGTCGGTGGGCATCGGCGGCAGCAAGACTGTCGAGGCCATGGGATTGTATGAGACCCTTGCCGAGCAGGGCGAGGTATATTGGCATTGGAAGCAACCCACTGTCGAGGAGCGTGAGCGCGCCGCGCATGCCCAGACGTACCTGAGCTCGGCAAACGGCATCTCCGAGACGGGCGAGATCGTAAACATCGACGGCATGGGCAATCGTGTGGCCTCTACCATCTACGGCCATGACCGCGTTGTGTTCGTCGCCGGCATCAACAAGCTCGCCCCCAACTTGCATGCGGCGATCGCCAGGGCCAAGAACATCGCCTCCCCGCTCAACGCGCGCAGGTTCGGCAAGCAGACGCCCTGCGTCCTCAGCGAGCCCATGCGTTGCCACGACTGCGACTGCGCTGACCGCATCTGCCGCGCCACCGTCATCCTCGACCGCAAGCCCATGGGCATCGCCCGCATGGACGTCGTCCTCATCGGCGAGGAGCTGGGGTATTAAGAGGACGAACCGGGGGCGACGACCCAGCGAGAAAGCCTGAAGAATGGAGGCGCGCGTCAGAGTCAGCGGCCTCATGGGGGGGATGAAAGAGCGGGCGTGAGTGGTTCAGGCCAGCCGTTCCGCAGGTAGCCAGGGCCGCCGGTTGAGGTTTCAAACGGGAAGGCCCCGCAGGAGCGCCGATGCTCGGCTTGCCTGCGGGGCCTTTGCAGAGAGCCCTCAGGGGGATGGAGCTCTTAGGCGCTTACTCTACGCCGGTGCAGATGCGGCCCGCGAGATAGCCCTGGGTAAGGGCCTGGCCATGGCTGTTGCCAGGCACGTTGATGGGGTAGTCGACCTCGGCTGTGCCGCCGGAGGTGTTGCCCACGGCATAGAGGCCGGGGATGGGGTTGCCGTCGACGTCGAGGCACTGGAAGTTGGCGTCGATGACAGCGCCGCCGCACACTACGAGAAGAACCGCGCCCACCTTAGAGGCATGGAACGGAGGCGTGTCGCAGGGGAAGAGCAGCTCAGGGCGCTTGCAGAAGTCGGTGTCGACGCCAGAAGCGCAAATCTCGTTGTAGTGATTCACGGTCTCGACGAGCTTATCGGCAGGAACGCCAATCTTCTCGGCGAGCTCTTCGAGCGTGTCGGCCGTCTCATAGGTAGAACCGTCGGCATCGATCAGCGACTGCGTGTAGTAGTCAATCGTGGTCTGGTAATCCGACTCGCCCTTGTAGCGGAACATATCCCAGAACATGCCGCCGCCGTAGGGGAAGGAGGCCATGAGGTCCTCGGGCCAGCTGGAGTCGAAGATGGACCAGGCACAGTCATCTGCCGTGTTCTGCATAATCTGCAGCGAGCGAGCCTGGACCCAGGTGCCCTCGTTGAAGAAGCGCTCGCCCTTCTCGTTAACGTACAGGAAGGGGCCCTCGAGCTGGTTGGAGGACGGGTCAGACCAGCGCTGGGGGTGCAGTGCGGTTGCGAAGGGCGCACGGCCCATGTGACCGCCGGCCCACAGAATCATCTTGTGGCCATCACCGGTGTTGGCACCGGCAGGGGTGTACACGCTGGGGATGGAGATGCCTTCGGGGCAGTAGTAACGCATCATTTCCTCGGAGCCGCCGATGTCGCCGGTGGCCATGATGACCTTCGGGGCGTTGATCTGCTTGTAGCCCTCTTCGTCAAGGACGATGGCACCGGTTACTGCGCCAGATTCGTCCTGGAGCAGATACTGGGCGGGGCACTCGAACATGAACTCGGCGCCTGCCGCCATTGCCTCGATGGACTGAACGTCGGCGGCCGCGAATGAAGC
The DNA here is from genome assembly GCA_934654475.1 of uncultured Coriobacteriales bacterium. Classification (GTDB taxonomy): domain Bacteria; phylum Actinomycetota; class Coriobacteriia; order Coriobacteriales; family UMGS124; genus UMGS124. The sequence continues at coordinate 24,737 of CAKUFZ010000010.1, forward strand.
GTAGGGCTGGTTGATGTCGGAGTCGTCGGTGGCGCTCATGCAGACGTAGCCGGGCTCGTCGGGCAGGAGCTCATGACGGCTGTAGCCGTCCCAGATTCCCATGAAGCACTTGTGCTTCTCGCCAGCCTCGCACAGCCAGTCGGCGGCTTCGCCGGAGCGGTACATGTACTTGGCAACGAGAGCCTCGTTCAGACGGTTGCCACAGGTCTGCATCCAGCGGAACTCAGCTGCGGGGATGTCCTTGACGGTACCGTCCTCAAAAGAGCAGGACAGCTTGGAGTTGATGGTGCCAGCGCCAGCACCACGGCAAGAAGGCTGGTGCATCTTTTCAACGCAGATGACCTTGGCGCCTCCCTCGGCGGCGGCACGGGCGGCGGAGGTGCCAGCAAGGCCTGCGCCGATGACGAGGACGTCACAGTCGAGGGTGGCGACAATCTGATCGGCGGCCACGGGCTCGGGGGCGGTCATGAACGAGGGGGCCTCGGAGGTATAGCCGAAGTAGTCCTGCTTGCTGACGAGGGCCTCGCCGGTGACAAAACCGCCGGCGGCCTGTACCTCTTCCTCGGCGAGGGCGGGGGTGGCGGCTGCGGCGACTGCTGCCGCTGCGGTTGCGGCGATGGCGCTGCGCCTGGTCATCTCAAGAGTCATGTGTTTCCTCCTCAGTGGTTTTTGCCCGGGACTTCCCTTTCCCGGTTGACGTCGTATAAGGTACGAGTTGGGTTTGAAGATGGGAGCCAACGTTTTGGTTCCAATGCGAACCGGATAGGCATGTGTTAACAAAATTCCAGGTAGAGATGCTCATATCGAACGGGCGGACAGTCTGGTTCCGAATTGAACCGTTTGGTTGCCGCCTTGCCCGATGCCATGTCTTTGCCCAGAAGGCATTGCGGTCGAGCTACGCATATAATGTGTTCGCGACCGCCTTGCCCGTGCGCGGATTGGCCTGTTGTGGGGGTTGTGATTGGAGGAGCATGGACACAAAAAACTACCTATACCTGCTGAGCATCGAGCGATTTCGCAGCGTGTCTCGTGCGGCTAAAGAGCTTGGTATTACACCGCAAGGCTTGGCGCGTGCCGTGCGGCGCATGGAAGAAGAGCTTTCCTGCATCATGTACGAAGGGGCGCTCGGAGCCTCTGATTTGACGGAGCAGGGAAAGTGCGTTCTTGAGCATGGGCAGGCGATTGTGGACGAAGAGAGGGGCATGCGCTGCGCGCTTGACGCCATCAATGCCCATGCCTCCAATGTCATTCGCTTGGGTTGCTCGATGGGGGTATTGGGCTACCTGGGCGAAGGGGCACTGTATGCATTCAACCAATCGCAGGACTGCCAGATATATGTGAGTGACGAGTTACCGGATAGTGAGTGCGAGCGGTGCCTTGCTGAGGGAAAGTGCGACTACGCGTTGCTTATTAACCCCCCGGACCCCGCGTTTGCATCGATACCCCTGGTCAATGACTACCAGTTTGTATGGGTGAATAGGACCGACGGGCTTGCAGATGCACAGGAGGTAATGCTTGCCGATCTTGACGGACGCACGGTTTACAGCGTCAATGACGATTACCGCAATACGGGCTATCTCATGAAGCTCTGCGCAGATGCTGGGGTTAAGCCGACTTTCCGTTTTACAAGCGAAATGATGCGCGTATATGAATGTGCACGCGCCAGTATGGGCCTGGGGCTTACATGTCGCAATCATGTTGAAGCGACCTCGGAATCGCAAAGGACCGTCGGTTTGCCCCTGCGAGCTCTGCCATGGGGCTTCTCGCTATGCTATCGACGCGACCATGTGCCTACTCCGGCCGAGGCCAAATTCATGGATTACATGCGGTCCCTTCGCAGGGAATACGAGTAGAAAATCGAGAAAGACGAGGTCGTGGCCATGAAGGTGTATATCGCGGGGTTTGATGTGTTTGCCGCCGACGCAGACGTGCGGCGTGTTCGGGCGATTGAGGCTTGTCGCGCTCGTGGCTTGGTGCCCCTGCACCCGCTCGACAACGTGGCTCAGACGTCGCGGGACATCTACGAGGGCAACGTCGGCCTTATTCGCGAGGCGGATGTTGTTGTCGCGAACCTCAACCCATTCCGGGGGCCTTGCGAGCCTGATGCGGGCACGGCTTTCGAGGTGGGGTTTGCCTGCGCCCTCGACAAGCCTGTCTGGGCATATGCCGACGACGTTTCTTCGATGCGCGAGCGCATGGGTGCGGCCGATGCGTGCGGCTACAATGTCGAGGATTTCGGCCTGCCCATGAACCTCATGCTTGCCGAATCGGTCACGCTGGTACAGGGCTCTTTTGAGGATTGCCTTGACGAGCTTGTCCGCAAGATCGACACGGCTCAATCGTAGGGATGCCCGCCGCGAGGCCGCACTTGCCGTTCATGGTAGAAGGGCGGCTCTCGAAGGCGGCAAAACTTTGCAAAACAGCGAGTTGGCTCTCGCCACTCGCTCATTTTTGATGAGGAGTGTCCATGCCTGCACGTGCCAAGTCGCCTGAGGAGTTTGCGCGCGAGCTGGAGCAAGTTGCTCCCGACGTCGAGCTGCTCGGCGAGTACGCGAACGCCCGCACGAAGGTCGCCTGCCGGTGTCGTGTATGCGGGCATGAGTGGGACGCCGTGCCAAACCACCTGCTACGCGGCGTGGGGTGTCCCGAGTGTGCAGGCACGGCCCGCGTGACGCCCGAGTCTTTTGCCGCACGAGCCGCCACCATCGCACCCGATGTCGAGCTTCTCGGTCCTTACGCGAACGCCCGCACGCGCATCGATTGCCGCTGTCGCATATGCGGCTACACCTGGTCTCCCTACCCCAAGAGCCTCCTGCAAGGCTACGGCTGCCCCGAGTGCGGCAAACGGAAGAGCCTCGAGAGCCGCCAGGCTGGCAAGTCAGAGTGACGGGGGACGGGCCCGGTCCGCCATGGAGCGCACGGTCCTCGAATGACGCAAAGGGACGGGTGCAATTCGTCACCCGCTGGCAGGAAATTGAGTTTCAGAGTAGTTCCGAGGGTCCCGCGGGCAGCGAAACGAGTTTCGGAGTAATGATCTCTAAACGAGGGGAGCCACTCGACTCTGCGTGGCGTCAAATTCTGTTGTTAAAACAACAGAATAGATGGCGAATGCCTCTTTCAAGCCCTCGGATCTGCCTGAAAAAGGTCCCCAGGGCGCGCAGGGGGCGTTTTGACTACTCCGAAACTCGTTTGTCTGCCAATGGGCTCGGGAAAACTACTCCCAAACTCGTTTTGCTGCCATTTGGGTCTGCTTTCACAGGGCTTGCGAGCCTGTTGGCCCTTCAAATTACCGGCAGGGATGTGATGAATGGGGGCATGCTCTGCCAAGAGGCCGCGTGCCTAAAGTGCACAGACGGGGAACCTGCTTTACCCCAACCTCGCCAGCTCTAGCCGCCCCTTCAGCCCCGTTGCCTCCACGGGCACGTACAGCCGTGTGTAGACTTTGCCGCGCACGGGCAGAACGCACGGGGCCACGATGGCGCCGGATTGGCGCAGGCCATGTGCGAGCAGGAAGTCGGCGATGCGCGTGCGCACGGTGCCGCCTCGGTCGAAGCCCGGGATCTTGTCCTCGTCGTCGGAGTACGGCAGGCTCACGCACACGCAACCGAGGAATCGTGCCGGCTCTTCGTCCACCAGGTCCAAGTCGGGCATGAGATCGCGGTATCGCGCGGGAATGGCGCGGCCCCAGCGTGTTTCGACCTGGGCGGGATTGCTTGCGTCCACGTCGAGCACGGCGGCGAACGATGAGACGGGCATGCCCTCTAGCAGGGAGTCTTGTGCGCGGTTCGCCACAAACCTGTCGTAGCCGCCTTCGCAGCCATCGTAATAGATAAGCCACTCGTCGGCTCTCTCAAGGCGCGGCGCCGCATTGGGATGAGCCACCACCTCACGGAGCAGGGCGAATCTCTCATGGGCGGCCTGTGCCCACTTGAGCTGGACCTCGCTGCGCGCGAGGCAGTCGTCGACGAACCCCCGGGCGTCGACCGGGTCGTCCACCAACGTCTCTTTTGCATGTTGCACCTGGTAGCCGGCGTTTTTGAGCATCACGCACTCAACGACGCGGAACACGTCGGCATTGGAATAGGTGCGATAGTTCGATTCTGGGTCGCGTTGGGGGCTTACCAGGCCGAGCTGCTCGTAGTAACGCAGCGTTCCGCGCGATATGCCAAGCGCCGACATCAAGACGTTGGTGCTGTACGACTTCCCCTGTGCGCTGTCTTGCATGACGTCCCCTCAAGTTGCCTGCCGTGTCGTCTCATGCGAAAGCGGCGGGCCCCGCGTTGGCAGGACTCGCCGCTGCTTGCATCAAACTGTAGCGCAACTGGGGAGAGGTTGCGGCACCCGTTTTAGGGTGTTCGGGCTATGCGACGCCCTTTGCAGCGTTCTCGCCGGCAATCTTGCCGAAGACCAGGCACTCGCCCACGTTGCCGGTGCCCTGGTAGTAGAACGCGTTCACGCCACCGAGCTCACCGGCGCTGAACAGGTTGGGAATCGGCTGGCCGTCGGTTCCCATGACCTGGGCTTTGGCGTTGCGGCGCGGGCCGCCCTGGGTGTTGAGCATTGCAGGCTGCAGGGGCAGGGCGTAGAGCGTTCCCTCAAAGGCGCGCATGGTCTCGGCGGGACGGTCGTACTCGATGTCCTCGCCGCTCTCGGCATAGCCGTTGAAGCGCGTGATGGTCTTGGCGAGGATGTCGGGATCTGCGCCGATAGCCTCGGCCAGGCCGGCTGCGTCGTCTGCGGAGACGATCTTCTCGTCAACGTTGGCGGGCAGCTTGCCAAGCTCCTCGAGCAGGGCCTTCTGCTCCTCGTCGAACACCATCCAGGGGCGGTAGCACTGGTTGGGGATGCGCCAGGTGCCGTGGCTGTACACGTGACCGTGGCGGTCGATATAGTCCTCGCGGAAGAAGCGCGAGCCGTCTTCGGCCACGCAGATGAGGGCGCCGTGCGTCGCGGGCTCAAAGCCGCTCGACATGAAGAGCTGGCAGCGCTCGCCTTCCTCGACCTCGTAGGAGTTGGCACCGAGCATGCCCAGGCCCTCGTAGTTGTGCATGTGCCACAGGTCCGCGCCGACCTCGATGCCCATGCGCACGCCGTCGCCGAAGTTGTGCAGGCCGCCGATGGGGGCCATGCGCGGGATGCCCAGGTAGTCCTGGATCATCTGCTTGTTGCACTCGAAACCGCCGCAAGCCAGGACAACGCCGGAGTTCGCGCCGATGCGCAGCTCGGAGCCCTCGTGCTCGATGACGGCGCCCAGGATTGCCTTGGTCTGGGGGTCCTGAATGAGGTGCTTGGCGGGCGACTCGAGCCACACGGTGATGTTTTCGGTCTGGCTCTCGACGCCGCCCTGCACGGTGGCGTACATGAAGCCGTCGAAGCACACGTCGTGCGCGGTCACTGCGTCGACCGACTCGGCGTCCTCAAGCTCGGGGTACTCGGGGCACACCCACTCGTAGATGGCTGCGATGTCCAGGCCTGCCGTGGGGCCGTCGTTCTTGTGCTCGGCGGCGTACTCGCTCCAGATGCAGGGCTCCTCTGCGCCCAGCTCGCGGAAGATGTCGGGCGTGGTGGCTAGGCCCTCGGCGTAGGTGCGCACGACCTCGTCGTCCTGGTCCATCTTCCAGCCGAGGTTGTGCAGATAGCGCTCGAGCGAGTCGACGTTCTCGGTGTACATGGCGATCTGGCCGCAGAAGCGGGAGTTGCCGCCCTCTTCGCCTTCGGGGGCAGAGTCGACGAGCAGGACCTTCGCGCCGTTCTTGGCTGCGTAGAAGGCGGCAGTGCCACCGGCGGCACCGTAACCGATGACGACGACGTCATACGTCTCGTCGAATCCGGCTGCCTCATCGGCGAGGGCGGCCGTTGTCAATGTGGCTCCAGCGGCCAGCGCGGCGGTTCCGCCTGCTGCGGCGATGAAGCTACGACGGGTGACAGAAGCGTTGGAAGACATGTGGTACCTCCTTGGCTCGTGCTCTTGCGCCTTGCTCGCCCCTCAGCGTGCATTGGCAAGAGCGTTTCGGATGCCCCTTCGCATCCGGCTGACTCCAGCGTGTTTCGGCTAAACTAGCCAAGTCAAGAAGAAAAAAGATGCCTGGTAGATATGGACGTCTGCTATTCAAGCCCCGCCTGGGTCGGCTACGGTAGCCAAGGGGCGGTGCGCAAAACCGCCAAGCCCGGCTACGCTAGCCGGGCTGATGTGGGCACGTGCGGAGACTTTCAGAAGTATGCAGCTGTTGTCTTATGGCATGGGCTTGAAGTCTGACTATAAGACTTTCTAAGAGAAATTAAGCACTTCTAAGTACTCTTAAGAACTTTTAAGCGATACTAAGAGGGCGGTGTCGAGCGAAGGGATGAGACTATGGAGTTTGAAAACCCGTTTACGCCGAGCTTCGGCGAGATACCAGCGCATCTTGCCGGGCGTCAACAAATCATTCGTGACGTCGAGCGCGCTTTCGTGAGTGAGAGGCGTCGTCCGGAGTTGACGACGCTCTTTTCTGGTGCACGAGGGACGGGCAAGACGGCACTCTTGTCTGTTCTTGCACACAAGGCGCAAGCAAACGGCTGGATCGTTGTTGGAACAACGGCTCTGCCTGGAATGCTCGATGATATTGAGATTGGACTCAAGCGCGCAGCATCCCATTTGCTCGATGGTTCCCCTGTCAGGCATATAACCGGTTTTGAAATCGCCCCTATCGGCTCCATCTCGTTTGAAGGTTCCGGCGAGTTCAAGAGCAACTGGCGATATCGTATGACGGACATGCTCCAAGCAATCAACGATGTTGGCACGGGCGTGGTCATAACTGTTGACGAAATTGACCCCACCCTGCCCGAGATGATTGAGCTCGCGGCGGTCTATCAGCATTTTGTGCGCGAGGAGCGCAAGGTCGCCTTGCTTATGGCGGGGCTACCCAACAACGTGTCGTCCCTGCTTAATGACAAAACGGTGTCGTTTCTCCGCCGTGCACAGAGGTTCAATCTGGGGCGCATTGCAGATTGCGATGTGAGGGAGGCTTTGGTCAAAACAATTCAGGAGAATGGGCGTGAGCCTTCGGAAGAGGGGCTGAGCAGGGCCATTGCGAGCATAAGCGGTTTCCCGTTTCTCATGCAGCTTGTAGGCTATCGCTCGTGGGATGTTGACCCCGAACAGACGTGCATTACGGATGCGGCTTTCGATATGGGAATCGACCTTGCGCGCAACGAGCTTGAAGTCCGCGTTCTTGAGGCAACACTCCGTGAGCTCTCGCCCGAAGATGTCCGCTTCGCCACTGCCATGCTTGAGGATGATGACGAATCGGAGATATCCGATCTGGTTAAGCGCCTTGAGAGGTCGTCTGCTCAGGTTGGGCAGTACCGCCGTCGCTTGATTGACGCAGGCGTAATTGGAGAGCGCGGCCGCGGCCGCGTGGCCTTTGAACTTCCGTACTTTAGGGAGTACCTTGCGAGTAAGGTGGGTTAGAAGAGGATGGAAACCCTGCAGTGAAAAGCGTGCTTGTGCTCGCTATTTGAGCACTTACGCCCTTTGCGATAGCCTTAGAACTTCAACTTGTTATTCGCCGCTTGTAGGGGCGGGGGCAGGCGGGGTGTGACGTTTAGCGCGCCAGCGTTGCCCCCATGGTTTCGAGGAACTCGAACCGCTGGGATGCCGTGAGATTTTCGATGGGCGGGCAGATGCGTGCGTGAAGGGACTGCTCGTCTTCGCGCAGGGGGTTGCGCACGATTGCCTCGAAATCGGCCGACTTGGCCACGTACAGGTCGTAGTCGCAGGCGTTTTCGTACAGGAAACCGTCAAGGCGGCTGCGCGCGCCTGCGCCCAGGCCAAGCACGTCGGTGCCTGCGCGCATGAGCGGATCGAACACGCCCGACGCCGGGGCGAGTCCCGACTTGGTAAAGTCACCAGGTGCAATCTCGGTATAGCCTCGCTCCCCGAGAATACGTTGTGCCTGTTCGTAGAGGGCGCGACGGGTTTCCGGCGAGGGCAGGGGAGCGGCAGGGACGTCTCCCTGCGCCGTGTTTGCCTCACCGGTCTTGAGGGCCCACGCCTTGTCGCTTGCGGCATCTACCAGGGGCCTGATGCTGATCTGGGGCGCATCGACGCCTGCCAGGGTGAGAAGCGTGCGCTTCCAGCTTGCTGCGGTCTGTCCCGGGATGCCGTACAACACCTCGAAGTCCACGTTAGCCATGTGGAACTTTTCAAGGAAAAGGAGCGCGTTTTGAAGCTGCTCGCGGCTATGGTGGGCCCCGAGCGCGCTGAGCTCGGCATCGTCGCAGGACAGCGCTGCGAGGTTGACGCGCGTGATGCCGCAGCTCGTCCAGTCGGTGAGGCTAGGCGTACACACGGTGAGAGGCTCCACATCAATGGAAATCTCTGCGCCCGGTACCAAGTTGAGCGTTTTTTTAATCTGTCGCACCAGGTGACAGACCTTGTCGGCACTCATGATGCTTGCCCCACCCGAGAGACGCACGGCCGAAACGGGTCGCGCGCATACCTCGTCGTCGAGAGAGGCGAGCTCAGCCTCCAGTGCGTCCACGTAGGCGGCCTTCGCGGCATGGTTGCCCGTGAATGGGCGGCTCGGGCCGTACTTGGGCGTAGACAGCGTGAAGGGAAACGCCACATCAACGATGAGCTTGTCAGTAGCAGGGGCAATGCATGCATCCATGGTGTGCGTCCAATCGAAACGAGGCAATCGCAATCAAGAAGAAAAGCCCCGCCCGCCAAAAAGCCGCGCGGGCGGGGCTCCAATCAATCGTACATCAGCTCAGCGGACGAGGTTCCGCAACCCACTAAAAGCAGGTTCTCACGCGCAAGGCGTCGGGAGGCGACGTGTACTGGAGTACTCTAGCTTCCCGACACGGAGCGTTCTTTGCGACGAGCCCCGTGGAACGCGGCGGACGAGGTTCCGCGGCATCCTTACAACTGGCCGACGGTGTGGCCGGCGAGCCAGCCGTGCGTCATGGCCATACCCACCGAGTTGCCGGCGAAGGGCGTGGAGTAGCCGAAGCCGTAGCGGCCGCCCAGGCAGTTGCCAGCGGCGTACAGGCCCTTAATCTTCGTCCAGTCGGTCTTGAGGACGTTCTGGGCGGCGTCGGTCATAAGGCCGCTCATCGTGACCATCATGGGGCTGGTGGAGTGAGAAGTGCTGCTCGTGCCGCCGTAGAACGGGGGCGTGTCGATCGGCACCATGTAGGCCTTGTCCTTGCCGTAATCGGTGTCGCCGTCCTCGGATGCGCACAGCTCGTTGTAGTGAGCGATGCTGTCGAGGAAGTTCTGCTTGGCCTCATCGGCGTAACCGAGCATGTCGGCCAGCTCCTCGAGCGTGTTGGCGGCGTACACCGTGCCGCCCATCATTTTGCGCTCGGCCAGGTTGGCGCCGACGACGAAGCCGCCCTCGGGGTTGCCCACCTCAACGGCGTTCATGCCGGCCTCGAGCTGGACCATGTAGTCGTCCATGCCGAAGTTGGGCGCGCCGTGATCGAGCGGGGCCGAACCCACGGTCTGCTTCCAGTTGGCGTCGGTCACATAGCAGGACAGACCGGCCGGCTGGCGCAGGCAGACAGCCTGCAGCTGGGCGATGGCGCCCTCGTTGCAGAAACGCTTGCCCTCGGAGTTGAGCGTGAGCAGCGGGCAGGTGCCCCAGGGGCCGCTTGCGCCGCCGCCGATGGCCATCCAACCGCGGGGAGTCGGCTCGATCATGCCGCCGGCCCAGATGCCCATCTTGTGGCCGGCACCGGAGCGCGAACCGGCGCTTGCCCAATCCTCAGCCGTTGCGCCGGCGCGCTCGCCCCACTCCATGCCCTCGTTCAGCAGGGCCCAGCACATCTTGGGGTCGCCGATGTAGTCGCCGGCGCACAGGATGACGCCCTTGGCGGCGTTGAACTGCACATAGTTGCCGTCAGCGTCGGTGGCGATGAGGCCCGTCACGTCGCCGGCCTCGTTCTGCACAAGCTCGACGCCGGTGTGCTCGAAGTACCAGGTAGCGCCGTTCTCCTCGGTGTACTGCTTGATGTACTTGTGCACGAACTCGATGTCGTTGCCGTGGTAGCCATAGAACTGGGCGTTGCAAGGCCAGGTCTTGTAGCCGCCGCACTCGATGGGGTACTCCACGTTGGCGCCCGACCATGCGGCCTGCGTGTTGCACAGCGGGTAGTCGAACATGTTGGACATGTCGAATTCGCCCTCGTCGGCCACGGGCTCGCCGTCAATCACCACGAGCGTGCCGGTGAGATGCACGTTGGAGTCGTTGGCCTTGCGCTCCTCCTCGTAGGAGTCGTAGACCTCCTTGTAGCGGTCGAACATGGCGCCGGAATTCTGCACGAACGCCTTGATGATGTCAGGGTTCACGCGGCCAGCGGCACGCTTGCAGAACTCGGCGGCAATCTCGCCGGTGTTGTAGGGGCCGAAGCCGCGATCGATAAGGAACTGCGAGTTGACATGGCCGATATCCTCGCCGTACCAGCCGCCCATGTTAGCGCCGGTGCCGTCGAGGTCAACGAAGGCGCTCCAAGGCTGCTGTTCGACGGTGGCTACGGTGCAGCCCTCGTCCACGGCGCCCAACGTGGCCATGAGGCCGGCGTGGCCGCCGCCCAGCACGACGACGTCGACGTCGTAGGTCTGGGTGATCTGGTCCTCGGCGATCTCGGGCTTGGTGCCCAGCCAGTCGCCCGGGCCGCAGTAGCCCTTGACGCGACCGTCATCGGTGGTCTCGGCGGAAGCGTAGACGACCTCTTTGGCGGGACCGCCGGGGCCACCGCCGGGGCCACCGGCAGCAAAGGCGGAGGTTGCAAAGGCGGAGGCTGCGGCGATGCCCGCAGTGGCCGTTGCAGCGCTGGTCAGGAAGGCGCGACGCGAAACGGTCTTGCTCATGAGAACATCCTTTCTTCGGGACGGCTCGTTGTGACAGCGTGACTGGCCCATTGCCAGCCCGCTCCTGTCGCTTGAGTCAAACCTTAGGCATCAGGTGGTGTAAACTAAATCCGAGAAAACGTTGAGATGGCGTTTAGGGAGCGTTTAGACAGTCAAACTGCCAGCTCAGATGCGTTGTCAAGGGGTCGGTTTGTCATAGGGGGGCGTGCCGGGTGACTGCGAGGAACAAAACGACGATGGGCCGCATAGGTTGGGTCGACGCCGTTTCGGTGGCGGGTTTTGCCTGCCTGCTTGCGACGCTGCTCCTCTATTCGGCGGCGGCAATGCCCTTTCAACGCTTCGCGAACTTGCCTGATTTCGTCGGCATTTTGGGATATGCCTTGCGTTCGGGTGTTCTTGCTGGCGTTGTGGGGGCGCTCGTGGTGGGCCTGGGGCTTGGCAGGGTTTTGAGCCACGTGGCCGTGCGCGTGCTCTTTACGCTTGCGTTTGTGGCAGGCAATGCGTCCTTTTGCGCGATGGCCCTGGGCGGCGCGTGGCCCGAGTGGACATTTTGGCCGGTGGGCATCTGCGTTGGCGTGGGCTGTTTGGGCGAGCTGCTCGCTTGGGGTCGCATCCTGGCTCGTTACAACCTGCGGCAGGCAACGGGCGTTGTCGCGGGATCGGCGGTGCTTGCGGCGCTTGTAGGCTGGGCTCAGCTTCATGTGAGCGAGGCGTCTGCTGTGGCGCTGTTTATGCTCTGCGTGTTTGTCTGTGCCGCCCTGCCGTTTGCCTTTGCGCCGTTTCGCGATGCCTGGGCGAAGTCGGACGTGCCTGCCATCGAGGCGGGGGTGCGTGGCAAAAAGGCGTGGGACGGGCATGACGATCAGACCCAGGGCGCTTCTGTCTCTAAGTTTCCGGCGTCGTCTGAGCGGACCTACGGTGCGACCATCGTCCCAGGTCGCCTGCGCGGTTTTCTGGAGATGACCTTTGTTCCTGGGGTGGGACTTGCCCTTTTCGCCATGCTCATGGCAGTGCGCGGCGAGCTCTTCTTTGAGAACTACTCCGAATACGTCGTTGTCCAGGTGGTTGTTGCCCTGTTGCTGCTTGCCTGCATGCTGTTCCCGGCGTCTACCCCGCTTTTGAGGGCGGTGTATCGCGGTCTTATTCCTGTGCTTTCGGTTGCGATGCTCGTGCTCAACTACTTCAGCGAGTCGCTTTTGGGCGGCTCGCCGTTTGAGCTTACCTTTGTGCTTGTGCTGTACACGGCTGCCGCGCTTCTGACGCTGTCCACCTTGGTGGGCATGGCCCATGCTGCCGAGTACCCTACCGACCTCGTGGTGTGCGTGGGTGTCACGCTCTTCTGCTTTGTGACCGTCTTCACCCAGGTTGAGTGCGCAAATATTGGAGCCGATCCTGCTCAGGTGCGTACGCTTATCGTGGTGACGAGCGGCTTGTACGCTGCTGGGATGGTGGTGTACGCTCTGTGGCGTGGCCTGCGGGCTGACCATGAGGCGTTCGTGGGCATGGGAGACCTCGAGGACGCCCGAGGCGCGGGTCTCGCCTCGTCCGGCGTGCCGACAGCTTCGGGGGACATTTCTGCCGTCGACGCGAGCGATGCCTTGCTCGGCGAAGCGAGCCTTGAGGCTCGTTGCGACGAGCTTGCCCACACCTACGGTCTCACAGTCCGCGAACGCGAGGTCCTGGGTTTTCTCGCTCACGGCCACAACGGCGTGTACATCGGCGAGGAGCTGGTCATTTCGCCCAACACGGTTCGCACGCACATCCACAACATCTATCGCAAGCTCAACGTCACCTCGCGTGAAGACATCCTGCGCATCGTGCGCGAGTAAGAATGGCGCAAGGGGACGCGCGCAATTCGTCGTTTGCTGGCAGGAAATTGAGTTTCGGAGTAGTCCCGAGGGTCCCGCGGTCAGCGAAACGAGTTTCGGAGTAGTGATTTCTGAACAAGGGAGCCACTCGACCCGGTATGGCGACAAATTCCGTTGTTTAAACAACGGAATAGATCACGAATGCCCATTTTAAGGCCTCGGATTCCCTTGAGAAAGGTCTCTAGGGCGCCCTGAGAGCGTTTTGACTACTCCGAAACTCGTTTGTCTGCCAATGGGCTCGGGAAAAGTACTCCCAAACTCGTTTTGCTGCCATGGATGAGTCGGTGTGCTCGGGTTTACGAATTCATCGGCCCCTCAAGTTGGTGGATGATGCAAGGGGACGGGTGCCATGTGTTATCAAAAAGGCGGGCGCGCCCCATGTGGGACGCCCGCCTTTTGCAGTGCTATGTCTATCCGGCCTACGTCTTGCGCGCGGCTTCCTGCGTGCTTACTTGTGGTAATAACTGCTGCGCTCGTACTTGGCCTCGCAGCTCACGTTGATGCCGAGGGTGCGGTAGAGCTTCTCGTCGGCAGAGGAGATGATGACCGAGAAGAACGCGTCGCAGCCGCGCAGTTGCTCGGCTGCCTCGATGGCGCGGGCGGCCAGGGGCTCGGTGGCCGAGCTCAGCGAGAGGGCAATGAGCATCTCGTCGGGGTGCAGGCGCGGGTTCTTGCTGTGCAGCAGCTCGGTCTTGAGGTGGCAGATGGGGTCGATGGCCTCGTTGCTGATGATGTAGGTCTCCTCGGGGATGCCCGCCAGGTACTTGAGGGCGTTGAGCAAAAGCGACGAGGCGGCGCCGAGGCGCGTGGAGGTGCGGCCGCTGATGACCTCGCCGTTGGGCAGCATCAGGGCGCCGGCGGGTTTGCCGGTGGCCTCCTCCTTGGCAAGGGCTGCCGCACGGATGGGGGAGAGGTCGGGCGTGACGCCGGCCTGCTTCATGAGCATCTTGAGCTTGCTCACCTGGTCGGCGCCGCAGCCGGTTCGCTTCGCGTTCACGCACGCGCTGAAGTAGCGGCGGACGATCTCCATGCGAGCTGCGTCGCACACGGCCTCGTCGTCGCAGATGGCAAGGCCTGCCATGTTGACGCCCATGTCCGTGGGGGACTGGTAGGGGCTCGCGCCCAAGATGCGTTCCATCATGGCCTTGAGCACGGGGAACGTCTCGACGTCGCGGTTGTAGTTCACCGCCACCTTGCCGTAGGCCTCCAGGTGGAAGGGGTCGATGATGTTGGCGTCGTCCAGGTCGGCCGTGGCGGCCTCGTAGGCGAGGTTCACCGGGTGCTTGAGCGGCAGGTTCCATACGGGGAACGTCTCGTACTTGGCGTAACCGGCCTTGATGCCGTGCTTGGCGTCGAGGTAGATTTGCGACAGGCACGTGGCCATCTTGCCCGAGCCGGGGCCGGGGGCGGTCATGACCACGAGCGGGCGGGTCGTCTCAATATAGTCGTTCTTGCCGAAGCCCTCGTCGCTCACCACGTAGTCCACGTCCACGGGGTAGCCGGCGATGGGGTAGTGGCGGTAGGAGCGCATGCCCATGGCGTCGAGGCGCGCGCGGAAGACGTCGGCGGCGGGCTGGCCGGCGTAGCGCGTCACGACGACGGCGCTCACGAGGAAGCCCATGCCCTGGAAGATGTCGATGAGGCGCAGGACGTCCTCGTCGTAGGTGATGCCGAGGTCGCCGCGGACCTTGCCGCTCTCGATGTCGTTGGCGTTGACGGCGACGATGATCTCCACGTCGTCCTTGAAGCTTTGCAGCATGCGGATCTTCTCGTCAGGGGCAAAGCCAGGCAGGACGCGCGAGGCGTGCATGTCATCGAACAGCTTGCCGCCGAACTCAAGGTAGAGCTTGCCGCCGAACGAGCCGATACGCTCGCGGATGTGAGCGGCCTGCAGTTCGACGTATTTCTGGCTGTCGAATCCAATGCGCATAGTGCGTCTGTCCTCTCATGCTCAAGCCTTCAGCGACGGCGATGATGCTACCACGTCCCGGCGTGTTTGTGGGAAGGATGGGCGCGGGGCCACCAAGGAAAACACGGAGCACATCGACGGCGCGGGGACTGTGCGTCCTGGAGGTCTGTGCCCCGGCGCTTGCGCGGCTTTCTGCTGCTTGAGAAGAGCGGCAGCTTGCAACGCGCGCTCTTCGCATCTCTCGGGGCGCTCCCGTGCAACGTCCAAGGGCTCGCTCGTCTATCGTTTCCCTGAGTTCAAGAGATTTTCTTGGCAGTCCCGTTTATAGGGACACATTTCGCCTCAAATTCGCCAAAACCAGCATTTCCCCAGTTCAACGTGTCAAGGTGACCCCTCTCATTCTTTGGGTATGAGCCTGGGAGCGTCAAATTTCATACCCGTCGCGGCATGGTGGAACGACCGGCGGCACGCCACGATGGGGTTAGCCCGAACGGAAGGCGGGCCGGCAAAGAGGCCGTGCTCGCAGGTTCGGAAACAACCGTGTTGGAAAGGAAACATATGTCCACCAGCATCACCCGCAGCGACTTTCTGAAGACTGCCGCTCTTGCCGGCGCCGCTCTCGGCATCACCGCCACCGGCGTGAGCACCGCCCAGGCCGAGGATGCCCCCGCAGACCTCGCTCCCTTTGCGTTCACGCCCGGCACCTACGTGTCGAAGCAGTCCACCGGCTTCGCCGAGATGGACATCACCTGCGAGCTGTCCGAGGACGCCATTACTTCGGTGACCTACACCGTCACGCAGACGAGCCGCAAGGACTACTCCGAGAACTTCCGCGACGGCATCGACGACCTGTGCAACCGTATCGTCGAGGCCAACAGCCCCTACGTCGACGCCATCTCCGGCGCCACGCTGTGCACCAACGTCACCATTGCTGGCGTGAAGGACTGCATGGAGCAGGCCGGTTACGAGTTCCCGGCCGAGGCCGCCTATGTTGTTGCCACGCCCGAGTGGCTCGGCGACAAGCCCGAGATCGACGAGGCTGACATCGTCGACACCACCGAGGCTGACATCGTCATCGTCGGCGGCGGTAACGCCGGTCTCGCCTGCGCTGTGACTGCTGCCGAGGGTGGCAAAAAGGTCGTTGTGCTTGAGGCCCAGGACGAGGACAACATGTTCTGGTACGGCCTGCACCAGATCGGTACCGTCAACTCCAAGTTCTGCATGGACGCCGGCTGCCCCGAGATCGACAAGTCCGAGTTCATCGCCGACTGGCAGCGCCGCTCCCTGGGCTATACCAACCCCTGCCTGGTGAAGAAGTTCGTCGACAACTCCGGCGAGATGGTCGACTGGCTCATGGAGAACTCCCCCGAGTCCGTCGTTGCCTCCACGAAGATCGAGCTTGTCGAGGGTTGCGCCGACGAGTACTTCGCCAACGGTGGCGACATCAACGGCTACAAGTGCTGGAAGGGCACCATCACCTACCCCATGAACGCCGGTAGCTTCGGCGAGGGTGCAGGCGCTGGCGACATGGCTCAGGAGAGCGGCGGCAAGGCCCTCATCGCCAAGTCCGAGTCCCTGGGCGCGCAGTGGTTCTGGGGCTACAAGGGCATCGTGCTTGAGACCACCGAGGAAGAGGTTCCCTGCAAGATCGAGCAGGTTGGCGAGGACGGCGTCGACGTCATCTCCGATGGCACTGAGACCCACACCCGCGTGACCGGCGTCATCGCTCAGGATGCCGACGGTAACTACCACCGCTTCACCGGCGAGAGCATCGTCCTGTCTGCTGGCGACTACGGCGCGAACAACGCCATGTACAAGGAGCTGCAGCAGAACCAGCGCGAGCTGTTCGACGCTCACGGCCTGGACATCTCCAAGATGCGTACCGCCGGCTTTGGCCGCGACGGCTCGGGCATCAAGATGGGCATGTGGGCCGGCGGCTCCATGGACCCGATCCAGCGCACCCTCATCTCGCCTGAGGTCGTGTACACCTCCGACAAGTACTCCGTGAACCTGCTCATCCGTCAGGGCACCTACCGCTTCGCCCTGTGGCTCGACTCCGACATGCAGCGCTTCTGCGACGAGGAGTTCATGGGCTGCTTCGGCATCATCGAGCAGATGGAGCGCAGGAAGTTCGGCCGCTTCTACGCATTCTTCGACTCCAAGTACAAGACCCTGCTGTCTCGCTCCGCGCCTGAGCATTTCTGCGCCGGTCGCGACGACTCGCTCGACGAGACGCTGGCCCACTGGGTCGAGCGCGGCGCCGAGGGCGAGGAGACCGCTGGTGGCGCTGGCGAGACCACGTGGTCCACGGGTACGCCCTGCCACTTCGCGGCTAACACCTGGGAGGAGCTCTTCGAGTACATGGGCCTCTCCGACGAGGAGGCTGCCGCCGCCAAGGCTTCCATCGACCGTTACAACGAGATGGCCGCTGCTGGCAAGGACACCGACTTCGGCCGCGACCCGCGCGTCCTGCTCCCCATCGACGAGCCCCCGTTCTTCGGTATGATCCAGGTGCAGGAGAAGCCCGCCCTGGGCACCGTCAGCCTCAACGGCCTGGTCATCGACGCAAACCAGCGCGTTCTTGACAAGAACTTCAACCCGATCGAGGGCCTCTACGCTTCCGGCAACAACTCCGGCGGCCGCTTCGGCACCCACTACTCCACGCCTATCCAGGGCGTCAGCCTCGGCATGGCCCTCACCCTGGGCCGCGTCCTGGGCAAGGAGCTCTCCGGCCAGGAGATCTCGAAGTAAGACAGCGTTTTGGGTTCTGGCCGGCCGCCCCGTCGCACACAGCGTGCGGGGCGGCCGGTTTTTCTGTATCCTCGCGTGCCGATGGGCTGCGGGCTGTGGGGTTTTGGGGTTCGAAGGGAAGGGATGACGCGATGGGCAACGAGACAAATGACCAGCTGACGGGTGCATACCAGGCGGAATCGGCCAACGAGCGGCATCTGCAGTCGCTGCTTGCCGACATGCCGCGCATGCAGGAGATTCAGGCCAAGTTGGAGAGGCACCGCGCCGCAGGGCAGGTGCTCGCCAAGTACTCATGCGTCGACGATCTCGAGGGCGACCTCGAGCAGCTCGAGTCTCGCGCGTTTGACCGTGACGCCATCGATCCCAAGCTTTACGAGCAGCTGGTAAACGAGAAACGTCTGGCCCTGCGTGGCGAGAAGGCGCGTTTTGAGCGCGACCTCGAGCACAGCCCCTTCGCCAGCGTTCCCGAGGCATCGCGTGCGCGTCTGTCCGAGGCTGATGCCCTCGCCTTGGAAGACGAACTCAACCGCTTCCGTGAGGATTATGCCTACACGCTGGCTCGTTGCGAGGCCGATGCCGCGAAGGCCGGGGAGGCGCCTGGCGTTTCCCCCGAGGCATAATGCGTTCCACCTGCGATTCTCTCACTTCGGTGGTATCATCCCCGCGTGCTGATGTGCGGCGCGAAACGCGCCCAGACGTCGACGGGGGAAACGCCATGGCGGAAAAAGATAAGACACAGGGGTGGGCGCGGGTCAAAACCTTGCCGTCGTTCCCTGTTTTTTGGGTCTGCCTGGAGGCGGCTCTCATCATTCTCTGGTTCGACTTTGCGTATCGCATGACGCCCGGGCCCGTCTATACGCTGCCGATTTCCATCTTGAACCACCCGCGTGGGGATGCGGGTTGGCTTGCTGCCCTTGCGGGCACGGCGCTCGCTGCCTTTGTGGTTGCCTTTGTTGGTAAGCGTTCTACTGCAGACGTTACCTGTGAAAATGGCGCTTCGAGGGGTGATGCCTCTTCTTGCCAGGTGGCTGCAGCAGGCGGGCTGTGTTGCATCCGCCCCGCCTTTGGCGGAGCGCTTCACGCTGACATGTTGAATCTCGCATGTGCCCTGGGCTGTTTTGTGGGGCCAGCCCTTGTCAAGCTGGGCTCGTCGAGTCTGGTGCTCACGGTGGTGGGCGGCCTCATCGGCGGTCTGGCTTTCGGGTTTTTGGTGCCGCGGCTTGTGGCCAACGCGCCCGTTGAGCCGCGCAGTTCCACGGTTTTGGGATTGGCGTGCGCAAGTTTGGGAGCATGTGCTGCCATCAAGCTGCTTTTTGGGGCGCTCAATGCTGATGTGTGCGCGGCGCTCGTTTGCATCCTGCCGATTCTTAGCGTTATGTGCGAGGCGCGCGCCCTTGCTGTACGCGGCCCGCAGTCTGGTATGGTCGCTGGTGTGACGGCGGGCACGGCCTCTTCTGCGCAGTCGCCCGCGGCGCGGCCTTCTCAGTTACGCAGCCACCTCACCGAGGTCGCGTGCTGCTCTTTGGGCTTGGGGCTCTACATGGGCCTCATTGGCTTTTCCAACGACGGTCTTGGCCAGGCAGAGTACGTGTATCGCCAGGTTGTGACCGGCGTGGGCGGCACCTTGCTTGCGTGTGCATTGCTTTTTCTCTCGATGCGCGCCAACCCCGACGCGCCGTATGTGGTGCTCCCGATATTGTTGGGCACCTCGGCCCTCGTGTTCATCCTCACCACAACGATGCCCTCTGATGTGGGCCAGACGCTCGCTCATATTGCCGGCAAAGCGACTGACAGCCTCACGAGTGCCCTCGCTATGTGTGCGATGGTGGAGCTGCTGGGGCTTGCCCGGCGGGGTGAAGAGGGCCTCAAGAACCCTGCCTGGGTCGTCTGCATCTGCTCGTTTACCCTGCTTGTGGGCATCCTGGGTGGCGGCGTGCTCATGAGCACGGTGGGTCTGGGCACGACTTCCATCGTGCTCGTTGCCGTGTCGCTGCTCTACGGCGCCCTGCTCAGCCTGGGTGTGACCGTGCAGCAGCGTGCCCGCGACCAGTTCGTCATCGTGCGCAACCCGGCCGACATGGCGCGCATTGCGCAGGTGCAGGCCGACGCCATCGCCGCCGAGCTCGGCACGCTCACCCCGCGCGAGACCGAGGTCCTGCCGTATCTGTTGCAGCACCAGAGTGCCGACGCCATCGCCGAGAAGCTCGGCATCTCGCGCAACACGGTGAAGACGCATACGGCTCACATCTACGAGAAGGC
This sequence comes from uncultured Coriobacteriales bacterium, assembly GCA_934654475.1. Taxonomy (GTDB): domain Bacteria; phylum Actinomycetota; class Coriobacteriia; order Coriobacteriales; family UMGS124; genus UMGS124. The sequence continues at coordinate 44,379 of CAKUFZ010000010.1, forward strand.
GGGCGTCAACACCCGCGCTCAGCTCGTCGACCTCGCGGCGACGAAGACTGTGGCACTCTAGCAGGGATTTTATAATCAAGGATGTGAAACATGAACCGCCCCCTTCCCCGATGGGCAGTGCCTAGGGAAGGGGGCGGTTTTTTGTGCACTCTGGCGGCCTGACCCATGCGGGCGGCTTGGCTGCGCGGGCGGCTTGGCTGCGCGGGCGGGTTGGCTGCGCGGGCGGGTTGGCCATGCGGCGGCCTGACCAGCCCCGATGGCTTGGCTGTGCAGACAGTCGGGCTTGCCCTACTGGGTAGGCCGCACGGCTGGCATCAGCCTGCCGCCGCGCGTGCATGCAAAAGGCGGGCGCCCCGTGTGGGACACCCGCCTTGTCTTGCCTGCTACCTGCCTTACTTACCCGCGCTTGGCGCGCAGCTTGAGCACGATGCCGGCGGCCACGGCCAGGATGCCGCCGGAGGCGAGCATGGCGGCGAGGACGGGGCTCGGCGAGGGGTCGGCGGTCTTCGCGACCTCGGCGCCGGTGACGTTTACGTGCGCGGTCACCGCGACGCCTGCGGCCGCGCCCTTCACGTCAAAGGTGCCTGCCTTGGCGTAGAGGGCGGGGTCGACGGCGTTCCAGCTGATGGGCTCGGTGGTGGTCTTGCCGTTGCTCCAGGTCACCCGTGCGGTGGTGGGAAGCGTGGGTGCGACTCCCTCGGTGGTGGAGATGACGCTGTTGTCGAGCACCGCACGCACTGCCGTGAGCGCGGTGACGGTCACATGGGCCGTTGCCTGGACGTTGGACGCGGTGGCGATGGTGCCTGTGACGTCGAACGACCCGGCCTGCGCGTAGGCGCTGGCAGACACCGCGTTCCAGCTGACGACCTCCTTCGTGGTTGTGCCGTCGCTCCAGGTGACTTCGACGCTGGCGGGGAGCTGCGGGGCGACGCCGGCCGTGGTGGTGACGTCCACGGCCTTCGTGGAAACGGCCGTCGCAGTGGCTGCCGCGGCCTTCACGGTGACTTTGCAGCTCACGCCCTGGCCGGTGGAGCTCACCTTGCCGCTTGCGGTGAACGTGCCGGCGTTCTCGTAGAACGAAGGATTGATGGCATCCCAGGTCACAGCCTCGTCGGTGACGTCGCCGTTGCTCCAGGTGACGCGCGCGGTTGCGGGCAGGGTGGGGGCGGTCTTTGCGGTCGTGGACACGCCGGCGGGCTGCTCGACGGCCGTTGCGGTGGCGGGGCTCACGATGACGCGCACGCTGACGTCTGCCTTGCCGTTCGCGGTGCCCTCGCCAGAGCCGGGCGTGGCGCTCACGGTACCATGCACGCTGAACTCTCCACCTGCACGCACCTTGTAGGAAGCCTCGTCCACGGCATCCCAGGCAATGGTGCCTGTGCTCGTGCTGCTATCGCTCCAGGTGACTTCGACCTGGCCGGGAAGCGCCGGGGCCGTGCCGGAGGGCGTGGTGACGTCGGCGATGGGGGACACGCTGGCAATGGTGAGGTCGGAAGCAGCCACGGTTACCTGCACGCCGACTCGGGCATCGCCGGCAGAGGGAACCGTACCCGTGACGGTGAAGATGCCTGCTTTCTCATAGCTGGCGGGATCGATGGCGTCCCACGTGATGCTCTCCTGTGTGGTATTGCCATCCTCCCAGGTCACCTGCACAGTTTCGGGCAACTGGGGCGCGACGCCCGCCTGGGTGGACACGCCGGCGAGCTCACCTACACTCTGCACGCCGGGCTGCACGACGCTTACCGTAAGCGACACGGTCTCGTCGGTGCCTTCCACCGTGCCCGTGAGCGTGACGTCGCCGGCGAAGTCCCAGGGACCCTTGCCGTCCTGCGTGAGGCCGAGCAGGGGCTGCCACTCAACCGGCTCGTCGGTGACGTCGCCGTTGCTCCAGGTGGCCTTCACGGTCACGGGAAGCGTGGGCTCATGGCCGACGAAGGTGGTGATGGGTTCGGGATCCTCAAGTGCCGTGATGGTCGCGGGGGTCACGGTGACGTGCGCCACCGCATGGCCCGCCGCGCCCTCGACCGTGCCCGTCACGTCGAACGTACCGCCCGCGCGTGAGCTGTACTGCGAGGCGTCCACGGCGTTCCAGGTTACGTTCACCGCGCTCATGGTGTCATCGGACATGGTGGCGTTCACCGTCTCGGGCAGCTCAGGTGCGACGCCGCAGGGCGTGGTGACGTTGACGTCTTCGAGCGAGACAATCGTGGGGGCAGGCTTTGCCTTGACGGTGACGTCCACCGTCGTGGTGAGGCCCGTGTCGCCCACGGTGCCGCTCACCTGGAAGCTGCCGCCGTCGGCATAGAGCGCGGGATCAATATCGTCCCAGGTCACAGCCTCTTGCGTGGGGTCGCCCTTGCTCCAATAGACGGTGACGGTCGCGGGCAGCTCGGGCGCCACGCCGGCCTCGGTCTCAACGGGTTCGGCGGCTCCGCAGCCTGTGACCCAGGGCGCCACGTAGTCGGCGTAGGCGGTCAGCGTCACCTGCGTGTCGGCGTCCACCAGGGTGTCGGCCGCGGGGTCCTGATCGTACACGACGCCGTTCATCGAGGGGTCGGAGGCCTCGTCTGCGGTGAGGACGTCTCCGACCACCAGGCCAGCCGCCTCGAGTGCGGCGCGGGCATCTTCAAACGTCATGCCGGTCACATTCGGCGTGCTGACCTGCTGCGCGGCGACCGTGAGGTCGATCGAGGCAAGGGGCTCTGCCCCGTCCGCAGCGCGTACGCTGACGGTGGCCGAGCCGCTGCCCACAGCGCTCACCAGGCCGCTGCCGTCGACCGTGACGACAGACTCGTCGCTGCTCGTCCAGGCAAGTTGCGCCGCCGGGGCGCAGGTGCCGCCTTGGGCGCTCGTGAGGTTAAGGCCCAGCTGGAGCGTCTGCCCGGCCGTGAGGGTGCCGTCCCAGTCCTGGGGCGTGGTGATGCCTGCCGCAAGGCCGTCCGCCTCGACGTTGATTTGGGCGACGCACTCGCCGTCGGTCTGCACCGCCGCGGAGTCACTGGCGGCATTGGAGAACTCGCCGGTAAGATAGACGCCCCCGTCGGCGGCAATGAACGACCCGAGTCCGACATGGGTGTAATCGTCGCTGATAAGTGCGGCATAGTGACCGAAGTCGGCCTCAGAAACGCTCGTGTCGCCGTTCAGGTAGCGCTCGTAGGCGTCCTTTTCGGCGTACCAGAGCTCGAGGGCCGAGGCGGTGTCGGCTGCTTGGGCGAGGTTCTCGGCCAGAACGGTGGGATTTGCACCGGCAACGAGGGGCCCGTTGGTGTCGAGCACGGTGCCGCTTCCGTCGGGACGGTTGTGCGAGAAGCTGTACGAGGCCTCGACTGCACGGACCTGCGCCATCTGCTCGAGGCCGGTGCTCCAGGTGAGGGGTGTGCCCGTCACCGCAGCGCCGCTCTCGTAGTCTACGAGGCCCTCCGCAGCGGCTTCGGCGCGAATCTCGTTGATGCGCGTGAGGAGTGCCTCGGCCTGCGTGGTGTCAAAGGAGCCCGGCACGCTCAGCGCAAGGCACGGCTTGCTCGCTGTGGTTGCAGGGGCGCTGGACACGGCCGAGAACGTCGGGGCGTCCTGCGTGCCCGCATCGGCCGCGTCGGCCGGCGCGCCGTCGCCGAGCGTGTCTGTGCCGGTATCGGCCACGTCGGAGTACGACACGTCGCTGGTGACGGTGTCGTAGGTGGCGTCTTCGGCGAGGGCGGGATAGGGTTGAGTGGCGATGCCGGCCGCGAGTGCTCCGGCCGCGATGATGGCGCCGGCTCCTGCGGATGCGAGCATCCGGCGTGTAGTCTGAGAGGCGTTCATGGGACCCCCTTCTTGTCATGCTCCGCCAGGTGTCTGCGGGGCGCGGTCCGTTTGCTTCCTTCTGCCCCAGTATAGAGGCCGCGATGTGTCGCAAACGAGGAACACACACGGCATATCTAAGGCCTTGCAATACTTAAAGACGCATCGGAGACGGGTCACGTCACAACATTCTGCAAAAAAGTTCCTGCCTGCCTCGTTGTGCGTCCTGTCCGAAGGGTCGGCGCCGGCGTTTGGATTGGGTTGCCATAGCGTTTTGTTGGTGCGCGGCATGGTGCGAACGCGGGAGCGCGACCGTTCAAAATGACCCAGTGAGCATCGCCAGATTGGGTGATGCGGGTCGCGCTGGTGCGGTTTTTGTTGGCGGCGCAGTGCTTCATTTTTGGATAAAGCATATCGAAATAGCAGCTAAATAGCCTAATTTGAAAACACCAAGATGGTTGATATCCGAGCGAAACCCTCTCTGCCATCATGAGTTCTGCCGATGCCTGGCAAAGGCACGCGATGCGATTGCGGGGAGCGTCGCAGCAGGTTAAAGGGGGCCGAAGGCAATGGACACTGAATATATACGCGAGTACGTGCGGGTTGCGTCTGAGGGAAGCATGACCAAAGCCGCCTCCCGGCTCAATATCTCTCAGCCTGGGCTGAGCAAGCACATGGTGGCCTTGGAGAAATGCGTGGGGGGAGAGCTGCTGCAGCGCAGCAGCACCGGAGTCACGCCCACGCCGCTGGGCCGGGCGTTTCTCGAGAAGGCGTATGACATCCTGCGCGTCTACGACGGCGCGATGGACTACATGGCGAAGATGCGCGATTCCAAGCCGCTGCACCTGCGCGTGAACGCCTTGTCCGATTGTGCCTTAAGTGATGACCTGCTCTCTTCGGTCGACATGGAGCTGGGACAGTGCGGCTACAGCCTCGACCTCGACGTGCAAGATATTCAGTATGCGCTGTACGCCCACTACCGCGAGGACACGGCAAACCCCGCGGTGCCTCTGGCGGTCGATGTGCTCAACAGGGCCGTCGAGCACATGGGAGCCGCTCAGTAGCACGACGGGCGCGCGCACGACGGGAAGTGCCAGCCCGCGCGGGGGAGTCCGAGGCGGCCCGGAGAGACCTGGAGAAATCTGGAGAAACCAGAAGAGACCCGGAGAAACGAAAAGGGGGCGTCGCGCGAGTTGCGCGGCGCCCCCTTCTTGCATACCTACTTTGAGCTGCGAGATTAGGCGCTCAGGTCGGTGTTGATGGAGTCGGCCATGATGTAGCCGAAGGTCATTGCGGCGTCGAAGCCCATCTTGTAGTTGCAGCCGTCCTTCTCCTCGATGGAGCCGCAGACGTCGCCGGCAGCGTAGAGGTTGGGGATGGCGCTGCCGTCCTCGCGCAGCACGTGATCGGCCGTGTCGATGGCAAGGCCGCCCGTGGTGAGGTAGAAGGTGGGCATGACGGAGATGGCGTAGACGCCCGTGCGGGTGTCGATGAAGGGGACAACCTTGCGGCCCCACTCGTCGGGCTCACCGGTGAGGGAGACCTCGTTGTTCTTCTCGATCGTGGCGGCCAGGTTGGGGAGGTTCAGAGCCTCGGCGGCCTCCTCGACGGTGTCGAAGTGCTGGACGAGGCCACGGTCAAAGACAGCCTCGTAGGTGTCGAATGCCCACGTGTCGTTCTTCTTGGTGGTGACGGCGGCAGACTCGTCGAAGATGTGGTAGAACTTGCCGCCATTGGACTCGTCGAGCAGGGCAGCGGCCTGCATGCCGTGGTTGTTCGAGGTGATGTTGCCGAACTGGTCGCCGTTGGCGTTGACCATGATGCCGGGCGTGGTCTGATAGAGGAACGCGAGCTCGAAGAAGGAGCCGTCAGAGCCGTCGGTGGACAGGTAGGCGCCCAGGTCGCGGTCCATGCACTCGACGTAGCCGCCGGCGGCCACGCCCATCTCGATGCCCTCGCCCGTGGAGCAGGGCGAGCAGTTGAACACGTGACCGGCGTACTTGGGGCTGTACTGGGCGATCATGTCCTGGTTGGCGCCGTAACCGCCCGTGGCGAGCACGATTGCGCGGCCGCTCACGGTGTAGGTGCTGCCGTCCTCGCCCTCGGCGTTGACGCCCGTCACTGCGCCGGACTCGTCCTGTACGAGCGAGGTGGCCTTGACGCCGTAGAAGATCTGGCCGCCCAGAGCGCCCACGCGGTCAACGAGGAACTCCATGGCGAAGCCGCAGCCGCCCTCGTAGCAGCCGGGGGCCAGGTAGGGGGTGATGCCGTAGGCCTTGTTCACGCCCATGGTGTAGAAGCCCACGCCGATGGAGTGCAGCCAGTCAACGAGCTGGCCGGAGGTGTGGTACATGGTGGTCTGGAAGGGCATGGCGCCGTCATGCGTGTCATGGTCGGGGTTGATGTAGTTGGCAAGCAGGCCGAGCATGGCGTCGACGTTGTACAGGGGGCTGTCCTCGAAACGGCCGCAGGCGTAGTTGGCCTGGAGCTGCGAGCCGGCAGCGGCAACACCACCGTAGGTCATGCCCATGGAGCCACCGGGGATGTCCTGCTTCTCGAGCAGGGTCACGCTGTAGCCCATCTCGAGCAGGCGCGTGGCGCAGATGAGGCCCGAGGTACCAGCACCGACGATGACGACGTCCTGGGACTCGGGGAACTCAGGAGCGACGAACGAGGAGGGAGCGGGAGCGCAGAAGTCGACCTTGGGGTCGCCGCCGGCGTCGGAGATGGCCTGGCGCACGGCGCTCTTGATGGCCATGGAGGTGAGGGTGGCACCGCTCATGGCGTCAACCTCGACGCTCTGGGCGGCAACGATGCGGCCGGGCAGGACCTCGCAGGGATAGGTGCCCACGCCGGTGGTCTCGTCGTTGCGCAGTACGCGGCAGTTGGCGATGGCGCCGCCGGCGAAGGTGGTCTCAACATAGATATAGTTCTCGTGGCCCAGCCAAGAGGTGACGTACTTGCCGTCCTGCACGCCAGCGGCGGGGGCGGCGGTCTCCTCGGTAGCGGCCTCGCCCTCGGCGGGCTTGGCCTCCTCAGCGAATGCCGGCACGGCGGCAAGCATGCTGGCGGCGGCGACGCCGGCGGTGGTCTTCACGAAGTTGCGGCGGTTCATTTCCATGGTGCTCCTCCTTGTTTTTCAGCGACCCTGTGGTGCGCTGTTGCATCTCAAGGTATGGCACCCGGCGGCTTCAGATGCATCACCGATAATCGGTTAGGGTTATGTTCTTCCTGGTAGATGCTAGGGTAGTGTAGGGTAAAATTTTTTCGGGGCACCTGACGCGGGGCCTTTCGCGGCCAGGGCCAAGCAGTGTGAGCGCGACCGCGTCTAGCTCGCGAAGTGACGGGGCCACCGTCGGCGGCCGATGTGGCCCGCTTTGAAATACGTCGAGGCACGTGCCATCGGGAATCAGGTATTATGGGCATACCACTGGATGACGGGCGAAGGGGGCGCGGGTGTCGAAAAGCGTGCGCACAACGGCGCTGCTTGCTGCGGGCTACGGCCTGGCGCGCGCAGTGACGTCCAATGCCTACATCACGGCTTTCGGGGCCGAGGCGGGTACAAGCCACGGTTTCGTGGCGCAGACCTCCTTCTCGCTCATTACCAATATTGTCGGTGCCTTCGCCACGCTGGTGCTTGTCGCCTTCGTGCTGGCCGGGTTTGCGCACGGGGGTTCCCGTGACGTGCGCCGGCCGTTTTCGTTTGTGGGTGGGTACGTTCCGCCCGCCTCGTTTGTATGCTCGGCAGTTGTCATGCTCGCGGGGTATATCGCCGGCGCTTCGGGTCTGCTTTCCTCGCTCGATCCCGGCGTGGGCTCGCTCGTGTGTGGGCTGATATATGCGGTGGGCTCGGCGGTCATGACGCTTGCTTGGTTCGAGCCGTTCGTGTTCGAACCAAACGTGCGCGTTGCTGTGCGCGGCCTTGTCTGCGGCTTTCTCGTGCAGGCGGCGGGGTATTTTGCGCTCTCATATGTAGGCGGATGGGCGCTGTTCGCCGCGGCGTTTGTCGCGCTTGCGCTGTCGGGGGCCGTGCATTGGTGCCTTGTGCGTGAGATAAGCGCGGAGGCGGACGCAGGCCGCGAGGAGAGCGGAGCTGCCGTTGTGGCTGGCGGCGATGCCCTTGCTGCAGGTGTGCAGGGCGCGGCTCCCGGCGGGATGCGCGAGGTGCTCTCCCTGCTGAAAAAGACGCTGCACGGCTACTTCAGCTCGTTTCTCTGCATATTTGTGCTGACGGCCGTGGTGGGCCTGCTGCACACCTCGGTTATCGGCAGCACGTTCGAGCCTGTGGTGGGGGCCGTCCCTATGGCCGAGGCGCTTGTTTTGGCCGCCGTGCTGCTTGCTGCGGTGGTTCTGCTCTCGCGCCGCGTGCCCGAGACGTCCACCGTGTACCGGGTGCTGTTCCCGTTCATGCTCGTGGCGCTGTCCGCCCTGCCGTTTATCCCGGGGGCGTTCGGCCACTATGCCGGCATGGTCATGGTGGTGTGCTACGACCTGGTAGGCATGGCGTTCGTGCTGTTCCTTGTGGAGACGGCCCGCCGCGTGCCGGTGCCGTCCGTGGCGCTCATGGGCGTGTACCAGGTGGGAACGCAACTGTCGCTTGTGGTGGGACTCGCGCTGGGCATGGCGCTCAACGGACTCGAGGCGCGCGCTGCGGCCTCGTATGCCACCATCCTCATTCTTGTATGTATATATCTACTTGCAATGGTGCCGGCTGTCTTGCTGCGCCGCCGCGACAAGGGCGCGACTGCGGTCGTTTCGCCTGGGGCGAGCGGCGAGTCGGTTGCCGCTGATGGGGCGGCGCAGCCTGAGGGCACGGCGACGGTCGCCAGCGAGCAGGACTTCGAGCAGCAGCAGGAAGTACGCGGCCGCGTGGGTGCGCGCGTGGAGGAGTGGGCGGTCGAGCATGGCCTCACCGCGCGCGAGTCGCAGGTTCTCGTGCAACTCGCCCGCGGTTGGAGCGCGAACGCCATTGCCGCCGATTTGGGCATTACTCAAAACACCGCGTGGGCGCATATCAAGCGCATTTACGTAAAGCTTGACGTTCACTCCAAGCAGGAGCTTATCGAATATATCGAGCGAGAAGTCATCGATCGCCCCGAGGCCTAAAAGTTTTTTGGCTGCGGGTAGACCTGCATTACGAACTGACGCGAAATCCGCATCTTCCCAGCTCACGAGTGGGCAACACACATTTTGGGGGTAGGGTCGACCACCTTCGAAAGGCCTGGAAAAGGGCGTCTAACCAATGCGTCGGTGATGCGCAAACAGGTTGCGCTGCGTATGGTTGTACCTAGGCATGGCCGCAAGGGGCGGCCGTGCGGGGGACAAACGCTTACAGGTATATGGCACGGGGCCAGGACGGGCAGACCCTTCCTGGGTTCCTGGACCAGGCGTGGCTGCGCCGGCGGTTGCCGTCGGGGCGGGCTGCGCGAGCCTGTAACGCGCTTGCCAATACGACCAAGGAGGTCACAATGATCGACACCGCTTCTTCTCGCCGCAACTTCCTCATGGGTGCTGGCGCCGTCGCCGGCATCAGCGCCGTTGCCGGCACGGTCGCCGTCAAGCAGGCCCAGGCCGACGAGGCAGCTGCCGAGCCCGAGGGCGGCTACACCTACACGTGCGACGTCGTTGTCGCCGGCGCCGGTATCGGCGGCCTGGCTGCAGCCGTCGCCTCCGTCGAGGCCGGCGCCCAGACCATCCTCGTTGAGGCCTCCGGTCACGTGGGCGGCACCTCTCGTTTCGCCGCCGGCGCCCTTGGCCCGCGCTTCGGCATCGACTGGAAGGCCGTTTACGCCAAGGTCCCGCTGTCCGATCCCGACCTGGGCAAGGCCATGATCGTGAACTGGGAGGAGACCGTCGACTGGATCAGCGGCCTGGGCCTCACCGTCGAGCAGCTCGCTCCCGGCAGCTCCTATCTGTGGATGGGCGGCCGTCGTCCCGCCGAGCAGGGCTCCAAGTCCTACACCGACGAGTACCTGCAGCAGTTCGGCCAGATTTTCAACGACAAGGGCGGCACCACGCTGCTCCTGACCCGCGCCACTGACCTCATCTGCGACGAGGCCGGCAAGCCTTGCGGCATCGTGTGCACCGACGCTGAGGGCAACAAGATCACTATCGGTGCCAAGCAGGTCATCATCGCCACCGGCGGCTTCCAGTGCAACAAGGAAATGATGACCCGTTACCTGGGCCGTCACGCCGACATCTCCCAGGCCCAGTGCGTGCCTTACCTCGACGGTACCGGCATCATCATGGCCGAGAAGGCCGGCGCCAAGCTCTCCAAGAGCTTCGGCTCCTACTACGGCCACCCCCAGCCCTGGCCCCAGACCAGCTACTGCACTTATGATACGCCCGAGGCCTATGAGGCGTGCGAGAACATCGACGACGTGCACATGGCCTACTACGGCGCCACGGTCCACGCCATCCAGACCCTCGGCGTGTACGTCAACTGCGACGGCAAGCGCTTCGTGAACGAGGGCCTCACCTCCTCTCTGGTCAACCAGGAGATCATGCAGCAGTTCTACGCCCGCGCCTACCTCTTCTTCGACGAGGCCGCTCACCAGACCATGGTTGAGACCGCTTACTGCAACGCTGCCGTTGTGGGCGGCGACCGCGTCGAGTGGCTGCGCGAGCACGGTGCCACCGTCGTCCAGGCCGACAGCCTCGAGGAGCTGGCCACCAAGGTCCAGACCGAGACCGTTTCCGGCGACAAGTTCAACGCCAACGCCTTCTTGCGCACGGCCAACGAGTGGAACGACGCCATCGCCAACGGCGCGACCAACGAGCTTGACGTGCCCGTGAAGTCCGGCGTGCCCCTGACCACCCCGCCCTTCTACTGCATCCCCGTTGTTGCCGGCGTCATGGGCACCTTCGGCGGCATCAAGATCGACGTCAACAGCCAGGTCATCGGCCTCGACGACCGTCCCATGGCCGGCCTGTGGGCCGTCCCGGGCGCTGCCGGCGGAATCATGGAGGGCGACTACTGGTGCGTCATGAGCGGCTACACCGTGTTCGGCCGCATCGCCGGTACCAACGCCGCCACGGCTGCCCTGGGTGGCGACGTGCCGCTGGCTGCCGACGTCATCGCTGCTGACAACGAGGCCGCCGAGGCCATCAGCATCGCCGCTGCCAAGGCCGCCGAGGAGGCCGCTGCCGCTCAGGCCGCTGGCTCTTCCGAGGAGAAGGCCCGCGACTCCGTTGCCTCCGACGCCGAGGCCAAGTGGGTCGACGGCACCTATGAGGGCGACGGCAAGGGCATCGGCGGCAGCGTGCCTGTGACCGTGACCGTCGAGGGCGGCGTCATCACCGCCGTCGAGGTCGGCGACAACTCCGAGACCGACGGCATTGGCACCAAGGCCATCGCCGAGATCCCCGGCGCCATCATCGCCGCCAACGGCACCGAGGGTGTTGACACCGTTTCCGGTGCCACCATCACCTCCAAGGCCATCAAGGACGCCGTTGACGCTGCTCTCGAGGGCGCTGCTCTCTAAGAAACGTGTCGTGCTAGGCAAGTTCTAGATAGCGATAGGTTTCACCAAGGCCGCCGTGCCCGGAAATCACCGGGTGCGGCGGCCTTTTTGTGCTCTGAGAAGCCGGCGGGGCCGGATTGCGCCGAGACGATGTGCTGAAATGGGCAAAAGTATGCGCTTTGCTGTCCAAGAGGATTGCGATGCCAAAACTCACAACTAATCTACCTGGCATTATATAAATCAAAGAATGGCGGATGGAACGTGCGGAGAGTTAAAGCGCATACTTTTGGGTTTTTTCGCCTGCAGTGCCGCGTGCCGTAGGCGTTTCCGTGCGCGGCTCGTCGTTCTCGGGATGTTCCGTCGACCCAATCGCTTGCGGATGGACCTCGACTCGTACCGATGGTCTCGAAATTAAGCATTGACTTAATCCAAAACAGGCGTACAGTATGTCTCGTCAATTAAGCAAGCGCTTAATTGACGACTGGTCATCATGGGCAGCGGGGAGGAGGTCGTTCGATGGACGTGTGCAAGATCTTCAAGGCGCTTGGCGATCCCACGCGCTACAAGATGTTCCTGCTGCTCCTCGAGCGCCACCATTGTCCCCGCTCGCTTGCCCAGGCACTCGACATCAGCGAGGCGGCCGTGTCGCAGCACATGGGGCAGCTCAAAGACTGCGGCCTCGTGATTGCTGTGCGCCACTGTCGCCACGTGCACTACGTGGTGGACGAGGCGGTGCTGGCGCAGGTGCGCGACCAGGTGGGCGAGTGGATCGGTTTCACGCGCACGGCATGCGATTGCCAGGGACAGCCCCGCTGTGCCTTCTGCGAGGGTTGCCGGTGTACGAGCGTCGCGGGCGACGAGGACAAGTAAGGGTTGTCGTCGGAGGTAGATTGGGCTCTTGCAGCCTGCTGGCTCCCTGTGAGGCGCCGAGGGCTGTTGTATACATATAAGTAGTGCGGCATCACCGCCGCACAACGGAGAAGGAGATTCACATGAGGGTTGCGGTTCCCAGCGATACTGATCAGGGCCTCGAGAGCACGCGCAGCGGTCACTTCGGCCATTCGCCCTACTTCACCATCGCCACGATCGAGGATGGCAAGGTGGAGAAGGTCGAGGTCTTCAAGAACGTCGACCATGATGAGTATGGCTGCGGCGGCGTCATCCAGTACGCGCTCAGCCTGGACATCGACGCCATCGTCGTGCTCGGCATGGGTCAGCCCCCGTTCCGCGCGTTCACGCAGAACGGCGCCTCGGTGTACATCGATGCCATGGCCCCCACGGTGGGTGCCGTCATCGACAAGTTCATCGCCGGCGACCTGCGTCCGATGAGGCTCGACCAGGCCTGCGTGCATTAAGTCGCGGGGAGTCCGAAGACCAATATGCATGTTGGTGGGAGCGTCGCAGGGACGCTCCTACCTTTTTGCGTATGCGTGCATGGGCATCGCACAGACGGCTTGGGCTGGAGGAGCGTGGGCGGCGGCGACGTACGGTGCCCTGGCGTGCATGTTGGCAGGAGCATCGCGAGGGCGTTTCCTTCTTGAGCGGGAGCACGGGCTTACCGTTTGGACTCTCTTGATTTTGCATGAATTGGTGCCAGTTGGCGCGATTCCTTCGAATGCATGCAACGATTGGCATTCTGCCCAATCGAATGTTTACGGATTCGTTTTGCTTGTGGTATGGTGCACTGCCCCAAGGGTTCTCGCTTTTGGGTTAGTTTTTCTGCCCGTGCTGGCACTGTAAGCAATCGTCTGTTGCCGACGATGTCACATGGGTATGCGTATGGCCGGGGGAAGGGCGCGCGGTTGCCAGACGAGTTTCGTGCCTGCCTCTTGGCCAGAGTTCGTTTTGCACTGTGCCTACCGCACCGGGCGATGCCGCGCGGCATACTATACTGATAGACAATTTGTCGGCATCGCGGTGGGAGTTATGGACAAGTACTACCTGTACGTTACAGCTTTCGTGCTCTTCACATCGCTCATCGCCATTGCCATGGTGCGCGCCAACGTCGTGCTCCCGCACCGCGTGCAGCGTCTGTTCACACTTGCGTTTGCCGGCATTATCGTGGGCTCAGCCTCCGAGTTTCTCACCGTGTGGTTTGATGGCGCTGGCTCGTTTGCTCGCCCTGTCATGTGCATAGCGCAGGCGCTCGATTACGCGTGCGCTCTCTTCGCGCCCATTGCGGTTTCTGCTGCCTTCGTTAACGAGAAGAGCAAGTATGTGCGCGTGGCGCTTATCGTTGCCGGGGTGCATGCAGCCGTCCAGCTGGCCTTGTCCTTCTCGGGGCTCGTCTTCGTCGTCGATGACAACGCCGTCTTTTCCAGAGGGCCCCTGTATCCGCTGTACATCGCCACATACGGCGTTGTCGCAATCTATGTCATGTGGGAGACGATGCATTATCTTACCCGGCTTGAGATGCGCGTCCGGTACATCCCCTGGCTCGTCCTCGCCTTTGTTGCCGTCTCGACCATCGTGAACGTTGTCGATACCTCTGTCCTGATGGTCTGGGCCACGCTCACTGTGTGCGGAATCTTTTTCTATATGCTCTATTGTCTGTTTGTCCAGCAGACCGATGCCCTCACATGCCTGTTTAACAGGCAAAGTTATACGGCTCGCCTTTCGAACCTCTGCGACTCTGTAGAGGTGATCTTCTTCGATGTCGATGACTTCAAAAGTGTGAACGACAAGCACGGCCACGATGTGGGCGACGAGTGCCTTGTCGCCGTTGCCAAGGCAATCTATGACGTGTACGGACACGACGGCAATTGCTTCCGCATAGGCGGCGACGAGTTCAGCGTCATTCTGCATCGCAACATGGCGGGGGTGGACGCCCTTGAGGAGACGTTTGCCAAGAAGATTGCCGATCTGAACACGGAGCATTCCTGGATGACCACGGTGTCAATCGGGCACGCTCATTTTGAGCCTGGGGACGACATGCGGGAGTGCGTGCGCCGCGCGGATGTCCAGATGTACGAGCGCAAACGTGCCGCGAAGTCTCGCGTTGCCTCTGAGGGCGTCGCTTAGATTTGCAGTGCGCATGGGACGTCGGTCAGATTTCGGGCAAAATCCCGAGGCGGACGGCTGGATCGCGTTTTCTATCAAGCGCTACATTCCGGGCTTTCAAATGCCTGTTGACCCAGCTTCAAGGGCACTCTGAAAATTTGCCAAACAAATCCTAGTGACTTGCGGGTATTTGAACGCCTTTTCGCCTATACTGAACCCCATCAAGATCTGCGGCCACGTGCTGCAGGCGGGATTGGGAGTATCAGGGAGAAGGAGGAGCGATGCTCACACTCGAGAACATCGCGTTTGAGGCACCGGCGGGCGTCGACGCCGCAGGAAAGCCCGTTCCCGGCAGGCGCATCATCGACGACCTGTCGCTGAACATCGAAACCGGCAAGATCACGGTCATCACCGGCCCCAACGGCGGCGGCAAGTCCACGCTCGCACGTCTCATCATGGGCATCGAGAAGCCCACGTCGGGTCGCATCGACTTTGAGGGCAAGGACATCACCGCAGCTACCATCGACGAACGCGCTCGCATGGGCATCGGCTATGGTTTCCAGGCGCCGGCCCGCTTCAAGGGCATGAAGGTCCGCAAGCTTCTCAAGCTTGCTTCGGGCAAGAAGATTTCGGCCCAGGAGTGCAACGAGTACCTGAGCGCCGTGGGCCTGTGCTCGAGCAACTACCTTATGCGCGACGTGGACAAGAGCCTCTCCGGCGGCGAGCTCAAGCGCATCGAGATTGCCACGGTGCTTGCGCGCAACCCGCGCCTGGCCATCTTCGACGAGCCCGAGGCCGGCATCGACCTATGGAGCTTCGACAGGCTTATCGGCACGTTCCAGAAGTTCCATGCCGACCAGCCCGACCACGCCCTGGTCATCATCTCGCACCAGGAGCGCATCATGGACATCGCCGACAACATCGTGGTTATCAAGGACGGCCGCGTCGACCGCCAGGGCACGCGCGAGGAGATGTTCCCCACCCTCATGATTCGCCGCCACGCCGCCAACGTCTCGTGCGGCCTGGGCACTGTTGACACCGAGCTGGGCCAGTGGTCCCTGAATCCGGAGGATTAGAGATGAGCGAAGAGCAGAACATGGCCACGGCCGCCCAGGCGGGCGCCCTTGATGCGAGCGAGATTGACTCCATCACCTCCGACATGCTTCAGATTATCGCCGACATGAAGGCCGGCGAGACCACGGGTGCCATCAACATTCGCAAGGACGGCCACCTTGCGGCGCGCCAGAACTCCGAGAACATCGTCATCACGACGAAGGAGGACCTGCCGGGCATCGACATCAACGTCGCCCCTGGCACGCAGGGCGAGCAGCTCCACATCCCCGTGGTGCTCACCGAGAGCGGCCTCACCGACAAGGTGTACAACGACTTCTTCATCGGCGAGGGTGCCGACGTGTATATCGTCGCTGGTTGCGGCGTGCATAACGACGGTTGCGAGGACTCCCAGCATGACGGCATCCACCGCTTCTTCCTGGGCAAGAACAGCCGCGTCGTCTACCTCGAGAAGCACTACGGCGAGGGCTCGGGCGAGGGTGCGCGCATCCTCAACCCGGTGACTGAGGTCCACATGGAGGACGGCTCCACCATGGAGATGCTCACCGTGCAGATTGAGGGCGTCTCGAGCACCGTGCGCGACACCGACTGCTACCTGGGCTCCAACTGCAAGCTCACCCTCGCCGAGAAGCTCATGACCACGGGTGACCAGACCGCGACCTCCAACATGAAGGTCGTCATGGAGGGCGACGGCTCCTCCGTGCAGGTCATCAGCCGCTCGGTTGCCAAGGATAACTCGCAGCAGATCTTCAACCCGCTGGTCATCGGCGCCGCCGACTGCCGCGGCCACGTGCAGTGCGACGCCATCCTCATGGGCAAGGCCAAGGTCCGCGCCATCCCCGGTATCGAGGCCGACTCCGAGGACGCCCAGCTCGTGCACGAGGCTGCCATCGGCAAGATTGCCGGCGAGGAAATCATCAAGCTCATGACCCTGGGTCTCACCGAGGAAGAGGCCGAGGAGCAGATCATCCAGGACTTCTTGAGCTAAGAGATCAACGCAAGCGAGATTACGCTCTGTGCCAAGGCGCATCGAAGGCCGTGGCGAGCATGGCGTTCATCTTCTGCAAACGAGATCGCGCTCTGTGTAAGGCGCACCTGTTAGGGTTTGAGGTCCGCAGGTGCGCCTTTTTTGCCGAACATTGCGGGCGGTTGGCTTGCCGACGTCCTAAACTCCCGCGTGTTTGCGTTTTAATTGCGGCGCGGTGACTATCCGCACTGTGTGGGTTTGCATCAGCGCAGGTAGATGAGGTGGGGCCTTGGGCCGTATATCTCGTTGTTGCAACAAAACGCAAACATGCCGGTTTTTGTGCAGTGCCGACCGTAAGCGGGCGCGGATTTGAGGGGAGCGTGCGAGGGTATGGGAACGAACGGCGGTTGCAGAGACGACTTGCCAGCTGTGGATTGCGAGATGACGCCGAAAGGCACGGGCTTGCGCCCCATCTTGCTCGAGCTGCGCATGCCGTTTTCGCCGGAGGCGGGGAGTGACGGCGTGCCGGGCATGCTCGCTCGGATGCCACAGCGCCTCGATATTGGCTGGCCCGGTGTGACGCTCGCCTGAGGGGCCTTCCATCGTTCCTCTAGCGCATCCTCTGCTCGAGAAGCGCTCGGATGGTCGTGTACTTCTTCTCTGGGATCGGCAGAATCGTTCCGTCGCGCAATTCAACTTGAAAACGCGAGATGCTCGAGATGAAAGCCGGGTTGACCAGGTAACTTGCATGGCAGCGCACAAGCAGGTCTTGGTAGAGTTTGGCAATTGCCGAAAGGGACTCGGTGGCCTCGTAGGCGCCGCTTGAGGAATGAACCAGCGTGTGGCGGCCATGGCTTTCGGCGTACACGATGTTCTCGTGATCGAGGTAAATCGATGTGTGCCCTTTTGTGCGCAAGCAGACCCTGCCTGAAGCGGGAGTCCCTTCGTAGTGCATCTCCGTCCCAAATGTCTCGTCATAATGCAGGGGGTAAATGGTGTCGCGCTTGTCGTATGCGATGGCATTTGAGATATGGCACAAAAGGATGCGCGGTGCTTCTTTGCAGCCTACCCAGCTGAGATGGATTCGCTGGCTCACCCGTCCCGTTGCCCCGTTTGGCCAGAATGTGTCGACGAGGAACATCAACACCACCTCGACGACCGAGGGGCTTCCGGTGGGAAGCGCGGTGACGCTGAGGTCGTGAACAGCAAACTTTAGATTGTTGTTCTCGGCGTAGAAGGTGTTTCTGAGCGTTTCCTGCGTCTGGATGATTTGACCTTCACCGGGGCCAATCCAAAGCACGTTCGGGTGACAGGCGTCCAGAAAGGGTTCGATATCGTTGTCGTAGTACGCAAGCAGTACCCTTGCCGATAGTTCGGCGATGTCTTCGCAACGCATGCTGACCTCCCGCGCCTCTTGTTGGTGCAATGATAGTCCCAAAGGGCGGCAAGGCGTGCTTCGCATGATTGGCGAGATGGGAAACACTACCTAACGAGGTTGTTTCCTCGAAGATAGTTGGAGCTGAGATACGGCAGATTCCCCTGTATGCTATGCACTGCATCGGGGAGGGCTGCGTGAAGGCGGGGATGTAGGCGCTGTTTGCTGGTCGGTAGGGGAAGGAGGAGAAGGCAAGTGGCGCTAGTAACCCGGGCTGCTCATGAAAATGGGCCTCCCCCAATTCTTGTGGACAAGAAATGAGGGAGGCCAATGGGGGTGCAGGGCTGGCCCCGCGGGTGTCAGGGCCCCCATGTTCTGCACTTCCTGTTACGCTGGTATGATGGGCAACTCGTTATTGTCAGGGTCCGGATTGGTCAAGTCCGGGCCCGACGAGGTTACCACGTCGGACTGGCCGAAGACCACGACCTCAATCGTCGGGCATTCGTAGAGCTTCTTGTTCTCTTCCATCTTCTACCTCCTCTCGTTATTCGTGGGGGGGTGTCGTCTATCGCCATGCCTGCCCCTGTGGGGTTGGGCGTTAGCTGCGTGAACCGAAGTAGGCGTCGGCTGCTTGGTTGTACACGTAGAGGTTGCGGCACAGTGTGGCCAGATCGCTTCCCGGTTGCCGCGTGAGCACGCTGTAGGCGTAGGACAGGGCGCAGTAGGAGAGGGTCCCTGTCTGGCCACTGCGGCTCACTGTGAGGGCATGTACGTCGTCAAGGTTTTGGGCGGGTACATTGGCGGCCGTTACCTTCCAGTACGTACCGCTTCTCACGGGCGTGACGACCTGACCGTTCACGGTGAACGTGTAGTCAGAGATGGAGCGACCCAGCCCCAGCTCGAAGTAGTGCGACACCGTGGTGGTCTCCTCCAATGTGAGCGTGGAGCCCACGTACTTGAGTCCGTCCACTTTGCCTGAGAAGCCAGCACTCTTGTACGGTGCCAGGTCGGACTCGCTTACGAGTGTGGCCTGCGCCGAGTTGGGGTTGCCGGCGAAATTGTCCGTGTTATAACCGAAGTAGCGCTGTGAGGCGGCGCCGTAGTTCACCATGGCGGTCGCGAGGGCGGCGAGCTTCTCGTTGGACGCGCCAGCGGACTGGGTGGCTTCGTAGTAGGACTTGGCCGAGCATGCGTAGGACGTGCCGAACGCGGTGTCCGTGCGGTTCACGAGGGGCAGGGCGTTGCCTTGGGCGTCAAGAATCTGGAACGTCACCTCGTCGGCCATGTTCTTGGCAAAGATGTCTTGCGTGAACACGTATACGGGCACGCCGTTCTCGTCGAACGAGGCCCGGGTGGCCGAGGCAAGCGGTACCGTGTACGTCGAGCCGAGGAACGAGATGCTTGCTTGCGCGCCCTCAAGGTCGTGAATGGCGTCGGGGATAGCGACGTACATATTCACGCCGATCTTGCCTTCCAGCGTGAGCGACGTGCCATAGATGGTTGTAGGGCCCGCGTAGGCGACCGTCGTCCTATCCGGCGTGGTGTAGGCCGAGTTGCCCGCCAGCTTGTGGTAGAGCGACCAGGTCCGCACGGTGACGACGCTGCCCTGCGCGAGGTTCTGGAGGGCCCTCTCGCCCACTGAGGCGACGGGGGCCGGAAGTTCCAGCGAGGCCAGGGAGGAGCAGTAGTAGAAGCAGCGGTCCTCCAGCGAGGCGAGCGTGGAGGGCAGTTCGATGGAGGCCAGGGAGGAGCAGCTTTGGAAGCTGCTGCTGCCCAGCGAGGTGACGCCCTCGCCCAGCGTCACAGAGCGCAGCGCGGTGCAGTTGAAGAACGCGGAGTGGGCCACCGTCCCGACAGAGCCCGGCACGCTCGCCTCCTCGAGCGAGGCGCAATTATAGAACGCGCCGACACCCAGCGACCTGAGCCCCTCGGGCAGGTGGGCGGCCCTGAGCCCCGTGCAGTCCTCGAAGGCGTAGTCGCCCACCGACAGGAGCCCCTCGGGCAGCGAGATCGCCTCGACCCACGAGCAGCCCTGGAAGGCCTTCGCCGCGATGGCCGTGACCCTGAGGCCGTCTATCTCGGAGGGGATCGCGAGGTCGGGGTCCTGTCTCTGGGTTCCCGTGACCGTGCAGGTACCGTCGCCGTTGTCGGCGTAGGTGAGCGCCAGGGCCGGGTCGGGGTCCTGCGAGGAGCATGTAACCGTCGTCCTATCCGGCGTGGTGTAGGCCGAGTTGCCCGCCAGCTTGTGGTAGAGCGACCAGGTCCGCACGGTGAC
>CAKUFZ010000011.1 GCA_934654475.1 uncultured Coriobacteriales bacterium
GGGCGTTTAGCTCAGGGGGAGAGCGCTTCCCTGACACGGAAGAGGTCACAAGTTCAAATCTTGTAACGCCCACCATTGTGAGACAAAGGTCGGCCGGGGAAACCCGACCGACCTTTTTCGTTTAGTCCCAAGTTTGTCCACGCACGCACATGTATGAGGAAGACAGGGAGACACAGGCAGTGCTTATCACCACCGACGAGCAGCTCCGCGATTTTTGCGCTCGCGCCCAGGGCAGCGAGGTCTTGGCCATCGACACCGAGTTCCTGCGCGAGAAGACCTATCGGGCGCGTCTGTGCCTCGTGCAGCTTGGCACCGACGACGAGCAGGTAGCGGTCGATCCCTTCTGCGTGCATGATGTGGAGCCCCTGGTGGCTCTTTTCAAAAATCCCGCCATCACCAAGGTTCTCCATGCCTGTTCGCAGGACATGGAAGTGCTTCAGGAGTGGTGCGGCACCCTTCCCAGTCCCATCTTCGACACACAGATGGCCGCCTCGTTCATTTCCGACCGCTATCAGATTGGCTACGGCGCCCTTGTTGAGGACTTCTGCCACGTGCATCTGCCCAAGGCCGAGTCCCTGACCGACTGGTCGGCCCGCCCCCTCGATGCCAAGCAGATTGCCTACGCCCTCGACGACGTGCGCTACCTGCCCGGCATCTGGCGCACGATGCGCGCCCGTCTCGAGGAGCTCGGCCGCACCGCATGGCTGGAAGACGACTTCGCCCACGCCTGCGACCCGCAGAGCTATCGCCATGACCCGCGCGAGGCCTACCGCAAGGTCAAGCGCGTAGGTTCGCTGTCGCGTCGCCAGATGAGCGTGGCGCGCGAGGTTGCCGCTTGGCGCGAGAACCTTGCGGCAAAGATCGACAAGCCCCGCAGGTGGGTGATGGGCGATGAACTTCTCGCCGAGATCGCCAAGCGCATGCCGAGCACCGACGCCGCGCTCATGCGCATCAGGGGAGGGGCGGACCTGTCTGCCCAGGACCGCGCCGAGGTGCTTGCGGCCGTGCGCGCCGGCGTTGCGTGCCCGCCCGAGCTTTACCCCGACACGCCCCATCGCAGCAAGCCGAGCCTGGAGAGCGAGTGCGTCTGCGACCTCATGTACGCGCTCACGCGCATGGTGGCCGACCGCGAGCACATCGCCTCGTCGATTCTGGCCTCGCGCGACGAGCTCATCGACTATTTCGAGCACAGGGCGTCTTCGCCGCTGTCGCGCGGCTGGCGCCATGAGCTGCTCGGATCTCACCTGGACGCCCTGCTTGAGGGCCAAATCGGCCTTACGGTCGTCGACGGCAAGATCGAGCTGCTGTAGGGAACGGAGGTAGCGGATGGCCTGGCAGTTGACGGCAACGCAGGAGCCTGAGCAGAAGCCCTCGGCGTCTCTCAGCGTCTCGGAGGCACTGGGGCGTGCAAAGGCCCAGCTTGAGGGCATGACGCTTGTTGTCGAAGGCGAAGTCTCGCAGTTCAAGGACAGTCCCGGCTACAAGGCCGTGTACTTCCCGGTGTCCGACGGCTCCTCCACCATGGACTGCATGATGTGGCGCACGCGCTACATGGCAGGGGAGGTGCGCCTCCATCCCGGCCTCAAGGTGCGCTTGACGGGCCGCTTCTCGGTCTATCCCGCAAAGGGGCGCATGCAGTTTGAGATTTTCAAGCTCGAGGAGGCAGGCGAGGGAGATTTGCGCGCCCGTGTGGCCCGCTTGGCGCGCAGGCTCGACGCCGAGGGCCTCATGGACCCCGCCCGCAAGCCCCAGGTTCCCGCCTTTTGCGAGCGCATCGTCGTGGTCACCTCACCTCACGGAAAGGTGAAAGACGACGTCGCGCGTACGCTTCGCCGCCGAAACCCCCTGGTTCGCCTGCAGTTTTGTCCCGTGCAGGTGGAGGGCGCGGGTGCTGCGGCCCTTATGGTGCGCGCCCTGCATGCCGCCGAGCAGGCTCGCCCCGACGCCATCCTGCTCGTGCGCGGAGGCGGCTCCTACGAGGACCTCATGCCCTTCAACGACGAAGGCCTTGCCCGCGCCGTGGCGGCGTGCACCGTGCCGGTCGTCACGGGCATCGGGCACGAGCCCGACACGACGATCTGCGATATGGTGAGTGCCAGGCGTTGCTCGACGCCCACGGCGGCTGCCGAGTCGGTCGCGCCCGATATCGCCGAGCTCAGCGCGGGGTTTGACGCCATTGCCAGGCGATTGGCAAACGCCTTGCACCGCAGCCTCGTGGACCGCGGTCGCACGCTCGACCTCATGGCGGCCCGCCCGTGCCTGTCCGACCCGATGCGCACCATCGTGGAGACGCCGCTTCGCGAGCTCGACCTGGCGCAGGACCGCCTCAGCGTGGCGCTGCCCGCCGGTGTGGAGCGCTCGCGCGGCGCCCTGGCCGACCAGGCCGCTCGTCTGGCCGCCGCCATGCCGATTCGACTCGAGCGGACGTCCCGTACGCTTGCCGACGAGCAGACGCGCCTGGTCCACGCGGGCCATACCCTGCTCGGGTCTTGGGAGCGCGACCTTGCGGTGGGGGCGGGCCGTCTCCATGCGCTCTCGCCGCTAGCGGTTATCGCGCGCGGTTACTCCATGACGTGCGACGCCCAGGGCAAGGTCGTGTCGAGTGTGGGCCGGGTGGCGCCGGGCCAGGTAGTTGAGGTGCGCGTGTCCGACGGCGCGCTTGGATGCACGGTCGATTCAGTTCAAACCATCGAGAGGAACGACTAATGACGCAGCAGATGAAGGACGTCGCGACGATGACGTACCGCGAGGCGACCGCCGAGCTTGAGCAGGTCGTGCGTGCCCTTGAGTCAAACCAGCTCGAGCTCGAGGAGTCCCTGGAGCTCTACAAGCGCGGCGTCGAGCTCCTTGCCTCGCTGCGTGCGCGCCTGGCCGATGCCGAACAGCAGGTGAGCGCCCTCATGGGCCAGATCGAGGTTGACACCGACGAGAGGGACACGACGCTCAGCTAGCGTGCCTTGAAGCGTCCATGCTCGCCTGATTGCCGCTTGCGTCGGGATATCAGCCGTTTGCGGCGCCTCTTTCAGCGTGGTTGCAACGCGTTTTCCACTTGTGCACACGCATGTTTCGCCGTTCGCCGGGCATCGTCACGACTTCGTCACCGAATACCTCCCGCTGCCGCCGTTTCGGCGCCGTGCGTCGATGGTGCGGCCTTTTGACGGCGTGCTGCCGGCGGCTCTCGTACAATTCATCCAGTAACTCGCTGTGTTCCCATGCCTGGTGCGTGTTCGTGCCGGGCATTTTCGTTTGGTGGAGGGTCCATGGACGTCCTGGTCGTGAACGCCGGCAGCTCTTCTTTGAAATATCAGCTCCTCAACGTTGAATCGCGCGATGTGCTCGCCAAGGGCGCCTGCGAGCGTATCGGCTTGGGCGAGTCCACGTTCACGAGTGAGTTCGCGGGTCGCGAGACGTGCCTGTCCCTGCCCATCCCCAACCACCGCACCGCAATCACGCTCGTGCTGGGTACCGTGCTGCAGAACACCGCCCTCATGGAGGGGCACCACATCGACGCCTTTGGCCATCGCATCGTGCACGGCGGCACGTATTTCGACGACTCGTGCCTGGTCGATGACGACGTGCTCAAGAAGATCGAGGAAATCGCCCCGCTTGCGCCCCTGCACAACTACGCCGCCGCATCGGTCATCGTCGCCTGCAGGGAAGTCCTGCCCGACGTGCCCAATGTGGTGTCGTTCGACACGTCGTTTCACGCAACCATTCCCGAGGTCGCGTACCGCTACCCGTTGCCCGACGAGCTGTGCGACAAGTTCAAGCTGCGCAAGTACGGATTCCACGGCATCAACCACCGCTACGTCTCCCGCACGGCAAACGAGCTTTTGGGAGGGGACGCCGGCAAGCTTGTCAGCTGCCATTTGGGCAACGGTTCCTCGCTGTGCGCCGTGCGCGACGGGCGCGTGGTCGATACCACGATGGGCTTCACGCCGCTCGACGGCCTTATCATGGGCACGCGCTGCGGCTCCATCGACCCCGCGGCCGTCACGTTCATCCTTGAGAACTCCGACCTCACGGCTCGCGAGGTCGACACCATCATGAACAAGAAGTCGGGCCTTCTTGCCATCACGGGCTTTACCAACGACATCCGCGACATCACCGAGGCCGCCGAGGCGGGCAACGACCGCGCCCAGCTTGCCCTCGACATGTTCTGCTACTCGGCGAAGAAGTATCTCGGCGCGATGATAGCCGCCATGGGCGGTGTCGACACGGTCGTCTTCACGGCCGGTGCCGGGCAGAATTCGCCGGTTATCCGCAGCAAGGTCGTCGAGGGGCTTGAGGGGCTCGGCATCGCGGTTGACCCCGAGCTCAACGCACAGCGCCACAAGACGCCGTGGCGCATCTCTGCCGAGGGCGCCGGCGTCAACGTCTTCGTCATTCCGGCCGACGAGGAGTACATGATCGCGCTCGACGTGAAGCGCATCCTCGGATAGCCTTCGCCATAGTGCCTGCAGCCAGCCGGCGTCCTCGGGGCGCCGGTTTTTTTCTTTGTCAGCGCTCCAGAGAAACGAAAAGGGGCGGCTCGCTTCCGTTGCGACGGAAGGCGAGCCGCCCCTTTGTTCATGGGCGATTGTGGGAGGGAACCGGGCCACTATGCGGGCGACTTAGGGTTACTCGGCGCGTGCCTGGTGCAGGCGCTGGGCCTGAACGGCGGTGACGGCGACCATGCCGACGATGTCGGAAGACGAGCAGCCGCGCGACAGGTCGTTCACCGGGGCGGCGATGCCCTGCAGCACGGGTCCGATTGCCTCGGCGCCGCCCAGACGCTGGGCGATCTTGTAGCCGATGTTGCCGGCGTCGAGGTTGGGGAAGACAAGCACGTTGGCCTTGCCGGCGACCGTGGAGTCCTTTGCCTTGGAGGCCGCGACGCTGGGAACCACCGCGGCGTCGAACTGCAGCTCGCCGTCGATCTCCAGGTCGGGGGCAAGCTCACGGGCCTTGGCGGTTGCCTGGGCGACGAGCGCGGTGTGGTCGTTGACGGCGCTGCCCTTGCTCGAGAACGACAGCATCGCCACGCGCGGGGTCGTCTGCATGAACGTCGCCCAGCTGCGTGCCGTCTGCACAGCGATCTGAGCGAGCTCGTCGGCGCTGGGGTAGGTGTTGAGGGCGCAGTCGGCGAAGAAGAAGGTGCCGTTCTCGCCATAGGGGCAGTTGGGCAGGGAAATCTCAAAGAACGAGGACACGAGCGACACGCCCGGGGCACACTTGAGAATCTGCAGCGCCGGCCTGAGCACGTCGCCGGTGGAGTGGCAGGCGCCCGAGACCATGCCGTCGGCGTCGCCCAGCTTGACCATCATGACGCCGAAGTAGAGCTCGTCGTCAAGCGCGGCGCATGCGGCCTCGAAGGTCATGCCCTTCTTGGCGCGAAGCTCGGCCAGGGCGCGGGCGTAGCGCTCGCGCTCGGGGGAGGTGCGGTGGTTGATCACGGTGACGCCGGGGATGCAGATCTCGTTGGGGTCGCCCAGCACGATGGGGCGGGCGATGCCCTCTGCGGCGATCTGGGCTGCCGCCTCCAGGGTGCGCGGGTCGTTGCCCTCGGGCAAGACGATGCGTTGGGGGTTGGTCTTTGCAGCGCTTACCAGGCTGTCTACGAATTTGCTCACTGAGGGCTCCTTATGTGTGGCATGGACTTACGGGGGCATATGTGCCCAAAGCAACGCCATCCCACTCTATCATGCTAAGATTGCAACCAAATGCCTGTTTTCGTCTGTTGGGCATTCTCGCGCTGGCAAGTGGTTTGCGGCGCGGGCGTGTCCATCACATTTGCAAAGGAGCGCACATGCCCGTTGTCCATGGTCTTCCCCAGGCGTTCGACGTTGCCGATTACGACGCCCTCGTCGTCGGTGCCGGTTATGCCGGCTCTGTCGTCGCGCGCGAGCTGGCGGAGCGTGCCGGCAAGAAGGTCTGCGTCCTCGAGCGCCGTCCGCACATCGCGGGCAACGCCTACGACTGCCTCGATGAGGCCGGGGTGCTCATCCACCTGTACGGCCCGCACATCTACCACACCTATGACGAGCGCGTCCACGAGTACCTGTCGCGCTTCACCGACTTCACCAATTACCAGCATCGCGTGCTCGCCAACATCCACGGCACGCTCATGCCGGTTCCCTTCAACCACACCTCGCTCAAGATGGCGTTCGGCCCCGAGCGCGGCGAGGCCCTGTTCGCCAAGCTCGTCGAGAAGTTCGGCCTCGACCGCAAGGTGCCGATCCTCGAGCTGCGCGCCCAGGACGACCCCGAGCTCGAGGAGGTCGCCGACTACGTCTTCGAGAACGTGTTCCTCCACTACACGATGAAGCAGTGGGGCCAGACGCCCGACCAGGTGGACCCCTCGGTCACCGGCCGCGTCCCCGTGCTTGTGGGCGATGACGACCGCTACTTCCAGTCTCCTCACCAGGGCATGCCTGCCAAGGGCTACACCGACCTGTTCGACCACATGCTCGACCATGCCAGCATCGACGTCTTCCTCGACGTCGACGCGCGCGACATCGTGCGTGTCGAGGACGGCAAGATCATGGCGGGCGACCTGGCCTATGAGGGTCAGGTCGTCTACACCGGCCCGCTCGACGAGCTCTTCGGCCTCGACCTGGGCGCCCTGCCGTACCGCACCCTCGACCTCGACTTCGAGACCCTGCCTGTCGACGAGTTCCAGCCTGTCTGCACGGTCAACTACACCACGAGCGAGGACTTCACGCGCATCACCGAGTTCAAGCACATGACGGGCCAGGTTGTGCCCGGCAAGACCACCATCCTGCGCGAGTACTCCAAGGCCTACGAGCCCGGAAGCGGCCAGACGCCCTACTACGCCATTCTCGAGCCCCAGAACAAGGCGCTCTACGCCTCCTATCTGGAGCGTGTCGCCGACGTTGCCAACTTCCACGCCGTTGGCCGCCTGGCCGAGTACCGCTACTATGACATGGACGCCGTCGTTGCCAGCGCTCTCGCCCTCGCCGACAAGCTGGTCGCCGAGGCGTAATCGTCTAGGTGACGCACGTTTAGAAAGAGAAGGTCCCTCCGGTGGAAAAGCTCGTCACGTTTGCCATTCCCTGCTACAACTCGGCAGCCTATATGGACAAGTGCGTCCAGAGCATCATCGACGCCTGTGCGCCTGAGCAGGACTTCGAGATCATCATCGTCGACGACGGCTCCCAGAAAGACGACACGCCTGCGAAGGCCGACGCCTGGCAGGCCAAGTGTCCTGGCATCGTGCGCGCCGTGCATCAGGCCAACGGCGGCCACGGTGCCGCGGTGCTCGCGGGCCTTGTCGCCGCGCAGGGCATGTACTACAAGGTTGTCGACTCCGACGACTGGGTCGACCGCGACGCTGTTCAGACGCTGCTCGCCGATGTGCGCTCCCTGGTTGCCAAAGGCGAGATCGTCGACCTGTTCATCTCGAACTACGTCTACGAGCATGTGGAAGACAACACGCAGAAGTCCGTGGGCTACCGCAGCGTGCTTCCCGAGGGTCGCGTCTTCACCTGGGACGAGATGGGCAAGTTCCGCATCGACCAGAACCTGCTCATGCACTCGCTGCTCTACCGCACGGAGGTGCTGCGCGACGGTGGTGTGCCGCTGCCGAGCCACACCTTCTATGTGGACAACATCTTCGCCTATGTGCCGCTGCCGCGCTGCAAGAAGCTCTTCTATCGCGACGTGGACCTCTACCGCTACTTCATCGGTCGCCAGGACCAAAGCGTCAACGAGAAGGTCATGGTTTCGCGCTACCGCCAGCAGCTGCGCATCTCCAGGATCATGTTCGAGGCCCTGCACCTCTATGACGAGGTGGAGAGCCAGCCGCTGCGCGCCTACATGCTCAACTACCTCACGATGATGATGGCCATTTCCTCGCTGTTCGGCCACATGTCTGACGAGCCTGAGTCTGACCAGCTGGTCGACGAGCTGTGGCGCGACCTGAAGGCGTTCGACGAGCGCATGTACAACCATGCCCGCCACAACTTCCTCGGCGTGGGCACGAACCTCCCCGGCAAGGTGGGCAAGCGCCTCACGGCCGCCCTCTACCGCACCGCAAGGAAGATTTTCAAGTTCAACTAAACCTTTAGGTTGCATGTGCATCGATAAAGAAGGCCGCCCGCCTCGTCTGATTCGTTCTCAGCGAGGCGGGCGGCCTTTTCGTGCGCGCTGTTGCAGGGCGTGCTATGCCTTGAGGGCACGCAGTTCGCGGTAGAGCCGTGAAATGGGCAGCCCCATCACCGTGTAGAAGTCGCCTTCGATGCCACGCACAAGCAGGCGGCCCTTGCCTTGGATGCCGTAAGCGCCTGCCTTGTCCATGGGCTCGCCAGTGGCGACATAGGCGTCGATCTCATCGTCGTCGAGGTCCCAGAACGTGACGCGAGCCGTTTCGGAAAAGCCGAGCACCTCGCAGCCGTCACAAAGCACGGAGACGCCGGTTGTGACCTCGTGCGTCTTGCCTGAGAGGTCGCGCAGCATCTGACGCGCCTCGTCGGCGTCGGCGGGCTTTCCAAGCACGCGCTCGCCAAGGATGACGACGGTGTCCGAGCCGATGACGAGCTCGCCGGGGCGGGCGTTCGGGCTGACGGAAAGCGCCTTGTGCCAGGCGAGCGCATGGGGCAGCTCATGCGGGTCGCGCGCATGCACGCTCGACTCGTCAAAGTCGCTTGTGCAGCAGGTGAACTCGAAGCCTGCCTCTTCCATCAGTTCGCGGCGGCGCGGCGATTTGGATGCAAGAATCATGTTCGGCCTGGTTTCTAGCGACGGCGCAGGATGGTGACGTTCTCGACATGGAACGTCTGGGGGAAAAGATCGACCGGCGTGATCGAGACGATGTCGAACGTCTCGAGTTCGCGGAAGATGGCCAAGTCGCGGGCGAGCGTGGCCGGGTCGCACGAGACGTAGGCGACGGCGCGTGCGGGGCTTTCGCAGACGGCCTCGATGACCGAGCGCTCAAGACCGGCGCGGGGCGGGTCGACGACGATGACGTCAGCATCCTCCAGGCAGTCGAGCTGGCGCGCCGCATCGTCGCCGATGGCCTCAACAATGTCGGCGAGCCCGGCATGCTCGAGGTTCTGCTTGAGGTCGCGCACTGCGGGCCCGTAGCTCTCGATGGCGATGACGCCGCCCTGCGCGGCGCGCGCCAGGGGCAAGGTGAAGGTGCCTGCGCCGCAGTACAGGTCGCAGGCGACCTCGTCGCCCTCAATGGCGAGACCTTCGAGCACAAGTTCGATGAGCTTTTCGGCACCGGCGGTGTTTACCTGGAAGAACGACGGGGCGGAAAGGCTCATGGTCTGCCCGGCCAGGCGCTCCTCCCAGCGGCCGCTGCCGCTGAGGCACTCGACGCCGGCGATTTTGCGGGCACCGCCCTTCTCCTTGGTCATGACGCGAGCGATGGAAGTGGGCTTGGCTGCGTCGGTGATGACCTTGGCAATCTCGGCGCGCGGGAAGGCAGCCGGGTCGGTCCACAGGGCAACCTCCACCTGGTGGGTTCGCTCACTCACGCGAATGCCCACGCGCTCGAGGCCCAAATCGCGGGAGCCTCCGAAGAAGTTGAGCGCGCCGGCAACCGACTTGACCAGCTTCTGGGAATCTTTTGCCATAAGCGGGCACTTGTCCACGGCGATGACCTGGTTTGCGTCGAACTTGGAGTGCATGCCCAAGCGCATACGGCCGTCCTGCTTGACGCAGGCAAGCTCAACCTTGTTGCGGTAGCCCCAGTCGGGACCCACCTCGACGACCTGGCCCACGTGCTCCTGCGTCCAGTCTGCATCGAACTTGCCGATGCGCACGAGTGCGTCGACGACGTTCTTTCGCTTTGCCTGGCGCTGGGCCTCGATTGAGACGTCGGCCCAGGGGCAGCCGCCGCAGATGGCAGAGTAGGGGCACTTTGAGGCGACGCGGTCGGTCGAGGCCTCCACGACCGAGGCCACGCGGGCCTTGGAGAACGTCTTGCCGTCGCTTGTGATCTCGGCTTCCACCACGTCGCCCGGAACGCCTCCCGAAACGAACACGGTCTTGCCCTCTGCGGTGCGCGCCACCGCGTCTGCGCCGTAGCACAAGGTATCGATCTTGAGTTGCATACTTGCCCCGCTCAAAGGTTGTGCCATGGCCTGAATCCGCTCGGTGCATATCGCAGCGGCGGCGCACGCCCTCGAGTTCGAGTTCACGTGCACCGCCGCAACAGGTTCAGACTATGGTCTATTTCGTTGCTGACTTGCCGAATAGTACCCTAATGCCAGCCTTGATGAGAGCCCAACCGGTCGCTTTGCGGCCTTTCTGCTTAACCATCAGCTCAAGGGAGGCCATGGGGTCGTGCTCTTCGGCCGGCTCCTGGTCGATGGGCTTCGCGTCCACTTCCATGGGTTGGGCAGCCTCGTCCTTTGATGCTGTCTCGGCGGGCTTTTCCTCAGCCTTCGCCGCCGTGGGGGCCTGCTGCTGGGCGGCCTGTGCGTCTGCGGCCACCGCCTGGGGCTCTGGTGCCGCTTCCTTCTTGGCTGCGGGATTCTCAGCCTGCTTGGGCTCGTGGTCCTGAGGCTGTCCGCTGGGGATGGCACGGCTGCGTGCGCGCTTGGCCTGCTCGGCGCGCTCGGCCGTGGCCTTCTGAGACTCCTCGATCGCGCGAGCTGCGAAGAACTCCTGGGCGCACACGAGCTCCTCGCCGGCGCACACGGGCACATGGGCGTGCTTGCCGTCGGGGGTGAGGATGCGCGCCTTGGTGTTGTCGCGCATCTGCACGTCGATGTCGGCGGCGACGCGGCGGCGCAGCTCGGGGTCGAGCAGCGGGTAGGCGATCTCCACGCGGTGCTCGGTGTTGCGCGTCATCATGTCGGCCGAGCTCAGATACATGATGTCCTTGTCGACGCCGAACATGTACACGCGGGCATGCTCGAGCCAGCGACCCACGATGCAGCGAACGGTGACGTTTTCCGTCTTGCCGGGCACGCCGGGCAGCAGGCACGAGATGCCGCGCACGATGAGGTCGACCTTCACGCCCGCGCAGCTCGCCTCGGAGATCTTGTCGATGACCTCGCGGTCGGTGATGGAGTTCATCTTGAACCAGATGTGCGCCTCTTCGCCCGCGCGCGCCTTGGCGATCTCACGGTCGATGCCGCGCATGATGAGGGGTTTGAGGCCCACGGGGGCAACTCCCAGGTAGGAGTACTGGCCGTTGAGGTTGCCGATCTGCATGTTGCGGAAGAACCTGTTGGCGTCCTCGCCGATGCGCGGGTCAGCCGTCATGTAGGAGTAGTCGGCGTAGAGGGCGGCGGTCTTCTCGTTGTAGTTGCCGGTGCCCAGCTGCGTGATGCGCGTGACCTCGCCGGCGCGGCGATAGGTGATCTGGCAGATCTTGGAGTGAACCTTGAAGCCCGCCGAGCCGTACAGCACGGTGCAGCCGGCGTCCTCGAGGCGCTCTGCCCACTCGATGTTGTTCTCCTCGTCGAAGCGGGCGCGCAGCTCCATGACGACGGTCACGTCGATGCCGTTTTCAGCTGCGGTGATGAGCGATTCGCAGAGCCTCGACTTCTTTGCCACGCGGTACAGCGTGATCTTGATCTGCACGACGTCGGGGTCGCTGGCCGACTCGCGCAGCAGGCGCAGGAACGGCTCCATCGACTCGTAGGGGTAGGAGAGCAGGATGTCGTGGTCCTCGATCTGGGTGTGCATGGGCACGCTGGGGTCGACGCAGCCGGGGGCCTGCGGGGTGAACTTGGGATAGGCAAGCTCGCTCACGAGGCTCTGCGAGATCTTGCCCTCAAAGGAGAAGGCGAAGTCAGCCATGCGCAGCGGGCTCGCGACGTAGAACACCTGGCGTTCTCCCAGCTCAAGTGCCTTACGCATGAACTTGACGAGCGGCTTGGAGAACTTGCCCTGCACTTCCAGGCGAACGGGGTTGAGGCGCAGGCGCTGCTTGAGCACGCGCTTGATGTGCTGGCGGTAGTCGTCTTCCAGGTCGAACGATCCCTCGTCGGGGTCGATGTCGGCGTTGCGCGTGACCCTGATGACCGCGCGCTCGGAGGTGTGGAAGTCGACGAAGAGCCTGTCGGCAAACGCGAGGATGACGTCTTCAAGCAGGGTGTAGCGCAGCGTGTGCACGTCGTGCTTGATTTGGACGAAGCGGCCCAGCGTCGAGGGGACCTCGACGATGCCGAGAAGTCCCGCCTCCGTGGCGCTGGCCAGGTTGAAGACGACGTAGAGCGTGTCGTTGTGCAGGTTGGGGAAGGGGTGGCGCGGGTTCACGATCTGGGGCGAGACCACGGGCAGCACCTCGGAGACAAAGAGCTGCTCCATGGCCTTCTTGTCCTCGGGGGTGTAGTCTCGCCACTGCACGCGCACGATGCCGTGGGACGCGAGCTCGTCCTCGAGCTCGCCGGTGACCTTGTCGTGACGCGCGATGTAGTCGGGCAGCACCTCGTAGACGCTCGCAAGCTGCTCGCCGGGCGTCTGGTTCGACTTGTTGTCCACGGGCTGGAACTCAAGGCTTGCCAGCTCGGAGAGGCTGCCCAGGCGAATCATCACGAACTCGTCGAGGTTGCTCTCGAAGATGGAGGCCATCTTGAAGCGCTCGAGCAGGGGCACGGACGGGTCGGCGGCCTCTTCAAGCACGCGCTCGTCGAACTGCAGCCACGACAGCTCGCGGTTCTGCGTGTAGGAGAAGTCGAGGCCGGACTTGCCGGCTGCAGGGCGTACCTGTTTGGGCTTGCCATGCTCTTTGGCGGTGGACATCGTCTTACCTCCTGGTATCGGTGGGGTTGTTGTTCATCTGAGTGTCTATACCCAAAACGCGCTCTATGAGGTATCCCTCGCGGATGCCCGAGTCATGCACGACGAGGCGCTGGACCCCGAAGTTGTCGGTGACGGCTTGGATGGCGAGCAGTCCCGGGGTAAACGTGTGGATGCGCTCGGGTACCACGTGGAGCAGCTCGCGCATTGCCGCTTTCGGCTTGTCGACGATGTGCGACACGATTTGGTCGAGCTCGCCGCGTGTGACGGGGGATGCAGGCTGCTGGGGTGCCAGCCACGCGTTGCGGACCTTGCGCATGGCGCGCGCCGTGCCGCCGATGCACGAGGCGCACTCGGCGCTCTGTTCGCCGAGCGCCTTGCGCACGCGCTTGGAGATCGCCTCGCGGATGTCCTTGGCCTCGCGCGCGGTGGGCAGAAGGCCGTCGACGTACTTTTCAAAGAGGGAGAGCGAGCCCATGGGGACGCTCGTGGCGTCTTTTGCCTGGCCGTCCTCAAAGACGAGCACCTCGCTGGAGCCTCCGCCCACGTCGATCTGCACTCCCGAGGTGGCGCCGGAGTGCCACATGGCGCCCGCGAAACCCAGGCGCGCCTCCTCGACGCCGCTGAGAAGCTCCACCTGCACGCCGCACAGCTCGTCGACCCTGTCGAGGACTTCCTGGCAGTTGGAGGAGTTGCGGATGGCCGCGGTGGCAAAGCAGGAGAGGCGGTCGAGCTCGGTGAACCGAGACGCCGCCCTGCGGTATTCCTTGAGCGTGCTGACGAGCGCGTCTACGCCAGCCTCGTCGAGCCTGCCGCTTTGCGGGTCGATGTGGCTTGCCAGCCCGAGTTGATTCTTCAACTTAAAGAACGGCCGGAACTCGTTCGTTTGGACGTCGCAGTCATACACGGTCATCCTTACCGAGTTCGAACCTATGTCGACGATGCCTTCTAGCATACGCGCCTGCCTTCCGGGGCGTTTCATTCTGTGCCGATAAAACCCCTTCGATTGTAGACCCAGAGTTGTTCTGTGCCTGTTATATATGTGCAAAATTGCGGCAAAGGGTTTGGCATGTTTTCAGGGTTCGGCCGCTGTGGTGGACGTTGGCTGCTGAATATCTGTTGCCTGGGCAGCGTGGCGTGCATCTCGGCGCGAGCCCATGTAGAGTAGAAGGTTGCATATCCGGCCGTCCGGCGCGCCACGCGCCGTGTGCGCCTATGTGAGGAGGCAACGTTTGACAGACGAAAAACAGCCCGAGCGGGCCGATGTCGCCGACGGCCCTGTGGCAAAGGGCGAGGCGCCGGCCGAGTATGACGGCGACGTCGTCAAGCCCGGACTGCCCGTAAGCCGCAGGACGTTCGTCATAGGCGGCTGCGCCCTTGCGGCCGTGCTGGCGGCGGGGGTGGGCGTCGCGTCGTGCGCGTCGTGCAACGCCCGTGCCACCGGTCAGCTTACGGGTGCGGCCAGCAAGGCGGCGGGCGGCTTCATGGACGCCGTGTCGCAGACGGGCCGCGACGTGCAGGCCCGCGCCGTGGCAGGGGAGGGGCTCGTGCGCGGCACCGTGTGCATCGACGCAGGCCATGGCGGCGGCTACGACCTCACCCTTACCCCCATCGGTCCTGGTTCCAGCGAGATGCAGTATGTCGAGCCGGGTGGCACCCAGGGCGTCGTGACGGGCGTCGAGGAGGCCGACGTCACGCTTGCTGTGGCATTGCTGCTGCGCGACAAGTTGCGCGACGAGGGAATCACGGTCGTCATGGTACGTGAGGACGACTCCCGCACGTATTCGAGTGAGGAGCGCGCCCAGGTCGCCAACGACTGCGGCGCCGACATCTTCATCCGCCTGCATTGCGACGGCGCCGACGATTCCGGCCCCCGCGGGTTCACCACGCTCGTGCCGGGCTACAACGAGTGGACGACGAGCATCGCAGACGCAAGCGCCTATGCGGCCAGCATCATGCATCCCGTCATCATCTCCGAGACGGGTGCCCAAGACGATGGGATTGTGGAGAGGACCGACTTGGCGGGTTTCAACTTCTGCCAGGTCCCCGTGGTGCTCTTCGAGATGGGATTCATGTCCAACCCCGAGGAAGACCAGCTCCTTTGCAGCCCCGAGTACCAGGAGACGTTGGCACATGCCATCTGCGACGCCGCGGTCGCCTATCTCGCGGCCGTGTCGGAATAGCGTGTGCGCCGCCCGTCGCACCCCGCGCTTTGCTATGATGTGACCGTGGCGTCCGACCGATTTTACGAAGTAACGACGAATCACAAAAGGTAGGAGGCAAACGATGAAATGTTCAGTTTGCGGTACCGAATGCTCTGAGTCCACGAAGTTCTGCCCCACGTGCGGCACCCCTCTTCAGCCTGAGCCCCAGTATGCGGGGCAGACTCAGGTCATGCCTGGTCAGCAGGGGTATGAGGACCCTATGGCCTATCGCCAGCCCTCGCAGGAGTTCACGGCGCAGCCTGTGCGCCAGTTATATGAGCCCACACGCCAGATGCCGCCGTTCCAGCAGCCCTCTGGGCAGTTCCCGCGCACCGGCGCAAGCCAGGAGTTCGCCGCTGTGCCCGCCACACCCGCCATGCCCGGCCGCAGCGTCGACATGAGCGCCGCCACCAAGTCGCCCAAGTGGCCCATCGTGCTCATCGCGGTGCTGCTTGTGCTCATTGTGGCGCTCGTGCTCATCATCCTGCATCCCTGGGACACCGGCGCCCAGCCCGGCACGGCTACGGTCGACGGCGGCAACGTCGTGGTCACCTCCAACGGCGACCAGTCCCAGCAGGGCGGCACCGAGCAGGGCACCGTTGCGGGCGACGCCTCCGCCCCGGTGAGCGACCAGCAGACGGCCGCTCCCGCCGCCGATGCGTTCACGCAGCTCACGACCGCCTACAACCAGCTCGACGGGTTCCACGGCCAGATCAGCTCCATCGCCACGGAGTTCTCTGACAACCTGGGCGTCAGCGACCTGTCTGACCTGCGCAACCGCGCGGCCGACCTTCAGGCGCAGATCAGCTCTGCCCGCGCGACGCTGCAGGCCGTTGCCGTCGATGCCAACTCTGCCTACGCTCAGACCAAGGCTGCCATCGACAACCTGTACAACGACCTCGAGATGCGCATCTCCGTGCTTGTCGAGGCCTGCGACGCCGATATCGCCGGCAACGACGTCTCTGGCATCCTGAGCCGCGACAACGGCCCCGCCGACGACCACGGCCACACGAACAAGTACCTCATCGACTACGAGCAGAACTACGAGGCGGCCCGCCCCGTTCAGGCATAGCGCAAGACCGCAAGACTCATCTGAGGTACTGTAGTTTCTATAATGCCCTGTGAGAAGGGCCGGTCGCAACGTACAATTGCCGACTGGCCCTTCTTTCAAGAGGGGCACCCCGACGCACCACACGCACATTTCCTTCCAGGGTACGAGGAGCATTACCGTTGGATATCACGACCTTCAACAGGGCAAAACAGGCATATGACGCCAAGGACTGGGAGAGCGCAGTCATTCTCTTCTCGCAGTGCGGCACCGGTCCGGGCACCGGCGAGGCTTGCCATTTGTGCGGCAACGCCCTCATGCGCATCGGTCGTGTGCAGGAGGCCACGCAGGCCTATCGCGCTGCCCTGGCGGACCCCTCTTATGGCAACCAGGGCGCTGTGTACACGAACCTCGGCAAGGCGCAGATGGCCCTCGGCGACCTGCGCGGTACCATCGACTCGCTGCGCCACGCCCTGACCGACCAGAACTACCGTGGCGCCTACAAGGCCCACATGGCGCTTGGCGAGGCGTACTCCAAGCTCGGTGACTCGCGCAACGCCGGCACCGCGTACCGTCAGGCCGCCCTGGATCCCAACAACCCCGAACCTGCCAAGGCCCTCATCAACCTCGGTGTGAGCTTCATGCAGATGCGTCGTCCGGCAGATGCCGCCGAGGCCTACCGCACGGCCGTCGACTTTGCGTCGAACCCCCAGGAGCGCTCGCTCATCTTCGCAAACCTCGGCCAGGCCTACGTTGCGACGAACCGCATGGTCGAGGCGGTGTCCGCTTTCCAGAACGCCACCTCTACCGGCTATCAGCTCTCCGCTGCGGCCCAGGTCGATTTCAGCCGCGCCACGCAGGCTGTCCAGGCAATGGGCACCAACACCAGCGGCTACTCTGCGGGCATGGTCGATCCCACCTATGACCCGGCCGGCATGTCCGGCGACCTGCTCCCCAGCGCCGAGGACTCGGGCTTCTTCAACATCTCCGAGGCCGACATTGTGGCCGACCAGCGTCGTCGCGAGGCGTATGATCAGGTGAAGCCGCACCGTGGGCTCAAGCGCGCGCTTGTCGTCATCCTGGTCGTGGTCGTTGTGCTCGGGGCCTGTGCCGGCGCCTATGCGGCGGGCCTGGGCATTCCCTCCCGCGAGGGCGTCATCTCCGACGTGTTCGCCGCCGCCGCAGACGGCGACAGCGCATCCGGCCTTTGGGCTTCGAGCGTTGACGATGCCGCCCGCAACCAGGTCATGAGCTCCATCGAGGGCAACGGCACCGCCGAGGTCATCGGCATGGACGCGACGATGAGCGACTGCGTCGCCATCGTGCAGACCGCGCTTCCCCAGGGCGGCAAGATCACCTACCGCGTGAGCCTCGTGCGCCAGGGCATTGGCTGGAAGGTCTCCAACGTCGAGCGCGTCATCCTCTCCGAGACCGACAACACCTACGTCGATGCGTTCAACGGCGAAAAGGTTGTCTCCGAGGAGCAGACCGAGGCCGCCCAGCAGGCCGACCAGGCTGCCGCACCCGCCGACCAGGCCGCCGGCGGCGAACAGGTTCCCGCTGAGGGCGAGCAGGTTCCTGCCGAGGGCGAGCAGGCCTAGCAAAAGGGTCTCCTTCTGCGCTTGATGCGCAGTGTGAGTTGCATTAGCAGACAACGAGTGAAAGGCACGACAATGATCGAGAAGACTTACATCATGATTAAGCCCGACGCTGTGGCCAACCGTCACATCGGCGAGATCGTCAACCGCATCGAGCGCTCCGGTCTCACCATCGAGCGCATGGTGCTCGAGA
Organism: uncultured Coriobacteriales bacterium; assembly: GCA_934654475.1. Taxonomy (GTDB): domain Bacteria; phylum Actinomycetota; class Coriobacteriia; order Coriobacteriales; family UMGS124; genus UMGS124. The sequence continues at coordinate 17,746 of CAKUFZ010000011.1, forward strand.
TGGTCACCCCCGAGCAGGCCGAGGCCAACTACGCCGAGCACAAGGGCAAGCCTTTCTACGAGGGCCTCGTGTCCTACATCACCTCCGGCCCCGTCGTCAAGATGGTCATCTCCGGCGAGAACGCCGTTGCCAACATGCGTCGCCTCATGGGCGCCACCGACTGCGCCAAGGCTGAGCCCGGCACCATCCGCGGCGACTTCGGCCTTTCCGTTGACCGCAACGTCATCCACGGCTCCGACTCTCCCGCATCCGCCGAGCGCGAGATTGGCATCTTCTTCCAGGCCTAAGCTCGCTTGGCGTTTGACTTTCTGACAAGCTGAAGTCTTGCAAGCCCATCCCGCTTAGCGGGATGGGCCTACTTTTCGATTGGTGCGCGCATGTCGTTTCTAGACAACATCCTGGGCCGCAACGGTGCAGGCCTGGCAATAGACCTAGGTACCGCGAACACGCTTGTTGCCACGCGCGAGGCGGGGATTCTCATCAACGAACCCTCAGTTGTCGCTATCGACCGTGACAAGAATCGTGTCCTGGCGGTTGGCGCCGATGCGAAGCGCATGCTTGGCCGCACCCCTGGAAACATTGAGGCCATCAAGCCGATGAGGGATGGCGTCATCGCCGACTTCGACGTGACCGAGGCGATGCTGCGCTATTTCATCGGCAAGGCCTGCGGCGAGAAGAAGGGCCTGCTCGCCCCGCGTCCTCGTGTTGTCATCGGCATTCCCAGCGGCGTCACGTCCGTTGAGAAGCGCGCCGTCTTCGAAGCCGCGCTGCAGGCGGGCGCCTCGCAGGCGTTCCTCATCGAGGAACCCATGGCAGCCGCCATCGGCGCCGAGCTTCCCGTCGAGGAGCCGACCGGCTCTCTTGTCGTCGACATCGGCGGCGGTACGGCCGAGGTCGCGGTCATCTCGATGGGCGGCATCGTCGTCTCCCGTTCGGTTCGCGTGGGCGGCAACGCCTTCGACCGCGCCATCCTCGAGATGGTGAGGGACACCTACGGCCTCAACATCGGCGAGCGCACTGCCGAAATCATCAAGATCAAGGTCGGCTCTGCCGCCCCCCTCGACCGCGAGCTCGACGTCGAGGTCAACGGCCGCGACACGGTGACCGGCATGCCCAAGACCGTGCGCATCGAGTCCGAGGAAGTGCGTCGCGCCATTCAGGACCCCATCAAGGCCATCGTCAAGGTCGTGCGCGAAGTGCTTGACGCGACTCCGCCCGACATTGCCAGCGACATCATGTACTACGGCATCCTTCTGTCCGGCGGCGGCGGAATGCTGCGCGGCCTGGACCGTCGCCTGCGCGAGGAAACGGGCGTGCCCGTCAACGTCTCGCCCACGGCTCTGGAGAACGTCGTCAAGGGCTGCATGGCGGTGCTCGACGCCAATGCCCTTTCGGGCTCGTATACGCAGGCATCGGCCTAAGTGCATCTAAGGGGGCGCTGTGACCAAACTTCCCAGCCTTGGGGCTGATGCACGCGGGGGGAAGGCGGCCTTCCGGGCGCTCGTGGTGTGCACGTGCCTGTCCGCCCTGCTGATGACGGCGTATTCCCAAGAGGGATCAAACGGCCCCGTCCATACGCTCCGTGCGGGTGTGCAATGGGCCGTTTCCCCCTTGCAGAACCTCGGTTCGTCTCTGGCCAAGCCCTTCGACACGTTGCGCACCAACCTCGTCAACGCCAGCGCCGATGAAGAGACGCTCACGGAATTGCGCGACCGCAACGCCTACCTGCTTTCGCAGCTCGGCGAACTGCAGCAGTACAAGGAAGAAAACGAAAGCCTCAGGGCGATGCTCGGGCTCGCTTCGTCGTTTGGTGCCTCGGGCGTCGCGGCTCAGGTCATAACGGGCCCGCAAGACACGTGGACCCAGACGATCGTCATCAACCGCGGCAGCAACGACGGCGTGGGTCTCGACATGCCCGTGACGGACGGCGCCTCCCTTGTCGGCCAGGTGTGCGCCGTCTCTCCCACCACGGCAACGGTCCGTTTGATAAACGACCCCATGTTTTCCATGAGCGTGTCGGTGGGGGAGAGCGGTGCCGCGGGCATTCTGTCCGGGTCGGTGGATTCCACAGTGCGCGTCGACTACGTGTCCAGCGATGATGCGGTGAGCGTGGGCGATGTCGTGAGGGCGTCGGGGAGAAGCGACGTGTATCCGAAAGGCCTTGCGGTGGGTACGGTGGCAAGCGTCGTGAGCGAGCCCTCTTCCCTTTTCCAGGACATTGTCGTGAAGCCCCTGACGCAGGCCGCAAACGCCTCGGAGGTCTTTGTCATCACGGCATATGGCGTGCAGGCCGATGCAGCGGCGACCGACCAGGATCCTGAAAGCGGGCAAAGTGAAGGTGATGCCCAGTGATGCCGACAGTGCCTGATCTCTCCAGCTCGAAGCGTTCCAGTGTTTTGGTTGTGGTTGCCTGTGTGCTGGTCCAGCTTTTGTTGGGCGGCCATGTGAGCCTTCTGGGCGCTGTGCCGAACTTCCTTCTGTGCGCGGTGTTCTTTCTGGCTCTGCGCAAGGGGGCTTTCGCCGGCGTCATTGCGGGATTTGCCCTCGGTCTCTTGTTTGACATGCTTGGGTCCTCCACGCTTGGGCTGTCGTCGCTGCTCGGCAGTTTCTTTGCGTTTGCCTGTGCGCATCTGGGCAAGCCGGCCCTTCTGCGCGAACCCGTGAGGGCCTGCATCGTCTTCTTTGTCGCCGACGTTGTGTACAACCTCATTTCCGCCGCCGTCATGGTGCTTTTGGGCACTATGGGGGCAACGATGGGCGAGGTCGTGGGCCTTGCGTTGCTCGCTTCCGTGCTCGACTCGCTCTTCGCACTGCTGGTCTTTGCCATCTATGCCGGCCTTTCCGGCGGCCGGCGTTCTCGTTTGCGTCGCTAGCCGGCGCCCGAAGCATCTGTTGAAAAAGGGGAGGTGCGCGTCTTGGACACGTCAGTCCTCGTTGCGATCGTCATCGCCGTGTTGGCGGTTGCGTGCGTTGCCGTTCTTCTCGTCGTGCGCCACCGGGCCGGTCATGCCGCCCCGCCCCTCACAGGCGCCCGCGGTCTCGATTTCAACTCGGGGCGGTCGCCCATCAGGCCGGCGGAGGCGCTCGACGTCTCCGGCCAGGCAGGGCTTCGCAGGCGCACGGCGATCTTTTCTGCTTTGGCAGGCACCGCCTTTGGCGTGCTGTTGCTGCGCCTTTGGGGCATGCAGGTCATTTCGGGACGAGACTACTCCGACCAGGCCAACGCGAACAGCACCTCCGAGGTGTCGCTGCGTGCGACGCGCGGGCGCATCCTCGACCGCAACGGCAACGTCCTCGTGGGCAATCGCACCTGCATGGCGGTCGTCGCCGACAAGTCTGTGGCAGACAACTCGCGTGTCGTGCGCCGTCTGGGCAACCTGCTCGGTATGCCCGACGTGGCCGTGCGTCGCAACATCCAGAGCGCCTCTGAGGGCGCGCAGTCGCTGCGCACGGTCATGATCGACGTGCCCGAAAGCGCCGTGTCCTACGTGGTCGAGCACCCCGGCCAGTTCCCCGGCGTCTCGGTGGAGTCTCGCACGGTGCGCACCTACCCTTACGGCTCCCTTGCGTGCCATTTGCTCGGGTACACGGGTACCATCTCGAGCGAGGAGCTCGAGGCGTTCAACGCCGACCCGCAACGTCAGCTCACGTATCAATCAGGCGACATCGTGGGCAAGGCGGGCGTCGAATACCAGTATGAAAACGTGCTGCAGGGCGTGCGCGGCTCGCGCAAGGTCTACGTCGACGTCTCGGGCGACATCTTGGGGATAGCTTCGGAAGTCGACCCTGAGCCGGGAAGCGACGTGCGGCTCACGGTGGACGCAACGGTGCAGGCTGCCGCGGAGCAGGCGCTGCTTCTCGGCCTCGAGGCAAGCGACTACCTTCACTACAAGCCCACAGGCGCATCGTGTGTCTGCATCAACTGCAAGACCGGCGAGGTCCTTGCCATGGCAAGCTACCCGACGTTCGACCCCTCCGCGTTCATCGGCGGCATCAGCACCGATGCTTGGGCGCAGCTCATTGCAGAGGGCGCGAACACCCCGCTTCTCAACCGCGCCATCAACGGCCTGTACCCCTCTGCCTCCACCATCAAGCCGTTCACGACGTGCGCCGCGCTTGAGTCGGGCATGACTACGACGGATTCCCTCGTCGAGTGCACGGGCTATTGGACGGGCTTTGGCGAGCAATACGGCATGCATTGCTGGAACCACTCCGGACACGGCTGGATGAATCTCTATGAGGGCATCACCAATTCCTGCGACACCGTGTTCTACGAGATTGCGAAGGCGTTTTACTACTCCGACCATCCCGAGGGCATTCAGGAGATGTTCCGTCGCTGGGGCATCGGCTCGGCGACCGGCATCGACCTGCCGGCTGAGTCGCAGGGTCGCGTGCCTGATGCCGAATGGAAGTGGAACCACTACACCTGGGTCGAGGACTCCGCGCGTGCCTGGCAGGGCGGCGACACGGCGAACATCGCCATCGGCCAGGGCGACATCCTCGTCACGCCCCTTCAGATGTGCTATGCGTACTGCGGCCTTGTGAACGGGGCTGTGGAGATGTGGCCCCATGTGCTGCTTGACGTCCTTTCCAACCAGACCCGCGAGCCTATCATCACGGCGGAACAGAAGCCGAGCTGCGAGGTCTCGATCTCGCAGGACATCCTGTCCTTTGTGAACGACGCGCTCGTCGGCGTGGTGAACGAGACGTATGTGGGCGACTATTTTGCGGGTCTGCCTGTGACGGTCATGGGCAAGTCCGGTACGGGCGAGGCGGGAGACGATGACGACAACCCGCACGCCTGGTTCTGTGCCGCCGCGCCTGCCGAGGACCCAACGTACGTGGTGGCCGCCATCGTCGAGCACGGCGGCGGAGGCGGCTACGTCGCCTCGAACGTGTGCCGCGGTGTGCTGGGCGCCGTGTACGGCGTGGAAATGACGGACCCCGTCTCGATCCTCATGACGCGCGAGGTTTCGACCGAGCAGGTGATGGACTGATGCGTTCGATAAAACAGGCTCGCCTTGATTTCGCGCACCATCCCGCCCGCCCTTCTCTGCGCTTCTTTTTTGCGGGGCTCGACCCTGCTGTCGTTGCGGCAACCGTCGCGCTGGTGGCATATGGTCTTGTGGTGGTGTACTCGGCGTCGCTTTCCATCGCCGCTGCCTCGCCTGCGCGCCAGGCCCTGGGCGCCGGCATCGGTGCCGTGGCGGCGCTTGCGATGTATCGCTTTGACATGCGCAAGCTTGCCAACTGCACGCTTGCGTTGCTCGTTGTCGACTGCGCGCTCATGCTTGCCCCCTTGTTGCCGTTTTTCGCCTACAGCGCCAACGGCCTTACCGGCTGGGTGAAGATGCCGGTCATCGGCTTCACATTCCAGACCTCTGAGCTTGCCAAGCCTGTGACGGTCCTGCTCATGGCCTCGCTGTGCGCGCGCTACGGCGGGCGGGTGACGTCGCTTTCGGACTATGTGCGCCTCTGCGCCGTCCTTGCCGTGCCGTTTTTGCTCATCTTGCTGCAGCCCGACCTCGGCACGGGTCTCGTGATCTTGGTGTCGGGCGCCGTGGTGATCGTCATGGCCGGACCCAAGCGGTCCTGGGTGATCGTCACCGTCATCTTGCTTGTGCTGGGTGTCGCGGCCGTCCTTCTTACCGACGGCATCATCGACAACCTGGTGGGCGACGACCACTCGCTTTTCAAGGACTACCAGATGAACCGCTTGCTCGTCTTCCTCGATCCCGACTCGGACACCACCAACGCCGGGTATAACTTGCGTCAGTCGATGATCGCAGTGGGTTCGGGAGGCTTGTTTGGCAAAGGGTTCGGCAATGCCACCCAGGCTGCGTCGGGATTCTTGCCCGAGGCCCACACCGACTTCGCGTTTGCCCTTTTGAGCGAGCAGTTTGGCTTTGTGGGCGCCGCCGTGCTCATCGCCCTCTACATGGTGCTTGTGTTCTCTGCCATTCGCATCGCGATGCGCTCGGAGTCGCTTTTCGCTAAACTTACGCTTTTGGGTATTGCGGCCATGTGGACGTTCCAGATATTTGAGAACATCGGCATGTGCCTTTCCCTGATGCCCATCACGGGCATCCCGTTGCCGTTTATCAGCTTCGGCTCCTCGTCGATGATCGTTCAGCTTCTTACGGTTGGCATCGTCTTGTCGGCGGGGGCCCATGACGGGCGCGAGAGCCTGCGTGCCCATTTTTAGGCGACTTCTACGATGGAGCGTGTTGCCGTGAACCTACTGTATGACGCCGCCAAGGCGGGTGTGAAGGCAAGAAGACAAACGAGCCGCGCGGCCTCTAAGACGCTGCGACTGTGTGTTGTGGTGGGGCAAGGCTGCGATGGGGGTTTGGCGCGTGCGGTCAAGCGGGCGCTGCGACCCAAGACCGCCTCGCTTCGCCTGTATATCGCCGGCGTGGGACAGGGCCATGAGCCTGCCGTGGTGCACGCCATGGCCGATGCCGTCATCGTGCTGGCCGGGCAAGACGCCGCTGCCGCGGCCGACCTGTACCGCGCCTACGCGTCGCGTAGGGTGCCGTGTCTCGTGCTTGTGAACTTCGACGATGCGGCTGCCGAGCGGGCTCGTGCGCTGGTCGCCCGCGAGGTGAGCGTCGAGGACATCGTGGTGTGCGACGAAATGGCCGTGGGCGGCATGCTGGCGCGCTGGCTCATTGAGACCCTGCCTGACTTTGAGACCATGCTCGGCGCGGCGCTTGACTGCTGCCAAGACGAGCAGGGCCGCCGCATCGTGGGACAGGCGGTGCGTGACAACGCGATGCTGGGGGCGCTCACCTTTCTCAGGGGCGCCGATACCCCGGCCATGCTAGCTTGCGAGGTTGCGATGCTCTTCAAGCTCGCGGGGAACTACGGTGCGCCCATGGGCAAAGAGCGGCTGGTGGACGTGGCCGGTCTCACGGCGTTTTCGCTTGTGTGCAAGCAGGTCGCAGGGCTCGCCCTGCGCACCCCGCTTCCGGCGTGTCTTGTCAAGGCGGGGGTGGCCGCGGCGGGCACATGGGTGGCCGGCACGGTCATGCAGGGTCGTATGCGCCAAGCCGGTCAGGTTGAGGCTGCAGGGGAAGCGGTCGCAGACCGAGGATATCAAGGAGCAGGAGCGGATCTATGATCTCGATGCATGAACGAGTTGACCTTTGGGGGCGCGTCGAGCCGCTCCTTGACCTGGTTGAGAAGCCGTCGCGCTACATCGACCACGAATTCGGCGCGGTGCGCGACTCTGAGTCGCCCTTCCGCTGCGTGCTCATCTACCCGGATACGTATGAGGTCGGCCTTCCCAACCAGGGTCTGGCCATCTTGTACAAGATTTTGAACAACCAGCCCGGCATTGCCTGTGAGCGCGCCTACACGCCCTGGATCGACATGGCCGACCTCATGCGCCGCCGCGACCTGCCGCTCTTCTCCATGGAGTCGTGCTTCCCCGTGGCGTCGTTCGACATGGTGGGTATCCAGCTTCCCCATGAGCTTGCCGCCAGCAACATCGTCGAGACGCTCGACTTGGCGGGCATCCCGCTCATGGCGCGCGACCGTGCGCAGGACGACCCCATCGTCTGCGGCGGGGGACCTTCGGTCTACAACCCCGAGGCCGTGTGCGAGCTGTACGACTGCATCATGGTGGGCGATGGCGAGGAGGTCATCGTCGAAGTCGCTTGCTGCATCCGCGACATGCGTGCAGCCAATGCGCCCCGCGCCGACATCCTTGCGGCGCTCGCGCAGATACCCGGCGTCTACGTGCCCCTTCTCTACCGCGCCGAGGAGGATTCCTTCGGGCGCACGCATGTCGTTCCCGTCGAGGGGTCCGGTGCGCCCGAGAAGGTCGTGAAGCGCGTCGTCGCCGACTTCAAGGCGCTCGACCCCGTCAACACGACGCTCGTGCCCTATCCCCAGGTCGTGCAGGACAGGCTTGCCGTCGAGGTATTGAGGGGATGCGCGCGCGGCTGCCGCTTCTGCCAGGCGGGCATGACGTACCGCCCCGTGCGCGAGCGGCCCGCCGACCAGATCGTCGCCGCCGTCATGCGCGGGCTTGCGTGCACGGGCTACGACCAGGTCTCGCTCACCTCGCTGTCCACGACCGACCACTCCAACCTCGAAGACGTGCTGCGCAGACTCAACGCGAACCTGTCGGGCAAGGGCATCTCGGTGTCGCTGCCCTCCGAGCGCCTCGACTCCTTCGGTGTCGAGATGGCCAAGCTCGTCGCCGGCGAGAAGAAGGGCGGCCTGACCTTCGCGCCCGAGGCCGGCACGCAGCGCATGCGCGACGTCATCAACAAGGGCGTGACCGAGGACGACCTCATGAACGCCGTGAGCGCGTCGTTCTCGCAGGGCTGGCTCCGCATGAAGCTGTACTTCATGATCGGCCTGCCCACCGAGACCGACGAGGACGTGCTCGGCATCGCCGAGCTGTGTCGCCGTGCGCTGGAGCTGGCCCGTGCCTCGGTGCCGCCCTCAAAGCGCTGTGCGGTGCGCATCGGCACCTCGGTGGCGGTCTTCATCCCCAAGGCGCAGACGGCCTTCCAGTGGTGCGGCCAGACGCCTCCCGAGGAGGTGCGCCGTCGCCAGAAGCTCCTTGCGGACGCCGTTCCGCGCGGCGTGGACCTGCGCTACCACGACTACGCCTCGTCGTTCCTCGAAGCGGTGCTTTCGCGCAGCGGCCGCGAGGCTTTGCCGCTCATCCTTGAGGCACACCGCCTGGGCGCCCGCTTCGATGCGTGGTCTGACCAGTTCAAGCTTGAGATTTGGCAGCAGGCGGCCGAAAACGTCGGGTTTGACATGCAGCGCGCCGCCTGCGAGCCCTTCGAGGTGGGCGGCCCCCTGCCGTGGGACCACATCTCCGCGGGCGTCTCGCCGCGCTGGCTTGAGCGCGAGTGGGAGCGTGCCCTTGAGGGCACCCTCACGCCGGACTGCACGATGACGAAGTGTTCGGGCTGCGGCGTGTGCCCTTCGCTTCATGTTGACAACGACCTGGAGAGGAGCCGAGCATGAGCGAAGAAGAGCTGTACTGCCTGAGGGTCCGCTATGTGGAGACGGGCCGTTTGCGCTACCTGTCCCATCTCGAGCTTTTGCGCGCCATGGAGCGCACCATCCGCCGCAGCGGCATTCCCTATGCCGTGACCCAGGGCTTTTCCCCGCGCATCAAGGCGGCCTACTGCCCTGCGCTGCCGGTGGCGGTGGCCTCGGACGACGAATGGTTCGACCTTTGGGTGCGCGAGTATCGCCCCGCTGAGGAATACCTCGAGGACCTGCGCCGCTCGGCGCCGCCCGACCTCATGCCTCAGCAGGCGGCCTATGTCGAGGTCCACGGCCCGTCCCTTGGCGCGAACCTCACCATCGCGTGTTGGGAGGCCGACCTCTCCGTTTGGCCCGACGCGTGCCTTGACGCTGCCGACGCCGTGGATATGACGTTTCACGCCGAAGACGTGCGACGCGCGGTCGAGGCGGTGCGCGCCCAGGGGCAGATCGAGTATCTGCGCAACGGCAAGCCGAAGAAGGTGGACCTCACCGAGAAGCTCGTGGGCGACGTTTGCGTGGATTCGGGCGAGTCGGGCGGCGTGCACCTTTCCTTCACGACCCGTTCATCAAACGAGGGCGCGCTGCGTCCCGACGTCCTGTTGGCCGAAGTATGCCGACAGCTCGCCGAGTCGCTTGCCGTTCGCGGTTCCTCTACTGGGTCGACGCAAGATTACGTCGTATCATTCCAGCGTAACCTCCGCACTTCTGTCGTGCGCACCGCGCAGTACCTTGAAGGGAAGGACGGCACATGGAGTCGCCCGATCTGACGCTTTCTCCTGGCGATATTCTTCGAACGCGCGTCGACCACATCGACGCCTCGCTTGACGCGTGTTTCCTCGACGCTGGCCCTTACGGCATGCTGTTTGTGCCGCTGGCCGGCATCCCGGCCACCACGGTGGCCGACCTTGTTCCCGGCGCGAGCGTATGCGCGCAGGTCGTGGCCCCCAAGCGTGCCGCAAAGCTGCCGAGGGCCTCGGTGAACATCGAGTTCTCCGGGCGCACGAGCGTGCTCGTGCTCGACGGTTGCGCCATCATGGCGCCCTCGAGTCCCGCGCGGCCGGAGGTCTTTGTCTCCAAGAAGCTCGCCGGCGTGAGGCGTGCCGAGCTTGCGGACAAGCTTCAGGCCGCCGTTGCGGACCCCTCGACCGGGCTTCCCTCGATGCTCGAGGCCGTGTGCGGTCCCGTGACGCTCATCCTGCGCACCACCGCCGACGAGCTGCCTTGGGAAACGGTGCTCTCCGGCGTCGTCGTGCAGGTGACCGAGGCTGCCGCGTTCACCGTCTTGGCGCGCATTTCTTCGGCGCCCGCCCTGCTCATGGCCGAGAAGCCCGACGCCGACGGTGACTCAACCATCGGCACGACCACGCATTCGGCTTACAACAACACCGAGGACGCCCTCGACGGCAGGCGCATCGACCTGGCGTGCGGCGCGCAGATCGTCTTCGAGCGCACCGAGGCCATGTGGACGGTCGCGGTGAAGCGCACACAGGCCGATGTGGCGGTTTCCACGGTTGACGCCGAGGCGGCACAGGCGGTCATTGAGGCGCTGCTTGAGTTCGACGTGCGCGGCATTGTCGCCGTGGCGCTCTTGGAGGGACTGCCTCTCGATGCGTTCAACGACCTCATCGACGACATGTCCGATGGTTTGTCTGACGGCAAAACGCGTATTTCTGGTGACGCGAGCTTGTCGGTTGCGCTAATCGAGCGCGGTAGGCGTACTATCTAAGGGTTGCCTGTTTCCCTTCCTTAGCAAAGGGAACGGTCCAGAGGCACACGCTTTCTTTGATAGTTTTTTGCGGACTTCTCAGTACCCCGAAATTTCATTGACGGGCCTGATTCTGCAGTGTTAGTATTCGAACTTGCATTTGTCGCGAGCTGGAAGGTACTTCACATGTACGCAATTGTTAAGACCGGTGGTAAGCAGTATAAGGTTGCCGAGGGCGACATCATCGACATCGAGAAGCTCGAGGTCGAAGAGGGCGCTACCGTCACGTTCGACGAGGTTCTTTTCGTCAATGATGGCACGCAGGCCATCACTGACCCCGAGGCCCTTGCCAAGGTTTGCGTTGAGGGCGAGGTCCTCAAGCAGTACCGTGACAAGAAGGTCATCGTGTACAAGTTCCGTCGTCGTAAGCGCTACGAGCGCAAGCGTGGCCATCGCCAGTACCTCACCAAGGTGCGCATTACCAAGGTCGCTTAGTAAGTCCGATTGAAAGTAATTTAGGAGTCTGTCATGGCACATAAGAAGGGCACGGGTACTTCCCGTAACGGCCGCGATTCGATCGGCAAGCGTCTTGGCTGCAAGCGTTTCGACGGCATGGTTGTCACCGCTGGCACCATCCTCGTTCGTCAGCATGGCACCAAGTTCCACCCCGGTGAGAACGTGGGCAAGGGCAAGGACGACACCCTGTTCGCTCTTATCGATGGCACGGTGAAGTACACCACCAGCGACAAGCGTCGCGTGCACATCCTTCCGCTCGAGACGGTTGCCGAGTAGGTCTTTGTCGGCTTTCGCCACGGATTGAGTATCTACGGACCCTGCAGCTGTCAAGTTGCGGGGTCCGCTTTTGTATAGGAGACCACCTTGTTCATCGATCAGGTACACATCAATGCCAAGGGCGGCGACGGCGGCGCAGGCTGCATGTCGTTCCGCCGCGAGGCCCATGTTCCCAAAGGCGGCCCCGACGGCGGCGACGGCGGCCGCGGTGGCAACGTTGTCGTCCAGGCCGACGCACAGCGCTCCTCGCTCATCGACTACCGTTTCAAGCACCACTTCAAGGCCGGCCGCGGCACGCATGGCCAGGGTGCCAAGCGCCACGGTGCCGACGGTGCCGACATCGTGCTTCCCGTGCCGCTTGGCACGGTTGTGTACGAGCTTGACCCCGAGACGCAGGAGCGCCTCTACGAGATCGCCGACCTTACGCATCACGGCGAGTCGGTCGTGATTGCCGAAGGCGGTCATGGCGGCAGGGGCAACACCCATTTCTGCACGTCCGTGCGTCGCGCTCCGGCATTCGCCGAGAAGGGCGAGCCCGCCGATGAGCACCTGATCGAGCTCGAGATGAAGCTCATGGCCGACGTGGGCCTTGTCGGCATGCCCAGTGTCGGCAAGTCGTCGCTCATCTCTTATATGAGCGCCGCCCGCCCCAAGATTGCCGACTACCCCTTCACCACGCTCCAGCCCAACCTCGGCATGGTGCGCGTTGAGAACTACGACTACGTCGTCGCGGACATCCCCGGCCTCATCGAGGGCGCCAGCGAGGGCAAGGGTCTGGGCCACGAGTTCCTGCGCCACGTGGAGCGCACGGCCCTCATCATGCACATCGTCGACCTGAGCGGTTCCTATGAGGGTCGTGACCCGGTTCACGACTACGAGGTCATCAAGGCCGAGCTCTCCATGTATGCCGACGAGCTTGCTCAGCGCACCTCCGTCATCGTGGGCAACAAGGGCGACCTGCCTGGTACCGAGGAGAACGACGCCCGCATGATGGAGCTCGCCGAGCGCGAGGGCATCCCGTACTTCTGCGTGTCCGCCGCCACCGGTTCGGGCATGCACGAGCTCATGCTTCGCGTTGGTCAGATGGTGTGCGAGCAGCGTGCCCGTGCCGCTGCCGAGCTTGCGGCCAACGACCTCGCCCAGGAGAACTTCGGCCAGGTGTGGACGTGGCGTCGCCAGAAGCGCGAGCGTTCCTTCCATGTGGAGCAGATTGCATCCGATGTCTGGCGCGTTTCCGGCAAGGCCATCGAGCGCATGGTCGTGCAGACCGACTGGGAAAACGACGAGGCCATCCTGTACCTGCAGCACCGCTTTGCCCGCCTTGGCGTGGACGCGGCGCTCATCAAGGCCGGCGCGCATAACGGCGACACCGTCCAGATCCTCGGCTTCGAGCTTGAGTTCAGCGGCGTCGATGATTACGACGACGTGGCCGACGAAGACCTGATGCAGACGCTTGTGTGGGACGCCGAGCAAGACGGTGACTCCGACGGGGCCGATGACGATTTCGATCCTGCCGCGTTTGCCACATGCTTTGAGTGCGGCGAGGAAGACTTCGACGACGATGACCTCGAAGATTGCGACGAGGAGGGCGACGACTTCGAGGAAGACGTCGAGGAAGACGACGCCGACGAGGATGAGTCTCGTGACTAGCGAGCTTGCGACGGCCTTCCCGACTGCGAAGCGCGTCGTCGTCAAGATCGGCTCCTCGACCCTCATGGGGCAAGGCGGCCATCTCGACAAACAGTTCATTGCCGACCTTTCCGGTCAGATCGCCCACCTCGTGCGCGATGGCGTCCAGGTCGTGCTCGTCACGTCCGGCGCCATTGCGGCGGGGTTGGCGCCCCTTGGTTTTGAGACGCGCCCGCATGAGGTCGACGTGCTTCAGGCATGCGCCTCGGTGGGTCAGGTGGCGCTCATCCAGACCTATGCGCACGCCTTTGCCCAGGAGGGCCTCTCCATAGGTCAAGTCCTGCTCACGCGCAACGACACCGGGTCGCGCAGCGCCTACCTGCATGCGCGCCTCACCATGGAGCGCCTGCTCGAGATGGGCTGCGTGCCCGTTGTCAACGAGAACGACACCGTTGCCGTCGACGAGATCAAGTTTGGCGACAACGACTCGCTTGCCGCCATCGTCGGCGCCCTTGTGGGTGCCGACCTCGTGGTCCTCATGAGCGACATCGAAGGCCTGTACACGGCCGACCCTCACAACGACCCCACGGCGCAGCTCATCTCCCGCGTCGAGAAGGTCGACGATTCCATTCTCGGCCTGGCTTCGGGTTCGTCGAGTGCCGTGGGCACGGGCGGCATGATGACCAAGGTGCGTGCGGCGCGTGCGACGCAGCTTGCCGGCACCTCCATGGTTATCTGCCTTGGCCGCAGGAAGAACGTGCTGTACGATGTGGCCATGGGCGCCGACATCGGCACGCGTTTTGTGCCTGACGCGGGGCATGCCCCCGAGCCTGCCCGCAAGCTCTGGATCGGTTTTGCCGGACACGACTGTGGCAGCGTCGTCATCGACGACGGCGCACGTGCCGCCCTGCACTCCCGTGGCGGGTCGCTGCTGCCGGTGGGCGTCACGCGTGTCAACGGGACGTTCTCTCGCGGTGACGTCATCGCGGTCAAGGACGAGGATGGCGTTCTCATCGCGCGCGGTATCACGTCGTATTCCTCGCAGGAGGCTGAGCTCACGCGCGGCATGAAACTCGACATGGTCGGCCGTGTCGTTCCCGCGCTTGCCGGCGTGGCGCTCATCCATCGCGACGAGCTTTTGGTCTTCTAACCTTTTTGAAGGGGGCTGCTCATGGGGGAGGCACTTGAGAAGGCACGTGCGGCAAAGGACGCTTCGCGACGCATCGGCATGCTTGGAAGCGCCGAGCGCGCGCAGGTGATATGCGCCACGGCGCAGCATCTGCGCGCCCATGGCCCGGCCATTCTCGCGGCCAACGCTGCCGATGTGGCCGACGCCCGGGCAGCCGGCGTGGCCGCCTCGCTTGTCGACCGTCTCATGCTCGATGAGGGGCGCGTCGAGGCGATGGCGCGCGGTCTCGAAGAGGTTGCCTCCCAGCCCGATCCTTTGGGGCGCACGCTTGAGGGCAGCGTGCTTTCCAACGGCCTCTCAGTGCAAAAGGTGACGGTTCCCATGGGCGTGGTCGCCATCGTGTACGAGGCGCGCCCCAATGTGACCTCCGACGCCGCAGGCATCTGCCTGAAGGCCGGTAATGCCTGCATCCTGCGCGGCGGCTCGATGGCGGCAAGGTCGTGCGAGGCCATTGTCGAGGCGCTGCGCGACGCGCTTATGTCGTGCGACCTGCCGGCCGACGCGGTGTGCCTGCTTACCTCGCCCGGACATGCGGCCGTCGAGGAACTGTTCGGCCTCGTCGGCCTCGTCGACGTCCTCATTCCTCGCGGTGGCGCCGGTCTCATCCAGAACTGCGTGCAGAACTCGAAGGTTCCGGTCATCGAGACGGGCACGGGCAACTGCCACACCTATGTGCATGCCCAGGCCGACCAGGCCATGGCGCTTGACATCCTCCACAATGCCAAGTGCTCAAGGCCTGGTGTGTGCAACGCGTGCGAGTCCGTGCTTGTCGACCAGGCGTGCGCCGCAGAGTTTCTTCCCAAGCTGCTCGGCGCCTGCGCGGAATGGAACGTTCTGGTCCATGGTGATGAGGCAACGCTCCAAGTTGCGCAAGACCTCGGTCTTTCGTGCTGCGTTGCCGCACAGGAGCAGGACTGGGGGCGCGAGTATCTCGCGTTTGAGTTGTCCTGCAAGGTTGTCGACGGCATCGAAGAGGCTATCGAGCACATCAATCGGTATGGCACGGGTCACTCTGAGTGCATCGTGACGCGTGACTATGCCGCCTCCCAGGCGTTTCTTGCCGGGGTGGACGCGGCGGCCGTGTACGTGAACGCCTCGACGCGCTTTACCGACGGCGGCATGTTCGGCTTGGGCGCCGAGATCGGCATCTCGACCCAGAAGCTGCATGCGCGCGGGCCCATGGGCGCCGGGGCGCTCGTCAGCACGAAGTACGTGTGCCGCGGCGATGGGCAGGTTCGCTAAGGATGTCTTCGGGCGTGCCTTTTGCCTGGAACCCGAACGCGGCATTGGGCGTGATGGGCGGAACGTTCGACCCGCCGCATCTCGGTCACCTTGAGCTTGCCCGCGCTGCCAGGCGGGAGCTGGGTCTCGACGGGGTGCTCTACATCCCGGCCGGTCGGCCCTCGTTCAAGCGCGACCGCGAGGTGACGAGCGCCCATCATCGGCTTGCGATGCTTTCTCGCATGCTCGAAGGAGAGCCTGCCTGCGCGTTGAGCGCGATGGAGGTTGAACGGCCTGGCATCACGTACACGGTCGACACGCTTGAGGAGCTGCGACGTTCCTGGCCGCTCCCAGCGCGCCTCGTGTTCATCGTTGGGGCCGACTCGTTGCATACGCTGCCACATTGGCATTGTGCCAGGCGCGTGCTCGGGCTTGCCGAGATTGCGGTCGCAGGCAGGGCGGGGGAGGAGCTCGACCGCGATGTCGCGGCTCTACGCGCCTTCGAACCTGATGCACGGGTGCATGTGTTGGATGCCCACGTGCCGCCCCTCTCCTCCACGGAGCTGCGCGCCCTGCTTGCGCGAGGCGCTGATGTCTCCGGCATGCTTGATCCGCGCGTTCTGGATTACATACGCGCTCATGGGCTCTATCGTTTCCCGCTGAATTCTGAAGGGCATGATTGATGTCAAAAGACAACAAGGCTGCTTCGAAGGCAGCTCCTTGGGATAAGGGGTATTGCGCCCCCGACCCCCTCTATGCCCCTGAGCAGGCCGCTCTTATGGCGCGCCTGCGCAGCGACGTGTCCGAGCGGCTTTGGGGCAAGCGCCTCAAGCACTCCTTCGGCGTGGCGGCCACGGCCCTGTGGCTGGCGCGGCGCTGCGGTGTCGATGAGTTTGAGGCTGAGGCTGCTGGCTTGCTGCACGATTGGGACAAGAAGCTCAGCTCGGAGGAGCTGTGGGGCAAGGTCGACGAGTACGGCATCGACGTTCCTCGCGTGGACGGTGCCTTGCCTGTGCTGCACGGATTGACGGCTGCGGCGAGCCTGCCTCGGGACTATCCCGAGCTGGGCGCCGAAGTCTTTCAGGCCATCGCGCGCCATACGACGGGCGCGCCTGGCATGACAGACCTCGACATGGTCGTCTATGTCGCCGACATGATCGAGCCCGGCCGCGAAGGCGGTTTCGTGGACGATATCAGGAAGCTTGCCTGCACCGCACCGCTTCGACAGGTTTACGCCGAGTGCGTGAGGGTGGGCCTCATCTATCTTTTGAAATCGGGGCGCTTCGTATATCCTGGTGCCTTAGATGTTTGGAACGATTGCAGAACTGACGCCCCGGCGTCTGAAGACAAGGAGTAACTTTGAACTCTCAGGAACTTGCTTACGAGGTTGCGCGCATCATCGACGACAAGCGCGGCCATGACATTCTCATCATCGACCTGCGCAGCATCGCCGATATCGCCGACTTCTTCGTCATCGGCACCGGCGACAACAACCGCCAGGTTGACGCCATCGTCGACGAGGTCGAGAACCAGCTTCGTCCCAAGGACGTGCGTGCCGTTGCTATCGACGGCCGCGAGGACAACTCCTGGGACATCATGGACTTCGGCAGCGTCATCGCCCACGTCTTTCAGCCCGAGGCCCGCGCCTTCTACCGCCTGGAGAAGCTCTGGGCCGACGCCCCGCGCGCTGAGTACGTCGATGGCGTCGTCACCGAGCTTGGCCATGGCAGCTCCGACCGCCAGAACGCCGAGTCCGAGGACGCCGATGCCGATTCCCTGAACTCCGCAAAGGAGCTCGGCGAGAACTAAGTTCTTGCGACATGCGCTATTACGAGACTGCCGGTGCGGCGTCCCTGTCCCATGCAAGGGCCAGGGTGCTGCACCGGCAGTTTTTTGTGCCAGCTAGAATTCGACGGTAAAGGTCGTGCCGTCTCTTTCGGTGCTTGTGACAGATATGTCCGCCCCTTGGGCCTGCGCGATGCTCTTTGCGATTGCCAAACCCAGCCCGTAGCTTGCCGTCGCGCCGCGTGTGCGCGAGGTGTCGCTTCTCCAGAAACGGTCGAAGACGTGGGGAAGCTCGTTTGCGGGGATGACCGGGCCGGTGTTGTTGACGGTAAATACCGCGTGGTCCTTCTTCTTTTTGCGCAGCTTCACCGTGACGTGGCCCTGCGTGCCGGCGTACTTCACGGCGTTGTCGATGAGCGACCTGATGAGGCGCTCGACTTGAATCTTGTCGGCTCGAATCTCCACGCCGTCTTCTATGTCCTCATTGAGCTCGACGTTTGCCTCGAAGGCCACGGCGTCGAAAGCAAGGCACGACTCCTGTGCGAGGGCGGACAGGTTGATTGGCTCCTGCTTGTCGCGCGTGCCCGCTCCAGTACCGCCTTCGTCGTTTCGCGCAAGGAAGAGCAGCTCCTCGACGAGACCCTTCATGTGCTTGGCCTCGTCTTTGATGCCGCACACCCATTTCATCTGGTCGGCGACCTGGGTCTGCGGGTGCGCCGCGATGATGTCGGTGTCGGCGAGAATGACGGTGAGCGGCGTCTTGAGCTCGTGCGACGCGTCGGCGATGAACTGCGTCTGCTGGTCCCAGGCGCGTTTGACGGGCCGGGTGATGAGATGGGCGAGCAATATGCTCACGAAGGTCACGGCAACCAGCGTGAGCGCGAAGACGGCCAGGATCCCCATCACGGTCGCCCGCATTGAGGAGAGAAACGCGCCCGCGTCTGCGAAGGCCATGACCAGCTCGCCGTCTTTGTTGGAATGGATGCACCAAAAGAGCCCCAGGTCGGTGTAGATGCCCGAACCGTTGGCTTTCTCGATGGTTCGCTCGATTGCCGTGGCGCGCACCGCTTGCGACATGGCGGCGTAGTCGGCGTTGTATTGCAGCACCGTTCCCTCGTCGGGATCGAAGGTGATGAGGGCGATGGGCGTGAACGAGCCGCGAGGGGAGCGCTTGCGGGAGCCTTCGTCGTCAGTGGAGGAGCCGTCGTCGGATCCCCCGTCGCCTACCGCATCGAATCTGGGGTTCCAGCCGCCGATGCTGAAGTCGACGCTGACCGTGGGGCCGTTCTCCACGGCCTCTTCCAGCTCGTGCGTGAACGCCGACGACGAGGTGTGCCACATCGTGGAGCACAGGACAAAGAAGGCCACGGCGAACACGAGGGTCGCCATGGCCATAATGGTGCCGATGATGCGCAGCCGCAGCTTTTTGAGCATGGTGCGTCCTTACATAGTGGGCTATGCCGTGCAATCTTCCGGGTAGCTGAGCCTGTATCCCAGCATCCTGATGGTATCAATGCTGACGTTCGATTTCAAAAAAGCAAGTTTCTTGCGCAAGAAAGAGATGTACGCCTCGACGTTGTTGACGCCGGTCTCGCCTTCCGTGCCCCAGACGCGGGTGAGCAGGGCTTGTTTTGAGAAGACGTTTTGAGGGGAGCGCATGAGCAGCTCCATGACCGCGCCTTCGCGCTGCGACAGCCTCACGGCCTTGTCGGCGCACTTGAGCTCGAGGTCGGCCAAGCCAAGCTCGAGGTCGCCGTAGCTCACGGAGTCGAGCACGACCTCGCCTGTGCGACGGGTGAGCGCGCGCAGGCGGGCGCACAGCTCCTCGGGGTCGAAGGGTTTCGTGAGATAGTCGTCGGCGCCGGCGTCCAAGCCTGCGACTTTGTCGCGCACCTCCGAGCGCGCCGTCAGCATGATGACAGGGGTGGAGATGCCTTTGGAGCGCAGCGTGCGACACACCTCGATGCCGTCCATCCCAGGCAGCATGACGTCTAGGACAATGGCGTCATACATGTTCGTGAGGGCCCAATCCAGACCGGTCTTGCCGTCGTTGGCGCAATCGACGTGGTATTTGCTTTCCTGAAGTATGTGAGACAGGGCGTCGGCGAGGTTGGACTCGTCCTCAACGATCAATACGTTCATGGTGGCCGTCCTTTCCTTCGCTAAAGTGCCATTTTCAGGTTAATGGTATCCAGGCTGGCTGAACGCATTCTGAATTCTTTGTCCCTGCGCAGGTTCACGACAAACCCCAGTTTGATTTCAGCAGAATATGGTGTCTTGTGGAATGGCTGAGACAAGCAAAAACTCCAGATGCATTCCGTGTGGCTTTGTCGTAAAATAATCAGTCGCTACGTATCGATCTGTGGCTTGCGTGCCACAAGTACTGAGGAGCTTTCATTGGCTGTCAAGATTCGTCTCGCTCGTCACGGTTCCAAGAAGAACCCCTACTACCGTATCGTCGTCGCTGACGCCCGTTGCCCCCGCGACGGCCGCAACGTCGAGGAGGTCGGCCGTTACAACCCCATGGTTGAGCCTTCCTTCGTTTCCATGGATATGGAGAAGGTTGACTCTTGGATCGCCAAGGGTGCTCAGCCCACTGAGACCGTTGCCCGCCTGATCAAGCAGGTCAAGGACGCTCAGTAATGTCTGAGGCGCTCGACATCGTCGACGAGGTGTCTGACGAGGTCATGCCGAGCGACAATGTGTGCGACCTTGTCGAGTACATGGTTGCTTCACTTGTCGACAACCCCGACGCCATCATCATCGACGTGACTGACTCCGACGAGTCTTCGCTTATCGAAGTCCACGTCGACCCCGAGGACGTCGGCAAGGTGGTGGGCCGTCACGGCCGCGTCATCAAGTCGATTCGCACCCTCGCCCGAGCCTGCGCTGCTCGCGACGAGATTAATGCCGAAGTTGAGGTTGTGGGATAAGCTTATGAACCACGATAGCGTGACGGGATACATCAACGTTGCGCGCATATCACGGACTCATGGCAAAAAAGGGGAGGTCGTCGCGGTTGCACTCGACGGCCTCCCTTTTTGTCTAAAGCCTGGCATGCGCGTGTGCCTGACTCCTCCCGACCTTGAAACTGACCGCTTTTGCACCGTGACCTCGGTGGGCGAGCAGGAACCGCCCCTGGTGGCGTTCTCCTGCGCCTGCGACCTCAACGCTGCCGAGCGCCTGGTGGGCAAGCTCGTGCTTGCGCGTTGCGAAGACGTGCCCGAGTATGTTGAGGAGCGCGAGTTCCTCGACTGCGTGGGCTGCGAGATGGTCGACGAGACTCGCGGCGTCGTAGGTGAAATCTCCGAGCTCATGCTGCTGCCGGCCAACGATGTCTGGGTCGTGCAGTCGGAGAAGTACGGCGAGTTTTTGGTGCCGGTCCTTGAAGAGGTCGTGCTCGAGCTTCCCGAGGACGAGTCGGGCCAGGTTGTGGTCAGGCTCCCCCGCGGCATCCTGCCCGAGGAGTAGAGCCGTGGCCATTCGTATCGAGACCCTCGGCGTCTTTCCCCAGATGTTCGAGCCCATCATGTCCCTGTCCATCATGGGCAGGGCCCGCAAGGCGGGCTACCTTGAGTTTGCGGCCCATGACCTGCGCGACTGGACCCATGACAGGCATCGTACGGTTGACGACGCGCCCTACGGCGGCGGCCAGGGCATGCTCATGAAGTGCGAGCCTTTCTTTGAGGCCCTCGATGAGCTTGCTGGCTCCGATAACCCTGCGTACACCGTCTTCTTCACCCCCACGGGCGAGCCTTTTTGCCAGGCGATGGCCGAGGAGCTCTCCCACAAGGACCGCATCTTGTTCGTCTGCGGCCATTACGAGGGCATGGACGAGCGCGTCTATTCGCGCGCCGACCGCTGCATCTCCCTGGGCGATTATGTGCTCACGGGCGGCGAGCTTGCGGCGCTCACGGTGACCGATGCCGTCGTGCGGCTTATCCCCGGCGTGCTCGGAGACGACCAGAGCTGCGTCGACGAGTCGTTCGGCGCCGGGCTTCTCGAGTATGCGCAGTACACCCGCCCTGCTCAGACGCATGGGATGGAAGTGCCTGCCATGCTTTTGAGCGGCGACCACGCGAAGATCGCCGCGTGGCGCAGGGCCGACGCCATCGTACGCACCTGCGAGCGTCGTCCCGACCTTATCGCCACGGCCGACCTCACCGACAAGGAGAGGCAGTGCGCCGAAGAGCTCCTCGAGCGCATTGCCGCCGGTGAGGACTCGCGCGCGGCGGCTCTCGACCTGTTTGGCATTCTTCGGTAAGAAGTGCGTAAAGCTCGTCCTTCATGAGCCTGATCGGTACTACAATTATCCTTCACGTGTCTGTTCGCTGGGCACACCAACGATGTGAGACAAGGAGGTCCGGTTCGTGAGCGACATTACCACTTCGAGTTCAGACGAGGAAAAGGCCCCGGCCGAGTCCGTCGACGCGGCGGTGCAACCTGGCGGCGAGAAGGGCGGCAAGCAAGGCTGGCTCTCCGGTGTCATGGAGTTCGTGGTCGCCTTTGCGATCATGCTGCTGGCAATCCTGGCGCTGCGCACCTGGGTTGTGGAGCCGTTTGAGATTCCCTCGGGATCCATGCTTCAGACGATTCAAATCGGCGACCGCGTGTTTGCCGAGAAGATCACGACCGCGCTTTCCGATATGCCCGAGCCCGGCGAGATCGTCACGTTCACCAATCCGCGCGACCATTCCGAGACGCTCATCAAGCGCGTCATCGCGGTTGGCGGTCAGACCATCGACCTGCGCGATGGCGTCGTGTACGTCGACGGGGTGGCCCTCGACGAGCCGTACACCAACGGCCAGGCGACCAAGCCCATGACGAGCGACCTCTCCTACGAAGGCGCCGTCCTGTCGTATGACGCCGACGCCGGCGAGCTTGTGCTCAACTCTTCCGGCGAGCGCACGAAGACCCAGATCTCGTATCCCTACACCATTCCTGAGGGGTATTTCTGGGCCATGGGCGACAACCGCGGCAACTCGGCCGACTCGCGTGTTTTCGGCGCAGTGGACGCCTCCGCCATTACCGGCCATGCCGTGTTCCGCTATTGGCCGCTGTTCAGAACCAATGGAGACGGCTCGATTCAAATTTCGGTCGGACCCCTCGACTAATACCATAGTCCTGCAACGTGGGCGAGGCATGTGCCTCGCCCTGTGCTACATAGGAAGGAAGACTGCGATGAACAAGGATGCCCTGACGTTCCAGGAGATCATCCTCGCCCTGCAAAACTACTGGGCGTCCCAGGGTTGCGTCGTGCTGCAGCCCTATGACAGCGAGGTCGGCGCTGGCACGTTCCACTGGGCCACGACGCTGCGCGCGCTTGGCGACAAGCCCTGGCGCACCTGCTACGCCCAGCCCTGCCGCCGTCCCGCCGACGGCCGTTACGGCGAGAACCCCAACCGCCTGCAGCACTACTATCAGTTCCAGGTGCTCATGAAGCCCTCTCCTGACAACCCTCAGGAGCTCTACCTCGATTCTCTGCGCACCATCGGCATCGAGCCGTCAGAGCACGACGTGCGCTTTGTCGAGGACGACTGGGAGTCGCCGACGCTGGGCGCTTGGGGCCTTGGCTGGGAGGTGTGGCTCAACGGCATGGAGGTCACGCAGTTCACCTACTTCCAGCAGGTGGGCGGCATCGAGGTCGGCCCCGTGCCCGTGGAAATCACCTATGGCCTGGAGCGCCTCGCCATGTACATCCAGGGCGTCGACTCGGTCTATGACCTGGTGTGGGCCCGCAGCGCCGACGGCAGCGTCTTCACCTACGGCGACGTCTACCTCGAGAACGAGCGCGAGTTCTCGACCTACAACTTCGAGCTCGCCGACGTCGACCTCATGCGTCGCAAGTTCGACGAGTACGAGGCCGAGTGCCACCACTGCCTCGAGGCCGGCCAGCCCCTGCCGGCATATGACTGCGTGCTCAAGTGCTCGCATGCCTTCAACCTGCTCGACTCGCGCGGTGCCATCAGCGCCACCGAGCGTGCCGCATACATCCTGCGCGTCCGCGCCGTGGCCAAGGCGTGCTGTGAGGCATGGCAGGCTCACGAGGACGCCGTAGCAAAGACCAGCGCCCAGGAGGTGGCTTAAACAATGGCTTCGACCAAGGAACTTGTTTTCGAGATCGGTACCGAGGAGCTGCCCAGCGCCGCCCTCAACAAGTCGTGCGTTGTGATGGAAGAGCTCGTGCGCGACGGCCTGAAGGGCGCCCACCTGGGCTTTGAGGGTGTCGAGGTCATCGGCACCCCGCGCCGCCTCACCACGCTCATCCATGGCGTCGCTTCCGCGACCGACCAGCTTGAGGAGCATTTCCGCGGCCCCGCCGCCGCCCAGGCCTTCGATGCCGACGGCAACCCGACGAAGGCTGCTGCCGGCTTTGCTCGTGGCAAGGGTGCCACCGCCGCCGACCTTGTCGTGCGCGAGCAGGACGGCAAGAGCTACGTGTGGGTCGACCGCACGACGCCTGCGCGTCCCGCCGGTGAGGTCCTGACCGAGGTCCTGGCCGCCGCCGCTAACAAGATCAACGACAAGCTGACCGGCCTTCGCACCCAGCGCTGGGGCACCACGCCCTATCGTTTCTCCCGCCCCGTCCGCTGGCTTGTGTGCCTGCTTGACGACGAGGTCGTCCCCGTCGAGTTCTGCGGCCATGTTGCCGGCCGCACCACCAAGGGCCATCGCCTCATGAACCCGGGCACCTATGAGATCGCCTCGGCTCAGGAGTATTTCGACGTCCTCGAGTCCGCCCATGTCGTGGTTTCCGGCGCCAAGCGCGCCCAGATCATCCGCGAGGGCATCGCCGAGGTCGAGGCGCAGCGCGGTCTCAAGGCCGACACGCCCAAGAAGACCTTCGACGAGGTCGTCAACCTTGTCGAGTGGCCCACGGTTGTCGTCGCCGACTTCGACGAGGAGTTCCTGCAGGTCCCCAACGAGATCATCTGCGAGTCGATGCTCTCCAACCAGCGTTACTTCCCGCTGTATGACGCCCAGGGCAAGCTGACGAACCACTTCGTCCTTGTCTCCAACGGCGACCCCGCCCGCAACGACGTCATTGCCCAGGGCAACGAGCGCGTCGTGCGCGCCCGTCTGTCCGACGCCAAGTTCTTCTACGAGGAGGACCTCAAGCACCCGCTCGAGGCCTATGTCGCCAAGCTGGCAACCGTCGGCTTCCAGGAGAAGCTCGGCACCATGCTCGACAAGACCACGCGCGTGCGCGACCTCGCCGGCAAGATCGGTGTCCAGGCCGGTTATGACGCCGACGTCGTCGAGAAGGCCCAGCGCGGTGCCTACCTTGCCAAGGCCGACCTTGTGACGGGCGCCGTGGTGGAGTTCACCAGCCAGCAGGGTGTCATGGGCGGCTACTATGCCACCGCCTCCGGCGAGGCCCCCGAGGTCGCCCTTGCCGTGAGCCAGCACTATCGCCCGCGCTTCGCAGGCGACGTCCTGCCCGACGGCCTTGTTGGCCGCATCGTTGCCATGGCCGACAAGCTTGACACCGCTTGCGGCATCTTCGCGATCGGCGAGGCCCCCACTGGCTCCTCCGACCCCTTCGCGGTTCGCCGTGCCGCCATCGGCATCATCAACATCCTGCGCGCCGAGCCTGCCATCAGCCTTGTCGCCGCTATCCATGCTGCGCTCGAGGGCCTCGCTGCCCAGGGCATTGAGTTTGACTTCGCTGCCGTTGAGGCCGCCGTCACCGACTTCTTTGTCGGCCGTCTTGCCAGCATGGCCCGCGACGAGGGCGTCAGCGCCGACACGGTCGAGGCCGTCAAGGCCGTCGGCATTGTCGAGCCCGCCGAGTTCATCGCCCGTGCTCATGCCCTTGAGGATGCCCGCACCGGTTCGCGCGAGGTCTTCGACGACCTGGCAAGCGCCTACACCCGTGCCAACAACCTGCGCGACGCGGCCCTTGGTTGCGACGTCGACAAGTCCCTGCTCGGTCCCAGCGAGTCTGCGCTGCTTGAGGCTGTTGACATGGCTGCCGCCAAGGTTGAGGCCTGCCTTGCCGGCGAGGGTGGTTACGCCGGCGCCATCGAGGCCCTTGCCGCCCTGCGCACGCCTATCGACACGTTCTTCAACGATGTCATGGTCATGGACGACGACCTTGCCGTTCGTGCCAACCGCCTGCGTCTGCTCAACCGCTTCGTCGGCGTCTTCCACGACGTCGCCGACTTCGGCAAGATGGAGAAGAAGGCATAGCGCTGGCTCTGCCTGATACATACCAGACCCGGGCCGCTGCGGCTAGGCAGGTGGGGGATGCGCATCGCGAGGTGTGCATCCCCCAAAGAGCCGCTGCAGCGGCCTTTCTGTAGAGGGAGGCGCAAGAGTGGACGAGTTTTGCTATGGCATCAGCCCCACGGAGCAACCCCTGGCGGCTCAACCGGGGGCCTTGGTCCCCACCATTCACGTCATCTCGGACTCGCTCGGTGAGACGGCGGCAGAAGTCGCCCTTGCCGCGACGTCCCAGTTCGGTGTTGGATGCGTTCACATCCAGCGTCTTCCCAAGGTGACGAAAGTAGAGCAGGTTCGTGCGTACCTCGACGAGCATTGCGCCGACCCCGACGTCAAGGCGCTCGTGTTCTACACCATCGTCGACCGCGGGCTTCGTGCGCAGATTGAGGCCGAGTTCGAGGCGCGCGGCATCGATTCGCTCGACCTTATCGGTCCCGCGCTCGACGCCGTTCAGCGTCTGACCGGCCTGGAGCCGCATATCCAAGCAGGCGCCATCCGCAAGGTCGACGATCGCTACTTCAACCGCATCAACGCGATGGAGTTCTTTGTCGCCCATGACGACGGGCGCAACCCGCAGGACCTCACCAAGGCCGACATCGTCTTGGTCGGCGTGTCGCGCACCTCAAAGACGCCCTTGTCCATGTATATGTCGTTTCAGGGCTACCGTGTGGCAAACATCCCCCTTGCCAAGGGTTCAGAGCCGCCCCACGAGCTTTTCGACGTCGAGCCGCATCGCATCTTTGGTCTCATCTCCACGCCTGAAGTGCTCTCCTCGATTCGCAACGAGCGTCTCGGCAGTCTTGAGGCGCGCAAAGTGGCAGGCTCTTACGCCGATCCCACATGTATTCAGGAGGAGCTTGACGAGGCTCGCGCCCTTATGAGGAAGCTTGGCTGCATCGTCGTGCACACCAACGGCCGTGCCGTCGAGGAGACCGCGCAGATCATCCTGGGCTATTTCGAGCAGGCCGAGAACCTGAGGGCGTCTCGCGCAAAGGCTTAAGCACCCAAACGATGACATGGGCTCCACGTTTTGATTGCCGTTCGCCGTCCGCGAAAGTGGGCGGCGTTTTTTGTCCCGGTGGGCGGCACAGGGATTCTATCTGCGCTTCACAGGTGTGGCACTTGCCTGCTTGTGGCATTGTTTTGGCTGATTAGCTCGCCTTATGTGCTTAGAATAGGTATAGTTCGTTGTGTTGGATGGACTATGTCGTGCCATCCCGCACTGTTTTTCCAATCCGTTGCGGCTCACGACGCCGCCAGATGAATGGGAGATGCTAGTGTCCGACGTACAGCGCATCTACAAGTTCGGTAAGGACGCCCAGGGTGTCAACGTCACCGAGGGTTCCGCCAAGGACAACTATATCCTCGGCGGTAAGGGTGCGAACCTCGCCGAGATGGCAAAGATCGGCCTGCCCGTCCCGCCTGGCTTCACCATCACCTGCCAGACCTGCATGGAGTATGCAAACGCCGGCAACGTCTGGCCCGAGGGTGTTCTCGACCTCATCGAGCAGGCTCGCCTCGACCTTGAAGAGCGTGCCGGCAAGAAGCTCGGCGACCCCAAGGACCCGCTGCTCGTTTCCGTGCGTTCCGGTGCGCCGTTCTCCATGCCTGGCATGATGGACACGGTCCTCAACCTCGGCATGAACGACCTCTCTGTTCAGGGCCTTATCGATCAGACCCAGAACCCCCGTTTTGCCTGGGACTCTTACCGTCGCTTCATCCAGATGTTCTCTGACGTCGTGATGGGCGTTGACGCCGACAACTTCGAGAACGCTATCACCGCGCGCAAGATCGCCGCGGGCGTGCGCAACGACTGCGACCTCACCACTGAGGACCTCAAGGCCCTCGTCGATGAGTTCAAGGGCATCTTCACCTCCAACGTCAGCGCTGAGGACCACCCCGAGCTCGTGGGCGCCTCCGGCTCGGTCGAGTTCCCCCAGGACCCCAGCGTCCAGCTCCTCCTTGCCATCCAGGCTGTTTTCGGCAGCTGGAACAACAGCCGCGCCATCCTCTATCGCAAGCAGAACAAGATTTCCGACGACCTGGGCACCGCCGTCAACGTCATGAGCATGGTCTTCGGCAACAAGGGCGAGACCTCCGCCACGGGCGTTGCCTTCACGCGCAACCCTGCCGACGGCACGAAGGAGTTCTACGGCGACTACCTGGTCAACGCCCAGGGCGAGGACGTCGTGGCCGGCATCCGCAACACCGAGCCCATCGAGACGCTCAAGCACACCCCCGGTCTTGAGAAGGCCGGCCAGGAGCTCGAGGACGTCTTCGTCATCCTTGAGAACCACTATCGCGACATGATGGACATCGAGTTCACCATCGAGCAGGGCAAGCTCTTCATGCTGCAGACCCGCGTGGGCAAGCGCACCGCCGCCGCCGCCCTCAAGGTTGCCATCGACATGGTGGACGAGGGCCTCATCACGAAGGAAGAGGCGCTCAAGCGCGTCGATCCCGCTCAGCTCGACCAGCTCCTGCACCCCCAGTTCGACAAGACCGCCAAGTACGACCTGCTCGCCCAGGGTCTCAACGCCTCCCCGGGCGCCGCTGTGGGCGAGGTCGTGTTCTCCTCGGCCGACGCCGTCGCAGCCGCTGCCGAGGGCCGCGACTGCATCCTCGTTCGCTGGGAGACCAACCCCGACGACCTGGCCGGCATGGTTGCCGCCAAGGGCATCCTTACGAGCCACGGCGGCAAGACGAGCCACGCCGCCGTCATCGCCCGCGGCATGGGCGCCCCCTGCGTCTGCGGCGTTGAGAAGCTGAAGATCGACGCCGCCAAGAAGGAGGTCGTCGTCTCCGGCACCGACATCGTGCTGCACGAGGGCGACGTCATCTCCATCGACGGCAGCACCGGCGCCGTTGTCCTCGGTGCCGTCAAGCTCGTCGACTCCAAGATCACGGGCGACCTTGAGACCATCCTTACCTGGGCCGATGAGGTTCGTAAGCTTGGTGTTGAGGCCAACGCCGACAACCCTGCCGACGCCCAGCTCGCTCGCGATTTCGGTGCTCAGGGCATCGGCCTGTGCCGTACCGAGCACATGTTCCTCGGTGACCGCAAGCAGATCATCCAGAGCTACATCCTGAACGACGACAAGGCCGTTCGCAGCAAGGCATGCGAGGACCTCTACGAGGCTCAGACCGGCGACTTCTACGCCATGTTCAAGGCCATGGACGGCCTGCCCGTCACCGTTCGCCTGCTCGACCCGCCCCTGCACGAGTTCCTCGACGACCCCCGCAAGCTCGAGGTTGAGATCACGCGCCTCGAGTGCGCCGGTGCCTCTGAGGCTGAGCTCGCTGGCAAGAAGAAGCTCCTGCGTCAGATTGACTCCATGATTGAGTCCAACCCGATGCTGGGCCTGCGCGGCTGCCGTCTGGGTTTTGTGTACCCCGAGCTTCCCATTCTTCAGGTGCGTGCCATCGCCATGGCCACGGCCGAGCTCATGAAGGAGAACCTCGACCCCAAGCCCCGCATCATGGTCCCGCTCGTGAGCCTCGCCGCCGAGCTCAAGGCCATGCGTGCCTCCATCGAGCAGACGCTGGCTGAGGTCGGCTCTGCCCAGGGCGTCGACCTCTCCTGGATTCCCGTCGGCACCATGATCGAGCTGCCGCGTGCCGCCGTCACCTCCGACCAGGTGGCCGAGTACGCCGACTTCTACAGCTTCGGCACCAACGACCTTACCCAGACGACGTTCGGCTTCTCGCGCGACGACGTCGAGGGCAGCTTCATCCCGCAGTACCTCAAGCAGAAGCTTGTGACGCGCAACCCCTTCGAGACGGTCGACGATGGCGTCTGCCGCCTCATCGACACCGCCGTCAAGCTTGGTCGCGGCACGAACCCCGAGCTCGACCTGGGCGTCTGCGGTGAGCACGGCGGCGACCCCGAGTCCATCCAGAAGTTCTACGACCTCGGTTTGGACTACGTGAGCTGCTCGCCTTACCGTGTGCCCGTGGCGCGCCTCGCCGCTGCTCAGGCCACGCTGCGCTCCACGGTGCGCTAAGCCGCGTTTGAGATTCCGCGAGGCCTTTCGAGGCTTCTCAGACAGTGTTACAGTTCGTTGATGCGGGCGCATCCCATATGGTGGGGTGCGCCCGTTTTGGTATAAAGTGCACCCAATGGGTTTAGATGCGCAGGAGGGTGATCGTATGGCATTCAAAGTGATGAGAAGGACCGACCGCGAGGCCTTGGAACATGCTGTCCTTTCACCTTGCGCTGCTTTCTCCGACGAGACCCTGGGCCGTTTGCATCCTATTGATGAGGACCCGTTCCGCACGGCTTTCCAACGCGATCGCGACCGGATTCTGCATTCGAAGTCGTTCAGGCGCCTTTCGCACAAGACGCAGGTCTTTCTCTCGCCTGAAGGCGATCATTTCCGCACGCGACTCACCCATACGTTGGAAGTCGCGCAGATAGCCCGCTCAATAGGACGAGGCCTTGCTCTCAACGAAGACCTCATCGAGGCGATTGCCTTGGGCCATGACTTGGGCCACACGCCGTTCGGCCATACCGGCGAGGCTTCGCTGTGCCGTGTCATTGCACGTCACCGGGGGTTGCCGCCCGAGCAGGCGGAGGGACTTTTTGAGCATAGCGAACAGTCGGTGCGCGTCGTTGAGTATTTGGAACATGACGGCGAAGGGCTGAACCTCACGCGAGAAGTGGTGGACGGGATCCTTTGCCATAACGGCCAGAAGCGCGCCGAGACCCTTGAGGGCCGCATCGTGGCAACGGCCGACCGCATCGCCTATGTCAACCATGATATTGACGATGCCATACGGGCTGGCATACTTTGCGAAAATCAACTGCCTGAGAGCACGCACCGTCTTCTGGGGCGCACCTCCACTGAGCGCATCACGACGCTTGTGGAGGACATGATCGCCAATTCCGCCTCACTGGGCGACGACATCGCGATGTCGGACAAAATATGGGGTGCCATGATGGAGCTGCGGTCGTTCCTGTTTGAAAACGTCTATGCCGCCTCTGATGCAAAGGCGGAGGAGCCCAAAGCCGACCGCCTTATCGAGTACCTGTTTGATTATTACTTCGACCACTTCGACCAGGTGCCGCCCGAATATCGCAGGCGGCCCCAGGACGGCGTCATTGTCGAGGTAAGCGACTTCATTGCGGGTATGACCGACCGGTACGCCGTGCATATGTTTGAGGAGCTGGCGGTGCCGCAGAATTGGGCGACGCGGTTGCGCTAACTACTCGCTTGCAGTTTGCGGCAGGGCGAAGTTGCGGCAAAAGCTGCGGCGATGGATGGGGGAGAGTCCGATTCGCTCAATTGCCGCAATGTGCTCGGCGGAACCATAGCCCTTGTTCTGTTCAAAGCCGTAGTCAGGGTAAAGCTCGGCTGCCTCGCACATTATCGTGTCACGGGCGACCTTTGCGACAATGCTGGCCGCTGCGATGCAGGCAACCTTTGCGTCGCCTTTTACGATGCACGTTTCCTTGGGATGAATGTGAAGGGGTACGCCGTCTATCAAGACGCTGTCAGGCTCGAGCCCTGTGTTCTCAACCGCTTGGAGCATTGCCGCATGCAGGCATGCCGCCATGCCGCGCTCGTCGATTTGCGCGGGTGGAATATGGCAGATGCCCCAGGCCAAGGCGCGTTCCTTGATTTGGGCGGCTAGATGTTCGCGCGTTTCAGGAGTCAGCTGCTTGGAGTCGTTGATGCCCCAGATGGGATCGTCGCTGCGTAGCGCAACCGCTGCCACGGTCAAGGGACCGGCCAAGGGGCCGCGCCCGACTTCGTCGACACCGATGACGACCCCGTCGCCACCCAAGGAGCGCATCGTCTCGTACATTCCCATGACCCGCTGCCGTTCGACGAGTTCTTTGGCCTGCTGACGACGGGCGCGTGCCACAAGGGTTTGGATCTGCTTGCGAGAATCCGTCTCATGTGCCGCGATGAAAGCGGGGAGGTCATCAAACTGGCAAGCGTCAAAGAGACCCTTGACTTGGGCGCAGGAGAGGGGCTTGGCCTCGTGGTTTGATTGATGCGACGTGGGGGCAGTGGACATTGGGCGGCCTTTCAGACAATAAAAAAGGCGCCGCCCACAAGGACGACGCCTTTTGCTGTAAAGCAAAGCGAGTAACTAGCGAACCTCGCGCAGACGGGCAGCCTTGCCCACCTTGTCGCGCAGGTAGTAGAGCTTGGCGCGACGCACGTGACCGTGACGCAGAACCTCGAGCTTGGCAATCTTGGGAGAGTGAACCGGGAAGGTACGCTCAACGCCAACGCCGTAGGAAATCTTGCGGACGGTGAAGGTCTCGCGGGCGCCAGGACCGCTCAGGCGAATGACAACGCCCTCGAAAGCCTGGATACGCTCACGGTTGCCCTCCTTAATGCGGTAGTGCACCTTGACGGTGTCGCCGACACGCATCTTGGGAAGGTCATCGCGAAGCTGCTGAGCCTCAATTGCGCGGATGTAATCCATTCTTGTTTCCGTTCCTCGAAAGTCGCAAGGGCAGGGTTCGCCTACCCGTCTTTTACAAGCAGAAAAGTATAGGGGAATCATTCGATTGGAGCAAGGCTGGCTCGAAAGGTAATCAGCAAAAAGGACGAAAACCCGCAACGACCACACATCTACACACTCTCGCATCGGATATGTGAGTCTTTTATTTTATGACGCGAAAGTCACAACTTGTCGAGATGTCGTGGAGAGGCGCGAGGTTTCGGGCGCTGAGGGTTTTCGCTGTGCGCGGGCAGGCGATCTACCTGGCTATTTTAAATAAAAAGGCAGGTAGGAGGGGCGTGGTGCGCCCTGTGACATCCTGTGACGCGCGTGTGACATCGAATCTGACATGCTTGGGCTGCTGTTGGTTCGCAGACAAGGAGGTCGGTATGGAAGACGAGAAGAAGTCCGTACAGCAAACCACTGGCACAAAGCGCTCGACAAGGGGAAAGAAGACGGCGCCAGGTGATGTCGCGCCGCTGGCTGGGGAGGGTGGGGAGACGTCCGAGATTCCGCGGACGAAGAGGCCGGGCCGTCGCAAGGCTGCTACAGCGGTCGACGATGCCTCTGCCGTGCAGGACGGCGCTGCCAAGACCGAACCCGTGGACACGCAGGTTGAGGGCGGTCCGGCTGGGGTCGAGCTAATCGATGAGGGTTCCTGCGCGATGGCCGCTGCGCGTGCCGTAGCCGCCGCAACGCCCGCTGAGGCTGCAGGCGCCGAGGAAGAGGGCGTCCCGTCCGAGGACGAGAATGTTGGGGAAGGGGCTGATTCGTCCGAGGCGGAAAATGCGGCGGCAAAGGCCGACTCCTCCGAATCCGAGAACGCAGGGGGTGAGGCTGATCCCACCAAGGCCGTGGACGTGGAGGATGAGGTTGGTTCCTTCGAGGCCGCGGGCGCAGAACAAGACGTTTGGGCTGAAGGTGAAGACGAGGATTCTGTCGCACGCAGAGCGAAAAAAACGCGCGCGATGCCCATGGACAGCATCATAGGCGACAACATCTTTGCCAATGACCCGCTCGCGCGTGCTTATTCCGATGGTTTTGAAGACGACCTGGATGACGAGGATTACGACGAGGACGAAGAAGATTACAGCGAAGACGATCTTGTGACGCAGGCACAGAGCTGCCTGTCCGACCGATGGATTGAGACCGGTTCAAGCACGTTGGAATGCGACGATGGCGAGTTCGACGAAGAGGGCGACCTAGGCCGCTACGACATTCATGACCCCCATCAGCTGGGCAAGCTCGGCGAACACATTGCCGCCCGGTACCTTCGTCGTTGGGGATACAAGATTCTCGAGCGCAACTACCGCACGGCAGCCGGCGAGGCGGACCTTGTCTGTGTCAAAGACGACACCGTCGTGCTCGTCGAGGTTAAGACGCGTCTTGGCGCCGATGCCCTGCCGGAAGACGCCATTACTGCCGAGAAGATTCGGAAGTACCGCAGGATCACGCTCGATTACCTCAGGACTCATGAGTGGTTCGAAAGCGTGAGGCTCGACGCCCTCGCAATCAACATCGTCAGGCCCCGCCGCGCCCAAGTCCATCATTTCATGGGCATCTGCGAGTGGGAGGGCTGATGCCGCACGTGGTGAGCGTCAAGACGGCGATGCTCTGGGGCGTCGAGGCGCGTCTTGTGCAGATGGAGGTCTCGGTGAGCTCCGGTCTGCCCGGTGTGGCCGTGGTGGGCCGGGCCGACCTTGCGGTGGGGGAGGGGCGCACGCGTGTGCGGTGCGCCCTTCCAGCCTCGGGTTTCGGGGCGCTTCGCAAATCTGTCACTGTGAGCTTGTCGCCGGCCGACATGAAGAAGACCGGCTCGTCGTTCGACTTGCCCATGGCCGTGGGGATCCTTGTGGCGACCGAGCAGATGGAGCCGGAGGGTCTCGACAAGTGCCTCATAGTGGGGGAGCTCTCGCTTGAAGGCGAGGTCCTTCCCATTCGGGGGCTTGTCGCCTATGTCGAGCTTGCCCAGCGTGAGGGCTTGCGCCTCATTTGTCCGCAAGGCGATGCGTTCGGCCTGGTGGGGCAGGCCGATGTGCGCTATGTCACCAGCCTGGCGGAGTTTCACGAACCCCTTGGCCAAGTGGGCTATCCTGCGAGCTCGGCGTGCTCGGAAGTTGCGCCGGTTAGCGGGGAAGCGGATTTTGCAGACGTTGCCGGGCAGGAGCTTGCCAAGCGCGCTCTTTGCATTGCCGCAGCCGGTGGCCTGGGCATCATCATGGTGGGTCCGCCTGGTGTGGGCAAGACGATGCTGGCCCGTTGCCTTCCTTCCATCTTGCCCGAGCTCGACGATCGAGAGTACTTTCAGACGGCGCTCATCTACTCGGTGTGCGGCGCGGAGGGGGAATGCGTTGCGGGCAGGCGCAGACCGTTTCGTACCCCGCATCATTCGACGTCGGTCGCAGGCCTTCTCGGTGGGGGCGGACCCGTTATGCCTGGAGAGGTCTCGCTTGCCCATAACGGAGTCCTGTTCTTGGATGAGCTGGCGGAGTTCAACCGCCTGACATTGCAAGCGTTGCGCCAGCCGCTTGAAGAGGGCGTGGTGCGTGTCACGCGTGTGGAAGGCACGTATGCCTTTCCGGCCCGCTTCCAGCTTGTCGCTGCGAGCAACCCGTGTCCGTGCGGCCACTTTGGAGACCCTGCGGCGACGTGCACGTGCTCCGAGACTGCCATCCGGTCTTATCAGGCAAAGCTGGCAGGGCCCTTGATCGACAGGATAGACATGTCGGTGACTCTCGAGCGCCCGAGCGCCGACGAGCTCCTTGGCAGAGGCACCTGCACGTCTTCGAGTCAGCTCCGCTCCGTCGTGGAAGAGACCAGGGAGTTTGCGGCATGGAGGGCCGCCCGGTTTGAAGAGGCTGCCCCTGGGTTTGAGGGTGTGCACGGCAAACTCGCGCAGTCCCTTGTGAGGGCGGGGGTCGACGACGAGGCGGCCAGGCTTGTGGAGCACATGAGCGAGCGAAGGGGCGTCTCGGTCCGCGGTTTGAGCTCGCTTGTCAAAGTCGCGCGCGTCATTGCCGACATGGACGGCAGCGAGCGCCTTGGCGCTGCGCACCTGTTGGAGGCTTTTGGATTTAGATATGGGGCAGGGGAGGTC
This sequence comes from uncultured Coriobacteriales bacterium, assembly GCA_934654475.1. GTDB lineage: Bacteria > Actinomycetota > Coriobacteriia > Coriobacteriales > UMGS124 > UMGS124. The sequence continues at coordinate 52,870 of CAKUFZ010000011.1, forward strand.
ATATGAGCACGAGCATGCTTCTTGCCGGTCCGCGCCACGAGCTTCATCCCGGCGACGACCTGTACCCCGAGTTGCTGCTTGAGGTGCCTGACAGGCCTGAGACGCTCTATGTCGTGGGCGACCCCGAGGCATTGGGTCGCGAGAGCGTTTCAATCATCGGTGCGCGCAAGGCCACCTCATATGGTGTGGCATGCGCCCAGCTTGCTGCTGACGCCGCTGGCGAGATGGGCCTGCAGGTGGTGTCGGGCGCGGCGATCGGGTGCGATCAGGCAGCCCAGCGACGCGCCATTCAGAAACAGGCGCCGACGCTGGCGGTCTTGGGGTCGGGGGCCGACGTCGTCTACCCAAGCGGCGCACGCGATATGCTCGACACCATCGTGGCTTGCCGGGGTGCCGTTGTCTCCATCCATCCTTGGGGGACCCCGCCGGCCCGTTGGACGTTCCCCAAGAGAAACGCGGTCATAGCCGCTTTGTCGCGCTGCCTGGTCATCTGTGAGGCGGGTATGCCCTCGGGCACGTTTTCCACGGCGCGATATGCCGAGGACTACGGCCGGGAGCTCCTGGTGTTTCCCGGCAGCGTCTTTTCGCCCAATTCGGTTGGCTCCAACTACATTATCGCGAGCCAGCCGGGGGCGCTTCCGGTGTGGGACAGGGAGTGTCTCGAGATCGCATATTCGCGCATATACGGCGTGCTGCGCCACGAGGGTCCGGCCGCGCCCTCACGCCCTAAGGGTCTGGGCGTGCTCGAAGAGAGGATTCTCGGGTCGCTGCAGGCAAGCCCCTGTCCCGCCGGCGAGCTTGCGGCCGCGTTTGGCGCGCCGGTTGCCAGCGTGACGCGCACATTGTCGATGCTCGAGCTTGACGGAAGGGTGGTGAGGTTGCGAGACGGGCGATATAGCCTTTCAGAACGGGAGTTCTTGTCGCACAATAGCTACCGGACATAAACGGTACAAAGCCGCGACAGGAAGCGAGACACATGGACACGGTTACAGACGGCGTCGTCGTTATCGGTGCAGGCCTGGCAGGATGCGAATGCGCCTTGGCGCTTGCAAAGCGGGGCGTCCCCGTGAAGCTCTACGAGATGCGCCCCCAGGCAACTTCGGCCGCGCATAAGACCGACCACTTGGCTGAGCTCGTGTGCTCGAACTCGCTCAAGGCCTTGCGCGCCGATTCAGCCGCCGGCTTGCTGAAGGCTGAGCTCGCGCGCCTGGGGTCGACCCTTATCGGGCTTGCCAAGCAGGCTGCGGTGCCGGCGGGAGGGGCCCTTGCGGTCGACAGGGACGTCTTCTCCTCCCTCGTCGAGCAGGCCGTGGCCGCCGAGCCTCTCATCGAACTCATCCGAGAGGAAGTGGTCGAGCTTCCCCAGGGCTGTCCTGTCGTCGTGGCGGCGGGACCTCTGTGCTCGGGTGCCCTTGCCCAGACGGTCGAGGGCCTTGTGGGAGGCAAGAAGCTGTCGTTCTTCGATGCCGCCGCGCCCATCGTCGATGCCTCCACGCTTGACCGCGAGAAGGTCTTCGCCATGTCCCGTTATGACAAGGGGGATGGCGACGACTATCTCAACTGTCCCATGGACAAAGAGGAATACGACCGCTTCGTCGACGAGCTTGTGGGCGCCGAGAGGGCCATCTTGCGTGATTTCGAGCGTCGCGAGCTTTTCCAGGCCTGTCAGCCGGCTGAGGAGGTTGCGCGCACCGGCCACGACGCCCTTCGTTTCGGTGCCCTCAAGCCTGTCGGCATCATCGACCCTCGCACGGGGCGCAGGCCTTGGGCGGTGGTGCAGCTGCGCGCTGAGAACAGGCAAGGCACGGCCTACAACCTTGTGGGCTTCCAGACAAACCTCACCTGGCCTGAGCAGCGCCGTGTGTTCCGCATGATTCCGGGCCTTGAGGAGTGCGAGTTCTTCCGGTATGGCGTCATGCACCGCAACACCTTCATCGATGCACCTGCCTGCCTCGATGAGACCTTCGCGCTCAAGGGCGACCGACGCATCCGTTTTGCGGGTCAAATCACCGGCACCGAGGGGTATACCGAGGCGATTGCCACCGGCTTGCTTGCCGCATTCAACACCCTGGCCGACCTGCGCGGCCTTGCCCTTTCGCCGCTGCCGGTGACGGGAGCGCTCGGTTCCCTTATGGCCTATGCCACTGACCCCGCGACAAAAGACTATCAGCCCATGCACGTCAACTTCGGCATCGTGCCTGCGCTCGAGCACAAGGGCAAGCTTTCCAAGCGCGACAAGTACAAGCTGTATGCCAAGCGCGCCGCGGCCGACCTTGACGCGTGGTGCGCGGCAAACGCCTCCGTCGTCGACATCGATCCTGAGACGCGCACCGAGCTCGTCTGGGGTGACGATGGCCGATAGCGCCTGCATTCGAGCTCGCGAGCTTGCAGACACCTTCCTGTCATACCTTGCGCGCGTCAGGAACTATTCGCCCAACACGGCGGCGGCCTATGCCCAGGACCTCGATTGCTTTTTGATTTGGGCGTCCAATTGCGGCATTGACGTGCTTCAGGCTACGCATAGGGACTTTCGTCGTTTCCTGTCGTCCCTTTCGGGGGCCGGGTATGCCAAGACGACGGTCAACAGGCGCTTGTCCGCCGTGAGGTCGTTCTATTCGTGGCTCGTGCGCGAAGGGGTCATCGAGTCGAACCCCGCTGCCGTGGTCTCGAGCCCCAAACTGCCCAAATCCCTGCCACATGTCTTGAGCCAGGAAGACGTCGAGAAGCTGCTCAAGTGCGCAGACGCCTCGACGCCGGCGGGCGCATTGGACGCGGCCTTGGTGGAGCTCCTGTATGCAAGCGGGGCGCGTATCGGCGAGGTTGCCTCCCTCGATGTCGACCGCATCGACTTTTCCGACAAGAGCGTGCGACTGTTTGGCAAGGGAAGCAAGGAACGGATAGTTCCGTTATATCCGGCTGCGCTTCATGCGCTCGATACCTACCTTGCCCACGCCAGACCCGTGCTGCTTGCAAATCACAAAGGTGGCCTGACGGCCGAGGAGGCCGCCGACGCGCAGCGGGCACTTTTCATCAATGCACGCGGCGCACGCATGTCGGAGCGTTCGCTGCGAGCGCGCTTTGAGAAGCTGCTCGCTCAGGCTGGGCTTGCGGGAATGGCCACGCCGCATACCATGCGCCACACGTTCGCCACCGAGGTGCTCGACGGCGGGGCGGACTTGCGAAGCGTTCAGGAAATGCTGGGCCATGCGAGTCTGTCGACCACACAGATTTATACTCATCTGACGCCCGAGCGCCTTCGCGAGGTAAGCCTGCAGGCTCATCCCCGCGGATAGGCGCGTTCGGGCGCTATTTCGTTTGTATTTGATTTTTGGCAGGTATTCAGGAGGCCATATGCACGTAACGCTCTATTCCGACGGTTCGTCGCGCGGAAATCCCGGGCCCGGCGGCTATGGGTCGGTGCTTCTCTACACCGACCCGGCGGGCAAGCTCCATACGCTCGAGAAGTCCCAGGGATATCGACGCACCACGAACAACCGCATGGAGCTCATGGGGGTCATCATTGGCCTTGAGGCGCTCAAGCGCCCCTGCACGGTAGAAGTGCACACCGATTCGCAGTATGTCGTCAACGCGTTCAACAAGAACTGGGTCGACGGGTGGCTCAAAAGGGGATGGAAGAACTCTCAGAAAGAGCCGGTGAAGAACATCGACCTATGGAAACGGCTCCTTGTCGCCAAGGAGCCGCATGAGGTGACGTTCCACTGGGTTCGCGGGCATGCGGGCCACGAGTACAACGAGCGGTGCGACACGCTTGCCACACAGGCTGCCGATTCGGGGGCTCTTATTGAGGACGAGGGCTTCGAGGGCTAGCAGGCTTCGTCGCACGCCGCGCAGATGATGGCCTGCAGCTCCTCGATGCCCTTGCCCGTCTGGCTCGAGGTGAGGGCGCAAGGCGTGTCCTGGGGTGCTCCAAGCTGCTTGAGCAGAAGGTTCTTCTGCTGGACGGCCTTGCTGTTGGACAGCTTGTCGGCCTTGGTGAAGACGATGGCATAGGGAAGCTCCATATGCTGCAGGAAGCGCACCATGCTGATGTCAAGGTTGCTTGCGTCGTGACGGATGTCGACGAGGCAGCATACAAGGGCAAAACGCCTGTCCTGGTTGAAATACTCGTCGATAAGGCGGGCCCAACGGGTCTTTTCGCTCTTGGAGACCTGGGCGTAACCGTAGCCGGGGAGGTCGACGAAGTTGACCATTCCGGAGACGAAGAAGTTGATGGTCGCCGTCTTGCCGGGGGTAGAGGAGACCATGGCGAGCTTCTTGCGCCCGAAAAGCTTGTTGATGAGCGAGGACTTGCCCACGTTGGAGCGCCCGGCGAAAGAGACTTCGGGCAGGGTGCTCTCGGGCAGCTGGGCGGCGGTGCCAAACGCCTTGTCAAAACGAACGTCGCAGTAGTTGATCTTCATGTTCCATCCTTGGGTCGTGGCCGGGCCGCAGGCCCTTTCGGTTGTTTGTAGTCTAACGGCAAGCCTTGAATACCGCGTGTACCGGGCTTTGCTCACAGTTCCTTCACAGAATCAAAGTTTTCGAAAAAGGGTGTTGACAGGAGCTCTCACAGTCCGTAGTATAACTCCTCGCAAACACGCACTGAATCACTTCAGAGCGCCGAGCAAATTGCCTTTGGGATATCGTCTAATGGCAGGACAGCGGATTCTGGTTCCGTCAATGGGGGTTCGACTCCCTCTATCCCAGCCACTTTGGCCCGTTCGTCTAGCGGTTTAGGACATCGCCCTCTCAAGGCGGAGATCACCAGTTCGAATCTGGTACGGGCTACCA
>CAKUFZ010000012.1 GCA_934654475.1 uncultured Coriobacteriales bacterium
GCAAGCTGGGCTTCCACGGCATCAAGCAAGCGCATCCAGTGCACATAATGACGGTTCGCGAACTCGGTACGTGCACTGTAGAGCTTGAAGTACACGTCCTTAATGTCCAGCTCGGGAGTGAGGATTTTCGTCCTGTACACGAAGGGCTTCACCATAAACCCGGGTCCGTACTCATAAGGAACGGCGAAGTTGTTGGTCATCTCGTTGAAGTCGCTAACCGAGATCTTTTCCCTGAGGGCACGGTCGAGCTTTTCCTCGCACTTGGGCACGACTGTCGTATGTTGCGTTACCGAGGCGGCGATGTTGCACGCGAGCTTGTGGAAGGCTTCCTCATCGACTCCATCGTAATCGCGTGCGATGCAGCGCAGGTAGTCGTAGCTATCAAGTGCAAGAGGCTTAATGTGATACTCGGCAGAGATACCATCAAACAACTGCTTGACCTTCAAAACCTCGCAGGCCACGCCGTTTGCCTCAATGATTTCTTCGGAGAGATACTTAGAACCCATCCTGCCCTCGAAAGTTTCAGGGTCGGGGTAGTTGAGTTTCATATGAATGAGGTAGATGAAATCACGCACGCCGCATGTCTTGACACGCGACCACATGCTCTCCTCGTTATCCAGGTCAATATCAGGAAGCGAGCAATAGAGTACTGACACGCCGCCCTCGGTGGGGACCTCGATGTCATCGCCCTCCTTGAGTTGCCAGCTTGCGACGGCAAAAGGTCTTCCGCCCGCCTCGTCGCCGTGCATCACATGCCAACCGTCAGGCACGTTGATATCGAACCTGCGGCCCTCAACTTTCATGTCACAGGTAACAAGGTGGTCGGAATGATCGCTAGCCATACTGTCCTCCCCTGGAACAATCAGCACATGCCGTCCCAGTATAGAGCTCTTGGTCGATTTGTCCTATGCTGCCAGCTAATCGACCTCGTTGGTTTTCGGTTCGCGCTTTTTGATTTCGTTGCAAAATTCTGACACCTGGGAGTGGTCCATGTGGCTGCAAAAGGAGGCAGCGGCGGACTTTGCCTGGTCGCGCACGGCGTCGAGATAGGTGTTGAAGACCTGCAAGTCCACTTTGAACATGGTGTTCGTGTTCTGCATGAGCTTCTTGAAGCCATACCAAAAGGCGTTTACATGCGGGGAGAAGTCATCGTCGAGCATGCCCCAATAGCGCTGCTTGTTGAAGGCGCGCATGCGCTCGATAGTACGCTCGAGGCTGTCGCCGCCTTTGTCTTCGCACACGTCGGTGGCGATGTCGCCGTATTTTCCCTCGCCGGGCTTTAGGCCGATGTACTCATCTTCAAGTTCGTCGTTCCACCAGGCGTCGAAGACGTATCCCGAACATGAACCGTAGGATCCTTCCTCGGAAAACGCCGCAAAGAGGCCATTGTCGCGCACTACCTGCGAGAACGTCTTAAACGAGGTGCGGACAAGCTCGATCAGCTCGAGAAGCTGCGCCTGGTCATGCTGCATCTCGGCAGACACTTTGCCGGTGAAGGCGGCAATGTCGCCCACGTGGAACGCCTTCCCCTCAACCCGGGCGGCACGGGTGCGACGCATCTGGGCTGCGGCGGACTTGGCGGCGTTGGACGCGTCAGCAATCTTGGCAGACGCCTTTTGAGCCCGTACATCAGAGTCCCTCTGCATGCGCAAGGCCTCGGCTTCAAGGGGCGACATGTCTCCCAGAGCGGCTAGAAATGCCCGCTCAGCTGCTTCGGCCGTGCCGGCTTTATCGTCTTCGTCCAGGGGCGCGGCAAAGCCTTGCGGCACCTGGGAGGCGTCGCCCGCAGGCGTGCCCACCAGGATGCCGTTGAGTTGGGCCACTCGCTGCGCATAGTTGAAGGCTGCGTCGCGCAAAGCCGCCGGCGCGTCGACCACAGCTACGGACTGCACGATCTTCCCAGCCGCATCAATGGTGAGGTCGATGAGGCGCAGCACTTCTTTCCTGTCTTGCATGCCAACGAGTGCGTTGTAACGCTCCAGGTAGTTGATGGTGGAAGGCATACGCACGTCATGCTTGAGGTCCTTGAGCACCTCAGATTTTACGGCGTCGCAGTATACCTCCACCTCCTTTACGGCAGGCTGAACCATGCGCTGGTCTTCGCCGTCCTCCTCCTTGCGGACGCGCTCCATAGCATCGTAGCAGCGCTTCATCGTGGCTTGCGCGTCACGCTCCTGAGCCTGTGCTTGCTTGCGCGCAGCTGCGCGCTCCTCGCGTGCGATGTCGTTGGCCGCCATTCCCTCGGCCATTGCCTTGCCCAACTCGGCCGCAAGCGCGGCGATTTCCTCAGCGTCCATACGCCAACCCTTCAGTCATGCGCCCGTCGTGTCCTGCAAAGATCCCGCTACAGTCCCAGCGCCTTCTTGGCGGCAGATGCAGGATCGCCGTCGGAGTAGAACTCGGGGCTCACGCTGCTAAAGAGTTCCTCGGGCACATTCTGAATGTCCTGGATGCAGCTGAACGGCAGCAGGACCCTCTTGGCTCCGGCATTCTTGGCAACGCGCATGATGTCTTCCAGGCCGGTAATCGGGTCGAGCGTGCCCGACATGCGCAGCACGCCCGGGACCACCATGGAGGCCTGCACGGGACGGTTGCAGGCAGCCGAGCACAAGCCCACGAACTCATCCAGGCTCACCTCGGCAGAGAGGCCCTTCTTCTGCAGGTCGTTGAAGTAGAGGAGGTAGTCGCGCTCCTGGGAGTGCATGCCTGCGGCCACGCGCGATGCGTTGTTCTCGAAGTACTTGAAGGCGGCCTCGATGTTGTCTTTTACCGAGCGGTTGTTGCCGATACCCTCGGTCTTGAGCTTGAATTCGCCTGCCACGGCGGTGTTTTCCAGCTTATACACGGACATCTCGTTGTCGTCGACGGAGCGGCCGATGGCAAACACGTGGCCAGGCTTCAGCTCTCCCTCGGGCACAAGAGAGCCGCTCGACTGTTCGGGCACGTAGACCACGTGGTTCGCCATAGAGTTCTCCGCGTCGATATACCCGAGGTTGACGTCGATGAACTCAACGCCGGCCATGATCTTGAGCTGCTCCTTCACGCGGCGGCGTCCCTCGATGGCATACTCGAGCACCATCTGCGCGTCTTCCTTGGTGATGCGCTCGTCGTCGGTGGAGCAGTACATGCCCAGCAGGTACTCGAGCACGAACGTGGGCACGTTGGTGCCGCGCTTCATCATGGAGGTGAGGTCCTTGCGCACCACGGTGCCAGGGAAGCTGTCCACCACCTTGGCGTCGAGCTCCCCCACCATGTCGTAAATCACCGCAAAGATGCGGTTGAGCTCCTCTTCGTTGGCTTTGAGTCGGTCCCAATGCTCGTTGACCTCGGCCTTGTAAGCAGCGTACTTATCCGCAATGAGAGTAGCCATCTAGGCAGCGCTCCTTCCATAGAGAGAATCGACAACAATTGGAGATTGCCCACAAGGGGCGTATACTGAGGCCAGGCTCGTGAAAGGAGAGAACCATGGCGCCTCTGGTTTTGGAACGTTCGGCTCGTGAACAGCTCGCCGATGCCTATGCCCAGGCAGGGGGACCATTCCCTGTGTCGATAGACAATCAGCCTGATTATGTGGTGATGAGCACATCGGACTTTGAAGCGTACTGCGAGCCGCCACTGTCGGATGATCAACGCCGAATGATTCGCGAAGACTATGAGTCTGCCCTGCGAGGCGAAGTGGTCGATGCCAAATCGGCCGTCGCGAGGATTCGAGCGAAGTATGGCCTATGACGTCGTCCTCTCCAAAAGGGCGGAAGCACGCTTGGACTGCTCCATTGCCTATATCACCGACGTGCTCTGTTCCCCCGCCGCCGCACGACGCTTGATTGACTCTTTTGACCTTGCGCTCGATTCGTTGAAAACAAACCCCTCGTTTTTTGTCGTTGACAAACAAACGAGCGAAGACCTTGGACGCATCGTTTACCGCAAGAAACTTGGGAAGTACAGACTGCTGTTCTGCATTGATGAGGCGAAACAACAGGTACTTGTTTTCTCGTTCGTCCACGAACTTCAGGATGCGCGAGAATTTGTCCGACAGGATTATGCTGATATTTAGATTCATACATGCCACAGAGAGCCAAGCAGTATTGCCGGTTGATTTTCAACGTCAGCCGAACACTCTGGGCTGAATCGACGTTCCCGCACCTAACCGAACGAATCGTGGGCCGCAGAGATACTTGTGTTTTGGCGTTTTCCCAGTTGAAGGGCGGGCTGGCTGCCCTCGTTGGCGAACTCGTGGCCGTTGTCGGTGAGGACGGCCCCGAAGACCCTGCGCACGGCGGCCTCCCCGCCAAGGGCCGAGCGCACCAGGTCCAGGGTGGGGGCCACCTATCCTGAATCCCGTTCGTGCTTTGCGTCACAGGTTTCGTGACGTCCGTCACGCGGATGTCACGCCGACGCACCATGATAGTAGAAGATGTGTGATTGCCGCTCACGAATATCCGACCTGCGGCAGCTTTTTGCACGGAGATACCTGCCCCCTCATGGAGACGGCACGTGATTCGGGCGCGGGGCCGGGCCGTGCCCGAACGGTCGGGGTTATCCGATCAGCACGCGCTTGCCCTCAAAGGCAAAACCGTATGCATAGATGCGCTCGGGGGGCAGGCTCTTAGCCTCGAGCTCGCTGGCATATCGCTTGTCGGCAATCTGCTGCTTGGCTGCAGAGACGGTGTCCTCAAGCGTGGCTTCCTTGCGCGGATTGTGCACCTTGAACTCAAGGACGATGCCATCGTCGGCCTTTGGGTCCACAGGCTCAAGCAGCACGTCGTAGCGTCCAAACCCGCTTTCGCGATTCGAGCAGATAAGGTACCGACCCCGCAGCTCAACGAGAAGGCCCAGGACAAACCCGTGGTAGAACCGCTCCGGTTCAAGACCCGACGCCCGTTTACCCGTATCGAACGTGCTGAACGTATCAAGCGCGACATCGTTCATATAAACGTTCATGGCATCGAGGTCGCCGGCAAGCAGCGCGCGCACAAAAGCGTTGTAACGAGACGAGACTACGTCGAACCAGCCCCGCACCATGCCGTCAAACGACAAGGCGACTTCGTGGTTGGTAATCTTGAGCGTCGACCCATCGGCATGAGCCGGACCGGCAGCCTCGATGCGCAAATACCCACCAGCAACCAACAAGCCCCAGACTGCCCCGGGCCGCCTGCCAAGCTCATCAAAAGAAACCTGCTCGTCAAAACGCTTCTCAACCGTGCAGCCGGACAGCAGCACCTCAAAATCAGACTTGAGGTCGGCGTCGCCCTCGCGCACTATCTTGCTGATGAGGGCGTTCCCGCTCGTATTGGCCCAATAGGGAGCAAACCTGCCGGAATCGAGGTAGTTTGTGATGGACCAGGGGTTATAGATGTCGGGCACGCCGCCAAACGTGAACCCGTCGTACCAATCCTTGACCTGGTCGCGCTCGTGCAAGCCAAACTCCTCCATGGCCGCAAACACCTCGTCTTGCGTGAAGCCAAACGACGTGGCGTACTCGGGCGAGGTGGCGCTGACGACCTTTGGGTTGTTGAGGTCCGAGAAGATGGACTCTCGGGCAACGCGCGTGATACCGGTGAGCAACGCGCGCTCCATGCTGGGATTGGATTTGAAAGAAGAGTTGAAGAACGCGCGAACGAACTCGCTCACTTCATGCCAGAAACCGCCCACCCAAGCCTCATGCAGGGGCGTGTCATATTCGTCGAGAAGCACGATGCAGCGCTTGCCTGCGGATTGCTCAAGCAGCTCACAGAGACGCGCCAACGAATTGGGCGCCACCATGGGGTCAACGAAAGGGGTCCTTCCCTCGAGCAGGTCGCGTTCTTGATCGCCAAGGGAATCCGCGTCGATATCGTCGCGATGCTGCCGCCAGGCACGCGCAATCTGCTCGCACATGCGACGGACGACGGCTTCGGCACTCGCGCCCTTGGCTGCCGAAAAAGAAAGCGACACAACGGGCCAAGTACCCTGCTCGCGGCGCAAGCCGGCATCGTTCCAGACATCGAGCCCGTTGAAGAGGTCAGTCCGTAAGGCGTACTTGTTCGAGAAGAAGCACTCGACCATATCCATATTGAGCGTCTTGCCGAAACGGCGGGGACGGCAGATGAGCGTCACCTGGTCGGCTGAATGCCACCAGTCAGCAATAAAGGAGGTCTTGTCGACCAGAAAATAACCACGCTCGCGCAGCTCGGCAAAACTCTGTGCTCCTATCGCCACCGTCCTTGGCATGCTGCAACCTTTCATCTCCGTTAGCTGGCCTGATTATATGCTGTTCCATGACATTGACGCGGTCTCGTCGCGCTAGGTTTGTCACCTTGCCATGGAGACGGCACGTGATTCGGGTGTGGGGCGGGGTTGCGGGCGGGGCGCGGGGCCGGGCCGCGCTACCATTCCCCCTGTTGCGCGCCTGGCGCGATGAAGACACGAAGGTATGGAGGAATGCGCGATGGCGGCTGTAACGGAGTCCATGAACGTCCTGCTCATCAACGACATGTGCGGCTTTGGCAAGGTGGCCCTGAGCGCCATGATGCCGGTGCTGTCGCACATGGGATTCCGCCTGCACAACCTGCCCACGGCCCTCGTGTCCAACACGCTCAACTACCCCGACTTCTTCATCCACGACACGACCGACTACGTGAAGAAGACGCTGCCCATCTGGGACGAGTTGGGCTTCACGTTTGACGCGGTGTCCACCGGCTTCATCGTGACCGAGGAGGAGGCCCGCATCATCGCCGAGTTCTGCGAGCGCCAGACCGCCAAGGGCGTGCGCGTGTTCGTCGACCCCATCATGGGCGACAACGGCTCGCTGTATGCCGGCGTGCCCGAGAGCACGATCGCCCTCATGCGCAGGCTCGTGGCACAGGCAAACATCGCGATGCCCAACTACACTGAGGCCTGTCTGCTGACCGGCACGCCCATCGACATGGAGGGCGGACTCACTGCCGATGGTGCAACGACGCTGGTAGACGCCATGCGCGACCTGGGTGCGAAGTCCGTGGTCATCACGAGCACCAAGGTGGACAACATCAACGCCGTGGTGGGCTACGACGCCGAGTCGGGAGAGTATTTCACCATCCCCTTCGACGAGGTGCCCGTGTACTTCCCCGGTACGGGCGACATCTTCTCCTCGGTGCTACTGGGTCGCGTGCTTAAGGGCTACACTCTGCGCGACGCCACCAAGAACGCCATGGATGTGGTGCGCGAGCTCATCGTGCGCAACGCCGACCAGGAGGACAAGCCCCGCGGCATCCCGATTGAGGCCTGCCTGGACGTGCTCGACAAGGCGCCCGTTTCGTGCGAAGGGGCTGCTGGCGGCAAGAAGCAGGGCGCCCCGCGCGGCAAGAGGCCCAAGATCCGCCTCACTGTGGTGGACCAGCTCGGCGAGTGCGCCTGCCACCACGGCCACAAGCCCGGCGACACCTTCGACTACGACCACGATCGCGGCCAGCTCTGCCCCATGGCGGCCAACGTGGGCTTCCCCTACATCGACATCTTGCGCTACGGCGGCCAGGTGCCCGGCAACGACCCCAACACGGTGACCTTCTGCTGCCCAGAGCGCGAGACGCTCAACGTGTTCAAGGCCGAGATTGTGGACGGCGAGTAAGCCGGCGCGGTTAGGTCGTGAGATAGCGGAAAAGCGCTCAGTTTTGTGACAAAATCAAATAAAATAGGCATCTAGCTGGTCTGTTATGGTTCTGTGACATGGCCGGGCAATTCTGCAGGAATCACATGAGCGCCTCCTTTTGACGGCGGGATACTATGAGGGTCACATCCCACCCCTGCCGTTTGGGAGGCGTCGAACATGAACTGGTCCTCGATGGAGAAACGCGTTGTGCTCCTTGCCTGCGCCTTGGCGATTGCCGGCAGCTGCTGCATCGCAGCATGCGATGCCACGCCTGCAGGAAACCAGGCTCAGGCGACGCCTGAGGGCGATAGCGCGACGGCGGATATGCAGGGCGAGTGCCGACGTATTGACGAGCAAGAGGTGCTGTCGTACCTGCAGAGTGCGGACTTTCGCATGGGGGACGTGCGGCTGGGCACGGCGTTTGGCGCGGGAGCCGAGGAAGCTGCGTGCGGCGACGAGCTTGAAGTGCGCGTAAGCGAAGGCGGCGTCTGGGTGCTGGAGACATGCCGCGAATCCGCCGAGGAGAGAGCGAAAGCCGAAGGGGAAATCGCCAACGCTTTGGTATGCGGGCTCTCCGCCCCTGCTGGGGAATGCGGGCCGCTTGCGCTCCCCCGGTTGAAGGCAACCGATGCCGTGGGCCTGAAGGTGATGGAAGCCACGAACGGCAAGCTCACCGAGGTGCGGGCCTGCGTGCTGGCATGCAGCCTGGCAGGCGCGATGCTGGAGGGCGACGACGCAGATAATGGCGAGGAGGCTGAGAGCGACAGCCGCAGCGATGGCGCCAAGAACGACAGCGCTCCAAATACCGCCTATAGCGACGGCGCTGCAAACACCGCACATGGCGACGACGAGGATGGCGGTGGCAACGCTGGGGGCGATGCCGATACCGATGACGATCCCAAAAACGACACCGACCAGGAAAGCAGCGACGCAAGCAATACAACTGGGACTGGCCACGCCTGGCCCGAGGTACCCGAGGGTGCCTTGGTTGTGCATGTGCCAAAAACGCCCGCAACAGCCGAGGTTACTTGGGTTGTCGTAAAGGAAGGCGATATCGAGGAAGCTTTAGACGACAACGCATCGAAAGCCAACGAGACGGACAAAGCGGACAAGAACAGCACGGAGGTCAGCGGAGCTGGGGCCGGCAAGCCAAACGGCGATCCGAGCGCAGGCGAAGCGACTCCAGGGGCGAATCCGGATGCTGGTGCGTCAAACGGCAACGGTTCTACCGGCGGGAACGCCCCCACCAACCCGCAGCCCAGTGGCCCTTCCAACCCTGGTAGCGTGGACGTCACCGAACGTCCCTCGGGCAGTCAGCCTGGGTCGGGGTCTGGCACAGGCGCAGGCACAACCCCGTCGCTCCAGCCCGAGGAGCCCAAGCGCACCTGGGTCGTGGACAAGCCTGCCTGGGACGAGCGCGTCATGACGAGCCAGGCCTGGGACGAGCAAGTATGGGTGAGCAAACAGGAATGGGTGCCCAACAACGTGTGGGTCGTCGATCAAGCCGCCTGGGACGAGCAAGTGCTTGTTCGCGAGGGTTACTACGAGACCGTGCGTACCACAAGCCACTACCGTTTCGCTGCCGACGACTACATCACCTATGACGAAGCGGACCTGGCGGAGCACACCAAATATCTCATGTCCCAAGGCCTTCCCACAAACTACTACGTGGAGTGGGAGCACGAGCAGGTGTGGCATGAGCCCGAATACACCACCGTGCACCACGACGAGCAGGGTCACTGGGAAGATCGCGGCTCCTACCAGGACAAGGGCTACTATCAGACCATTCATCACGAGGCCGAGTACACCATTGTGCATCACGAGGAAGAAGGCCACTGGGAGTAACGTCCCCCAAACCTGGCGAAACGGGCGCGCCGATGCCGTTGGACGCAACGGCCAGGCGTAACCGCTGAGCGGAGCAATCGCCTGCATCCACTTAAACAAACCAATACCTCAACCGTCTTGGGGGCCACACCCCCGAGGGAAAGGACGTGTGCCATGTTTGGGAAACCATGGACACCCGCCGCTCATGCCGTGCGGACCAAAACAGCTGGACTACCAGGAAAACTACCAAGAAAAAGAAGCCTTGCAGCACGAGTGTGGGCCGTAGCCTTCTCGTTTATGCTGGCTCTCTCGGGTCCCGTGGGCATGATGGGCAACGCCCATCGCGCATGGGCCGAGCAGGCCGACATCGCCACGGTCGCCTCGGTGTATGCCGAGCAAAACGACAAGGTAAGCAATCCTCAGGCTGAGGAGACAGGCTCGCTTGACCCGCCTCAGCAGACGGGCGCAAATACGGGCGCCGCGACGTCGGACAGCACAGTGAAAGCATCCGCGAACAACACGTCAAACGAGCCCCTCGATTCCGACGAAACGCTAGCGACGGTCGACAATGCACGCTCGGCTACTGTCGCGCTTGATTCAAGCGAAGACGGCTGGGCATACCTCACCGTGGAAGGCGCCCAGGAGGGCGACGCCCTTGTTCTGAGCGTAATGGGACGCGCCGACACCATTTGGACGAGCCTCTTGCTCGAGGCATACCCCGAGGCAACCATCGACGACCTCGGCGACAACCAGGTGGAGATCCGCCTGGCAACAGCGGGCGAGTCTGGCACCTGGGAGCTTCCGGGAGTCATGGCTGACCTGGTGGCAACCGCGGCCCTGCTCGACTCGGCAGGTGAGATGGTGGCGTTTGCCGAGGGTCCGGCTCTCTACAGCACGAACCTGACCTCGGCCGCAGGTGAGACGTTCACCGCGTACAACGAGCATATCGTAGACGGCAACTGCCCCAAGATTCGCAATGCGCAGACAGGTCAGGCCGCCTGGTGCGCCGACTCGCGCCGCGCGGCTCCGGGCACGAGCACCGAGACCGGCGAGTGGCCCGAGGCCACCTTCTCTCAGGCCTCCCCTTGGGACGCCACGACCGTCTCGGGTGTGAACCTGGGCAGCATCTTGCCTCAACTCGAATACATCATGGCCCATGCCGACGGCACGACTGACGAGGGCGTGTATATCACCCAGTATGCCGTGTGGACGCTCACCAACCCCGATCGCATCCCCTACGGCTCCTACTCGCATTACAACGAGCAGATTTGTGCGCTTGTGGATGCCGCGAACGCCTATGCCGCATCGGGGGCCAGCTACTACTCCGGAGCCTGCCTGGTATACACGCCCACCACGGGCAATGGTTATTACGACCGCTGGATGCAGTACCTCGTGGTCTCGGGTTGGAACCCTCTCTCGAGCCTGACCGTGAGCAAGGAACAGTCCTACGATGCGGCGACGGGCACCTGGACCGAGCTTTCCAAGCAAGTGACCTGGAGGCTCGCGAGCACCGACGGTACCACTGACGGAGCCGCGTACGACCGCACGCTCTCCTCCGCAGAAGGATCTGCGACCGTCACGTTCGAGGACACTCCGAGGGAGACGCGCTACCGGCTCTACGAGATGCAGGCCCCCGACGGCTTCAAGCCGCGCGAGACAATCGGCCTTTACTGCAACCCCGACGGAAGCTGGTCGGTGTGGAATGCACAGACTGGCTCCTGGGATACCACAACCTGGGCGACCGACCAAGACGGCACAACCGTATACACGGGCATCTCCCAGGGAGTGCTTCATGTGCAGGACGCACCCACCGCAGGCGCCATCGAGCTCTTCAAGGCGTCTGCCGCCCCGCTCGTGACCGATGGAAACGCTTGCTACACGCTGGAAGGGGCGCTCTACGGCGTCTATGCCGACGAGGGGCTCACCCAGCTTGTCGACACGCTGCGCACCGACGAGGTGGGCCATGCCGTGTCGGGCGCGCTCGACGAGGGAACATATTGGGTGCACGAGACCGAGCCGAGCAAAGGCTATGCCCTCGACGAGGCGGTGTACCGCGTTGAGGTGAAGTCGGGCAAGACGTCGCGCGTCAACGAGCAGAACGGCGGCCAGGTGCTCGAGGAGCCTCAGGGTGACCCCCAGGCCATCGTGGTTCGCAAGGTGGACGCGCAGACTGGTACCAATGTGGCCCAGGGCGATATGACGCTTGAGGGCGCCGAGATCACCGTGCGTTACTACAAGGGTTCCTACACCGAAGACGACCTTCGCAGCGAAGATGCCCCCGCACCCGAGCGCACCTGGATTCTCAAGACCGACGAGGACGGCGTGTCGCTGCTGCTTGAGAGCTACAAAGTGAGCGGAGACGAGCTGTACAAGCTCGGCGGACGCCCCTACCTGCCGCTCGGCACGGTGACCGTACAGGAGACCAAGGCCCCTCAGGGCTACGAGATCGACCCAACGGTCTACGTGTGCCATTTCACGCCCGACGAGTCGGGCCGCAAATGGATCTCGTTCGACATGACGGCAACCATTCCTCAGGCGCAGGTCATGGGCGGCGTCGGCATTCGCAAGGTCGATGCCGAAGACGACACGGCAAGCCCGAGAGGCGCCGCGAGCCTCGACGGGGCGACGTTTGCCATCTACAACGCAAGCGAACATGACGTGACGGTGGACGGCACCGTGTATACGCCCCAGACGCTTGAGGACGTTCAGGCGGGTACCGCGCAGGCAATCATGACCATCGAGGCGCACGACGGCGCAGCCACAACCGATACCGACGGCGACGGTGTCGATGCTTCGCTTCCCTTTGGCACGTATTACCTGCGCGAGGTGGCATCCGGCAACGGCTATCTCCTCGATGACACGGTGCGCACCGTGGAAGTCCGTGAGGCAGGTGCGGTAGCCTGGTGCGAAGATGCATGTGCCAACCAGGTTATCCGTGGCGACGTCGCCTTCGACAAGGTATACGAGGACACCAAGGCCACCATGCCCGGGGTCGCCTTCCTTGTTGAAAGCACGACAACGCACGAACGCCATGTCGTGGTGACGGACGCCACCGGTCATGTCGACACCTCGGCCGCAGCTAGACCTCACACCCACCGCACGAACGCCAACGACGCCGCTTGGGATGCAGCAACGGGTACAGTCGACGAGGCGCTTCTCGACGCGGATGCGGGCCTCTGGTTCTACGGCAACACTGAGGGGACAGGTGAACCCAACGACACGCTGGGGGCGCTCCCCTACGACACCTACACCTTCACCGAGCTCGCGACGACAGCCAGCCAAGGCACCGAGCTCGTGAGCTTCGAGGTCTCCATCCGTGAGGACAAGGTGACCGTCGACCTGGATACGGTGGAAGACACCTGGATCCCCGTGCTGACCACGCAGCTGCTCAGTCGCGACGGGTCGCAGACCGCCTATGCGCTGGGCGACGAGCGACTTGTCGATACGGGGTCGTATGAGCACTTCAAGGCCGGCACGTACGTCGCGGAGCTCGAGCTGTGCGACGAGACGGGCAATGTACTGCAAGATGCGGCTGGTAACGTGCTGCGCACGAGCGCGGAGCTCGAACTTGAGGGCAGCGGGACCTATCAGATCGGTATCGACTGCGACCTGAGCGGGTTTGCCGGGCAGCGAATCGTGGCGCGTCAGCGGGTCTATGACGCACGGGGCGAGCTGTACGCGAGCCATGACGACATGACGAGCGAGGCGCAGAGCGTCTGGGTTGTCGACAAGCCCGGTATCGCCACAACGCTGACCGACGCCGACACCGGCCTGCACATGGCAAACGCGGCGCAGTCCCTCACGCTCACGGACACAGTGGCATACAGCAACCTCAAACCGGGCAAGACCTACACCCTCACGGGCACCCTTATGGACAAAGAGAGCGCCTCGCAGGTGCTTGACGCCAACGGCAAGCCCGTGAGCGCAAGCGTTGAGTTCACCCCGCAGGCAGCCTCGGGCACACAAACGGTCGAATTCGCCTTTGATGCAAGCGGTCTGGCAGGCAAGACAATCGTCGCCTTCGAGACGCTCACCTGCGAGGGACGCGAGCTCGCCGTGCATGCCGATATCGCCGACGAGGCACAGGCCGTGGACGTGCCGCGCGTGGGCACGACGCTCGCAACCGCAGACGGGGCGCATTCCGTCATGGGAACGAGCCCCATCGACCTCATCGATACGGTTGCCTATGAAAACGTTACAGCTGGTAAGACCTATCGAGTCGTCGGCACGCTCCATGACGCAAAGACCGGCGAGGCCTACAAGGACACTGCGGGTAAGCCCCTGGAAGCACGCGTGGAGTTTACGGCTGACAAGAGCAGCGGCAGCGCGGAAGTGACCTTCAAGGGTGTCTCCGGCATCCAGGCAGGCCAGGCAGTTGCTTTCGAGGAGCTCTATGTCAAAGCGGGCGACGGCGAGGGTGACGATGCCTGGAAGCTCGTGGCCTCGCACTGCGACCTGGCAGACGCCAACCAAACGGTGAGCTTCAACACGCCCAACTTGCGCACCACGCTCACCGAGAAGGAGACCGGGCTGCACGAGACGGCGCTTTCCGACAAGGTCACCCTCGTCGATGTCGTTGAGTATGACGGCCTTGAAGCCGGCAAGACATATCATCTCGAGGGCAAGCTTGTAGACAAGCAGACGGGCAAGGTTCTGAAAGACGGCAAAGGCAAGCAGCTTACCGCATCCGGTGACTTCACGGCATCGGCCGCGAAGGGTCGCGTCAACGTGACGTTCACCTTCGATGCCTCGCAGTTCGCAGGCAAGGAGGTCGTGGCGTTCGAGAGCGTCTCGTTCAACGGGCGCGAGGTGGCCGTGCATGCAAACATCGGCGATGCGGCGCAGACCGTGTCGTTCGTGGACATCCGCACCACGGCGACAGATCCTTCAGATGGCGACCATGAGGCTGCGGCGCTTGCAAACATGCAGCTCATCGACCGTGTTGAAATGCGCGGGCTTGTACCGGGAACGTCTTACACCATCGTGACCGAACTTGCCGTGGCTGACACCCATGAGACGGTCATCGCATCAAGCACGAGTTTTGTGCCCACGAAGTCGGCCACGACGCTCGACGTGACCGCGACGTTTGACGGCTCGGGCCTTGCCGGCAAGAAACTCGTGTTCTTGGAGAAGCTGCAGCGCGACGGAAAGACCGTCGCCGAGCACCGCGATTACGAGGATGCGGGCCAAACGGTTGCGCTTGTCACTCCCCCGCCCACACCCACGACTCCCGGCGAAGATCTTCCCCAGACCGGCCAGGGTCTTATGTGGGCCTGCCTGGTTGGCGCAGGCGGAATCTGCATGCTCGCGGGATTCATCCTTGTCTTTAAGAGGCGCGGCGGCAACGACGGCGTACCCCGTATCGCATACGCCGACGTTTCGACCAGCGTGAACGCACCGAGAAACGATGGGGTACAAACGGGCAGTCAAGCAACCCAACAAGTGCCAAGGATTCGTCCCCGAAGCACAGCGAAGACGTTGCTGAAAACCAGGCGACATGTCTAGGCAGGCCGGCGCGCCCATCACACGGCGCAAGGCACTCGGCATAGGGGCGCTCGCATGCGGCGCCGTGTGCATGGGCGTCGGCCTGGGCAGCGTGATGCGCGAAGCGGCTTGCGCCCGCAGCTACGGGGACCTCGCCCAGGCAACCCGGCTAGACTTCGCGGCAGGCACCACGCCTGTGCCCATCGCGTCGGCAAGCGACGCGCATGCCGATATCGCACAGCAAGGCGAGCGCAATTGGGGCGCCTTGCATGAGCTGAACCGGGATGTCACGGCCTGGGTAAGCGTGCAGGGCACCGACATCGACCTGCCCGTGGTTGCCACGCACAACGAGGACGACCAAGCCTGGTATCTCACGCACGACCTGTGGGGGCGCTCATCTTGCAGTGGCACGCCCTTTCTCGACAGGCGCTGCGACAGTGCGAACGCGCGGCACGTCTGCGCGTACGCCCACCACATGACGAGCACCTCGGGCATGTTCTCCCAGCTTCAGGAGGCATACCTCCAGGAGAGGTTTGACCGACTCGGCTCCCTGAGATGGGAGACACCCGAGGGGCTCGTACGGGCGGAGCCCCTCTGCGCCCTACGCGTGGATGCAAGCTGGCAAGAAATCCAGCGGTTCGACTGGGGAAGCGCAGGCCAGGACGGCGGAGGCCAGGATGACGTGGCTGACTTCCGCACATGGCTTGAGGGCGTCGCCGCACAGGCCGATGCCCTCTCCGCCCAGGCCAGCCAGATGCTCGCCAACGCCGCCCGTTGCATTACGCTTGTCACCTGCTCGAGTGACTTCGCCATGCAGCGCTGGCGCACGCTCGCCCTTTGGACTTGCTAGGACCCCTGTTGCCCACAGTCCTAAAGGATAGCGGCAGGCGGCTCGCCCCGCTGCGCGAACTTGCCATGCGCCAACTGCGCCACAATCAGACGAGTTCGACTTGTGAGCGGAGACGCGAGCGAGACAACCTTGCCGCATCTGAATGATTGCCATACAAACAGGGTCCCGGGGAACGGCTTTGAACCGACCCTGGGACCCCTTGCAATGATTCTACCTGCGGCTTCTGTCCCTATGCGCCCAAGCGTCCTACGCTGCCCATAGTTGCATTGACCATGCCGCGGCTCAGACGATACGACGCGAAGAGATAGGCCCCGTACACCGCCACGAACAGCGCGCCGTTCGAAATGGCTGCCGTCGTGATGTCGAAGGCGCCGAAGATCTCCACGACGTCACGCACCACACTGAGTGCCACCATGCTGTGTGCCAGCGCCACAACGAGCGGGAGGAGGAAGTACACGAGCGTCTGCGCGAGCAAGCAGCGGTACACGAGCTTGCGAGGGCAACCGAGCTCCCATAGAAGCCTCCAGCTATGCTGGGCGTCGGTTGTGGCACAAAGCTGCTGGATTGCGAGAATCGCCGCACACGACACCACAAGCACGAAGCCAATGTAGACCGCCATGTAGCTCACAATGCCGGTCATGTTGTTCATCGCGGACCATGACTCTTCTTTCTGAATCACGTTCCCGATGTATGCAAACGTCGTCTGGCCCTCTTTGAAGATGTCACCCGTCTGGAGGTCTGCAAGCTCGTTCATCAGCCCGCCTGCCTCTTCACTCATACCATCCTTGTAGCGCATGTTGATATACGTCGAAGCACACGGCGCCTGAGCTGCGATGTCGTCGGGGACGATGAAGTACCCTGGGTTTGATCCAACGGTGGAGTTGGACAGGGCGCCGGAAGCGTCATCAATGACTCCAACCGCCGACGGAATAAGGTCCCTGTCCGCAAGCGTCACCGTGTAGCCAGCGCACATCACCTGGCTATAGAAATCGCGAAGGCCCTCGCCCATGTCGCAGGCCATCGCGTACTCATCCTCGCCAAGCTCGATGGGGTCGAGGCCCAAAAACGATCGCAACGCGTTGAACTCAGACACGCCTACCACCTGAACACCGCCGTCGGAGGCCATGCTTGCAACGCTGGCGGGTAAGGCGACACCGGTAACGCGGGTCATCTCGTCGAAAGACGCCGAAGGCCTCTCGGCAAGCCCCGACGCTTCCCTCAGCTCGAGGACGTTGTAGTCGGCTACGGAAGACAGGTCATAACCCGCGCCGGCAAGCATCTGCACAACATCGTGCTCTTCGGTGGCGGCTCCATAACCCGGCGCCACCTGGCCATCCGAAGTGAGGGGAAGGGACTGAAGCGAACTGGGCGAGTCGGGATCAAAGTACCATACGTCGACGGAAGCGTCGTACGGGTTGTGCTCCTCAATGGTGGAGGTAAACACCGAGCACACGCTTACGCCCGTCGTGACCGCCGTGATGGCGAGAAACAAGATCATCGAGATGGCTGCCATGGAGCCAGACGCAGTGTTTACGCGCGAGTTGAGCTGGCGCAGAGTGAGCATGTTGAGGCCGCGCCAGTACACGCGCGGAACCCTTTGCATGAGGCTCACCAGGAATCCCGAAAGCGCATAGAAGACCGCCACCGTGCCGGCGCACACCATGCCGGTCGTAATGCAGAAGGCCTGACCCGCCTGCCCCTCAAAGCCCGCAACAGGCAGTCCGTCATTCAACAGGCGGGCATACGACACGCCGATGAGAACGGCGCCAACCAGGAAAACGACCACCGAGGCAGGCAGGCTCCGTAGCTTGACCTCCTCGTTCACGCGGTCGGCTTCCATGAGGTCGACCAGACGCACACGACGAAGCGCCCGCATGTTGAAGAGCAACATCACGGCAAACATGAGGGCAAAGCATTCAAAGGTAAACCAGGCCGCATCAGGGCTGAAGCGGAAGGAGAACGCGGTGATCGTGTCGTGGAAGAGGGCTGCCGTCACAAACACAAGCAGCTGAGACAGCAATACGCCCAGCACCAAACCGCACGCGAAGGCGCCGATGCCGCTGATGAGCGTCTCGAGCGCCAACACGGCCGACACCTGCGAGCGACGCATGCCAAGCATCTGATAGAGGCCGAGTTCGCGCTTGCGCCTGCGAACGAGGAAGTTGTTGGCATACACCATGAGGAAACCCAGCACCAGCGCAAGGAAAACCGTGAGCCCGCGCATGATGCCGCCGATGGACGCGACGATGCCCGAGGCATCGCCACTCAGAAAATCTGCCTGATCAGCAATGGTGTTGAACGCATAGAAGACAGCCACGCCCAAGGCAACCGTGGCAAAGTAAACGGCAAAGTCGCGCAGGGACTTGCGGACGTTGCCAAAGGCAAGCTTAGCGATCATCGGTCTCGTCTCCCCCGATGACAGCTACGACTCGCATGATGTCGTCGAAGAACTGTTTGCGCGTGGCGTCGCCGCGCACCACCTCGGTGAACACGCGACCGTCGCGGATGAACACGACGCGCTTGCAATAGCTAGCGGCAAACGAGTCGTGCGTCACCATGAGGATGGTGGCATCGAGCTGCTTGTTGAGCATCTCGAAACACTCGAGCAGCAGTTTTGCGTTCTTGGAGTCAAGAGCGCCCGTGGGCTCGTCGGCAAGCACGAGCTTGGGTTGGCCGATCATGGCGCGGGCCGCTGCCACGCGCTGACGCTGACCGCCCGACACCTGGTAGGGAAACTTGTTGAGAATTCCCTCGATGCCCAAGGTCGACGCCATAGCCATAATGCGAGCCGAGATCTCGCCTGCCGGCACGCGCCCGATGGTAAGGGGCAGTGCTATGTTCTCGCGACAGGTGAGCGTGTCGAGCAGGTTGGAGTTCTGGAAGACGAAGCCGAGCTCCTCACGACGAAAGTCCGCCAAAGCACGCGACTTCAGTTTCGTCACGTCCTGCCCATTGATAAGGACCGTGCCCGAGGTGGGGGCGTCGATGGTGGCGATGCAGTTGAGCAGCGTGGTCTTGCCCGAGCCCGACGCGCCCATGATGCCCACAAAGTCGCCCTTCTCAGCCGACAGGCTCACGCCTGCGAGCGCCTGGGTCGAGGCGCCCCTTCCCGCATACACTTTCTCGAGGTTCCGCACTTCCAAGACCGCCGCCATGGCAGGCCTCCCTTCCGCGCTACCGGCCAGATGCCGCGCGTCATAGTTGCTTTTCAACGCTAGACATCATCGCCTGTTGGGCATTGCCGTGCCATCGATTGTGCTTACATGTGGGTGACGTTCGTGTAAGGTACGTGCCAGCCGCCTTATTCCCCCAGCATATGCATGCGATTGGCCGGAAACGTCAGGCTCACGCAAGTCCATTGTCCCTCAACGCTCGACAGGCTCGTCGCGATGCCCATCTGCTGGCAGAGATTGCGCACGAGGTAGAGGCCAATGCCCGTCGACTTGGTGTGCGTGCGACCGTTACTGCCGGTGAAACCCTTCTCCCACACCCGACCCCTGTCGGCGGCACATACACCGCACCCGTTGTCGTGCACCTTGAGCACTACGCGCTCGTCTGCCTTACCCTCGTCTTCGCGAGATGCGCTGAAGTCGATGCGGCAGGCACCGTCAGTGCAGCGGTACCGCACGGCATTGTCGATAAGCTGGCCAAAAACGAACACGACCCACTTGGCGTCAGCGAAAACCGTGACACCTTCGAGCCCCTGCATGCTGACCGCCATACGCGCGCTCACAAGCGCCGCCGCGCGGGATTTCAATGCATCGCGCACAAGCGTCGACACCTCGCATGACCGAATGCGAAAGTCCTTCTCCACGCAACTTGAGCGCGCAAAGAACAATGCCTGCTCGACAAGGACGTCCACACGGTCGAGCTCGGTGGTGAGAGAGCGAGGCACACGACCGTCCTCGTTGTCGATAATGAGGCGTGCGGCAGCCAGGGGCGTCTTGACCTCGTGGACCCATGTCTCCACATACTCGCGGTGCTCACGCTCGCGGCGTTGCGACTCCCCCACCTCATGGGCCGCCTGCACCCGCAATGCCTCAAGGGCCTCATATGCCACGCGAGCTTCAGCCCCGTCGGGCTCGTCCATCTCGCTGGCACGCGCAAGCGCTCGGTCGGGTTCGGCCGCAATCTCCTGAAAAACCCGACACCAGGCACGCGCGCGCAGGTAGTTGACGAGGCCCATTGCTCCAAACACCAACGCGGCCAGCACGACGAACAGCATCGCAAGCTCGGACGTCATGCCCGTCAACCTCAGCAGCGGCCAGAGGAAGACAAGGGCGGCGATCCCCATGAGCACCGTGGCCACATGACCGCGCAGGTAAGCCACGAGGCTCAAACCGTCCCCACGCCTCTCATGCGCACTCATCGAGACGTCTCCGCCGAATAGCCCAGGCCGCGATGGGTACGAAGGAAGCCTTCCACGCCGATGGACGCCAGCGTCTTGCGCAGTCGGTTCATGTTCACCGTAAGCGTGTTGTCGTCGATGAAGGCGTCGGAGTTCCAGAGCTCCACCATGATGTCCTCGCGTGACACAACCTTGCCGGCGCGGCGCATAAGCAGCGACAAGATGCGCGTCTCGTTTTTGGTGAGCTCAACCGACTTGCCCTCATAGCTCGCCGTGCATCGCGCAAGGTCGAGCGAGACTCCGGCGCATTCAAGCACATTGGACAGGTGGGCACCGGGGGCCTTTGCCCGGCGCAGGCACGCCTCGATGTGGGCAAGAAGCACGGAAGGGTTGTAAGGCTTGGCAACAAAGTCGTCTGCGCCCAGCGACATGGACATGACCTCGTCGAGGTCGGTGACCCGGCTCGTGACAACGATGATAGGCACTTGCGAGACGCGGCGGAGCTCCCGGCAGACTATCTGCCCGTCGGTGCCCGGCAAGCCCAGGTCGAGCAGCACGAGGTCGGGAGAAGCGGCGAGGACGTCGTCTACGAGACGGTCAAAACGCTCAGCGCACGTCGCCTCGTAACCCGCACGCTGCAAAAGCAGCGCGAGCTGCTCGCGTACCGACTCGTCGTCTTCAATTACATATATATGCATATATGTATCACCCGTCTCGCCCGCTTGCTACCACAACGCCAACCATGATACCAAGTGCGGCGTCGGCAAACCTTACACGCGTGTCACAAAGCATGTTCCGCTTCTGGCATGTCGCGACCGCGTCAAAAAGCGTCAAAACCAAAACGCCGGCACACACAGCAGCCTCGCCCGGAAGCCATAGAACGCCAGGCACCAGCCAAACCGCCCGACGACAAACAAAAAAAGTCGCCGACCCTGAGCCGGCGACCTCCTCAAGCATGTGACCTACTTGCGAGGTGATCGATTTCGCCGCGTTACTTGCGGTCGGGCAACCCCGCCACAATGACGCCCAAGGTGATAGGCGTCGTGAAGATGCCGATGAACCACAGGCGTCCCTTGCTCCACGGGCAGCCCTTCTCAGTGGCGCTGTGCACCATCATCGAGATGGACAGAAAGTAGGCCACCACAACGCAAGCAAAAAGAACGCAGGAAATAACACCCAAGATCAAGGTCGCATCGTCAGCCATATACATAGCAAGCTCCTTCCCCGACACCATATCGCTTCTTCAGTCGCCCGAAATCCCTAACACCAGGCGCACTATGCAGGCATTCTACCCCAGCCCGCAATCCTCAACCAAACGCCGCTCAGCGAGGCGAATCTCCTCCAACAAGGTTGATGAGCTCCTGCTGTGAATGCACATCAAGCTTGCGGTAGATGTGACGCACGTGGGTTTTCACCGTGTTTCGCGACACCACGAGCTCGTCCTGAATCTCTTGGCCGCCCTTGCCTTGGGCAAGCAGGCGCATCACGTCGAGCTCGCGGGCCGACAGGCCGTGCTCACGCGCCAAGGCCTCGCAGCTCTGCTCGATGTGGGCAGTGGTATGCTCCAAAGTGCGCAGGGGCTCAACGGGCACGATATCGGCAAAAGCCGCGCTGAAGGAGAACCCGCGCATGCCCACGAGCAGATACCCAATGAAGGCGAGCACCACCACGGCGTTGAAGCAGTTCGCCACGCTGTCCGAAGCTGCGAACCACTCAGACGTGGCCCAGCGTCCCAGAAGCGAGCCAGCCTCCAAACCCAGGGCCTGCATGGTATAGCCCGCACCGAGTGCCCACAGGGCGCCCGCAGGGTTCGACATGCCCACCGAGGCAAAGACCGTCCAGATGAGCACCCATGAGAACGCGGCACCCGCAAACGAGAGCGTGCTCGACATCATGGACTCGACGGGCGTCAGCGGGCGCAAGATGAAGCCACCGAGCATGAGCAGCGCCGCAATTACGAGCAAGATGTCCTCGCTCTCCATGCGGTGCCGTGCGAACACCCACACACCACCGGCGATCAAGGCGATAACCACGGCAATGTTTGCCCCAAGGATGACGTCGGTCTTCTCGGCCAGCGAGATACCATGAATGAACTCGAAGAACGCTATCAGGACGAAGAGGCGGTGCGAAGGGCTCACAAACGAGTTCGGGTTCGTGGTACCGAGTTCTTCAGGCGAACGGGCAGAGAGGCCCTTTTTGAGGAACGGCACACCTGCGGTAAAGCCAACACACGTCATCACTAGTTCGACGAGACCCGCCACAACAAGGCTTGTGACAAACGAAAGCGTCTGTGGAATGAGGCAACGCATGAGGGCGCCAATACCCTCGCCTAAAAAGGCGGCCAGGACGAGGTCGCGCTTGTTGCCCAGGGCGCACAGCGACGCACCCACCAGAATGCGCGGCCATGAACAACCGAAATGCGCCATGCACACACCCACCGTGGCAACCACGGCGTTGGAGGAGTCCATTCCCCACCACCAGGCGAACGAGCCGGTGATGATCATGACGACGGAGACAACGCTGAACACGATGGGAGACACCAGACGCGGGGCTTTGAGGGCAACGAGGGCAACGAGGGCATAACCTGCCGCCGCGGCGACGGCCTGAATGGTGGTTGCCGCCGGGTTCAAAGGCTCCATCATCGGAAGCGCCATCGTCATGAGAACCCAGACGTCCACCGAGCTGCAGACGCACGCCAGGGTGGCAAGCACGATGGCGCCGATTCTGCCGGACGACATGGCGGGGTGATTCTTACCCAAGCTGCCTCGCCCCGATGTCCCAAGCGTCCCCTGAGCCCCAAGTCGCCCCGCTGCCATGGACCGTCCTTCCCCCACCTTCGCCCCCATGGAACACGACCGATGCCGGCCGAACCAAAATAGAAGACGAGACTTCCCCTTGCACGCACTCTCAAATTCAACCGCGCCAATGATACTCGTTTAACCCATATCAGGGCTAGAGGATTCGAAAACCTTAACACCCCAGCTAGACGGTGGGGTGATTGTTGAATCACCCAGGGGTGAGCGCGCAAACACCCCCGTTTGCCCTCGAAAAACCGCCGCCTGCCGCCTAGAGTTCGAATCAGTCGCAGCGAGGCAAGCGCGAACCCCACGCACCGCATCGCATGTGACAACCACCGGCCGCCAGGGCCGGTCGAACCATCCGGCGCACGTGTATGCAGAGCGCGACGCCCCAGACGTGGGACGGGCACGCACATGCGCCGAGATGTTTCTGGGCCATGGGGATGGCGCAGAACCTGGCAAACATCAAGTCGCTATTACTAAAAGGTGCACGTTGATTCAGGAGGTTTCTACTATGAACGCTACTGTCTCTCGCCGTGGTTTCCTGGGTGCCGCTGGCACCGCCAGCCTGCTCGCCGCTTGCGGCTACAAGGGTTCCCTCGCTTGGGCCGACGAGGCCGCCGCTGAGCCCGAGTGGACCGACACCGCTGACGTCGTCGTCTGCGGTGCTGGCGGTGCTGGCCTGAACGCTGCGTACCGTGCCCTCGAGCTGGGCGCCTCCGTCATCGTCCTTGAGAAGTCCGGCTTCACCGGCGGCACGCTGCAGTTCTCCGAGGGTGCCTTCCAGGCTGCTGGCACCGAGGACGAGTTTGCTCTCGATGACGGCACGAACCCCGCGACGCCCAACGACTCCGTTGACCTCATGTGCCAGAACTGGCTCGCCATGGCAGACGGCGACTGCGACGAGGACCTGATCCGCACCATTATCGCCAAGTCCGCTGAGTCTCTCGATTGGATCAAGTCTAGCTTCGGCCTGGGTGTTTCCCGCACTGCCGGCATCCGTCCCGTGCCTTTCGTGCCGCAGGAGACCATCGCTGACCGTATTCACTACCTGGTCGATCCCGCCGATGTTGAGAACACCGACGGTCACGGCGGCAAGGTCTGGATGGACAACGCTGCAAAGGCCGTTGAGGACAAGGGTGGCAAGATTGTCCTGAACGCCGAGATCGTTGAGTTCCTGACCGACGAGAACGGCGTCGTCAACGGCGTCAAGTGCCTCGACGGTTCCTGCTACAAGGCCGACAAGGGCGTCATCTGCTGCACCGGCGGCATCGACCACAACGAGGTCCTTGCCAAGCACGTGAACCCGCACCACTACTGGATGATGAAGCACCACAACCTCACCATGGTCGACGCCAACACGGGTGAGGGCATCCTGGCCGGCATGGCCCTGGGCGCTCAGACGAGCTTCCACGGCACCGACAACAACCCCAGCTACTTCTGGATCGGCACCAACAAGCACATGATGGACATCATCGCCGTTGGCCCGCGTGGCTACCGCTTCGCCCGCGAGGACACCACCTACGGTTTCTGGAGCCGCTGCCTCTACACCCAGACCCGTCAGGAGGGCGGCATTGACGGCCAGGTGTGGATTGTCTTCGGCGACTCCAACTTCGACGACAACCCCGCACTGCAGGACGAGGCCCAGGTTCAGGCTTGGTACGATGACGGCACCCTGGTGAAGGGCGAGACCGTGGCCGAGCTTGCCGAGAAGACCGGCCTGCCTGAGGTTGGCCTGCAGACCACGCTCGACGAGTGGAAGAAGTGCTGCGAGAACCAGGAGGACCCGCAGTTCGGCCGTACCGACGGCTTTGGCACCATCGACGCGCCCTACTACGCGATGAAGCTCATCATGTCCACCACTGGCGCCTTCGGCGGCATGGTCATCGACGAGCAATGCCATGTGCTCGACTACGAGGGCAACCCCATCCCTCACCTCTTCGCCGCTGGTAACTGCTCCGCTGGCTGGCTGGGCGACTTCTACTACGGCTCGGGCACCTGCCTCATGGCCTGCGCTGCCCTCGGTATGATCTCTGCCGAGAATGCCGTTGCCGGCACCTATGAGTCCGACCCCGTCAAGCCCGGCGCAACCGGTCAGACCGATCCCGAGGCTGCCGCAGCCGAGGAGGCCGACGCCGCTCCTGCTGCTGACGCCAGCGCTGTTGCCGACGGCACTTACACCGCCTCCGGCAAGGGCATCGGCGGCGACGTGCCTGTGACCGTGACCATCGAAGGCGGCAAGATCACTGCCGTCGAGGTTGGCGAGAACTCCGAGACCCAGGGCATCGGCTCCAAGGCCATCGAGCAGCTCCCCGCAGCCATCGTCGAGGCCAACGGCACTGACGGTGTTGACGCAGTGGCCGGCGCCACCGTCACCTCCAAGGCCATCTTCTCCGCCGTCAACGACGCTCTGGCCAACGCCTAACAGCAACCCCAGGCGCTCTTAGCCTAACAATCTCCTTCCCAAGCACGAAGCCCCGGGCCGCACACACACGCGGCCCGGGGCTTTTGCGTTTGCAGACAGCGCCCGTGGGACAAGACAGACTCTAGCGCCCGAGAAGGCGGGGCGACAATGGTTTGAGGGGTAACCGAACGTTCAGTGCCCTGAACAAGAGGTTGCAGCCCTCCTCTAGCACCTGATATGCGCGATGAAGTTCTCCCAGGTAGATTGCCAGATTTGAGTACCATGGTCGGAGGGGCAAACAAGGGTGAAGCCCAGGTTGCGGGCAAGGCCGGCACCGTCGGGGGTTGCCGTGTCGATGGTGACGTCGGCAATGCGCGAGGCAAATTCGGCATACTGCGCAGAGGCCTGGGCAACAAGGCGGTACGCCAGGCCACCGCCTTGCCAGGGAGTGTCGACCACAACGCAGCTGAGGAACATGTGCAGCGGCACAGAGTCCGCCCCCTGCGCCCAAGGGTCAACCACGTCATCTGTCGTAAGGTTTGCGTCATTGAAGGCACCGGCGAGAAGGGCCGCATGCACACCCCCGCTCACTGGGAACAGGTTGACGAACCCCGCAACCTCTTCCTGCTCGCCACGCGCAGCAACAATGGTACACGGGTAGCGCTCGTACCAGCTCCACGACTCCTCAGCAGGCGTGATGAGGTCCTCGCCATAAAAGCGCGCCTCCATAGCCGCCATCGCATCAAAGTCAGCGCGAGCTAGCGCCGAATCGCACCTCAAATCACATACGTTCAATGTTCGCCTCATGTCGTTTTGTCTTCTCATCATACGAGATGCCGACAAGCAGGACTGGTCCGCCCCACTTGCGAAGAACCTGGGGGTAATCGCGTCGCTTAACCTGCTCAATAGCGCCATCAACAGGTTTGTTCCACTTGAGCTCAATCAGCAAGGCTGGAAGCTGCGACGAGGGCTTGGGGATAAATACAATGTCTGCAAAGCCTTTGCCGCTGGGAAGCTCTTCGATGGTGGCGTACTCATCGACAGCTGAAATGTATGCGAGCTTGACCGCCGCACGCAAAGCCTGCTCGTTATTGTAAAAGAGCGGTGAAGCCGCCGAGTCATGCGCTTCCTCGATTGCAAGGGCAACTCGATCGGCATCACCGGCTAACGTCGCCTGTAGCAGATGGTCAGAGTTCTGTATCAGCTGAGCAAGCCGTGTTCTTTTTCCCGTTACCAAGGCAGATACATACTGGCGACGAATTTCCTCATTGGGAATAAACGCCAGCTCCGCTTGCTCGTCATACCCCAGATACCCCAGGTGCACCAAAAGAGTGAGCACGTCGTCTTTGCGCTTAAACGTTGTCATGTCGTTGGCAAAGGTCGTCGTGTCAAGCTTCTGGGGCTCATCGGCCAACATTGAAACCACAGCCTGCCTCAACCCATCAAAATCAAGGTCGATGTAGGTCTGCAACGCTTCGTACGTCTCTGTGGAGGTCCAATAATCCGAGCAGCGCCCTTTGGTTAGAGCCAACGCCACCGAACGCGGACTGTACATATGCATGCCACTGAGCAAATAGCCGTCGTACCAGCGTTTGACCTCGGAAAAGTCCATGTTCCACGCATCGCACAATGCACGCGTTTCGTCTTCAGTGAAGCCGAAATACGAGGCCAGATCACCTGGTGCCGTCATAGAGAGCTCGTCAAACATATTGAGCACCGAATGCGTGCCATACTTTTTGATGGGGAGAATGCCCGTCATATAGGCAAGCGCGACGTAAGGTTTGTCCTTGAGCAGATCACGCAGGAAGCCGATGAATGCCTCCTGGGCGGCAACGTCATGCTGAGCCTCGCGAAACACCGCGTCCCACTCATCGATAATAAAGACAAAGCCCGGATGACCAGGCTCCGACGCGGCGGCGAGAGAGAAAGCCTCGAACAGGCTGTTGCAGCCCGCCTCAATCGCACCAGGAAACGCTTTGGCCAGCTCAGAAACTAATTTGCTCGTGACGAGAGCCGGAACGGCGGCGGCACAGCCCGCCTCTCCAAGAAACTGGCGCATGTCGAGATACACCACGTCGTAGGCATTGAGGTGCGCGGCGTATGTGGGGCCCTGAGCAACAGCGAGGTCATCAAACAGGCCATGGGAGTCGATTCCGCGCTGGTAGTATGCGCACAGCATGCTTGCCGCCATGGTCTTACCGAAACGCCGAGGACGGCTGACGCAAACATATCGATCGCCACCGGCAAACACGCGATCGTTGAGATGGGCGATGAGGCCGCTCTTGTCCACGTAGATGCGAGCCCGGCGGTCGATGGCCATGGCCTGGTTACCAGGATTGAGATATACGCCCATGTTCACGCCCACCTTTCATCTCAGTCTCAGCGCGCGACGCACCTCAAACCACCAAAACAAACCAGGCACATCATACCCCGACACTGCGACCCAACAGACAAATCGCAAAACAGTCAGTCTGGTACTGGGTTGCCTCTGCGCCCCTGCCCAATTACACCGCTGTTACTCCCCCACCTCGAGCGGGACGAATTTGAACTGGGTGCAGTCAACGTAGCCGCGGTTAGTGAGGCGCAGCTCGGGGATGCAGGCGAGACTGAGCAGGCCGAGCGTCATGAAGGGCGAGGGCATCTTGCATCCTATGGCGGCCCAAACCTGCTCCATGCGGCATACCTGACTCGCCACTTCGGCCGCCTCACCCGTGCTCATAAGGCCGCACACTTCCAGCGCGACCTTTGCGAGAATCTCGCCGTCCACCACAGCGACAGCGCCGCCACCGCATTCTACGAGGGCATTTGCCGCAATCTCCATGTCAGCGTCGTTGTCGCCCACCACAAGCAGGTTGTGGGCGTCATGGGCCACCGTCTGTGCGAGCGCACCGTGGATACCCAGGCCGCACACAAATCCCGCAGCGTGCGTGCCGCTGGCATGGTGGCGTTCAAACACGAAGGCCTTGAGAATGTCGCGTGCTGGGTCGGCCTGCAGGGCGCCGTCGCGCACAGGCACCTCCACATGCTCCTCGTAGGCAATGGTGTCGCCGCCGCGCAGACGTATGGCACGCACGCGGGCAGTCGACGCCTCGGGGTCACTCGCGGAGACGCGGAACGTCTCCTTGCGAATCTCCTCGCCCACATGCATGCTTTGGGTCATCCAGTCGGGCCAGGCGAAGGGGCCGGGATTGAAGAAAGGCACGCCGCTTTCTGCCACGATTCGCCCGTCAATAATCGTCCGCTTCACGCGGAAGTCCTTCAAGTCCTCGAGAAACACCAGGTCAGCACACTTACCAGGTGTGACACTACCTAACTCTCCTTGCATTTGGAAGCACGTGGCCGCATTGATGGTAACCATCTGGATGGCCTCGACGGGATCGATGCCCTCCTCCACCGCCAGGCGCAGGATATAGTCGAGATGGCCGTGAAGCAGCAGGGTGTCGGGATGGCAGTCGTCGGTGACGAGGCAGCAGAAACGCGTGTCGATATCGCGTCCGACAATGGCGGGAGCGAGGTCATG
This sequence comes from uncultured Coriobacteriales bacterium, assembly GCA_934654475.1. Classification (GTDB taxonomy): domain Bacteria; phylum Actinomycetota; class Coriobacteriia; order Coriobacteriales; family UMGS124; genus UMGS124. The sequence continues at coordinate 28,835 of CAKUFZ010000012.1, forward strand.
CAGGTTGTGCCAGGCAGAACCCTGGCGAATCTGGGTGTACATGCCCAGGCGCGTCTTGGCCACAACGTCCTCGGCACGCACCGACTCATGGCAGGCGCTCACGCCCGAGGCGATGTAGGCGTTAAGCCCGCGGTCACACTCGGGCACGGAATAATGCCCCGTCACGACTTTGCCTGCACGCAGGGTCGCGCAGACCTCGTCCACGGGGTTATCGGCTCCCGCGAGGATGCCGGGGTAATTCATCATCTCGCCCAGGCCCACCGTGTACGGCCAGGTCATGGACTCATCCACCTGGGCGGCGTCTACGTCTGAGCCCGTGTCTTCAAAGCCAGGCACTGCGGGCACGCAACTGGGCGTGGTAAGCATGAACTTGAGCGGCACGCGCTCGGCATCGGCCGCCATCTGCCGCACCGCAGCCAGACCCGCCACGTTGCATGCCTCGTGCGGGTCGTAATAGACACCCACGGTACCGTGCGGCACAACGGCGCGCGCATACTCGGAAGGCCCCACCATGGAGCTCTCGACATGCATGTGCCCGTCGAGAAAGCCCGGTGCCACGTAATCGCCCGCAGCGTCAATCACGCGCGTGTCGGGCCCCACGCAGTGCAGCGCGGTATGGGGCGCAATACCCACATAGGCAACCCTACCAGCCGCGATAGCGATGTCGGCATGCTCGAGGACCTCGCGGGTGCACACATCGACAAGACGACAGTCGCGAATCACAAGGTCGGCCGGCTCCAGGCCCTGCGCCACACGTGCAAGCCGGCGGTTGCACTCCCACAGGGGCACGGCGCAGAAAGGATGCAGGGACTGGCTTTCAACAGCAGACATGGCAGGCCTCCTTGTTGGCAAAAGTTGGGCACGATGATACTCCCCTTTTGCCGAGATAAGAAAGCCCGCCATGTCACTCGCAGAGCGAAAGTCTTACCTTAATCCCGCCACAAGCGCCTCAACCTGGGAGGTTGTAAGAGCAGACGTGGAAACGACGGCAAAGGAATACCCGTCGCGCGTCCAGGCAGCCACATACCAGGCATTTTCTGCCCCACGCATGGTCACGTCTTGTCCCGCAATACGGCTTGTTTGTGTGAGGTCGTAGCTGTTGTAGTCGCCGCTCACATCGTCGGTACCCACGGCCTTGCGCAGGCAAACCGAGCCCCCGTGCTCACCCGTGTAATCGACTTCAAGCATGGCACCCGCAATGACCTGGATGTATGCGGCCTCAGGGCCATACCCCTCCGGCAAGGCAGAGTCACCGATGGCAAACGAGAATCCCGCGAGCGACTCCGCCTGCGCCATGCTCGCACACTCCTGCCAGGGGTTGGCAAGGGTCGTCACGGCACCAGATGCTGCCACCGCATCCTGCGCAACCTCGCCCTCGTCGGCATCCTGGACGGCACGGGCCAGCGGAGCCCCCTGATCCCCGTCGTCGGAAAGCGCCATGACGGCGGACTCACTGGCTGCCATCACGCCGGCATCCTCGCTATCGGCCGCGGCATTCTCGGGCATCGCGGCTTCGGGCGCCGCCTCCTCGGGTGCTGCGGTGTCAGTCGTTTGGTCCCGCGTCATCGCGGGCTCACTGGGACCGTGATTGTTGAGGCCAAGCATCTCGGGGCGGGCAAACACAATTGCACCGGCAACAAGCAGGCACGCCGCGATTCCTACGCCCGCTAGAGCGCGCGCACGCTCAGGCGTGAAACGCAGGACTTTGCCCGGCTCCCTGCCAGTGGAGGCGTCAACAGCTGCCTTCTCGGCGGGCGCGCTGCGGGGCACTTTCCCGGCAGGCACATCGTCGCATCCTTTGGCTTCCGACATCGCATCAGAAGTCACGTCGGCAGGCATATTGACCTGGACCTCTGCAGCCGCCACGCCCTTCTGTATATCGCCTTCTTGCGTCAGCTTCGTCTCGCTGTCGCCTTCGATCACGCACGTTCGTTCGTCAACGGAGCCCGTCGCCCCGGGACACGCCGCTTCCATTACGAAGCGGTCGTCGATGTCACCCAACGCCGCAAGCAGGCGAAGCGATCTTTCATCCCTCTCTTCGCTCGTCACAGAGCAACACCTCCACGTGTCAAAACGGCTTTAAGCTCCTCACGCATGCGCGCAAGCGTCATCTTCACTTTGCTCTCGGTTACCCCGTAGGCACTGGCAATCTCCGCGACCGTGTCGCCATACCAATAGCGGCGCACGAAGAAATGGCGCTGCTCGCGGGGAGCTTGCTCCAGGAATGCGTTGAGAAGCGCCACGAGCTCCACCTCCGAGGTACCGGCAAAAACACCACTTCCGTCGGGCAGACAGTCGGCAAGCTCGTCGATCAGCACGGGAACCTGACCCTGCCCGCGCTTCTCCGCCTTGCCCTCACGCCAGCGGTCAAGCGCAGCGTTGCGTGCGATCTTGCCGAGAAATGCCTGCAGCACGCTGGGGCGCTGAGGCGGCATGGCGTTCCATGCGCGCAGGTAGGTGTCCTGCTCGCATTCTTGGGCATCTTGGGAGTCGCGCAAGATGCGAAACGCGACCCCTCGGCAAAACGTGCCGTATTTTGTTTTCGTCTCGCCGATGGCGCGCTCCGAGCGCTTCCAATACAGTTTGACGATATCCGAGTCCTCCAAACTGCCTCCCTTCACCCTCTTTGACGGACTGTGGTCGCCTCGGGTCACAACTTTCTTATCAAAAAAGCCACCCAGACCTCCATATGGAAGCCTGGGCGGCTCAATCTCACATCAAAACTCGCACGGCCTTGCGCTACACGCAAGCTACTTCACCGTGAGAACCGGGATGTCGGTCTCGCGCAGAAGGCTGTAGCTCACGCTGCCAAGCATGCCGCGGATGGCGCCCAGACCACGGCGACCCATGACAATCAGGTCGATGTCGTGATGCTTGGCATAATCGGCAAGCACGGCGGCAAGGGCGTTACCAGGCACAACCTCAACAGTTGCACGTTCTCCCAGCTCGTCGAGACTGTCGCCCAAACTGTCTACCATGGCCTTCTTGGCAGCGGCAACAGTGGCATCGAGCAGCTGCTTGTACTGCTCATAATCAATCTGGCCGTAATAGACGCCGTCAGAATACGTTGCCTGGAAATCCATGGCGCCAACGGAGAGGGCTTGGATTACGTCAACGGTGGCTTCGGGGTTGAGGGCGGCGAGCTCCTTGGCGTAGCGCACGGCCTCCTTGGCGTGGTCGGAACCGTCGTAAGGAACCATGATCTTCGAGTACAGCATGGTGCAACTCCTTTACTCACGACCTAGCTGCCAGGACTGCCCGGCAACGCTATCTTGCTCCACTATATACCCTTTATCCCTCGCACAACACGACAACGTCGTTGGAACTTACCGCAGCGAAGACGGCAGACCCCGCCTCCAGGCCGAGCATGTCGACATCGTCAAGGGTGACGTCGCTCACAAGGCTGCAGCCGCAGGGCAGCTCAACCCACACGTGAGCGCTCACCACACCACGCTCGATACGGGTGACTTTGCCAGAGAACCCGTTGCCCGCCGAAAGGGAGAAGCCGAAGCCCTCCCCCACTTCGAGCAGCACGTCGGGAGCGTTGATGAGCGCAGCGGCACGCGCGCCCTCACGCAGGCCAAGCTCGCGAATGGCGGCCATCGAGACGTCGGCCTTGATGAAGCCCGCGGGAGTCTCAATGGAGACGACGCCGTTTACGGCGCCCTCCTTCACGGCGGCCACGGTGCCTTGCAGCAGGTTGGGGGCGGAAAACTTATACATCGAGCCTCCCTGCGGCCATGTCGGAGAGTGCCCGGGCAAACACGACGGCGTCGGTCTCCCAGGGCTCGGGGCCGTTCGCGCGCACCATGGTGGCCTCGCTGCCTTTGCCCGAGACGAGCACCACAGCCGGCTTGTGCGCATCGGCAAGCGCGGTACGAATGGCCTGCTCGCGGTCGCAGACGATTTTCCAGCAGGTATTGCCCTGCTCTTCTACGCGCTGGGCGATGGTGCGGCAAATGTCTTCCACGCACTCGGGGCCGGGGTCGTCTTCGGTGATGACGATGCGATCGGCCAGCCTGCCTGCTGCAATGCCCATCGTGTCGCGACGGTCGACGCCCTTGCCGCCCGTCGCTCCAAAGACGACGCAGAGCTCGTGGTGGGGATAACTGGCCCGCAGCTCATGCAGAACGGCCTCGAGACTCATGCCGTTGTGGGCAAAATCGACAACAGGCACGATGCCGGGCACGGGGCTCGCAAGCATCTGCACGCGGCCAGGCACGTTTACCTGCTCAAGACCCTCGCGTACAAAGGCAAGCTCGACGCCGAGCCCTTCCGCCATGCCGCAAACGAGCAGGGCGTTGAGGGCGTTGAAGTGCGAAGGCGTGGGAAGGACGAACTCAAGCTCGCCACGCGGAGTGCGCACACGCATCGCGATGCCACCCTCGACATGCTCGGATGAGGTAAGGAACACGTCGGCCTTCTCGTCATGCTCGGAGCACGTGATGACCCGCGGGCACACCTGAGCAGCCTCAAGCACGCGATCGGCATGGTCGATGTCAAGGCTCACCACGGCGCAATGTGCCTGGGAGAATATCTTGAGTTTGCTTGTGAAGTAATCCTCGAAATCGGGATGCTCGATGGGCGAGATGTGGTCCTCGCCGATGTTGACGAAACCAGCGACGGCAAAGTCGACCCCAAAGGTGCGGTCATACTTAAGGGCCTGGCTCGAGGCTTCCATCACCAGTTCGCGTGCACCCACAGAGGCGGCGTTTGCGATATGACCCTCGAGCTCGAGGGCCTCAGGGGTGGTGAGCTTCGAGGGAGCGCAGGTGACGCCGTCGTCGAGAATGTCAGTGGAGAAGATGGGAGTGGCATGGGCGCCGAGCGCACGGGCTCGAGCGTCAAGCACGCTTTTGAGATAGAAAGCGCAGGTCGTCTTGCCCTTGGTGCCCGTAAAAGCGCAGGTCTGAATGCGGCCCGAGGGGTGGTCGTAGAGCATGTCGGCCAGGACGCCCATGGCGCGGCGCACGTCGTTCACGAGCACGCACGGCGCCTCGATGCCATCGAAAGGCTGCTCGGCAAGATAGCCGAATGCCCCCGCCGCAAGAGACTGCTCCAGGTACTCGCGCTTGAACGCGCGGCCCTTGCACACAAAGAGCGTGCCGGGCACAACCTCGCGCGAGTCGGCCGTGATGAAATCGACCAGGGGCTCTTGGCCGCCCTGGGGCAGCCTCACCTCGTTCAAAACGCCTGCCGCCTCCAGCGCCTTTGCGTAGGCCGAGAGGGACACGCCGGTCTTATGGGGTGCTTGCATGTGCAACGTGCTCCCAAATCAGACAGGCCCCGCGCACAAAACCACCAAGGCGCAGGGCAGACGAACCGTATACATGTGCGGCGGGCTTTGCTGGACACGGCAAGCACCACATCCAAACAAAGCCCGCCGTATGCTTGCAGAACTATAGGCAGCGAGCCTGGCTCGGCCTAGTAGGAACGGCGAGAGCCTCCGTTGCCGCGGTTGCCACCGCGAGAGCCGCCATTGCCGCCGTTGCTGCGCGGACGGCCATTGGAGCCACCGTCGCGACCGCCACGAGAACGATCGTCGTAGCGACGCTCGCCACCACGGCTGCCACGGTCGTCGTAGCCGCCGGAACGACGGTCGTCGTAATCGCGGCCACCGGAGCGACGGTCGTCATAGCGGCGCTCGCTGTAATCGCGATCCCCGCGATCGTCGTAGCGACGCTCGCCACGAGGACGGTCGTCGAAATCGCGGGAACGGCGGTCATCGCGGTCACGATGGGTGCCGCCGCGCTTGGCGGGAGAGCCGTCGATGCGCCTCATGCCGGGGACCTCGTCGCGGCGAGCAGGCTTGCCGCCGCGGGAACGCTCGCCGCGGCCGCCGTCGCGCTCGTCATCGAAGCGGTTGCGATGCGAACTCTTCTCGAAGCGGCCCTCGCGCTCGCCGTCGAAGGAATCGCGCTGGTCACGCGACACGGCGCGACCGGTCTTGCGCACGAACTTGCCGCCGCGCTCGCCACCCTCGCGGCCTTCCTTGCGAGCGGCAACGTACTGGGCGCCCTGGGGAGTCCAGCCGCGCTTGTACAGCAGGCGCGCCTCGCTGCCCATGATGTCCTCGACCTTTTGGACGCTCAACTTGCCGGTCTTCTCGTTGACGTTGACGTTGATGCGCAGTGTGGCGTTGCGCTCGTTGTACTCGCAGATGAGCACACGGGCAGGCACGCCCTCGCCGTCAAGCTCGATGACGCAGCTCAGGCTGCCGGGCTCGCAAGGCTCCTCGGAGGTCTCGATGTGCAGGTGCACGGGAGTCTCGCTGGGCTTGTTGTGGGCATCGATGGGGACGATCTCCACACGCGTGAAGTTGTAGTTCTCGGGGGTGATGGCCATGGTCACACCGAAAATCTGGCCGAGCTCGATGCGGGCAAGCTCTGCGGCCTGGGCAAGCAGGCGGTTGATGAGCTCGACGCCGTCGGTGATGACGGCAAGCTCGTCGGTCTGCTCAAGCTCGCCGGAATCGCCCTCCTTGGTGGGGAAGGCATAGACGGTCTTGGTGCCGCCCTTCTTGCGCTTGGTGACGACGGGGATGAGACCGGCGACGCCTTCGGGGAAAGCCTTACCGTCCTCGACCTTCACACCCACCGTGCGCTTGCCACCGGCAAGCTCAATCTCGGTGTCGCCGTACTTGCTGTTATCGCCAAAAAGCCTCACGTCAGCTCCCGCCTCGCGATGAAAGATTCAAAGAAACTCAGAGACACACTCGCAATAAGTGTAACGCGACATGCGCGCAAGTCAGTTCTCAAGGCCCTCTCTACCTGATAAATCCAGGTTGATGTGCATTGCACGCCCGGCAACGCTTGAAAAGATATGGTACGCAGCATGTTTGCGAGGCTGGACGTTGTAGCAACAGGCGTTTTGGGCGATAATCCCGCGCTGAAAACAGTTTCAGCCGGGCCGGGAACCCGGCCTGATGGGGAACAGGAAACGGAACAGACATGGCAAACGCACGCGTGAAGTCAATCGAGGGTCTGCGCGCCTTGGCAATCGCATCCGTGGTGGCATACCACCTGGAGGTGAACTGGCTGCCAAGCGGCCATATGGGCGTCGTCATGTTCCTCGTGCTGACGGGCTACTTGGTGACCAACTCCATCCTGCGCGAGTTCGACCGCACGGGCGACGTGAATCTGCCGAGCTTCTGGGGCCGCCGCCTCAAGCGACTCTGGCCTCCCATGGCGGCGATGATTCTGATCGTCTGCGTGGCTTGCATCGCCTTCAATCACGTGGCCCTCACCAAGATGCGCCCCGACATCCTGCCGAGCCTTCTGTTCTTCGACAACTGGAACTACATCGTGAACGGCCTGTCGTACTTCGACAAGATCGGCGGCGTCTCTCCGCTCACGCACCTGTGGTATTTGGGCGTTGACGTGCAGCTTTGCATCCTGTGGCCGCTCATCCTCACGGTGGGTCTCAAGCTTTCGCACAACAACAAGGGCGCCATGGCCATTGTCGCAGGCGTGCTCACCCTCGTCTCCGCCGTGCTCATGGCGGTGCTCTACGTGCCTGGAACCGACCCGAGCCGCGTGTACTACGGCTGCGACACGCGCGCCTTTGCCGTGCTGGCAGGCGCCCTGCTGGCGTTCATGTGGCCCCTGGGCTACATGCCCGTGGTTGGTCGCAACCTGCTCGTGGAGCAGGTGGGCGTGCGCCGCGTCGCCGACCCCGCCTCGCCGCGCGGCTTTGTCGATCGCCCGGTGTTTGCCCCCTCCACCGCCGTCGAGGTCTTTGGCTGGGTGGGCCTGGTGGGACTCGTCGTCATCATGGTTGTTGTGCCCCCCACCTCGCAGTTCTTCTATTACGGCGGCATGCTGCTCGCCACAATCCTCACGTGCATGCTCATGATGAGCCTGCTGTCGCCCGGGACGCTGCTCAATCGCGCGTTTTCCTGCGCACCCCTGCAGTGGCTCGGCAGCAGGTCGTTCTCGTTGTACCTGTGGCACTACCCCGTCATCGTGCTCATGGGCGCCACCGGTGGCGCCGCATGGTGGCTGAAGCTCCTGGCAACAGCCGTCTCACTGGGTGTGGCCGAGCTGGCCTGGAGGTTCATCGAGCAGCCCCTGGGCAACAAGGAGCTCATGGCTCGCATTCGCCAGGAGGGCCCTGCGTTCTTCGCACGCATGCCGCAGGTGGCGGGCACGGGCGCCTGCGCGTTGTTGCTGGTAGTTGCCTCCATAGGCTGCATTGCAGTACCCGAAGTCACCCTTGTGCCCAAGGACGCCATCTCCTCCACCGGCGAGGCCGTGGACAAGGCGCGCGACCTCACGGCCGGCCGCACGAACGCCCAAGGCGCCACAGGTCAGGCGGGAGACGGCGCTGCTGCTCCGGCCGTCCCGGCGACCCAGCCCAGCGACATGCCCGTTGTGCAAGAAGTTCCGCCGACCGCCGACGCCAGTGCCGCAAGCACCGAGACGCAAGCCGCCCAGACACCGGCGCCCGTCTCCCTGCCCGAGGGCGTCATGTCCTTCTCGTTGCACCAGTCCGAGCAAGACAGCGCGGCGGGGCTCTACTCCCCCATCCTCATCGGCGACTCAGTACCGCCCGAGGACGGCTTCTACGACATTTTTCCCACCGGCTATGAGGATGCGTACGTGGGACGCATGCCCTTCCAGGCGTTCAGTGTATTTGCCGACTACGTGTCGCAGGGCGTGGTGGGCAAGGTCGTCGTATTTGCCTGCTTCTCCAACACGACCCCCGGCATCGATGAGCTCGAGGGCATGGTGGCGACGCTTCCCGCAGGTACGCACGCCTTCCTCGTGGGCACCGTCAACCCCGACGGCTTCCAGGACGCGGCCAATGCCAACCTCCAGCAGGTGGCCGACGCCCATGACAACGTGCACTACATCGACTGGCCAAGCGTGTGCGCCGGCAACGAGGAAATCTACCTGTGGGCCGACAACACCCACCTGCGCCCCGAGGGCGAGCAGGCCTACCTCGACATGATCGGCCGCGCCATCGCCCAGACCATGGTGGACGCCGGCGGCACGGTGGTTCCGAGGTAGGCAGCGCCACTAGCCATACAGCGGCGGCTCCACAACGTCCTCAACTGCGCAACCCAAGGCACGGGCAAGGCGGATGACCGTGCCCGCCTCAGCCTTTGCGATGTCGTTTTGCCGCTGCTCGTAGAGCTGAATCATGCGCAGGCTTACGTCAGTCGCAACGGAAAGCTCAACCTGAGTCAATCCCCTGTTCTTTCTCAATGTCTGCAGGCGCGTCGGGCGACTCCGGCGCGCCTTTGTCAGAATCTCGTCGGCGACTTCGGCGAACTTGCTCGCATCCGCCTCATGCAGCAGGTAGAGATCCACAACCTTACTTGCCGTCAGGCCGTCGGCGACCATGTCGCAAAACCGCTCCGCGCGCGCCCACTGGTACTCGGCAAGCGACCATCCCGCCCAGTACTGAGGGCCGAAACCATCACGTATGGCAGGTTCGGGCAAAGATGCGACATCGCAGCCCGAACGCCGCAAGACTTTACAAGCGAGCTCGGGACCCGAAAGGCCAGCCACATAGCTGGGGTTTCCCCTCTCAAATTGGGTGGCAACACCGGAAGCCAGGAAGTATCCGAAAAAGGTGTCGAGATCGAGGCCGCAATCAAGAGCCGCATACTCCAACATGCCACCCAAATTTGCCATCGCATCATCGAGATAGAGGATGTCGAAAGCAGGCGCTGTCATTGTTCCACCCCTCCCTGAGCATATCGACGGCATAGAGGCCCTGTGTCGCCATCGAAGATTCTCGCTCCTTCTGGAATGCTTCCTTCGCTTGAGCGTTGCGACGCTCTTTGCGCTGGTAAAACACGCTGCCATCGGCTGGAATCGCCTCAACAAACTCAAGCCTTTGAAATGCGCGGGACGAGCGCACCACCACCTGCTCGCCCAACTCCCCCAGCATCATGGCGCGCCGAAGTTGCTCAAGAGAAATGGCGCCCGACAGAAACGCCGAAGCGAAGGCAAAATATGAGTCATCCGCACGATACCCGCGCATGACGTCGGAATCTCGATAGTCCGGCAGGAACACCTTGGCAAAATACTCGGCCGCTTGTTTGGGAAGGCCGGCGGCAAGCCTCACCATACGGTTGTCAAGCAGGACGGCAAGCCAGTTGAGGACGTTGTAGCCCTCATCTTCCGACAAATCGAGCACGTCGAGACCGGCCAGGTCAAGACGATACTTGTTGGCATAGCCGCTGTTGCCATCGACGCAGCCCCATTCTTGGGCCATGGCCAAGGTCTCAGTACAGTAAAACCCCAGGCCATAGTCGTTGCGCGGGTTTCCCAGGCCAAACGTCGGGCGCTCGATAACATGCGACGAGCCGTGATACAGCTCGATTGTTGCCATTGCACACCTCCAACTATCGTTATAGCGATAGTATAGTTCAGATTGAAGGCAAAACAATGGTCAAAACAATGGCCCAGCACAAAGAAGGGCGGGCTCGCATCGCTGCGGGCTCGCCCTTCGTCAATCAGATGGATTCAACGCAACGCATGGGCTACTGCATGCGCAGGGCCTCCACGACGTTGTCGGTCTTGGCATGCTTGAGGCCGTAAGCGCAGGCCAGAAGCGTTACCAGAATGCAGACGGCGAATGCGATGGCCACCGATGCCCAAGGCATGGTAAAACCAAGTCCCCTGAACGAGAGCTCCATGGCGCGGTGGAGCAGCAGCGCCACCACAAACGACACCGCCATACCGCAGATAAGGCCACGGGCGCCAAAACGCACGCACTCCCACATCACCATGCGACGCACGCCCGCACGGGACATGCCCACCGACTGCAGCACCGCAAACTCGCGCTGGCGCAAAAGCAGGCTGCTCACAAGCGTGTTGAAGACGTTTGCCACGGCCACAAGCGCGAGGATTACGGCAAACGAGTACGACAGCGTGTTCACGACCGTCACCATGTCGGTCTGGGTCTTGACCTGCTCGTCCACGTTGAAGACGCTGTAACCCAGGAAATCCGAGTCGTTCATGACGTTGTACATCGCGCTTGCCGCCTGGGCAGGGTCGTCGGCGTCGAAGTAGGCGCCAAAACCGAGGGAACCGCCGTCGATAGCCGCAGCAGCCAGGTTGACCTGACCAAACAACGTCTTTGCAAACGACATGGGCACAATCAGACCGGCCTGGACGTTGAGCGACATGCCCTGGGGCTTCTCGTCGACAACCGCGCCCACTTCAATGTCGGCGAGAGGCTTGGCGTACTCGGAGCGCGGGTACCTCACGGTCTGGTCGGTGCCGGACGCATTGGCCTGCGAGTCCGCCTCCGCACCGTCAGAAGCAGCAATCTCGTCGGAGGAACCAGAGTACTCGTACTCCGACGCAGCCATCTCCCAAACACCGGCCGCGTCCGCGTCTGCAGCATACGAGCCGTCGCTTGCGTACAGGCTTTCGTACAGCGGGCCGCGCGCGGAGGCCTCGGCTGGCAGGTCATAGGCGAGAAGGCTCACCGTGCCTGTACCTGCGTACACATGCAGGTTCGCGTAGCCCACACCGTCATTGCGGCCGGTCTCGTTGTACGCAAGCGCCCTGGGATGCGAGGCATCGAGGTACTCGTCGGCATTCAGGCCAAGCTGGTCCAGATAGGCACGGTACGTCTCATCGTCAACGAAAACGAGAGACACTTGATATTGGAAGGCGCCGGTTCCGTCGTCGTAGCCGTAGGCGTCGGTGCCGGCCATAGAGACAGGCATTGAGGCCGGCAGGCTCACCAATGCGATAGCACCCTTGCCCTGCACGCCTCCGACGTTGCAAAGCTCCTGGTACACGGCTTGCGCACGAGAAACGTCACCGTCTTGGGAAGAGTACGCCAAGACCGAGATGTCGTAATCGTATTCCTCGGTCGTGGTGCCCGTGATTGCCTTGAGCGCGTCGCCGAAGGAGCCCGCCGTGACGAACAGCACGATGGCGATGGCAAGCGAAGCCGAGGCGACGCGTGCCCTGGCGGGACCGCGAGAGGACGAGCGTGACGCGAGGGCGCCCGGTACCCCAAGGACATGCGCACCCACTTCAAAGACGCGCGGCTTCCAGGGATCAGAGGCACACGAACGGGCAAGGCGCAGCTGCCGGCGGGAAAGGCGCACGTCGTTCACGTTGCGCAGGGCCTCGACGGCGCTCACGCTGGCCGCGCGGCGCGAGGGCACCCAGGCGCTCAGCATCACGACGACGAGAGCAAGCGCGGCGGCCATGGCAAGGGAAGGCGCGTCGACGGCGAGGGTAAACGGAACGGGGAAATCAGTGGATGCACCCAAAACACTGGCAAGCTGTCCGGAAATGGAACCGAGCACCACGGCCGATCCGGCTACACCCAGCAAAAGACCAGCAGGAATGCCCACGACCGCAAGCGCCAGCGCCTCCCAAAACACCATGGCGCGAATCTGGCGCTTGCTCGCGCCAATGGAAGAAAGCAAGCCAAACTGGCGGGTGCGCTCGGCAACCGAAATGGCAAAGGCGTTGAAGATAAGCGATGCCGATGCAATGACGATGATCGCGCACACGATACCCGCGAGCTGGTACAACGTCGCCCAAACAGAACGGCCGTCGGTCATGAACAGGTAGCGCAGAAGCGAACCATGCGTGGAGATGGCGGTGTCACCCCCGAAGTACGACTCCACGAGTGTCCAGAGGTCGCCGACGGTGGAAATCCCCTGAGTCGCGAGGTACACCGTGTGATCGACCTCCTCGCCCACGGCGCCCTGCGCCGTCACGAGGTCGGCGTCGGCATAGGTGAATGCGGGTGAAAACGCCTGGATGCTCGCCATGACGGTGCCATCATAGGCCTGCGAGGGGGCCACGACTTGGCCGGACTCAAGGACAAGCGCGGAGTCGGTGCACCAGGTGAGGGTCGCAGACCAGTCGGTGTCGTAGAAGCCCACCACCGTGTATGTGGCCTCGACGCCCGAAGGCACCAGACCTTCCTCGCCAAAAGCGCCAAAGCCCGTGCCCAAGTCGAAGCGGCGCGCCTCGTCGCCCGCAAGGCCGCGCAGGGCAAGCTCGCCCGAGAAGGTGCTGCCGAGCTCGCAGGGCTGGTCGGTGAGCTCGGTCGTTCCCTGGTACTTCTTGTTGAGGACGATCTCGTGCGAGTTTTGCGGCAGGCGGCCGTCGCTGAGCTGGATGGTACAGAGCTGCGCAAGATTGCCGTCGATGGCTTGGATATGCAGCTGGGCGGACACCGCATCGGCGGGGTCCTCTTTGGCAGCGTCGAAGGATTGCATCTGGCCCACATAGGTGAGGTCGGTAAGGCCGCTTACCCGCCCGTCGGAACGAGCCTGGGCGATCGCGTCCTCGTCAGTCGTGATGACGCTTGCCATCCACGCGCCGTCGCGGGCAAGTTCAACGTCGCGCATGTAGGCGGTGAGGCTGCTCACGCACAGAAGCACGGCCGCAAGCAGTGCGCACGACAGCGCGATGCCCACGATGGTGACAATCGAGCGGGCGCGGTTCTTGGCGAGGTTGCGCAGGGTGAAGGAGCGCACCACATGCGGCCGGACCGTGCCCGCGCTCGCCGTAGCCTGTTCGGTTTTCTTAGCTCCCATTAGCGAATCGCCTCGTCGCGCACGATGCGGCCGTCTTCCACGGCCACGATGCGGTCGGCGGTAAGGGCGATGGACTCGTCGTGCGTGATGACCACGAGCGTCTGGCCCAGGCGCTCGTTGGCGTCGCGCAGGATGGCCATAATCTCGGCGGACGTGCGCGAATCGAGGTTGCCGGTGGGCTCGTCGGCCAAGAGCACCGCCGGCGAGTTCATGAGGGCGCGGCCGATGGCCACGCGCTGCTGCTGACCGCCCGAAAGCTGGCTGGGCAGGTGGTCTTCACGTCCCTCCAGGCCCAGCGTCTTCACAAGCTCGCGCAGGCGCCCCTCGTTGACGGGACGGCCGTCGAGCGCCACGGGCAACGTCATGTTCTCAAGCACCGTAAGGGTGGGAATGAGGTTGAAGAACTGATAGACGATGCCCACCTCGCGGCGACGCAGCACCGCAAGCTGCTCGTCGTTGCGCGAGTACACGTCGTTGCCGGCCAGGTAGACGCTGCCTGAGGTGGGACGGTCCACGCCGCCCATGAGGTGCAGCAGGGTCGACTTGCCCGAGCCCGACGAACCCACGATGGCGAGGAACTGTCCCTCGGGCACCGAAAGCGTCACGTCGTCGAGGGCGCGCGTGGCGCAGTCCCCCTTGCCGTACACCTTGGTGAGGTGCTGGATGTTGAGTATGTCCATGGTCTGCCTTTCATCTTGAGGCGGAAGTACTTGACGCCTACCACAATGACAGGCCGCACTTTCACGCAGGTGACCCGCACGTGACGCATCCGTCACTTTTGAGGCCCACACCATTGGGCCCTACACCACCACGCTGGGGAAGGTGAAGTCGAAGCGCGCCCCACCCTCGGGCACATTCGAGGCACGCAAGGTGCCCCCTTGCGCCGCCATGAGCGACTGCGCAAGCGCAAGGCCTATGCCAAAGCCCTGCGCACGGGGACCGTCCGCCCGCTCCCCTTCCGGGGCCGTAGCTGCGCCCTTGCCGCGATAGAAGCGCTCGAATATATGAGGCAGGTCCTCAGGGGCAATGCCAGGACCCGTGTCGGTCACGCGGATGCGGCAGGCAAGGGCGTCTTGGCGCACGCTCACACGGATGGCGCCACCGGCGGGCGTGTGCTCCATGCAATTCTTGAGCACGTTCTCCAAGGCCTCGGCCGACCAGGCCATGTCGCCCGTGAAACGCGGGTCGCCCTCGTAATTGACCTCGCAGGTCACACCGCGCAGGTCGAGCGAGGCGGCGAGCGGCTCCATGGCCCGGGCCACCACCTGGCGCGCCTCGACACAGGTCGCCTGTACCGTGATGGCCCCGGCGTCTGCCTTTGCAAGCTTGAGCAGGGCGCTTACCAGCCAGCCCACGCGCTCGATCATCCCCTCGAGCTCGCGCAGGGCACGCGCACGGGTGCGCTCGTCATCAGTCTCCTGCGCCACAGCCAGGGTGAGCCCCATGGCGGTGAGCGGGGTGCGTATCTGGTGCGAAACGTCGGCCAGGGCATGCGCCAGGTCGGACTTCTCCTGACCCAGGCGTGCCGTCTTCTCGCGCAGGGCGTTTGTCATCTTTGCCAGCTGGTTCTTGAGGATGGCCAGGTCGCCTTCGCGATAATCGGCCAAGTCGATGGTGCGGCCCGACCGCAGCACTTCGTCCACCTCGCAAGACAGGTGCGCCATCTCGCGATAGCGCTTCTCGGAGACGACCGCAAAGAAGACAATGCCTGCCGCTCCCGCAATCCCCGCCCATGTGGCGGCGGCATAGCCAGAGGTCGCCCAGGCGACCATAGCAATGACGGCCATGCAGGCGCACTCGAACAGGAGGCGCTTCACAAAAGAGGGGTTGTGCAGGGACTGCATGGGCGGGCCTTTCATCTGCAGGTGTACAAAAGCCGCGGCAGGGCGGGACTGAACGAGAACCATTGGGCAGCCGGGCTGCCGGGCCATCGGGCTGTCGGGCTGTCGGGCCGTCTGGCCGTCGGAGCAAGCAAGCCCGCGCTTATCCCTGTGCGCGATATCCCAAGCCGCGCACCGTCTGGATGAGCACGGGCTTGGCGGGGTCGTCCTCGACCTTGTCACGCAGGCGCTTGATATAGACGTTGAGCGTGTTGTCGCTCACATACTCGCCCGCGTCGTCCCAAATGGCCTCGCGCAAGCGTTCGCGCGTGACGAGCTTGCCGGGGTTTTGGGCAAAGAGCAGCAAGAGCCGGTACTCAAGCGCCGAGAGAGCCAGGTCGCGTCCAGCTTTGCGCACCGTGGCGCAGGAGGCGTCGATCTCGACGTCGCCCAGAGCGAGAGTTTGACTCGAGCCCGAGGAGCGACGCAGCACGCTGCGGATGCGGCTCAGCAGCTCACGGGGACGGAAGGGCTTGGACACATAGTCGTCGGCGCCCATGTCGAGCCCGGCGACGCAGCTGTACTCGTCGTCAGATGCCGTGAGGAAGATGACGGCAGGCTTGTTTGGGCAGCTAGGAGCCTTGGCGGCGGCACATACCGCAAAGCCGTTTCCCTGCTCGAGAGAGATGTCAACAAGAGCAAGGTCAATTGCGCCGCCGGCTAGCTCACTCAGGGCATCATCTTGCCGGGCGCACGTATGCACCTCATGGCCGTCGGCCCGCAGAAGGGCAGCGAGGCCATCGCTAATCGCCCTGTCGTCCTCCACCACCAGGATGTTTGCCATCCGCACCGCCCCCAAAGCCAAGCATATGCGCCGCATGACCCAGCGAAGCCACGCAGCGCCTTCTCATCTGGCATTTTAAACGATGGCGCACAGCCTACCCGGCGGGCATGCTCGGAGTGACGCTTTTGTCACGCATGGAGGCGGGAGAAATCGATAGGGAGACGCGAGCTTCGTGGAACAGCACGGCGCACCCGCCCTGCTGCGTCACCGGGCGCAGCCGGCCCCCTATGACAGCTTCGGACGCGCCGGGAGCTGGTCGCGGTCGGGCTTGGCGAAGGCCGGCGTCATGTCGTACACGGAGCGCACAAGGGCTTCTACCGGGGCTTTCATGCCCGAGGCGCACCAGGCGAGGAACGCCTCGGTGCTGCCGAAGCAATACATGTCGATGCACATCTCGCGATAGGCGCGCTCAGTGGCCGGAAGGGTGGGTCGCACATACCGTTCCCGATAGGTGCGGCGCAGCCACGCGTTACACAGCACCCGGAAGCTGTTCTCCCCCGTTTGGTTGGGCAGCTGAACGAAGAAGCTCTTGTGCCGCGCCACACGCTCGTAGACCCTGCGCGTGGCCTCGATGTCGGTAAAGGGGTTGCTCTCGAGGGCCATAGGAAGCGAACCGGTAAAAAATACCAGCTCATCAAGGTCGGCGAAATAGTTGTAGAACGTCTGGCGCGCAATGTCGGCCCGTGCCACGATGTCGCTCACGGTGATCGTGGAGAGCAAGGCGCCCTCGTCGCACATGTCCATGAGCGTCTCAGCCAGGTGCCGACGCACAAGGTCCTTCCTATTCACGTTGCTCCCCCGTCCCCGTTCTCTCTCCCATGTCCGGCGCAAAAATATCTCAAACACGCAAGATACGCACGGCCCAAACCGTAACAATTTTAGCCACCGAGGTGCCTTTCGTCCAACTTTTGTCGCAGCGCGCCCCGTGTGTCCAAACGATTTGACCACAGGTTATAGGCACCTTCGAACACGCCGCATAGTATGCAAATCAAGATGTCTTGCTAAGAGCGCTTTGGGAGAGGCGCGGCAAGGCAACGTAATTTAAAAGGAGAGGACACATACTATGAGCACTTCCGACGTGACCCGCAGGACCTTTGTGGGCGGCATGGCCGCCATGGGCGCCATGGCTGCCGCCGGCATCAACATGGGCACCCCCGTGGTTGCCAGGGCCGACGAGGCCGCAGCCGACCCCGCATTCCAGTTCGAGCTCGAGGACCCGAGCACTTACTGGGGCGAGAACGTCGTCGCACCCCACACCACCCGCGAGTCCGCTTATGCAAACGTCCTTCCTGAGCTCGCCGACGAGCCCATGAGCAACCTCAACGACATGGTTCAGGACGTCCTTCCCCTCGACGAGATCGAGGACGCCGTGCTTCCCGACGGCACCGTTGTGCCCGCTGTGTACGTCAAGCTGCGCAACCACCTCAACCGCATCGGCCAGGGCATCGGCTCCACGCCCGTTGAGACCTCCTACCAGATGATCCAGTACCTGTGGAGCGAGGAGGACGCCCAGCACGAGATCGAGATGCCGATCAACGTGCAGTTCGACGCCCTCGAGTACCACTACCTCTCCGGCCGTCCTGTTGAGGAGTGCAAGGAGATCCTCGATGACCTGGCCATGCGCGGCATGATCATGCGCGCCCACCGCTCCGGCCACGACGTGTACCACCTGCTCCCCTACATCAACGGCTTCTGGGAGTTCAACGAACTGCGCGCCTACTTCGAGAACGGCGGCGACCCCGACGGTGTGGCCGACGCCCCCGAGGCCTACGCTGCCGCGGCCGAGTTCGACGCCCAGGGTATCGGCGGTGCCGAGGCCGGCGAGTCCTTCGAGGCCCTCGTGCCGCTCTTCCACACCTACCCCGTGAGCGTCGACGTCGTGGAGGAGGACGAGCTCGCCCAGAACATGGACTGGAAGGCCATCATCCAGTCCAACGAGCAGATCACCGTCTCCCCCTGCCAGTGCCGCCTGATGTGGAAGTCCCTCGGCGTGCCCATGTGCCACGGCGACGGCGACCACCCCTTCGAGACCTGCCTGTCCTTCGGCGAGCTGGCCACCTACTTCGACGAGGTCGGCATCGGCCGTCTCATCAGCCAGGACGAGGCCATCGCCATGGTTGAGAAGTGCATGGACGCCGGCATGGTGCCCGAGTCCCTCTCGATGAAGGACGTCGACATCATGTGCATGTGCCACGGCGACTGCTGCGGCAACCTCTCCGGCTTCAAGGCCATGGGCGGCCAGGCCCACGCCAACGTCAACGTGAGCGCCTACCTGCTCAAGTACGACCCCGAGAAGTGCATCTCCTGCGGCGCTTGCATCGCCCGCTGCCCCATGGAGGCCATCTCCTTCGACGACAACAACCTCTGCCTGCACAACAACGCCTGCGTGCGTTGCGGCCAGTGCGTCACCGTCTGCCCCGCCGACGCCCGTATTCTCGCCTACCGCGGCGACTACCCCGAGCTCGGTCGCGAGTACGTCGACGCCGTTGAGATGATGGCCGCCGAGCGTATGCGCCGCGGCATGATCTCCGACTTCGCCGGTGGCGAGGTCCAGGCCGTGGAGAAGTAAGCAAGGTCTTCTCTTTCAACGAGCCACCCAGGGCCGCGGGATAATCCCGCGGCCTTTTTTTATTGCCTGTGTCCGCTCTTGAAACCTCGCAATGCGTATAATCAGCGAAGTGCATCATCATCTTCCAGGTGAGACGGAGCAAGCCATGAAGATCATTACCATCGACCGCGAGTACGCGGCAGGCGGCCACACGGTAGGACGCGCGCTGGCCAAGAAGCTCGGCGTCGAGATTTACGACAAGGACATCATCAAGCACGCTGCCAAGAAGAGCGGCATCGAGCAGGGGCTCGTGGAGGACGACGAGGAGCGCATCTCCAAGGTCGGCGCCTTCCTCAAGGCCATCAGCCCCATCGCCTACGACGACAAGGACACCATCTTCACCTACGAGAGCCAGGCCATCATCGAGCTGGCCAAGAAGGGCCCCTGCGTCATGCTCGGCCGCTGCGCCAAGGAGATTCTCGAAGACGCGGGCTTCGAGGTGCTGAGCGTGTTCCTCCACGCCGATGAGGAGACGCGCGTCGAGCGTGCCTGCACGGTGCTCGGCACCGACGACAGGGCCGCCGCGCGCCACGAGCTGCGCCGCATCGACGTCATGCGCCAGTCCTACCTTTCCTACTACGTGGAACGCAAGCAGTGGCACGACGTGCGCGAGTACACGCTCTCGCTCGACACGCACAAGCTCTCGAACGAGGCCTGCGTCGACATCATCTGCGCCGCCTACAACGACCACAAAGAGTAGAGCGCGCCGCTGCGCCCACAAGGAGACCCCATGTCCGATTTCATTCTGAGCTGCGAGTCAACGGCCGACCTTTCCGCCGAGAAGCTCGCAGCCATCGACGTGAAGCACATCTGCTTCCACTTCATGCTCGACGGCTGCGACTACCGCGACGACCTGGGCCAATCCATCCCCTTCGAGGACTTCTACCGCGCCATGGCAAACGGTGCCGACACCAAGACGGCCGCCGTGGGCACAGGCGACTACCTCGAGTATTTCGGCAGCTTCCTGGAGCAGGGCAAGGACGTGCTGCACGCCTCGCTGTCCTCGGGCATCTCGTCTTCCTATGAGGCGGCATGCGAGGCAGCCGCCGAGCTGGCACCCAAGTACCCCGACCGCAAGCTCTACATCGTCGACTCGCTGGCGGCCTCGAGCGGCTACGGCCTGCTCATGCAGACGCTCTCCGACATGCGGGCCCAAGGCAAGACCATCGACGAGGTGCGCGACTGGGCAGAGGCCAACAAGCGCCGCCTGCGCCACTGGTTCTTCTCCACCGACCTCACCTTCTACATCAAGGGTGGCCGCGTGAAGCCCCTGACCGGCCATATCGGCAACCTGCTCAACATCTGCCCCCTGCTCGACGTGAACAAGGACGGCAAGCTCATCCAGCGCGAGAACCTGCGCGGCAAGAAGAAGGTCGTCAAGCGCATCGT
>CAKUFZ010000013.1 GCA_934654475.1 uncultured Coriobacteriales bacterium
GTGACCACCATGGCGGCGTCGGAGTACTCGCCGCGCAGCGGCATCGCGAAGCCGCCGCACACCACGTCGCCCAGCACGTCGTAGAGCACGTAGTCGGGCTTGTACACCTCGAAGGCGTTGAGCTGGGCGAGCAGGTCGAACGCTGCGATGATGCCGCGCCCGGCGCATCCCACGCCCGGGATGGGGCCGCCTGCCTCCACGCACAGCACGCCGTCGTCGGCCCGGCGCACCACCTCGTCGAGCGTGGGCGTGCCCCCCGCGCGCATGCGGTCGAGCACGGTGGGAACCTGCGTGCCGCCGGGATGCAGTGCCGTGGAGTCCGACTTGGGGTCGCAGCCAATCTGCATGACGGTGTGGCCGCGCCCCGCAAGGGCCGCCGCCAGGTTGCAGGTGGTCGTCGATTTCCCGATGCCACCCTTGCCGTATATTGCCAGTCGATACATCGCGTCCCCGTTTCCCCTCAATACCCAAAAGCGGGCGGGTCGGCCCCCAGCCTTCCCGCCCGCGCTGTATGACTGCAAGGCCTGCGTGCGGCGCCCATTGTGTGGCGGTGCGCGATGTGCTCAGGGAGATGCGCTTGTGTTGCAATCCGCACGTAGCCCAGGCAACGGTATACGGTCTTGCCCGATTCGTCCGTTGCAAAAAGCACGTGGGCCATGCGGGATTGCTCGTGCGGCGCTTATTCGCGGGGTGTGGTTGCCAGCACCAGGGCGTTTACTTCAGCACGAAGTTGTTGCGGTAGAAGTCGATCGCGCCGTCTTCGTGCAGGCTTGAGAGCTCGCGCGACAGGGCCGAGCGGTCCACGCACAGGTAATCGGCCAGCTCCTGACGGTTGTAGGGCACCGTGAACCTGCGCGTTCCGAGTCGCTTCGCCTCGTGGTTGAGGTAGGCCATCACCTTGCCGCGGATGGTGCGGCGCAGGCGGATGTCGAGCGTTGCCATGAGCTCGGACGACAGTGCGGCCACCGAGCGGGCGAGGTTGTCCTTGACGGCCTCGGTCCAGGCGCGCCCGCGCCCGGGTGTGGAAGGCACGTAGTCGGTCGTGAAGGTGAGCACGCGGCATTCCTCGCGTGCCACGACGTCGTAGGTGGGCACGGGCTGGTCGCCGAGGGTCTTGCCACACGAGATGACCTGGCCCGGGCAGAACAGGTGCAGGATGGAGCGGTTGCCGTTCTCGTCATACACGTAGCCATCGGCATAGCCTTCCACGAGGTAGGCGGCGCAGCGCCTCTCCGGGTCGGAGTCGCGGATGAGGTCGCCGGCCTCGTAGGCGATATAGCGAGCGCGCAGCATGGCAAGCGCGCGTGCACGGTCGGCCTCGTCAATCCCCTCAAGCAAAGGGGTGTCCAGCGGGATGTCTCCCACCGTAAGAATGTGTCGCATGCAGCCCCTCCCAAAGGACGTCAAGCTCTTTTGCACGCGATTGTACCTGTTTCGGCCAAAAGGACAAAATGGAGCGGTCAAAAACGACCGCCGGGCGTCAAGCCGGGCGACTTCACTCGGGGCGGGCCATGCGTATTTCGCGGCGTGGCTCGCGAGGGCATGCGGCGACTTTCTTTCGTGGTATTCCATCCATGGCTGTCTCAAAGACACGCCAGACGATGCCTGCGGGACAATGCTGCGCGTGCCTCGCGGTGCTTCATCGAGTGTTCTATCTGGTAGACGTGACGCATTGAGAGCAAAGGAGTGCTCTATGGAACCGATTGTCGACTATATCTGCTCGCAACTGAAGGAGCTCACGGCCATCCCGAGCCCCTCGGGCTTCACCAAGCAGGCAACGGCGTACGTGTGCGCCACGCTGGAGGGCATGGGCTACGAGCCGCAGCTGTCGCGCAAGGGCAACGTGCTGGTTGAGCTGGGCGGGCAGGGAAGTCCCCTCGTGCTTGCCGCGCACGTTGACACGCTCGGCGCCATGGTGCGCTCGGTGAAGAAGACCGGCAGGCTTCGCCCCACCACGCTCGGCGGGCATCAGTGGAGCACGGCCGACGGCGAGAACTGCACGGTCCACACGCGCGACGGGCGCGTCTACACGGGCGTCGTGCTCAACAAGGAACCTTCGGCGCACGTGACCGACAAGAAGACGGAGATCGTCGAGGAGAACATGGAGATCCTGCTTGACGAGAACGTTTCCACCAAGGAGGAGACGCTTGCGCTCGGCGTGCAGCCCGGCGACATCATCGCGCTCGGCCCGCGCACCGTTGTGACCGAGAGCGGCTACATCAAGAGCCGCTTCCTCGACGACAAGCTCTCCGCCGCCATCCTGCTCGGCCTGGCCAAGACCGTGCGCGACGAGGATCTCGTGCTCAACCGTAAGGTGAGCCTGCTTTTCACTGTGTACGAGGAGGTGGGCCACGGCGGCAGCTTCGTGCCGGCCGACACCGAGGAGATGATTTCGGTGGACATGGGCTGCGTGGGCGACGACCTGGGCTGCACTGAGCGCATGGTGTCGATCTGCGCCAAGGACTCCGGCGGTCCTTACAACTACGAGGTCGTGAGCGAGCTGGCGGGCCTTGCCCGCGAGCTCGGCCTCGACTACGCCATCGACGTCTACCCGCACTACGGCTCTGACGTGGAGGCCACGCTGCGTGCCGGCTTTGACATCCGCCACGGCCTTATCGGCCCGGGCGTCTACGCCTCCCACAACTACGAGCGCTCCCACACCGACGGCGTGCGCAACACCTACGACCTGCTCCGCGCCTACGTGACGCGATAGGAGACGCCCGGGAGCCGCCTGCCGTGCCGGCAGCGCGGCCCTTTTGGCAGAGAATCGAGTTTCGGAGTAGTTTTCCCGGACCCATGGGCAGAGAAACGAGTTTCGGAGTAGTGAAATCGTCGGTGTTCTGCCTGGAGACCAGGTTTTGAGGCTGTTTTGGCGGAAAACGCGTCTGTTTTTAGGTTCTGGCCTGGTCGTGTATTGTTGTTTTGAACATATCGATAGGGTCATATCTACTCCGAAACTCAATTAGCAGCCAACGGGGTTGGGGCTGCTACTCCGAAACTCAATTTGCTGCCAGTGGGTCGGGAAAAACTACTCCGAAACTCGTTCTGCTGCCAATATGGCGGCCAAAACTGTTCTATCTGTACTAGAACAACTAGAACAATCGTGGTACACTGACAGCTAAAGAGAGAGCGACGTAGGGGAGGGCGCATGATTGTTCGCATAGATCAATCGCTGGGAGTTCCCATATACCAGCAGGTGAGGGACCAGGTTGTGGCGGCGATTGCCGCAGGGGAGCTGGTTGAGGGCGACGCGCTGCCCTCTGTCCGGGCGCTTGCGGTGGATTTGGGCATCAACCTGCACACGGTCAACAAGGCGTATGCCTTGCTGCGCGACGACGGCTATCTCGTGGTGCGCGGCCGGGCGGGGGCGTTTGTCGCCAAGCCCATGCGCACGCGCGACGAAGGCCTTGCTGCCGAGGCAGACAGGCGCCTGGGCGACGCGCTCGCCGCTGCGGCGCGCGACTATGCGGCGGCCGGCGGTGAGCGCCAGACCTTTCTCGAGATGGCGAAAGACCTGGCAGACACGGTGTTTGGCACGCCATCGGCATCGACCAATCCTCAAGCTGACAATCCCGACGGCACTCAACCCTTGCGCTAAGGAGCCCTATCATGGCTGATTTCACGTTTGCAATGATCGCCCTGCTCGTCGGCACGCTGGTAGTGAGCGGAGGCTTGCAAGCCGCCATCCCTTACATGATGTCGAGCCGCGAGCTTTTTGCCGTCACGGTTCCCCCGATTGCGCACACCGAGCCCGAGGTGCGCCGCATGAAGCGCTCCTATGCGCTTGCGGTCGTCCTGCTCACGCTTGTCGGCATCGTCGCCGTTGTGGCATGCGGCATCGCGACGGGCTGGGGCGACGCCGTTGCTTGGGTCCTGGTCGGTGCCGTGCTACTCCAGACAGCTGTCTCCTTCGCCCTCATGCTGCGCTTTCGCGCGAAGGTGAAGGCGCTCAAGCAGGAGCGCGGCTGGCGCGCCGCGTCGATGGAGCGCGTGACGGTGACCGACAACCCCGACGGCTCGCCGCTGCCTCGCCCGGTTCCGCTTGCCGCCGAGCTGGTGTGCCTACCGCTTGTCGCGCTTACGGTCGCCCTTGGGTTCATCCTCTATCCCCAGATGCCCGAGCAGGTGCCCATGCATATGGACTTGGCGGGCAATGTGAACTCGTATGCGGATAAGTCTCTCTGGCTCGTGGCGTTTCCGCCGCTGCTCCAGCTGTTCGTGTGGCTGTGCGTTGCCGGCGCGCACCTCTCCATCGTGCGCGCTTCGCGTCCCGTCGCGCCTGAGGCGCCACACGCGAGTGCTCTGGGCTATGCGTTGTTCGCCCGTGCATGGAGCCGCTTCACCTTGGCGATGAACGTCCTGCTCATGATTGCATTCGGCACCTTGCCCCTGTGCGATGCGGGCTGGGTGAGCCTGGGCGCGTGGGGCATTGCGCTCACCGTGCTCGTCGTTGCCACCCTGGTGTGGTGCATCGTGCTGTTCGTGCGCTACGGGCAGAACGGCTCCCGTGCCGTGGGTCTCGCCCATGGCGACGACGAGATGCGCACCGACCAGGACGAGCACTGGAAGGCCGGCGTCTTTTACTGGAACCCCGAGGATCCGTCCGTGTTCGTGGCCAAGCGTTTCTCCGTTGGCTGGACCATGAACTTCGCGCGTCCCGCGAGCTGGCTTTTCATCCTTGGCCTGTGCGCCCTCATCGTCCTCATTGTTTTGCTGAGCATGCGCCTGGCGTAAGTCGGGCCAGGGCTTTTGCCCTGGCCCCCTGCCTCTCGCCTATCCCTCAAAGGGGAACGTGTACTCCAGGCCCAGCTCGTCGCGTACGGCGGTGAGTTCGTGCTGGACCGACTCGCCCACGGGCACGCCCTTGTCTTTGCGGTCGAGCCAGACGAGGTATTCCTTCTCGCCGGCGGTGTAGATGCGGTCCTCGCCCGGGGCCTTCTCGGAGGCGCGCAGCGCACGGCAGATGTCGCCGGCCGTCTTGCGGAACACATTGACGCCCATGAAGGCCTCGGGATCCACCACGAAGAAGAAGTGGCCCAGGTGGTACATCTGCGGGCTGCCGTCGGGCGCCACGCCGGTGAGCGCCTTCATGAACTGGCCGCCCGACAAGGCCGCCGAGAGGATCTCGACCACGGCAGCGTACCCGTAGCCCTTGTAACCTGCGAGTTCTTCGCCCACGCCGCCCAGGGGTGCGAGCGCCGCCTCGCCAGCGACGAGCGCGCGCAGGATCTCCTCGCTGTCGGTCATCGTCTTGCCGTCGTGGCCCACCACCATTCCGGCGGGCGTGGGCTTGCCCTGGCGCGCGTAGTACTCGATCTTGCCGCGCTGCACGATGCTCGTGGCGCAGTCGATGCAGAAGGGGAAGTCCTCGTCGGTGGGCAGCGAGAAGGTGAGGGGGTTGGTGCCCATCATGTTCTCCACGCCGAAGGTGGGGGCGATGGAGGGGCGGGCGTTGGTGCCGGTGAGGCCGATGAGTCCCTGGCTGCTGGCCATGTTGGTCCAGTATCCGGCGATGCCGTAGTGCGTGGAGTTGCGTATGGCACCGCCAGCCATGCCGCACGCCTTGGCCTTTTCGATGAGCTTTGTCATCATGTAGTGGCTCGCGACCATGCCCATGCCGTCGTGCGCGTCAATCACGAGCGTGGTGGGCGTCTCCTTGAGCACCTCGATCTGCGTGGTGGGCAACAGGGTCCCGCGGCGGATGCGGTCGAGGTAGATGGGCTTGAAGCGGTTGCATCCATGGCTCTCGATGCCGCGACGGTCGGCCTCGAGCAGCACGTCGGTGCAGATCTCGGCGTCCTCGCGCGGCACGCCGTACCCCACGAACGCGTCGCACATGAAGTCGTGCATCAGCTCCCAGGGCACATAGGGGCGCGTCTCGGTCGTCTGTCCATGCGATGCAGCCATAGCAGTACCTCCCGTGATGGGGCGTTTATTGCAAGCAGTTTGATTATTGCACGTTGGCACGGGGAAGCCTACAGTTTCACGCGACGGAATCGTGTGACGCGGGTCCGTCGCAATATGAAGAATTCGCGCGTCCTATTCCTTATTGATAATGATTATCAAAAAAGGTTTAGTATGTACAAGTGTAAGACGGGTTGTGCAAACGGGGGAGACGAGGATGCCTCAGATTGACTCAAAGGCTTTTTACAAGCTGAGTTACGGCCTGTATCTGCTCAGCACGAAGTGGCAAGGCAAGGACAGCGCCTGCATTGTCGACGCGGTGATTCAGTCCGCCGCCGAGCCCAAGTGCATCACGGTGTCGTGCATGGCGGGCAACTACACGCCCGAGCTCATCCGCTCCTCGCGCTGCTTCAACCTGTCGGTCTTAACGCAGGACACCCCCGCGGAGTTCTTCCAGCGCTTCGGCATGCAGTCGGGTCGCAGTGCCGATAAGTTCACCGACCTCGAGGGTTTCGAGCGCACATGCAACGACCTGCTCTATTCCCTGCAGGCCAGCGCCGTGGTTTCGTGCGAGGTCATCGAGACGCTCGAACTCGGCAGTCACGTGCAGATCACCGCTCGCGTGGTGGAGGCACGCTGCCTGAGGGACGCCCCGAGCCTCACGTACGCCGAGTACCGCGCTCGTCTCAAGGCGGGCTCCCGTGCCGTTCTTGGCAAGGGCACCCCCGAGCTTGCTGGCTCAGCCGTTGGCTCCGTGCCTGCCCTGCAGGCCGCTCGCGCCGAAGATGCGCCTGCTCAAATCACCCAAACACGCGAGTCGGCTCAGCCCGTCTCGCAAGGAGAGGAAGGAACACCTATGTCTGCAAAGTGGGTCTGCAAGGTCTGCGGTTACATCTACGAGGGCGCCGAGCCCCCGGCGGAGTGCCCGGTGTGCCATGCCCCTGCCTCCATGTTCGAGAAGGTCGAGGGCGAGCTGAAGCTTGCCGCCGAGCATGAGTACGGCGTGTACGCAAAGACCGTCAAGAACAACCAGAGCATCTCCGACGAGGACAAGCAGTACATCCTCGACCAGCTCAAGGCCAACTTCACCGGCGAGTGCTCCGAGGTGGGCATGTACCTGTGCATGGCCCGCATCGCCTGCCGCGAGGGCTACCCCGAGATCGGCGAGTACTGGAAGACGGCCGCCTTCGAGGAGGCCGAGCACGCCGCCAAGTTCGCCGAGCTTCTGGGCAGCGAGCTTGAGCCGCACATGACCGCCTCCACCAAGGAGAACCTCGCCTGGCGCGTCGACTGCGAGTTCGGTGCCACCGCCGGCAAGGTCGAGCTTGCCACCTGCGCGAAGAAGAACGGCCTGGACGCCATCCACGACACCGTGCACGAGATGGCTCGCGACGAGGCCCGTCATGGCAAGGCGCTCAAGGGCATGCTCGAGCGCTACTTCTAAGGCGCACGCCTGAGCGCACTCTTTGAAGCCCCGCGGTGCCGTTTTTTCAAGAGCGGTGCTGCGGGGCTTTTCCGTTAGGCGGGGTTGTTGTGCGTCAGCGCGGACATCTTATATATATGATGTCCGCGCTGGCGTGCGTGCTGGGCTAGCGCAGGCATACCATGGCGGGTACGCTGGGACAATGGCCGTGCGGCGCAAGCACAACCTGGCGGCTGCCTGGTTGACGGTGTTGGTGGGTATACCAGCAGGCTGCTGGGATATCGGTTTCACGCGAGAGGGGCTTACAAGATGGGAAACGCGCAAAAGCAGAAGGCCAAGAAGGCAAAGCCCACGGCTGCAGCCCTGCTGTGGGGGCTCGACCGCGGCACGCCTAAGGGCGACGCGGTGCGTACCATCCTCAAGGAGCTCGGCGTGGTGGCCAAGACCGTCCTGCCCGAGCGCCTGGGCGATTCGGCCGGCGCTGCCTTGGGCCTCGTGGGCATGCGCCCGGCCCTCATGCCCTATGCCGGCCCTGCGCCCGAGTGCGAGTTCATGTTGCTCGCCAACTTCTCCGAGCCGCTTCTGCAGGATTTTCTCCTGCGCAGCCGTCAGGTGGGTGCTTCCGTGAACTACAAGGCCGTGCTCACCAAGACCAACAAGGACTGGCCCGTGGTGGACCTCATCAACGAGGTGGCCCAGGAGCACGCGGCCATGCGCGCGCAAGCTGCGGCGTCGGCCCCGGCGCCGACTCAGCCAAGCCAAGCTTAGCCGCTCACACGCCGCATGCAGACGGCCCGCATGTTGGGAAAAATCCCAGCATGCGGGCCGTTTTTGTTTAAAGCTCTGCCGCATCCACTTTCTCGAAGCGCCATGTCTGCTTGATGTCGGGGTACTTCTCGTGGTCGACTTCGCTCTCAAACATCGCGCGGGGCCTGCACCACACGCCGAAGGGCGGGTAGAGCGCCTCGTACACCACGAGTTCCTCGTCGGTCTCCGTGTGGCGGGCGAACGCAAGCACGCGGTAGAGGTAGCGCTGGCTGCCGTCGGTCACCGTCTCACGCTTGAAGTTGCGCACGATGTCGCCGGGCGCAAACGTGCGGTTGTCCATGGGCTGTCCTTTCATGCCGGAGGGGCGGTTTTCTTGCGGGTGAGCGCTCTTTGCGCTGCCAATTCGGAAGCAATCATACCTATTATGCCTGCACGCGGGGAGGGGAGAGGCGACCCGCCCCGGTCGCTACCCGAGAGCGGGGCCCGGTATGCGTCGTCCACAAAAGCGCCCCGCCCCCCAATGCGCCGCGTGGGCGAAAAGGGGACGGGGCAAGGTGCCAGCCGAAAAAGGAACGCTACGAGGGATTAGTCCTGCTTGACCGATTCGTCAGCCTGGGCAAAGGCGGGCAGGTCGCACGTCTCACCCTTGGTCTTGGCGCACAGGGCCACGGTGCTCGACAGGGCAACGAGTGCGATGACGTTGGGCAGCACCATGAGCTGGTTGAACATGTCGGCCAGCTCCCATACGAGGTCGTTGGAAAGCAGCGAACCCATGAAGATGAACACGAGGGCGATGGCGGAGAACACGGGCACGGCCTTCTTGCCGAACAGGTAGATCACGTTGATCTTGGCGAACAGGTTCCACGAAAGGATGGTGGAGAAGGCGAAGAACAGCAGGCAGATGGCCACGAAGATGTTGCCGATGTTGCCGCCCATGAGGCTGGAGAACGCGATCTGAGCCATGTTGGTCTTGTCCACGCCCTCGTAGAGGCCCTGGGCAAGCACGCCGTCGCCGGTGTAGAGGATGGTGATGACGACGAGGGCGGTGATGGAGACGACGATGATGGTGTCGATGAACACGCCGATCATAGCGACGACGCCCTGCTCATGAGGGGTCTTGACGTTGGCGAGGGCGTGAGCGTGCGGGGTGGAGCCCATACCGGCCTCGTTGGAGAACAGGCCGCGCTTGGCACCCTGGGAGATGGCGGCGATGATGCCGAAGGTCACGCCGCCCACCTGGGCCTGGGGGTTGAAGGCGCACTCGAAGATGAGGCCGAAGGCCGCGGGCACCTGGCTGGCGTGGGAGATGAGAACAGCCAGGCCGCCGATGATGTAGATGATGGCCATGAAGGGGACGATCTTCTCGGTGACGGAGGCGAGGCGCTTCACGCCGCCCAGGAAGATGAAGCCGGCGACAGCGGCCACGAGCAGGCCGATGATCCACGCGGGGATGCTGAAAGCGGTGGCGCAGGTGGAGGCGATGGAGTTGGACTGCACCATGCAGCCCATGAAGCCCAGGGCCAGGATGATGGCGACCGAGAAGAAGCCGGCCAGGAAGGTGCCGAACTTGCCGTGGAAGGCGGTCTTGATGTAGTAGACCGGGCCGCCGTGCACGGTGCCGTCGGCGTCGACCTTGCGGGTCTTCTGAGCCAGGACAGCCTCGGCGTAGTTGGTGGCCATGCCCAGGATGGCGATGAGCCACATCCAGAAGATGGCGCCCGGGCCGCCCACGAGGATGGCGCCGCAGGCGCCCACGATGTTGCCGGTGCCCACCTGGGCGGCAACGGCGGTGGCGAGCGCCTGGAAGGAGCTCATGCCGCTCTCATGCTTCTTGCCGTTGAGGGAGAAATTGCCGAACACGCGGCGCATGCCCTCGCCGAAGCAGCGGAACTGCACACCGCGGGTGCGGATGGTGAAGAAAAGGCCCGCGCCGATGAGCAGCACAATGAGCACGTAATTTGAAAGGTAGGAGTTGATCGTCTGTACGATCTCGAGCAGTTCTTTTTGCACTTTGGGTCGTTCCTTTCCAAGTCGTAACACATACATTTACGGCTGGAGAAAGGACGTAGGTCGGCTTGTCGCCCATTGAGCGCAGGAGATACGAGTCTCCCCGCTGCCAGGATGCGCACCGCCTCTGTCCGTTTGCCTGAGAGTTTCGGCTGGTACATCTTGTACCGCCTTGCCCCTTCGGCACTCACTTAAGAGTTCTCCAGAGGTTTCTCCGCTTCCGGTTTGCCCTGTGGCATTCCGAAAGCATCAACGAAAGCACGTGGCGCATTATTAACGATTGTTTCGCGCTGGCGCAAGGGAAATTGCTTATCTACCCTTTGCGTTAGCCTTTCTGTAACACTTCACCATAGAGCTGACATATTTCACATGGTTTTGCTTCGTTAACAGACGCGTGTGAAATGCCCCGAGTGTGGTATAACGAGGCTAAGAACGTAAGGTTGCAGATGTGGCGGGCACACCTGGATAGGCGCGCAGCCGCACTGCATAAACGCGAGAAAGGGGCACGGTATGTCCGAACCCATCGAGGTAGAGGCCCAAGTCATTGAGCCTGAGAAGAAGTCCCGTCATTACAAGTGGTGGTTTGTCGCACTGGGCGTCTTGGTGACGCTGGCCGGTGTCGCATGCATTACGTGGCCTGCCATCTCGCTTGCCGTGGTGGCTGCTGTGGCCGGCATCTGCTTCCTCGCAAGCGGTATCACGCGCATCACCACGTTCTTCGACCTGGGTAGCGCCCTCCTCGGTGCCTCGTCGCTGTTCATGGGCATCCTTGATGTGATCGTGGGCATCATGTTCCTCATCCATCCCCTCATCGGCGGCATCACCATCGCCATGCTCGGTGGTATCGCCCTTATCGTCACCGGCGTGATGGACGTCGTGGCCAGCCTGCGCATGAAGCGCGTCATCGGCACGGGCCCCATGGTCTTGGAAATCATCGGTGCCATCGTCACGGTCATCTGCGGCGTCCTCATTCTCATGGCCCCGCGCCTCTTCATCATCTACCTGGGCATCATGCTCATCATCCGCGGTGTGATGACGGTCATCTCCGCATTCATGGTCTCTGCGTTCATCAAGGACCTCAAGAACGACCCGCTGCTTAAGTAAGCAGTTGCGCGGTCTGCGGCGAGCGCCGCACAAGGCTCGCAAGACACACGAAACCCCCTGGGACCTGCGGGAAGACCTCGCGGCCCCAGGGGGTTTCTTTGTGAGCCGCCGGGCTTGCGGCGGCCTTAGTGCGGCCCTGCCGTCCCAGCGAGGCTGCGCCGGCCCCGCCGTGTTCCTGCTGGGACGGTGCTGTGGCGCCCTCGTGCGCCCTATCGCCTGGGCAGCTTGTCCTGCCAGCCGTGCAGGTTCTCGAGCGCGGCGAGCAGCGTCTTGTCGGACTTGGCGAAGTGGAAGCGGATGTAGCGCATTTCGGGCTCGCGGAAGAAGCAGCTGCCCGGCACGCCGGCCACCTTGGCGTATTGCGCCAGGTCGCAGGCGAAGTCCTCGTCGTTTGCGTAGCCGGCCTCGGAGATGTCGCACATCACGTAGTAGGCACCTTCGGGCTCCACGAACTTCATGTTCAGGTCGGCCAGGCCGTTGCAGAAGAGCTCGCGCTTGTGGGTGTACTCAGCCGAGAGCTCGTCGTAGTAGGAGTCGGGCATGGTGAGGCCCACCACGGCGGCCTCCATGAGCGGGGCGGGCGCGCCCACGGTGAGGAAGTCGTGCACCTTCTTGGCGACCTCCACCACTTCTTCGGGAGCGATGATGTAGCCCAGGCGCCAGCCGGTGATGGAGTAGGTCTTGGAGAGCGACCCGCACGAGATGGTGCGGCGCTGCATGCCCGGCAGGCTGGCAAAATAGACGTGCTTGTTGGGGGCATAGACGATGTGCTCGTACACCTCGTCGGTGATGACCCACACGTCGTACTTCTCAGCCAGGCGCGCGATCGTCTCAAGCTCGGCGCGCGTGAAGACGCGGCCGCAGGGGTTGGAGGGGTTGCACAGGATGAGCGCCTTCACGCCGTCCTGCGCCATGGCGGCCTCGAGCGCGGTCTCGTCGAAGGTGAAGGCGGGCGGCACGAGCGGCACGTAGATGGGCTCGGCGTGGCACAGAATCGCGTCGGCGCCGTAGTTCTCGTAGAAGGGCGAGAACACCACGACCTTGTCGCCGGGGTCGCACACGGTGTGCACGGCGCACATCATGGCCTCGGTGCTGCCGCAGGTGACGACGATGTTCTTGTCGGGGTCGACGTCGATGCCCATGAAGCGGCGCTGCTTGGCGGCGAGCGCCTCGCGGAAGTTCTGCGCGCCCCAGGTGAGGGCGTACTGGTGTGGGCCCTCGTAGGCGACCTGCGCCAGGCGGTCGAGGAGCTCCTTGGGCGGGTCGAAGTCGGGGAAACCCTGGGAGAGGTTGACGGCGCCGTGCTTGAGCGCCACGCGGGTCATGCGGCGGATGACCGAGTCGGTGAAGCCGTCGGTCGACGTGCTGAGGGCTTTCATTGAGGGGGAGTCCTTTCGGGTACGAGACGGGTCTATCGGGTCCAGCTGGAGCGGATCTGCTCCCACTTGGCGTCGCGGCCGGCGACGACTTGGGCGATCTCCTCGTCGTCAAGTGCGCGGAAGCGTGTCTGTCGGCGCAGGTAATGGGCCACGTCGGAGAATTCCTTGGGGTTGCGGTTGAGCTTGAAGGCGCCCCCGGCGAAGCCGCTCACCGCCGGGCCCTCGTACTCGGCCAGATACCACAGGCCGCAGTCCACGACCTCCTTGGCGATGTCGATCGTCTCGTCGGTGGCGTGGCCCCAGCCGGTGGGGCAGGGGGCGATGACGTGGATGAACTTCGTGCCGCGGATCTTGCTCGCCTTCTCCACCTTGGCGGTGAAGTCGTTGAGGTAGCCGACGCTTGCGGTGGCGGCGTAGGGCAGGCCGTGGGCGCACACGATTTCAAAGAGGTTCTTCTTCTGCGTGAGGCAGCCGTGGTCGTTTTTGCCGGCGGGCGTGGTGGTGGTGCGGGCGCCGAAGGGCGTGAGGCCGCTCTTCTGGATGCCCGTGTTCATGTACGCCTCGTTGTCGTAGCAGATGTAGATGATGTCCTCGTTGCGGTCGATGGCGCCCGACAGGGCCTGGATGCCGATGTCGGCCGTGCCGCCGTCGCCGGCGAAGCCCACCACGTTGAACGTGTCGGGGTCCTCGCCTTGGGCCTCAAGACCTGCGCGAATGCCGGTGAGCACCGAGGCGGTGGCCGCAAAGGGCGTGATGAAGGCGTTGTTGGCGAAGCACAGCTGGGGGAAGTTGAAGCCCACGGCGCTCATGCAGCCGGCAGGCAGCGCGCAGATCGTGCGGGGTCCCAGGACCTTGAGGGCCTGGCGCACCACGAGCGACCCGGCACATCCCGCGCAGGCCTTGTGGCCGTAGAAGTACTCGTCGTCGGTGATGGTGCGAGCGTTTACCGCCATGGCCTACCTGCCTTTCTTTGAGCCGAACGTGTCGGCCATGGAGTTGATGCCGAGGAACTGCACGCGCTCGGCGGCCCCGCCTGCGGCGAACGTGAGCGTCTTGAACGCGCCTGCCACCTGGTCGGCCGTGATGTCGGCGCCGCCCAGGCCGCCGATGAAGTTGCAGGTGGGCACATGGGCGTCCTGCTGGAAGAGGGCCGAGTTCACGTTCGTGAAGACGGTGCCTTCCGCGCCGAACGACACGTCCTTCTCGAGCACGCCCACCGCGCGCGTGTGGGCCAGGGTGAGCGCCAGGTCGCGCGAGGCGAAGGGGCGCAGGTAGCGGATGCGCAGCATGCCGGCCGCCATGCCCTGCTCGCGCAGGCGGTCGACGGTCTGACGCACGAGGCCTGCGACGCTGCCCAGGCACACCATGACGTACTCGGCGTCGTCGCAGCGGTATTCCTCGAAGGCGCCCGTGTAGGAGCGGCCGCAGGTGCGCTCGAAGGCGGCCTCAACCTCGTCGATGACGTCGATGGCATCGAGCATGTCCTTGTGGGCGTAGTACTTGTAGTAGCGGTTGTGCTCGGGGCCGGCCGAGTAGCCCATGTTCACGGGATGGTCGAAGTCGAACTTGTTCGTCGTGGCGTAGGGCGGCAGGAACGCGTCGGCCTGCTCGGGAGTGGGGACCTCCACGGTCTCGTAGGTGTGCGTGAGCGCGAAACCGTCGAGGTTCACCATGACGGGTGTCATGACGCGCGGGTCCTCTGCCAGGCGATATGCCATGAGGGCCATGTCGAGTGCCTCCTGGTTGTCCTGCGCGTAGCACTGGATCCAGCCATGGTCGAGTAGCGACAGCGAGTCGCGCTGGTCACCGTAGATGTTCCAGGGAAGCGCCGTGGAACGGTTGGCGTTCATCATGACGATGGGGAAGCGACCGCCGGCCGCGTAGGTGAGCACCTCGGCCATGTAGAGCAGGCCCTGGCTCGAGGTGGCCGTGAAGGCGCGCGCGCCTGTGGCGCTGGCACCCATGGCGCAGCACAGCGCGGAGTGCTCGCTTTCCACGTGGACGTATTTGGCGTCAAGCTCGCCGGACTCGACCATCTCGGAGAGGCGCTCCACCACCACGGTCTGCGGGGTGATGGGGTAGGCGCTGATCACCTGGGGTCGTGCCAGGCGCACGCCCTCGGCGAAGGCCTCGTCACCTGACAAGAAGCGCTTCATCGTGCCTCCTCGTGCTCGGGCACCATGGAGATGGCGCCGCAACGGCAGGCTTTGGCGCACACGCCGCAGCCCTTGCAGAAGTCGTAGTCCACAGCCAGGCGGATGCCGCCGCGTGCGTCTTCGTCGGCCACCTTGTAGATGGTGCCGTCGGGGCACTGCATGTAGCACAGCAGGCACCTCGTGCAGGCGGCCTCGTCGAGCACGGGGCGCACCGAGCGCCAGCCGGCGTTCTTGGAGACCAGGTGCCCCGCCTCGAAGCAGGTCGTGCGGGCAAAGACGGCCGGGTCGAGGTGCGCGGCGCGCAGGGTCGGGATGACGCGGGGCGCACCGCTGCAGCCGAGCAGGGCAGGCGAGGGGGCTGTGGACGCGAGGTCGCGGGGCGCAGCGGTGTTGGCGTAGGGCTGCGACACGGCGGCCGAGTCAGGGCGTTCCAACCCCGCTGCCTGGGCGTTTGCGTCAGTCGTGACGGTCGTGCCGTCTGCGAGCGCATGGTCGCACTCGTGGGCGGTGGTGCCCTCGCCTGCGAGTGCGCGTTTGTTCCCGCAGGCGGGCTCGCAGACCGCCCCGGCGCATCCCGCACTCCACGCGTCCCTCTCGGCCAGCACGCGCTCGACCACCGCGAGGTTCTTGGCATGGAGTTTCTCGGGCATGTACTGGCGGATGGCCTCGCACACGTCCTCGGCGCGCACCTCGTCGCACAGGGCGGCGAGCGCTCCCAGAAAGACGGTGTTGGGGATGGCGCGGCCGAGCACCTTGGCAGAGATGCCGTCGGCGTCGATCGCCGTGACGCGCGGGTCGTCCCAGGTACGCGCGCTGTTCACCAGCACGCGACCGCCTGCCTTGAGCTCGTCTTCCCAGCCCGGGCCGAAGAGTGTCTCGTCCAGGTAGACTACAAAGTCCGCCCTGGTAGAGGCGCTACGGTCGCCGATGGGGCGGTTGTCGAGCTTGGTGAACGCGCGCATGGGGGCGCCGCGTCGCTCGGGCCCGAACGACGGGAACGCCAGCGCGTGGCGTCCCGGCGCCATGGAGCATGCCGCGCCCAGCAGGCGGGCCGCCGTGAAGGCGCCCTGGCCTCCGCGGCCATGCCAGAGTATCTCGATCATATGGCTCCCTCAACCGTGTGATTCCTAGCAAAAGGCGAGGTCGTCGCAGGTGTCCGCGGCAACCTCGCCAGGATGCAAACATTCTACCTGCCTGCGTGTTTCCGCACTTTTAAGGCAGTTTGACGCCCACAGTACCTCCAGCGCGCGACGTTCAGCGTACGACAGCGTGGATGGGGCCGCACGCCAGCTGCGCCTTTTACTTCGCGTAGAGCTCCAGGCTGCGCGCGAGCTTCTCCACAAAGCGCTGCGCGATGGGGCTCAGCTCCTCGTCGGCGCGGGTGATGTAGCCCAGCGACAGTTCGACGTCGCTCTCAAGCGGGATGGTGGTGAGCGAGCCGCCGTCGGTGATGCCCACGAGGATGCCGCTCGTGAACGTGTAGCCGTTCATGGCCACGGCAAGCTCCGACAGGGAGGCGCGGTCGGTGAGCGCGATGCTCTTGGCGTGCGGCAAATCGCCCAGGGCCTCCTCGGCCAGGTAGTCGGGGGCTCCGTCCTCCTGCTCGAAGTAGACGTAGGGCCAGTCGGCGAGCTGGTCGGGCGTCAGGCTCGTGGCGTTGGAAAGCGGGTGGCTTGCGGGCAGCGCCACGCGGGGCTTCGAGGTCGCAAGCTCGTGGAACTTCAGGCCGGCAGCCTCGATCTCGCGGTCGATGTCGGCAGCGGTGCGCGTGTTGCGCATGAGTACGCCCACCTCGCTGCGGCCCTCCACGACGTCGGCGATGACGCCGCGCGTGGTGCGGTCGCGCAGGGCATAGGAGTACTCCTCGCCGCCCAGGGCGAGGATGGTGTGGGCGAATGCCTGCACGTCGAACAGGTAGTGCTGGCCGGAGACGGCGAATTTCTGAGCCATGGTGGGCCCTCCTTAGTTGTTGCGCTCGTCGATGAAGCGGGACGCCTTGTGCTCGCTGGAGACGTTGAGCTTGCCTTCGTCGAACACGAGCACCTTTGCGGGGCGCACGCCAGTGTGGGTCTTGAGGGCGTTCTCCACGCGGCGGGCAATCTCCTCGTAGGAGTCCTCGATGCCCGAGGAGCGCTCCACGCTCACCTCGTAGCGGGTGGTGAAGTTCTCGTTGTACACGCGGATGCGGTACTCGCCGGTGAGGCCGGGCTCGGCGCGCACCACGTACTCGACGTCGGTGGGGAACACGTTGACGGCGCCGACGATGAACATCTCGTCCTTGCGGCCCTGGATGTGGATGCGGGCCAGGGTGCGGCCGCAGCTGCAGGTGTCGGTGGAGACGTAGCCGATGTCGCCGGAGCGGAAGCGGATCATCGGGCGGGCCTTCTTGCACAGCGTGGTGTAGACGAGCTCTCCGCGCGAGCCGGGCTCGAGCACCTCGCCCGTCGCGGGGTCCACGGTCTCCACGAGGATCTGGTCCTCGACGATGTGCAGGCCGTCCTTGGCCTCGCACATGGCCGCGCAGGCGCCGTAGATGTCGGACAGGCCGAAGAAGTCGACGAGCTTGGCGCCCCACAAATCCTCGATGGCCTTGCGCGTGGTGGCGATGGAGCCGCCGGGCTCACCTGCAACGATGATGGTGTGGATGTTGAAGTCGGTCTTGGGGTCGAGGCCCTTCTCGATGGCCTTGTTGCCCAGCTGCCAGGCGTAGGACGGGCTCGTCCAGATGATGGTGGGCTGGTAGTGCTTGAGCACGAAGAGCAGGCGGTCGGAGGGCACGGCGCCCACCCAGATGGCCGTGGCGCCCAGGTTCTGCGCACCGATGACGTCGGGTCCGCCCACGTAGAGGGCGAAGTTGAGGCCGTGGACGTAGCGGTCGGTGGGACGCATGCCGGCCTGCCAGAACAGGCGTGCCTCGGTGTCCTGCCACAGGTCGAAGTCCTCCTGGGTGAACGGGCTCATCGTGGGCACGCCGGTCGAGCCCGAGCTCGTGGCCATGAACACGACGTCCTCCTCGGGCACGGCGCACAGCCCGCCGAAGAAGGAGCCGACGCCCTGGGTCTCGCGCTCGGTCTTCTTGTCGATGAAGGGGAACTTCTCGATGTCCTTGAGCGTGTGGATGTCCTCGGGGCTCACGCCGGCCTCGTCCCAGGCCTGCTTGTAGTAGGGGGCGTTGTCGTAGGACCAGCGCACCATCTCCTTCAGGCGCTCGAGCTGGAGCTGCTCGAGCTCGGGGCGGGGCAGGCACTCGATCTCGGGGTCGTAGTACTTCTGGTCGTAAGGAAGCTTCTTCTTTGCCATTGCGGTCTCGCTTTCGTGCGTCTCGAAGCCCGCATGTGGGGGCTTGCGGGTGTTGTCCTTAAGGTGGCTACGCAGTCTAGCGTCTCGTGGGCAACCCGAAAGCTACGCATTATTGCAAACTGGCTATTGAAAAAATTGATACATGCATGATTACCAGGTATTTTATTCGTTCATGGAGCCGGTTCGGTATCCATCCATGTCGATTGAGACGTGCTTGAATCCCAGTTCGTGGAGGGCTTGTGTGCCGCCGTTGCGCAAAAAGTCGAACACCGCGGCGATGCGCTCAGGCTCCACCTCCACGCGGGCCATCTCGCCCTTGTCGTGCATGCGCACGCGCACTTGGCGAAAGCCTGCGTCGATGAGGAGCTGCTCGGCTTTGTCTACGCGCTCCAGCAGCGGGTTGGAGATGAGCTCGCCGTAGACGAAGCGGCTGGCCAGACAGGCAAACGAGGACTTGTCCCAGGTGGGCAGGCCCAGCTCGCGCGACAGGTCGCGGATGTCCTGCTTGGTGAGGCCGGCCTCGAGCAGCGGGCTCAGCACGCTGGCTTCCTTCACGGCCGCAGATCCGGGGCGGTAGTCGGAGAGGTCGGAGACGTTGGAGCCCTCCGCGCAGGCGATGTGGGCGCCCGCCTCGATGAGGCCCATCTGCGCGGCCTTGGCATCGGCCGTCTCCTTGAGGTGTGCGAACAGGTCGCGCTTGCACAGGTAGCAGCGGTTCTTGGGGTTGTGGCTGAAACCCTCGACCCTCTCGGCGTCATGGGCGATGAGCACCTGCTCGATGCCGCGGGCCTGACAGAAGGCGATCGCCTCGTCGGTCTCGCGCTGCGGGTAGAGCGCGTTGGTCTCGGTGACGGCGATGACGCGGCCGCCGAGCTGTTCATGTGCTACGGCCAGAAGCAGCGTCGAGTCCACGCCGCCCGAGAAGCTCACTGCAACGGCGCCCAGGCTTTTGAGGCGCGACCTCAGTGCCTCAAGCTTGGCGTGCTGCTCGTTCGTCGCGATGAAATCTGCCATGGCCTCTCCTTTTGTAGCCGCATACGGTGTGCGCTGTTCTCCATTTTTGCGCAAAAAGGGTAGCGTATTTATGCGCATGCTTCCTGCAGCGACAAAACTCGTCCAGAATTTGCAATAATTTAGCGATTTGCGTTTGGTTTTTTCAGCACTTTCCTTTTAGGAGCGAACCGCCTATGGCACTCACCGCTAAGCAGCGCAAGCACCTGCGCAGCATGGTACACAACATGGAGCCTGTGCTCATCGTGGGCAAGTCCAACATCAACGAGGGCCTCATCGCCCAGGCAAACGAGGCCCTCGAGGCCCGCGAGCTCATCAAGTGCTCGGTCCTGGACGCCTCTGAGCTCACGGCCCGCGAGGCTTGCGACGAGCTGTGCGCCCGCACCGGCGCCGAGCCCGTGCAGGTCATCGGCCACAAGTTCTCGGTCTACCGTCCCACGCACCGCAAGGACGTCAAGAAGATCGAGCTGGACTAACACAGCAACGGGCGCGGCATGCCCCGTGGCACACGCGCCGTCCTTGGCCATACGGGCAGGGGCGGCGCGTTGCCGTTTATGGGCTACATCATCGAGCAGGGCATATCAGGAGGAGCACACATGAAAGAAGAGCGCGCAGCGTACATCCAGGCCATCCGCGACCTCGACGGCGACCTGCCGGGCCGTCGCGCCGCGCTCGATTTCGTGGAGCAATCCGACATCTGGGTGCACGGGGCTCCCGCACGCTTTCCCTACGTGCCGTATCTCTTCAATGCCGCCGACGTGGCCTTCTTGCAGGACACCTGCACGCAGATTCACACCATCCTCTCCAAGGTTATCGCGCGCTATGTGGACGACCCCTCCTATCGCGACCTGTTCTGTTTCCCCGAGGAAGTGAAGCGCCTCATCCTTTTGCCCTGCGGCTACGACGAGAAGCTGCCCATGGGCCGCTTCGACCTGTTCCTCAACGAGGACGACCTGTCGTACAAGTTCTGCGAGTTCAACACCGACGGGTCGGGCGCCATGTCGCGCGACCTGGTGCTGGCCAGCGCCCTTGAGCAGACTCCGGCTTTCGCCCGCTTCGCGCAGGGCAGGCGCGTGGAGAAGTTCGAGCTCTTCGACAGCTGGGTCGAGGCGTTCATGCAGGTGTACCGCTCCGACCGCTTTGCCAGCGCCCCGGTACCCAACGTCTGCGTGACCGACTTTGCCGAGTCGGGCGTGTTCAGCGACTTCAACCGCTTCATTGCCGCCTTCGAGCGCGCGGGCATCCCCGCCCGCTTCGTGGACGTGCGCAGCTTCGAGTTCGACGGCGAGAGGCTCATCGACCCTGCCGACGGCACCCAGATCCACGCGATCTACCGCCGCGCCGTCACGAGCGAGATCCTGCAGCACCCCGGCGAGTGCGATGCGCTCATCGACGCCGTCGCCGCAGGTAAAGTCTGCCTTATCGGTCACTTCCGCACCACCGTCGTGCACTCCAAGATGGTCAACGTCGCGCTGTTCGACGAGCGCACCCGCGCCTTCCTCACGCCTGAGGAGTGCGCCTTCATCGACCGCACGGTGCCGCGCACCTATCGCCTGCGTTGCGACAATGCCGCGCTCGACCTTGACGACGTGCTTCAGCACAAGGACGCCTGGATCGTGAAGCCCGAGGACGATTACGGCGCGCACGGCGTCTATCCGGGCGTCGACTTCGACCAGGAGAGCTGGGAGCGCACGGTGCGCGACAACCTCGACCGCGGCTACATCGCCCAGGAGTTCTACCAGCCCGCGCGCGTCGACGTCGTGCTGCCCGAGCACGCCGAGGGGCAGGACCCCTGCCGCGTGGAGAGCTGGCAGTCGATGCCGGGCTTCTATCAGTACAACGGGCACGTGGCGGGACTCTACTGCCGCCTGGGCCAGGAGGGCGTCATCGCGCTCGACCACGGCGGCCTGTGCTCGTGCAGCTTCAAGGTGGACTGCTAGGTGGCCAAGAAGAAAGGCAAGACCTTCGGCGACCGCCTGGCCCGCCAGCTCAAGGT
The DNA here is from genome assembly GCA_934654475.1 of uncultured Coriobacteriales bacterium. GTDB lineage: Bacteria > Actinomycetota > Coriobacteriia > Coriobacteriales > UMGS124 > UMGS124. The sequence continues at coordinate 21,049 of CAKUFZ010000013.1, forward strand.
GAGCATGGGGGCCTGGTGGAGCGACGAAGGCATCCAGGCAATCAATGAGATAGCGCGTCAGGGAGACGTGGAGGTGGCCGACGCCACCTTCGGCAGTCTCGTGCTGCAGCCGTGCCTTACCTTCCAGCACGAGATGGCCGTGCGCGACTTCGACGAGCAGGGCAAGGAGTTCGACGACCTGTCGCCCTTCGTCTATCCCGAGCTCATGCGCACCTGGGAGCACAACAGTGCCTGCGTGGAGTTCTCCGAGGGCGCCACGGCGGTCGCATTCGACTCCGAGCCTGGGTTCGTCCAGTCGGTGTCGCTGGCGGGTTTGTTCGACTTCTTCCCGGGCTGCGCGGCGCTCGACGTGCGCAAGCTCAACGTCATGCTCTACAACATCGTGGTGGACGAGGTGTTCGTCTACCCCTCCTACAACGCCGTGAACGGCCATGTCGCGCTCATGTTCGTGGGCGTGAACCAAAACCTTGGCTTTACGTTTGCCTACGAGGCGCGCCTGGTGCTGCAGGGCGAGACGTTCGGCGACGCTGCCCGCGCAACGAACCGCGTGCTGGAGGAGGAGCGCTCGGCATGCCTGGGCGGTTTCTCCACTGCGCCCTCCGAGGAGTTCTTCTCGGCGCTCGACTCCGAGCCTGAGCTGTTCGCCGTGACCTGGCGTCTTCTTGCCGCCCTGTGCTCGGAGCGCGTGGAGCTCGTGCGCCAGAGCTGGGGCCGCGGCGAGACGGTCAAGGTCCGCGCCCGCAAGCCCGAAAGCCAGCAGGTGGTTGAGGGCGTGCATGTGGGGGAGGGGCATGGCGAGCGGGCTGCTGCAGCCGGTGAGCAGGCGCAGGCGAGCGCTGCGTCGCAGGCGACGTCTGCCGGGGAGGTCGCAACCCAGGGGAAAACCGTGGGCGGCGGCGTGGCCGCCGGACGGATCGCCCCGCATGCAGAAGGCGCTGGTGCCGAGGCTGAGGGGCAGGTTGCTGCGGCTGGTGGCACTGCATCCCAGGGACAGGCCGCCTCGCGGGCGCAGGGCTCTGATGGCCAGGGGAGCGCCGCCGCGCTTGCGGATGACGGCGTTGCCGAGGGGCGGGCCGCCGCGCATGAAGGGGACGCCTCCGGCGAGTGCGGTGGTATCTCCGGCGAGTCAGTTGCACACGGCGAGGCCGCAGAGACCGCTGCTACATCTGCGGACGTCGAGCGCGTAGAGGAGGCCCGGCTTGAGCGCGACCTGCTCCAGGAGGAGGTCGACCGCCTGCGTGCCGAACTCGAGTCGCAGAAGTCTGCCGCCGCGTTTCGCACGCGCCAGCTCGAGGATGAGGCACGTGAGCTGCGCGAACGCGCCCAAGGTCTTGAGGGCCGCGCTCGCCTTGTGGAGACCATGGACCTGCCCGAGACGCCCTATGAGGCGCTCTCATTGGCTGCCCAGGCCTTCTCAGACCGCATCGTCGTGCTTGACCGCGCGCGCAAAAGCGCCGAGGACTTCGTGAAGGGCGACCCCGGCGAGGTCTGGGCGGTGCTGCGCTCGGTGGCCGTGACACTGCACAGCCTGCTTTTCGTCGAGCGCGAGCGTGGTTTGGCCAACGCCTTCCGCGACCGTACGGGCTACGAGTTGGCCCTGCGCGACTCGAAGGGCGCCAACCGCAACCCCGACCAGAAGGCCGAGCGCATGGTGGAGTACGAGGGCGCCGTGCGCGACGCCACGATGCACATCAAGGGCCGCGGCGTGCGCAAGGGCGAGAGCCTGCGCGTGCACTTCTTCGTGGACTATGACAAGAAGAAGATCGTCATCGCCCACTGCGGCGAGCACCTCACCACCGACCGCACCTCAAGCATGTAACGGTGGGCATTAAAATGTGTGACATTTCTCCTATATAGATGTATTATCCCGCCTTAATATGAACATGTTCTCCTATTAAGGCGGGTGCAACGATGCAGCTTCAACTCAAGATGTATCGCAAACAGGCAAAGATGTCGCAAGCTGAACTGGCGGCGATGCTTGGTGTGAGCGCACGCACGGTTGGTGCGTGGGAACGCGGCGAGAATCAGCCTGATGCCGATCAGATATGGCGATGTGCAGAAGCGCTCGGATTGTCGCCCAACGAAATATATGGTTGGGTCTCTCCGGATGATTCCCGGGCAACTCCTGCCGAGCAAGACAGCAACGACTCAATGGAACGTCAGCTAATCGATGCTTTTCATTCTATGAACGTCGCGGGTAAGGTAAGCCTTGTCGCTGTGGCTCGTTCTCTTGCATCCATCCCATGCAATCGAGTCTGATGCCTTTTGTTTTCTGCAGAGTGATTTGGGCAGCAATCTAATCAGGAAAGTAATCTAAATCGAGTTTAGTTTTGTATTGAAAATAAATATAAATCAGCTTTATAATTACTTTTGAAGGGTTGCTTTATGGTCAAGCGCAAGGAGGTTACGGACCTGTTGAGAAGGGCGGGCTTTACGCCTTGCGGTGGAACAAATCACGAGCATTGGACTAATGGTGAAAGGTGGACGCAGGTCCCCCGGCATGGTGAGATCCCGAACATCCTCTTCGAGAAAATCAAGAAGCAGGCTGGTCTCAAATAGGGTATCGCGGAGGTGCTGTACATGTTTGCGGTGTATGAGTTCGAGTTTTTTGAAGACGAGGGATGGGTGCTTGCCTTTCCCTTTGGGCTTGAAGGTGGTACCCAGGGAAGAGACATGGCGCAGGCAGTTCGCATGGCGGCAGATTGGCTTAAAGGTGAAGTAGAACACAGTCTGATGAATGGCACGCCGCTGCCTTCCCCGACGTTTGGCAATACTGCGGAACATGGCGGCATAATCGGTGTCGTGGGCGTTGAAACCTCGTTGGAGTCCATTGACACGGTGCTTGCGAGTGAGGCCGCCGAGATGCTCGGCGTTTCTCGCGGTCGCGTGTCGCAGATGCTTGCCACGGGGCAGCTCGAGGGATTCCGCAGGGGGCGTGCCACGTTTGTTACGCGAGAGTCGGTGAAGGCTCGGCTTGCAGAGTCGCCGAAGGCGGGAAGGCCGCATCGGGAGGCGAGGGGGCTCGTCGTGGCGTAGGGTGCCGGGCCAAGATTGAGTCTTGTACTCGCGTGATCTTGGGCCAAAACAAAAAGAACCCGCTAGACGTATTGCCTAACGGGTTCTTACAGAATTTCAATGGCTCCCCGAGCAGGGCTCGAACCTGCAACAACTCGGTTAACAGCCGAGTGCTCTACCATTGAGCTATCGGGGAATGCGGTTGTCAGCGTCTTGCGTGGTGCTCGCTGCAGGACTTAGATATATTGCACCTCCAGAGAGTCTTTGGCAACGATGATTTTCAAATATGGGGGACGAACTCATTTTCTACACAATTCCGCTATCTTCGTCTGGTTATGCATCCGCGTGCAAATCATCGCGCGTACCTGCTAATCTAGCGACTCACGTATCCTATCCACCTTCGAGGGAGAACCATGATCAAAGAGATTGTCAAGGACCAGGAATTCCTTGCCCAGGTCAGCGAGCCTGCAACCATCGAGGACGTCCAGGTTGCCACCGACCTTGTCGACACCATGAACCACCTGTCCGAGAGCTGCGCCTGCCTTGCTGCCAACCAGATCGGCTACAACAAGGCCATCATCGCCTTTGCCGACGACAACAACAAGGTCCATGTCATGTACAACCCCAAGCTCATTCAGTTCATGGGGCCCTTCGAGGCCACTGAGGGCTGCCTGAGCCTCGACGAGGAGAGCACCTCCACCCGTTATCAGCTCATCCGCGTGGCCTATCAGGAGGAGCAGAACGGCAAGATGCTCTCCCGCGTGAAGAAGTACTCCGGCTTCACCGCTCAGGCCATTCAGCACGCCATCGATCACACCAAGGGCATGCTGGTCTAAGTTTCGCCGAGGGGAGCGGTGGCACGCGGCTTTAGACGCAAGTTGTCGACAACTTGTGAATTATCTGAAGTCATGAAGCATCGCGATGTGATTCGCGCCAAGTTGTGTCATTATATCCCCCGCGTTGTCGGAGTGGCGGAATAGGCAGACGCGCTAGCTTGAGGTGCTAGTGACCTTTACGGTCTTGCGGGTTCAAGTCCCGCCTCCGACACCATTTGAAATGCCTAAGGGACCCTGTGGGGTCCCTTTTTTGTTATCGGGATATGGGTCGCCGCCTGCTTTGTCATTTCCTGAAACCCTTCCTGCGAACCTGCAACGTATGCGCGAAGTGTTTCCGCAAAACCCGGGTTCTCCAGCCGCCAAAGACGAATGGGGACAGCCAACGAAGGCGGTGCACCGGAATCGCCTGAGCATCCTCACAACAAAAATGCCTGCTCATAGGCTTGCCAGTATGTAATGCCCAACACGCCCAATGTTTCGTTGCGCATTGGCAGCCAAACACGCGGCTGGAGAACCCCACTTTTGCGGCACTATCTCTCGATTTCAATGCGCTGAAGTGGCGTCCGTGTCGGATCGCGGTGGTGGGGTCCAGTAAACCTCTGTCTCGATGACTCGTGAGCGTTCAGATTATTTCAGGTGGGGAAGGGGAAACGACAGAAGTCGGGCATGTGCCGTGAGCGGCACCTTCGAACAAGTCATATGTATGGTCGGGTTACCTAAAGGTGCGCGCAAATACGTGACTCTTCATCAAGAAACGTATATAGGCAAGCTTCTTGGAACCGTACTGCCCATATCAAATCCGCTGCCTCGGGGAAAAAATACCAGCTAAACGAAAAGAGACCAGCTTGCGCTGGCCTCTTGAGTAATCACTGGAGCGGACTACGGGACTCGAACCCGCGACCCCAACCTTGGCAAGGTTGTGCTCTACCAACTGAGCCAAGTCCGCATGTGCGAGGAATAACTATACGCGTCATATCTCCTCTTGGCTAGTCAAAACAGGCGATTCATAAACAGCCCACATATGGCCAAGATCCGCGCCAAGGCCGCGAAACATCTGACATGCGCAGCACGGTTTTGAAACGTGCGTGTGGTAGGCTTGGCTCCATATGCTGGACCGGACGTGCCCGTCGCACAACATGCAGGGCACACGCTATGAGAAGGGTCGCTCTTATGAAGAGGAATCGCATCCAGGGCATCTCCGCCGCCGTTGCCTCGCTGGCGCTTGCAGGCACCTGTTTTGCCGCTCCCGCTTATGCCGCTTCCAACTCGGTGTTTGGCTCTGGTTTCTCGGGTCAGTCTTCGACCGAAACTCCCATTACCTCCCCTGTTGCCGAGCCCGTCCCGGATACGGGCCAGGCCACCATGCCCGACGATCCCGACGAGGTCGACCCGGATTTCCTCGTAGATTCCGACGTGGACTACGCAGCCCTGGTCATGGAGATGCTTGGTCTCGATGACGCCGCACTCGACCAGATTCTTTCCGGCGACCTTTCCATTGTGACCGACGCCCTGGGCGATACCATTGACGCAGACACTCAGGCTGCCATTGACGAGGCCTCCCAGAGTCTTGCCGAGGCGAACCTCACTACCGCGCAGGTCAAGGAAGCCTTCAATGCCGTGGCGAACGAGGCTGTCAATTCCCTGGCCGACCTGATTGACGCCACTGAGACCTTCCTGACCGAGAACAACCTCATCGTTGAGGATGCCGTGCTCTACAGCGGGGAGCCCTATCTGGCGGATGACCCCACCGCTCAGCAGCTTACCCTCGGCGGCGCCTCGATGCTCATTCCGGGCGACTTCGCGTTTCAGCAGCTGACTCCCGAAGAGATCGCCGCAGCGTTTGAGCTCGACAACGCCGAGGATATCGTGAGCGATGCCTATATCGCCACCAACGACACGAGCTCTGCCGGTCTTATCTGCGCCCAGCTTACGCCCGATGCTCTGGGCGGCACCGGGTATGACATAGCGCAGACCATGGCCGACGAATCCAAGCTCGTCTACCTCGAGACGGAAAGTTCCGTGTTCAGTGCGGGATGCGCGAGCCTCGAAGACGGCACGCCCATCTTCGACCTGGGCTACCTCAAGGCTTCCGAGGAGCGTCCCTGCTTCTACGAGCTCATTATGATGCCCTCCGATGACGGCGGTCTTGTGGTTGTGTTCGCACTGACCGATGAGACGGCCACGCTTGACGACTGCGCGACCTTGTCCGACATCATGACCTCCCTTGCCGGCACGGGTTACGTGGAGGCACGCTAGTCTATGACCCAACCTCGTTTTTCGTACGTGCTGTTCGACTGTGACGGCACGCTGCTCAACACCATCGGCGACCTGGCCTGCGCGGGCAACCTCGTGTGCGAGGCGCACGGCTGGCCCACGCATGACATCGACCTGTTCAAGCGCATGGTGGGCGATGGCCAGCGCGTGCTCGTGAGGCGTTTCGTTCCCGAGGGCATTGCGGCCGACCCCGACGCGCTTGAGGCTGCCTACCAGGAGTTTGTCGAGCTCTATAGCGCCCACAAGGAAGACACGACGGGCCCCTACGAGGGCATCGTCGCCTGCGTGGAGCGCCTGAGGGCCGCCGGCGTGCATGTGGGCGTGCTTACGAACAAGAACCACGAGCAGGCTATCCCGCTTGTCGAAAAGTTCTTTCCGGGCCTTTTCGACGCCGTGCAGGGCAGGCTCGACACGCTGCCCGCAAAACCCGCCGCTCCCATGACGCATGCGCTCATGGAGGCGTTGGGGGCCGACCCCGAGTCGACCCTCATGGTGGGAGACACCTCGGTCGACATTGCGTGCGGCGCTAACGCGGGCATCGCTGCTTGCGGCGTTACCTGGGGCTTCCGTCCTCGCGCCGAGCTTGTCGAGGCGGGTGCCGACTTCATCGTCGACACGCCGGCCGAATTGGCCCGTCTCATCTTGGACGAGTAAGGCCACGCGGCGCATCTGCCGCTTGCATTTCGCTTCTTTTCTGTCGGGGCCCGTTCCGGGATGGTGCGGGTCCCGCTTTGTGTTTAAGTGGGGGTTTCAAAGGGGTTGCGGCGCATTGGACGTCGCAACGCATGGTGTATGCGGGGTGGTGGACATGGCTCAGGCACAGTTTGACAGGCATCTCAAGCCGGGCGACGCCCGCGCGGCGCTTGACCGTATTGCCTCGTCGCAGGCCTTCCAATCGAGCCGGTTCTCGAGCTCGGTGTACGAAGACGAGCCTATCCTGCGCACGGGGAGCCAGTTTCGCCGCGACACGGAGTCATCGCGACCCTACCAGCTCATCCATCAGCTCGCACAACGTGAGGACTTGAGGTACGCCCCCGCGGCGAGGGTGTTCTACGAGCAAGCGCGTGCCCTTGCCGACTTCGACGGCACGGGCGACCCCACGGTGCCTTTCAAGTCGTATTTCCCCACCTACCAGGCTATGAACGACCGCCAGCTCTCGTCGTATCTGGCATGGCGCACCCAGGCCCGCAAGGGTGTCATCGCCGCCTCCACGGCGAGCTATGCGTTTGTCTATATCTACGAGCTGCTCATGGGCGTGGGGGCGCAGGAGGGTCTGCCCGTGCTTGCGGCGCTGACGTCCTTTTGGGTCGCCTGGAAGAAGCAGGCAGCGACAGATGCCGGCTTGCTCGACTTCTACCTGCACATCTGGCTGCGCGACTACATCGTGTACCACGGCCTCGACCGATCGCTGCTCGAGCGCGTGAGCGGCCCCGCCTCCCAGCGCGACGTTGTCGACGTGTACGCCGCCGTCCCCGTGCTGCGCGAGGCCGAGGCGCTTGTGCTTGCCGGGGGTTCCCTTACGGGCGACATGGCGCAGAAAGCGTTTGACGCCATGTGCCTGGCGTCGTCGTTTCGCCTCACGGGCTCAAAGTTCTACAAGGACTATCCGACTGAGACGCAGGCTGTGACTTGCGGTGTCTTTGCGCGTTTGGTTCAGCATTGCGCCCATCGCCGCAAGGTGGGCTATGTCGACGGGCTGTTTGGCGCCGAGCAGCGCCGCGCCCATCCCATGTTTTACGGCGCCGTGTTCTATGCCCCGCAGACCCATCCCGATGCGACGTACCGTGTGAGCGATTCCGAGGCGTACATCTGCCGTGACGGCACCTGGCGGCGCAAGGTGCCTTGTGCCGAGGAGACACGCAGCCGCGACCTGGGGCTTTTGATGCACACGGTTGATCACGAGATGCGTCGCATATGGGAGTACCCCAAGCAGGTGCGCGCCTACGAGGTGCCTCGCTACCTTGAGGGATTCGTCACCAAGGAGGCCACGGCCGCCCATGAGGCCTGGCTTGCGGCGCAGACCCCCAAGATTCATATCGACCGTTCGCTTCTGCGCGGCATTCGCACGGCCGCTGTCAAGACGCGCGAGTCGCTCCTGGTAGATGAGGAGCGAGCCGAGGAACCCGCGGTGACGGGCGTGGGCGTTGCGCCGACGGTGCCCGCGACTGCGACTGCATCGGCCACGCCGAGCAGGGAAGGCGGTCTGCATGCGGCGTCCCAAGCGGGCGGAGTGACCCCGACTCCTGGTTCGGGCGCGGCTTCCTTAGCGGGTGTGGCGGCTGGTTCGAGTGCGGCCTTCTCGGCGGGCAAGGTGCCTGCGGTTCTCGCTTCTAGCATGGTTGCCGCATCGGGCACGGAGGCTGCTTCAGGCGTGGCTCTCATGGCGGGTGAGTCGACTATGGCCTCCACTTCGAATGCGGCTTCTGCGCTGGGTGCGGCGCCTGGGTTGAATGGACGCCCTGCAGCGGGCAAGGAAGCCGTGGATTGCGCTGCGTCAGGCGCACCCTGTGGTCTCACTGCCTCTGAGCTGGCGTTTCTCCAGGCGCTCCTTGCCGGTGATGTGGCGGGCGCGAAGGCGGCCGTGGGCGTCGGCATGGCGAGCCTCATGGTGGACGCGGTGAACGAGAAGCTCTACGACGAGATTGGCGATGCTGCCATCGAGTTCGACGGCGAAACCCCGCAGCTTGTGGAGGACTATCGCCCCGATGTGGAGGAGCTTCTCTCGTAACGTCCGCTTGCCTTGCGCGCTGTGTTGACTTGGCCCGTGGGGGCTTTTTGTCCGCTGCACTTGGTATCCTATCTGCGATTGCGCTTATCGGTGGGCTCAGGAGCCTGCCGGCAGAAAGGTTGCCCGATGAACGCCAAAGCAAATGCCTCCAGCGTCGCCGACACCCCCAAGGTGCCCCGTCGCATCGCCTCGGTCATCATCAACTCCCTCAAGGGCGGCGTCGTGCCGCGCGTGGGCTTGCCGTACATCACCGTGGGCCGCCAGGCTGAAATTGAGGCGCTCCTGCACGACCTCGAGCTCGTGGGGGAGGGCGGCGCGTCGTTCCGCTTCCTCGTGGGCCGCTACGGTTCGGGCAAGAGCTTCTTGCTGCAGACCATCCGCAACCACGCCATGGGCAAGGGCTTCGTCGTGGCCGACGCCGACCTGTCGCCCGAGCGTCGCCTGCAGGGCACGAAGGGCCAAGGTCTGGCCACCTACCGCGAGCTTATCAGCAACCTTTCCACCAAGACGCGTCCCGAGGGCGGCGCGCTCACGCTCATCCTCGACCGCTGGATTTCCAACGTGCAGATGGAAGTGGCCGGCGAGGGCGGCTTCGACCTGACAAACCCTGCCGACCCCGCATTTGCCGCCGAGGTTGAGAAGCGCATCTACGTGGTCATTCGCCAGTTGCAGGACATGGTGCACGGATACGACTTCGCGCGCCTGCTCGCCATGTATTTCCGCGCCTACGTGGAGTCCGACGACGAGACGAAGGCCAATGTCGTACGGTGGTTCCGCGGCGAGTACCGTACCCGCGCCGAGGCCAAGGCCGACCTGGGCGTGAACATCGTGATTGGCGACGACGACTGGTACGACTACATCAAGCTGTTTGCGAGTTTCCTCAAGGGTGCGGGCTACGCGGGTCTCGTTGTGCTTGTCGATGAGCTCGTGAACCTGTACAAGATCCCCAACGCCGTGGCGCGCCAGTACAACTACGAGAAGATTCTCACCATGTACAACGACACGCTCCAGGGCCGCGCGAGCTACCTGGGCATCATCATGAGCGGCACGCCCCAATGCGTGGAGGACCGCCGCCGCGGCCTCTACAGCTACGAGGCGCTGCGCAGTCGTCTGGCTCAGGGGCGTTTTGCCAGCGAGGGCCATGTGGACATGCTTGCCCCCGTCATCCAGCTCCAGCCGCTGACCCCTGAGGAGCTGCTCGTGCTTGTGGAGAAGCTTGCCGACATCCATGCGGGCTTCTTCGGCTACGAGCGCGTCCTGCGCGAGGAGGACCTGGTGGCCTTCTTGCAGGTAGAGCTTGCGCGCGTGGGTGCCGACAGCCATATCACACCGCGCGAGATCATCCGTGACTTCGTGGAGCTGCTCGACATCCTTTATCAGAACCCCGCGCTCACCCTTGAGGAGCTCGTGAGCGACCCGGCGTTCTCCCAGCGTCCGGCTACCTTGCCGTGCGAGGAGGACGATTCCCGCGTGACGGCCGCCGCCGCGCAGGCGGCTTCGGCGGGGTTCGGGCAGGCTTTCGCCTCCCGTCCGACTGCGTCCGCCGCTCAGCATATCGCCTCTTCGGGCTCGACGTCTGCCGTTGCCGCGCAAGCTGCATCGTCGGCGGGTCTTGGGCGGGTGGCCCCCGCTCCTTCTACCTCGCAGCCGGCATCCTCGCTGTATGACGAGGTGATCCAGCCGGCCGCCTCCGAGGTGCCTGGCACCCAGCGTGTGGCAGCCGAGCCGGTTGCGGCACCGCGCACGTTCGCCGAGTTCACCATCTAGGCGGCTCCCTTGAACGTTTTCGACCGCTATGCGCCTTTCGTCCAAGATTTCATCTACTCGCACGGCTGGGAGTCGCTGCGCGGCATTCAGGTGGCCGCCGGCGACGCCATCTTCAACACCGACGACAACGTGCTCTTGGCGGCCTCCACGGCCTCGGGCAAAACTGAGGCGGCGTTCTTCCCGATTCTCACGCTCTTCGACGAGAACCCGCCGGCATCGGTGGGCGCCATCTACGTGGGCCCGCTCAAGGCGCTCATCAACGACCAGTTCTATCGCCTGAACGACCTGTGCGCCGAGGCGGGCATCCCCGTGTGGCACTGGCATGGTGACGTGAGCGCCTCGCACAAGGCGCGCATGCTCAAGAACCCCTCGGGCATCCTGCAGATTACGCCCGAGTCGCTCGAAGCACTGCTCATGCACAAGCATTCGGCTGTGGCCAGGCTTTTCAGCGACCTGCGTTTTGTGGTGATCGACGAGGTACACTCGCTTTTGCGCGGTGACCGCGGCGGGCAGACGCTGTGCTGCATCGAGCGCCTCTCGCGCATGGCGGGCGTCAACCCCCGCCGCATCGGCCTGTCGGCCACCATCGGCGACCCCGAGCTCACGGGCGAGATCCTCTCGCGCGGCACGGGCCGGGATTGCGTCATCCCGCAGGTCAAGGAGCAAGGGCGCACCTGGCGCCTCTCCATGGAGCACTTCTTCGTGAGCGGTCCCCAGGCGGTGCAGCGTGGGCCCCATCCCCGCACGCAGATAAGCGAGCCTGCCGGAGCCGCAGGACCCGCGCTTGAGCCTGCCAGCGACGTGGCGCCCGAGCACGCCGACCCCGGCATCGCCTATATCTTCGAGCACACCAAAGACGCCAAGTGCCTGGTCTTTGTCAACTCGCGCGAGGAGGCCGAAGCCGTTACCACAAGCCTGCGCCAGTATTGCGAGGCCACCGGCCAGCCCGACCGCTTTCTCATCCACCACGGCAACCTTTCCTCGTCGCTGCGTGAGAGCGCCGAGGACGCCATGCGCGACGACGACCGCGTGTTCACGACTGTGACTACCGCCACCCTCGAGCTCGGCATCGACATCGGCAGGCTTGAGCGGGCCTTCCAGATAGACGCGCCGTTCACGGTGAGCAGCTTTCTGCAGCGCATGGGCCGCACCGGCCGGCGCGAGAGGCCTTGCGAGATGTGGTTCGTCATGCGCGAGGAGGAGCCTGAGGCGCGCGCCCTTATGCCCGAATGCATCCCCTGGAAGCTTGTGCAGGGCATTGCCCTTGTGCAGGTCTACCTGGAGGAACGCTGGGTCGAGCCGCCGCGCACGGGCCGGATGCCCTTCAGTCTGCTGTATCACCAGACCATGGCGACGCTTGCCTCGTGCGGCGAGATGAGCGCCGCTCAGCTGGCCAACCAGGTGCTCAACCTGTCGTGCTTCGACAACATCTCGCCCGACGACTATCGGGTGCTCCTGCGTCATCTCGTGGACATCGACCACATCGAGCGCACCGATGAGGGCGGTCTCATCGTGGGCCTCGCCGGCGAGCGCGTCACCAGCTCCTACAAGTTCTACGCGACGTTCCAGGACAACGAGGAGTACACCTGCCGCAGCGAGTCTATGGAGCTCGGCACGATTGTGCAGCCGCCGCCACCGGGCGAGAAGATTGCCATCGCCGGCCATGTGTGGATCGTCGAGGAGGTCGACCACAAGCGCCATGTGGTGTACTGCACGCAGGTGAAAGGCAAGGTGCCGGCCTACTTTGGCGAGGTCGCCGGCGACATCCACACCCACGTGCTCGAACGCATGCAGCGCGTGCTGGCCGAGGACACGCAATACATGTACCTCATGGGCAACGCCCAGGCTCGCTTGGAGGAGGCGCGCCACGTCGCGCGTGCCTCGGGGCTTGTCGCGGGGCCGACCCCTTCGGCGGGGGCTTTGCCTGCGGGGGCGGCGCGTTTGCCTCGCCAGGCGGCGCGAGGTGCCGTGTGGGGGGAGGACCCAGCCGACTGGCAGGATGCGGGCGCTGCCAGTCCTGGGGGTGCGCGTGGCAACGAGGCACTCATGCGCTCCTCGGACGCAGGCGAGTTCCCCTATGCCGCCGCAGCCTCTTTGGCCGAGGGCGACTGGCTTATCAACCTGGGTGGCGACACGTGGGCGCTTTTCCCCTGGCTGGGCACGTATGCGTTCCTGGCGCTTGAGCGCCTCATCAAGATCAAGTGCGCACCTCGCCTGGGCATCAAGGGCATCGACTCGGCGCAGCCCTACTACATCCAGTTCCGCATGGCAGCCGAACGAGACGACTTCCTGCAAGTAGTGCAGCAAGAAGCGCTCGCCCTCGCCGACCCCATGGAGCTCGTGTATCCCGAAGAAGTGCCCATATTTGACAAGTACGACGAGTTCGTCCCCGAAAGCCTTGTGCGCAAGGGTTTCGCCCACGGCGTGCTCGACATCGAAACCATGCGTACCCGCGTCCTTTCTTGGCAATGACATAAAGGAATGGCGATTTGAGGTGCGTGCAATACGCCATTTTGGGACGGCATGCCTGGTTATATGCCATGCTGCGCGTGCTGCTCTCGCTGGCATCAAATGGCATGCCGGCTCTCTTCGTTGCAAATGCAACAGTCCCAGCGGGCAAAGGGGCTATACTGGACTGCATCCGTGTGCTTTGCTAAGGAGAGGATGTTTGCATGAAGAAGGAAACGCTCGTTGCCATCGTCGAGGCCCTCAAGGAGGGCAAGACGCCGGTTTTCCCCGTGGAGGACTTCCCCTGCTTTGAGCCGGAGGCCCTTGCGGGCAAGGAGAACGTGACGCCCGTCGTGCTTGACGCCCTCGTAAACGGCATCACTGTGGCCGACGTGCCCGTCTTCGAGCGTGCCATCGCCGCCATGGACGCCGGCGAGCTTGCCTGGATCGGCTTCAAGCTCGTGTCCGACCCCCAGGCCGCCCAGTCCAACGTGGACAACGAGGTCACCAAGAAGTACGGCGAGCGGGGTTCGGCCGACGGCGAGCCGCTCGTCTTCTTCTGCAGCGATGCCAAGGAGGTCGTGGCCAGCCGCGAGTACTCGCCGCGCGACCTGTTCCAGATGAAGGACATCACGCGCGGTCCCGGCATGCACAACGACCAGTTCGCCGGCCTCACCTGGATGAGCGCCCCGCTTTTCGACAAGGTCCACGTGTGGCTGCTCGGCGCTTCCGACGCTGCCGCCGAGACGGCTGCCCTCGCCGAGCACGTGGGCTTCCGCGTGACGGTCGTGGACTACGACCCCGCCTACATCAACGAGGAGCGCTTTCCCACCTCTGAGCGTATCTTGCTCCCTGGCCCCGGCTTTGTCGGCATCGACGACATCGAGTGCGCTCCCGAGGACTACGTGTGCGTCCTTACCCGCGGCCACATGTTCGACCCGCAGGGCTGCGTGTGGGGCACGCGCCAGCACGCGCACTACGTGGGCATGATGGGCTGCAAGGGCAAGAACGACACCGTGCATAACCTCGTGCTGGCCCAGGGTGGCACCGAGCTCGACTGGCAGCGCGTCAAGCGCCCCATCGGCCTCAAGTTTGGCGCCAAGACTCCCGCAGAGCTCGCCATCGCCATCGTCGCCGAGCTCGTGGACGTGCGCTACCAGCAGCGCTACTCTGCCGAGGCCCGCGCCAAGCACGACGCCAGCCTAGGTAGGTAGGGCTCGCCCGAGACGTCCCGCATCGAACCAGCCATGAAAAATCCCCCAGCCCACACCATGTGGACTGGGGGATTTTCGTAAGCAAGCAATCGCGGCGTTGCGCCGTGCCGTGCTCCTACACCAGCGGGTGGTGGCAGGCGCACATGTGCGGGCCCTCGGGGGTCTGCGCCAGGCAGCGCAGCTTGGGGCTCTCGGTGCGGCACAGCTCGTCGGCGTAGGGGCACCTCGGGTGGAAGCGACAACCGCTGGGCAGGTTGATGGGGGAGGGGAGCTCGCCCAGAACCGCCGCCTTCTTGTCGTCCACCTTGTTCTCCTCCATGGAGGGGGCGGCGGCAAGAAGCACCTTGGTGTAGGGGTGCGCCGGCGCGGTGTACAGGGTGTCGGTGGGGGCGGTCTCCACCATGGCGCCCAGGTACATCACGGCCACGCGGTCGGAGATGTAGCGCACCACGCGCAGGTCGTGGCTGATGAACAGAATCGACAGGCCGAGCTTCTCCTGCAGGTCGCAGAGCAGGTTGATGATCTGCGCCTGGATGGAGACGTCGAGTGCCGAAACCGGCTCGTCGGCGATGATGAGCTTGGGCTGCACGGCCAGGGCGCGGGCGATGCCGATGCGCTGGCGCTGGCCGCCCGAGAAGGCGCTCGGCAGGCGGTCGGCCTGGTCCTCGCTGAGGCCCACGAGCTCGAGCAGCTCGATGATGCGCGCGTCGACCTCGGCCTTGGTGCACATGTTGTGGTGCAGCAGCTCCTCGCGCAGCACCTGGCGCACGGTCATGCGGGGGTTGAGCGAGGAGTAGGGATCCTGGAAGATCATCTGGATGTCTTTGCAGCTGTTGCGCAGCTCATGCTTGGAAAGCTGAGAGAAGTCAACGCCTGCAAAGACGACCTTGCCGCCCGTGGGGTTGTACAGGTTGATGACCGTGCGGGCAAGCGTGGACTTGCCGCAGCCGGACTCGCCCACCAGGCCGAGCGTCTCGCCTGCGTTGAGGGAGAACGACACGTGGTCCACGGCGGTGAGGTGCTTGCGCTCCTTGCGCATGACGGCGTCAAGCACGCCGTACTTGAGGGGGAAGCTCTTGCACAGGTCGGTCACCTCAAGCAGGGGCTGGCCCTGTGCGGCGGCCTTGGGAGCCTTCGTCTCTTCGGCCATTATGCAACGCCTCCCTTCTTCTTGGGCGTGATGTCGGGCGTAAGGGCATCGGCCGCGTCCTTGTCGGCGTTGACGCCCTGCTCAGAACCGGAAGCAATGAGCTCTTCAGCGAAGTCGCGGTCCTGGTCGGTCACGCGGGTGCGGTCGTAGGGGTCGGCGTGGTGGCAGCGCACGCGGTGGCCGCCCACAAGCGTCTGCATGTTGGGGGCCTTGGTGCGGCACAGCTCGTCGGCAAAGGGGCAGCGGGGCGCGAAGGCGCAGCCCACAATCTCGTGAGCCAGGTTCGGCGGCGCACCGTGGATGGGCTCCAGACGGGCGCGCGTGTCGTTCTCGGCGGGCAGCGAGTTGATGAGGCCCACGGTGTAGGGGTGCTTGGGGTGGTGCAGCAGGTTGCGCGTGTCGGCGATCTCGACGATGCGGCCGGCGTACATGACGCCCACGTGGTGGCACATCTCGTTCACGACGCCCAGGTCGTGCGTCACGAGCAGGATGGACATGCCGAGCTTCTCGCGCAGGTCGTTGAGCAGGCAGATGATCTGGTCCTGGATGGTGACGTCGAGAGCGGTGGTGGGCTCGTCGGCAAGCAGCAGGCGAGGCTGGCTTGCCAGGGCGATGGCGATCATCACGCGCTGACGCATGCCGCCCGACATCTCATGGACGTAGTTGCCCATGCGGTTGGCCGGCTCGGGGATGCCAACGAGGCGCAGCAGCTCGATGGCGCGCTCCTCCATCTCCTTCTTGCTCAGACCCTCGCGCTTGAGGGACTCGAAGAACTGCTTGCGCACGGTGGTGACCGGGTTGAGCGAGGTCATCGGGTCCTGGAAGATCATGCCGATCTCCTTGCCGCGCAGGCCTCGAATCTCGCGGTCGCTCATCGTCGTGAGCTCCTGGCCCTTGTAGCGCACGGAGCCGCCCACGATCTTGCCCACCTCGGGCAGCAGGCGCACGAGCGAACGGGCGGTGGTGGACTTACCGCAGCCCGATTCGCCTACCAGGCCGAACGTCTCGCCCTCGGCGATGGAGAACGTGACCTTCTCCACAGCGCGCACCGTGGAGCTCTTCGTTATGTAGTGCATTGAGAGGTCGTCGACCTCGAGGATGTTTGCCATGTCTCAGGCCCCCTTCTAGTCCTTGGTCCTGAGCAGGTCGTTGAGGCCGTCGCCGAAGAGCGAGAAACCGAGGCCAACGATTGCCATGACGATGCCGGGCATGGAGGAAATCCACCAATAGCCGCCGAGCAGGTAGCTCTTGCCGCTGGAGATGATGGAGCCCCACTCGAGGGTGGCGGCGTCCACGCCCAGGCCCAGGAAGCTCATGGAGGCGGCGGTCATGATGCACATGACGATGTCGGAGGCCGCGTACACCACGGAGCTGGAGATGACGTTGGGCAGGATGTGGCGGAAGATGATCTTCACGTCAGAGTAGCCCAGGGTCTTGGCGGCCTGCACGTACTCGGAGTTCTTGGCGATGAGGACCTCGGAGCGCACGAGACGCGTGTAGGGAGGCCAGCTCACGATCCACATGGCGATGAGCAGGTTCATGACGCCGTTGCCCAGGATGGCCACGATGGCGATGGCGAGGACCATGAACGGGAACGCCACGAAGATGTCGAGGATGCGCATGATGATGGTGTCGAGCTTGCCGCCGTAGTAGCCGCAGATAAGGCCCAGAAGGGTGCCCACCACGAAGGGCAGGGCCACCGAGCCCAGGCCGATGAGCAGGTCCAGGCGCGTGGCGGCGATGACCATGGTGTAGATGTCGCGGCCGTAGTTGTCGGTGCCGAACCAATGCTCGGCGCTGGGCGCCTGGAGCATGGCGGTGAAGTCCATGAGGTCGGTGACGGGCTTGGCGGCGTCGGGGGCGAAGAGCGTGGGGAAAGCCGCCACGACAAATGCCAGCGCCACAATCACGGCGCCGATGACAAGGCTGGGGCTGCGGCGCCAGATCGGGACCTTCTTGACCTTGGTGCGCTTGGGAGCGAGTGCTGCAGTGTCTGCCATTATTTCTCATCTCCCAACTTGATACGGTGGTCGAGCACCGAGTAAAGAATGTCGGTGACGAGGTTCACGACGAGCGTGATGATGACGAACACCATGACGCAGGCCTGGACGGTGGCGTAGTCGCGGCCGGTGACCGACTGCACGAGCAGGGCACCGATGCCCGGCAGGCCGAAGATGTTCTCGATGATGACCGAGCCGGAAAGCATGCCGATGATGCGCATCGACAGCAGCGTGGCCGTGGGGATGAGGGCGTTGCGGAGCACGTAGCCCGTGGAGATCACCCAGCTGGACAGGCCCTTGGAGCGACCGAACTCCACGTAGTCGGCGCTGCGCACGTCAACGACGTTGTTGCGCACGTTACGGATGACGACTGCGATGGAGGAGAACGCCAGGGTGAAGCCGGGAAGGATGAGCGCCTCGAAGTGCTCGGGCCACGTTTTGCCCCAACCGGAGGTGGGGAAGATGCCCAGAGTCACACCGAAGACGATGAGCAGCACCAAGCCTACCCAGAACGAAGGGGCAGCCAGGCCGATCAGGGCAAAGATGCGCGTCAGGATGTCGGGCAGCTTGTCCTTCTTCACGCCGGCCATGTAGCCCAGGGGAAGTGCCACGATGACGGTGAAGATCGTGGCGGTGAGGGCCAGGCACAGGGTCACCTGCATGCGCGAGGCGATAAGCTGCGAGACGGGCATCTTGTAGATGGTGGACGAGCCCAGGTCGCCTTGCACGAGGTTGCTCACGTACACGGTGAACTGAGTCCACAGCGATGCGTTGAGGCCCATCTGCTCCTTGAGCGCCTCATACACCTTGGGGTCGATCTTGTCGCCCAGCGTTGCGAGGGCCGCGTCGCCGGGCAGAAGGCGCATAAGCAGGAATATCGCGATGACTGCAATGATGAGCACAGGGATCATCTGCAATACACGTTTCACGATGTAACGGAATGTTTCCACGCCTTCCCCTCCTTCCTTTCCTTTCCTTGTGCGCGAACATGAATTGTATATGCGCACACCTTACATACACGAAGCGCTAAGCATACACGCTTTTTTACTTCCAGTTACATCAAATGGGGCCGCGATGGATTTTTCCACCGCAGCCCCCGGATATTTGCGTTGTTACGCCTTAAGCGCGCGCCCAGTAAAGCTCAACCCTCGCGTGAGGATTAGGCCTCGCGGGCAAGGTCCTCGAGGCGGTAGTTGCCAAGCGGGGTCTGGACCCAGCCGGTGACAGCCTTGTTCATGGCGTTGCACCAAGGGGTGACCATGAGCGGCACGTAGATGGCCAGCTCGCGCAGCTTCTGCTGGATCTGGGCGTAGAGGTCCTTGCGCTTCTCCTCGTCGAGCTCGATGAGGGCGGCAGAGTTGAGCTGCTGCATCTCGTCGTCGAACTCCATGCCGGAGTAGTAGCCGCAGGTGACGCTGTAGTCGAACACGAACTGCATCATCTCAGCGGGGTCGGTGACGTCGTCGTTCCAGCCGGAGATGATGAAGTCGTAGTTGGAAAGGTCCTTGCGGGCGGCGGAGTAAGCCGTGGCCTCAATCTGGTTGAAGTTCACGGTGACGCCGATCTGCGCCCACTGCTTCATGAGGATCATGCCGATCTGCTGATAGGTTTCGTTGCCTTCGCGCATCAGCAGGGTGAGCTCGAACGGGCCGACGCCGGCCTCGGCAAGCAGGGCCTTTGCCTTCTCGATGTCGCCGGAGGGCTGGTCGGAGGCATAGTAGAACTCAGAGGTGGGGTTGATGATGGAGCTGGCGGGCGTGGCGTAGCCGAAGGTGATGGTGTCCACGAACTCCTGGGAGTTGGTGGCCAGGTAGAGGGCCTCGCGCACCTTGGGGTCAGCGAGCTTCTCGCTCTTGCTGTTCAGCGACAGCCAGTACACCATGGTGGAGGGGTCGGCCTCGACGTTGATGTTGGGGTCGCCCTCGAGCTGCATCAGGCCGGAGAAGGACAGGTCGGTAGCGATGTCGATGTCGCCGCCCTGCAGCTGGATGATGCGGGCTGCGTCGTCGGAGACGATCTTGAACTCAACGGTCTTGGTGAGGGGCTTACCCTCGACGCGGTAGTTGGGGTTGGCCTCAAGCGTGAGGTACTCGCCCTTCTTCCACTCGGAGACGGCATAGGGGCCAGTGCCGAGGATGCCGTTGTGGTATTCGTCGGCACCGACCTTCTCGAAGTAGGCCTTGCTCTGAACGCCCAGGGTGAAGATGCAGAGGTTGGCCAGCGTGGAGGCAGCCTCTTCCTTGGTGTAGACGATGACGGTGGTGTCGTCGGGGCACTCGACGTGGTCGAGGTTCTCGACGCACATATGCCAGCTGGAGTCCTCAGTCTCGATGGCGCGGGTGAAGGTCCACTCCCAGTCCTCAGCAGTGACGGGAGAGCCGTCGGAGAAGAGCAGGCCCTCCTGCACGTGGAAGGTGTAGACCTTGCCGTCCTCGGAAATCTCGGGCATGTCGGTGGCCAGGCAGGGCTCGATGGCGGAGCCGTCGTCGGAGCTCTTCAGCAGACCGTCGAGGATGAGGTTGAAGATGAAGATGTTCTGGTTGCCGGTGCAGGTCACAGGGTCGAGGTCGTCGGAGTCGACGGCGCGGCCGACGATAATCTTCTCGGCCGGGTCGGCGTTGGCGACGTTGACGCCACCGAAGGCGGCCAGGGTGCCCAGGGCAGCAGAGCTGAGCAGGAAATTGCGGCGGCTAAGCTGAAGGTCCATGTGTGTCTCCCTTTCGTATACCCGTCCTCGGGCTGAGGCCGGGCTGTACCCTTGTGCTGAAGACGTCAGGCTGTGCCGGACTGTTCCAACACCGTGGCTCGCATTTTGGCAGCGAAAAATGAGAAGGGGGTCGCAAATGGCACAGATTTCCACACTTGGAAACAAAAGGCCCTTGACCGGCTTAAAAAACGCTGGTCAAGGGCCTATAGCTGAAATATTATGTTAATTTGCGCGCATGAACGGGAGGTTAAATTCTTCACAGGGGTGCGCTGGGACCCGGTGAACGGTGGACTTGCCGCCCCCTGCGGCCTTAGAACTCGGCGACGACCTCAGGGGTGAGCGCGGCCACGCTTGCCACGGCCACGCGCGCCGTGTTCATCACGTCGTCGATGCTGGCGATGGCGCAGTTCGAGTGGATGTAACGGCAGGGGACGCCAGCCACCACGCAGGGGATGCCGTTGTCCATGAGGTGCGCGATGCCGCCGTCGGTGCCGCCGCCCACGCGCACCGCGCCCTGGGCAGGCAGGCCCGCCTGCTTGGCCGCATTGAGCACGAAGCGCTGGTAGCGGGGATGCGTGATCATGCAACGGTCAGCATACCGGAACATCGGGCCCTGGTTGACGCAGCACTGCGCGTCGTCGGGGTTGCCGAACGTGTCATCGGCCGGGGCACCCTCGAACATGAAGCAGACGCTGGGGTTGAAGTGACGCACGGCGCTCGCCACGCCGCGCTCGCCAACCTCTTCCTGGGCGCTGACCGAGGCGACGACGTCGAAAGGCAGGTCGAGTTTGGAGAGCTCGCGCATGGCCAGCAGCATGGCGGCCACGCCGGCGCGGCAGTCGAACGCCTTGCCGAACATCATGCGCTGCTCGGGCTGGTAGTGGAACGTGGTGGCCGGGCACACGGGCTCGCCGACGCCCATGTGGAACTTCTCGATGGCTTCCTGCTTGCTCGTGGCGCCCACGTCGATCTTGAGCTCCATGCCGGCAAGGCCCGCCTCGCGCTCGGCAGGCGTCATGAAGTGCGGGGGCTTCGCGCCAACGACGCCGCGCACCCAGTTGCCCTCGGTGGTGCGCACGAGCACCTCCATGCCGATGGTGCTGCCGCCGGAGAAGCCGCCCAGGTTGATGAAGGTGAGGGTGCCGTCGGCGTGGATGGACTTCACCATGAGGCCCACCTCGTCGCCGTGGGCGTCGAGCATGACGACGGGCTTGGTGCCCGAGAAGTTCTTGGGCTTGATGAAGCCGCACATGAGCGAGTTGCGCTCAAAGTCGGCGAAGGGCTCGCAGAACTCCTTGACGGCCGCGAGGGTCTCTTCCTCGAAGCCCGAGGGGCTCTTGGCGTTGGAAAGCTTGCCCATGAGGTTGACGACTTCGGCGTCCTCGAAGGCAATGCTTGCGGCATCGATGCTGGAGCAAGTCATGAAGCAAATCCCCTTTCGTTTGGCATGTCGGGCCGCACGGGGCGGCTCGCTCTGGGTGATCGGATCGCACGCATCATAGCCCGCTTGCGTCGCCAGGGAAACATTGGGGGCCATTCAGTTCAAAATGGCCACGCAAGGTGGAGCTGCGAAAGGGGCCCGGCGCGGTCTTGGCGATTGAGGAGAGTTGCGCTTCCGTTCACAAGATGCAAACGTTGGAGGCTAGAATGGCGCACATTCAATTCGGGCGACCGACATCGTGCCGGCCGCGTCAACGAAAGGGGACCGCCATGCGTTTGGCCCGCATCACTTGGCCTCAGTGCCAGGCTTACTTCAAGGACAACGACACCGTGCTTATCGGCGTGGGGTCCATTGAGTGCCACGGCCTGCACAACCCGCTCGGCACCGACACCATGGCGCCCGACTATCTCATGGACCTCATCGAGGCCCGCGAGCCCGGCGTGCTCATCGCCCCCACCGTGCCCTACGGCGCCACCGACGACCTCATGGGCTTCCCGGGAACCGTGTCGCTGGGTGTGCAGGGCCTCATCGACGTGCTCATGAGCATCACCGACTCGCTGTATGCCTACGGCGCGCGCCGCTTCGTCTTTGTGAACGGCCACGGCGGCAACGTCAAGTCCATCGCCACGGTGTGCTCGGCCCTCAACGAGCAGGGCTGCATCGCCGTGCTCATGAACTGGTGGAAGATGGCCCCGCAGCTCAACCCCGCATGGGGCGGCGGCCACGGCGACGGTATGGAGACGAGCGCCAACCTCGCCATCGACCCCGAGAGCGTGGACATGTCGGCGCTTGCCCCCGAGGCGCTGCGCGACGACTTCGGCCCTTCGCTCAAGACGACGGGCTGGGTGAGCGTGGAGTGGGACGGCGTGTCGGTCGACATGCCCCGCCCGCTCGTGCGCATGGCCTCCAACGGCTGGGTGGCCGAGGGTCACGACAACCCGCCCGAGACTGCCAGCGCGGAGCTGGGTCAGGCCATGCTCGAGGGCACGGCCGACTACATCGCCCGCTTCGTGCGCAACCTGCGCGACGTGGAGCTGCCCGAGCCGCTGTGCTACGAGGATGAGACCGCCAAGGGCCTGGCATACATCGAGGGTCTCAAGGCGAGCAAATAGCAACGCGTACTGTATGGTTTAGGGTTTGCTGCAAACCCTAAAGGTTGCAGCTCAAAGCCTTATTTGAAAGGAAGGTCACCATGCGTCTTGAACGTAGCACATACCCTCAAGTAGAGGCTTATCTTGAAGGTAATGACACTGTGCTCATGCTCTTCGGCTCCACTGAGCAGCACGGCAAGCACAACCCGCTCGGCACGGACTCGTTCGCCCCGCAGAAGCTCTCCGAGCTCATCGAGAAGGACCTGCCGGGGCTTCTCATCGCGCCTATCCTGCCCTTCGGTTCTTCGCCCCGCTTCGTCGAGTTCCCCGGCACGTTCAACCTGGGCGACCAGCTCTACCTTGCCGTGGTGAAGAAGCTTTGCGAGAACCTCTACGATCAGGGCTTCCGTCACTTCGTGTTCCTGAACGGCCACGGCGGCAACTCCAAGGCGCTCACCGAGTGCCAGCTCGACCTTGCCAAGAAGGGCTGCCGTGCGGCGCTGCTCAACTGGTGGAGCATGGTTGCCGACTTCAACCCGGAGTGGGCCGGCGGCCATGGTGGCGGCCAGGAGACGAGCGCCAACCTCTACATCGACCCCACCATGGTGGACCTCGACGGCGTCGAGGGTATGGGCCTCATCAACGACCTGGGCGACGACATGCCCAGCGTCCACTTCGATACGGTGAAGTACAAGGGCGTGAGCGTGACGGTGCCTCGCCCCACGAACTATTACGCCGAGAACGGCTGGATCGGCCCCGACGACCCCAAGAAGGCCAGTGCCGAGTGGGGCCGCGAGATGATGGAGACGGTGGCCGCCTGGATGGTCGACTTCATCCAGGCGTTCTCCAAGACCCCTCTGCCCTATTCCGAGGTCTAAGGGATTCGACGCGGCATGCGTAAGACGCGGGCGGGAGCACAGACAACGCTAGAGGGCATCGAGATCGTGCGCTCACGGCGCAAGACGCTCGCCCTTGAGGTGAAGGCCCCCGCCCGCGTCATCGTGCGCGCCCCCATGCGCGCCTCGCAGCAGGCGATCTGCGAGTTCGTGGAGAGCCACCGCGCCTGGATCGCCGCAGCGCTTGTGCGCGTGCAGACTCGTCAGGAAGCGCGTGCCCAGGCGGTCCGGCAACAGGGCCTGCTGACCGAGGAAGACCTTGCGGCGCTCGTGCGCCAGGCCCGCCAGATAATTCCGGCGCGCGTGGAACATTTTGCCGCTCAGATAGGCGTGACCTATGGGCGCATAACCCTGCGGTGCCAAAAGACGCGCTGGGGCAGCTGCTCGACGGCGGGCAACCTCAACTTCAACGTGCTCCTTATGCTCGCCCCGCCCGAGGTGCTCGACTACGTGGTGATTCACGAGCTGTGCCACCGCTTCGAGATGAACCACTCCGCCCGTTTCTGGGACCTTGTCAGCCGCTATGACCCCGACCAGCGCCTCCATCGCGCCTGGCTCAAGGAGCACGGCTCGACCCTGCTTGCTCGCGCCGGGAAGTAGGCGGCGTTTAGGCGGGATGGGCCGGTGTCGCCTTTCAATATGTCATATTCTTGGACGTTCGGCCTGGGCCGGGCGCACACCGCATGCTGGGCCGTTCAGCCTGGACGGGGTGAACATGCGCTTCTTTCTGTCGTTTGCAGCCCATCTTCGAATTGCCTTTTCCGTTGCAGGCGCAAACCTGCGATAATTGCGGCGTCGGCCGCAAACGCAGGGGAGACGTATGACAAGCCAGCTCACAAAAAGGGCCCTTGAGGAGTCGTTTAAGCGACAGTTGTCCACAAAGCCGTTCTCCAAGATCACCATTGCCGACATCGCCCAAGACTGCGGCATCAGCCGCATGACGTTCTACTACCATTTCAAGGATATCTACGACCTCATGGAATGGTCGCTTGAGGAAGATGCCAAGCGCGCCATCGACGGGTGCAAGACCGTTTCCACCTGGCAGGAGGGCTACCTGAGCGTGCTCGACGAGCTCGCGCAAAACAAGCAGTTCATCAACGCGATTTATCGCGAGGTGAGCCACGAGCGCGTGGAGCGTTTCCTCATGCCCGCCACGCGCGAGCTCATATCCGGCGTGGTGAATGACGACCCCTTGTGCGAGCGGGTTCCCGAGCGAGAGCGCACGTTCATCGCCGACTTTTATGCCCATGCCCTGGCGGGGGTTACGCTCGAGTGGATCGGCAACGGCATGGCCGAAAAGCCCGAGCACCTGCAGCGTCGCGTCGGCATCATCATGGAGGGTGCCGTCTCCACCGCGCTTTCGCGTTTCATGGGCCTCTGAGATTTTTCGCATCGGTTTTCTTACAATCGGACCCCTTTGATAAGTTTCTTATCAAAGCCAAAACCCTGTTAAGCGTGGCGTTTCCGATGTCTGGGCACACTGGGGGCAAGGGCAAAGAGCCCAGCGGGGGAGACAAAAAGGCGCGCGAGACGACAGCCTTTCCCTCGAACCATCGGTGCGCGACACGGAAATGGGGGAACTCATGTATTACTCCAGCGGAAACTACGAAGCTTTTGCACGCCCCAAGAAGCCCGAGGGCATCGACCACAAGAGCGCCTACATCATCGGAGGCGGCCTGGCGGCGCTGAGCGCGGCTTGCTATCTGGTTCGCGACGCGCAGATGCCCGGCAGCCACATCCACATCCTTGAGAAGGATCCCGTCGCCGGCGGCGCATGCGACGGCGCCAACATCCCCGGCGTTGGCTACGTGATGCGCGGCGGCCGAGAGATGGACAACCATTTCGAGGTCATGTGGGACCTTCTCCGCTCCATCCCCTCAATCGAGGACCCCAGCGTCACGGTGCTCGACGAATACTACTGGCTCAACAAGGAAGACCCCAACTTCTCGCTATGCCGAGCCACCGAGAAGCGCGGCCAGGACGCCCACACCGACGGCAAGTTCGGCCTGTCGGACAAGGCGGCGATGGAAATCATGCGGCTTTTCTTCACGCCTGACGAGGACCTCTACGACAAGCCCATCACCGACTTCTTCGATGACGAGGTGCTGAACTCCAACTTCTGGCTGTACTGGCGCACCATGTTTGCCTTCGAGAACTGGCATTCCGCCCTTGAGATGAAGCTGTACATCAAGCGCTACATCCACCATATCGCTGGCCTGCCCGACTTCTCCGCGCTGCGCTTCACGCGTTACAACCAGTACGAGTCCATGATTCTGCCCATGGTGACCTATCTTGAGAAGGCGGGCGTGCAGTTCCACTTCAACACGAAGGTGGAGGACATCCGCTTTGCCATCGGCGGCGGCGTCGGACCCGAGCGCGCCGTGACCGGTACCGGGCAGGACACCATCCAGCGCATCCAGCAGGCGCATTTCAAGCGCAACCCCGACAGCACGAGGGCAAAGAAGGTCGCCACAAGCATCGTGACCAGCACGAATGGCGAGCGGGCGGTTATCGACCTCACTGAGGATGACCTCGTCTTCATCACCAATGGCGGCTGCGTCGAGAGCGCCACCATCGGCTCGCAGACCCAGGCTGCAGCGTGGCGCCCGCAGACTGAGCCGGGCAACGGTTGGGACCTGTGGCGCCGCATCGCCAACCAGGACCCCAGCTTCGGCCACCCCGACGTCTTCTGTTCCGACCCGCAGAAGACCAAGTGGATGAGCGCCACCGTCACCACGCTCGATAATGCCATCCCGCCCTACATCGAGAAGATCTGCAAGCGCGACCCGTTTAGCGGTCACACGGTGACGGGCGGCATCGTGACCTGCCGCGACTCCAGCTGGCTCATGAGCTGGACCATCAACCGCCAGCAGCAGTTCCGCGACCAGCCGAGCAACGAGCTGTGCGTTTGGGTGTACGGCCTCTTCCCTGACAACGAGGGCGACTACGTGAAGAAGCCCATGACGCAGTGCACGGGTGAGGAGATCTGCAAGGAATGGCTCTGGCACCTGGGCGTGCCTGAGACCCAGATCGAGGAGCTGGCGCACAGCCATGCGAACACCGTTCCCGTGATGATGCCCTACATCACCGCGTTCTTCATGCCGCGTTCCCTGGGCGACCGCCCCGACGTGGTGCCCGACGGCGCCGTGAACTTCGCTTTCCTCGGCCAGTTCGCCGAGACGCCGCGCGACACCATCTTTACTACCGAGTACTCCATGCGCACCGGCATGGAGGCGGTCTACACCCTGTGCGACGTGGACCGCGGCGTGCCCGAGGTGTGGGGCAGCACCTTCGATGTGCGAGACCTGCTGATGAGCAGCGTGAAGCTGCGCGACGGCAAGGCCATCACCGACATGTCGCTTCCCCTCAAGGACAGGGCTGCGCTCGACATATTGCTGAAGAAGCTCGGCCATACCGACATCGTCAAGCTCCTGCGTGAGTTTGATGCCATCTAGCTCGTCGAATGAGGTGCGGTGCAATCGCCTGATGTGACGTGGGGCGATAATCTGATAAGAAAATCCCCGCCTTCCGGATGTTGCGTCCGAGGGGCGGGGATTTTTGTAACGATTTCTATCTTGCGCGTGC
>CAKUFZ010000014.1 GCA_934654475.1 uncultured Coriobacteriales bacterium
AAAGCCGGAGGTCATCCACCCGCACAGCGGGTGGTTTACATGCCGCGGCTACGCGCGCGGCAGACTGAAGTCATTAAAGAAGGGCGGGCTGCCCAAAAGCAACCCGCCCAGCTAAAATCAAGCTTCAGTGGTGGCCAAGCCTTGCCTGACCCCGTGAGAAAGCTTACTCAGCCTCGGTAGCCTCGACCTCGGCGGCAGGCTCCTCAGCAGCGGCCTCCTCGGCCTTCTCGGCCTTGGGCTCCAGAGGAGTCACGGGCACGTCGATGCCGAGGGTCTCGGCAGCGGCCTTCATGGACAGGGAGACGCGACGACGGTCGAGGTCGATCTCCATGACCTTGACGTGGACGGTCTCGCCGGCCTTGGTGACCTGGGAAGGCTGGTCAACGTGAGCCTTGGCCATCTCGGAGATGTGCACGAGGCCCTCGATGCCGTCGCCAAGCTCCACGAAGACGCCGAAGGGAACAAGCTTGGTGACCTTGCCCTCAACGATGGCACCCACGGGGTACTTCTTGACGAGCGAACGCCACGGATCCTCGGTGGTCTGCTTGAGACCGAGGGAGATACGCTCGCGGTTCATATCGACGTCGAGCACCTCGACCTCGACCTCCTGGCCGACCTTGACGACCTCGGAGGGATGGTTGACATGGTTCCAGGAGAGCTCGGAGATGTGGACCAGGCCGTCGATGCCGCCCAGGTCGACGAAAGCACCGAAGTCGACGATGGAGGACACGTTGCCCTTGAGGCGCATGCCGGGCTTGAGCTTGGCGAGAATCTCGCTGCGCTCCTCCTTGCGGGCCTCCTCAAGCACGACGCGACGGGAGAGGACGACGTTGTTGCGGTTGCGGTCCATCTCGATGACGCGGGCCTCGATGCGGGTGCCCATGTAGGCGGTGAGGTCCTTGACGCGACGCAGGTCGACGAGGGAGGCAGGCAGGAAGCCGCGCAGGCCGATGTCGAGGATAAGGCCGCCCTTGACGACCTCGATGACCTCGCCCTCCACGTTCTGGCCAGCGTTGAACATCTCCTCGATGCGATTCCAGGCACGCTCGTACTCAGCGCGCTTCTTGGACAGGATCAGACGGCCGTCCTTGTCCTCCTTGGTGAGGACGAGGGCCTCGATCTCGTCGCCCATGGAGACGATGGTGCTGGGGTCGGCATCCTTGCGGATGGAAAGCTCACGGGCGGGGATGACACCCTCGGACTTGTAGCCGATGTCCAGAAGGACCTCGTCATGACCGATCTTCACGACGGTGCCGTTGACCATGTCGCCTTCGTCGAAGTCGATGATCGTGTTGTCGACGAGGTTGTTCATCTCGTTCTCGTCAACGACATCAAGAGAGAAGATCGAAGGATTCTTAAGCTCGCTCAAGGGTTGATCCCTTCCAAACTGTGGTCCCGCCAAGCTTTGGGCGACCCGAACGCGAAGACCCATTCCTCGCACGGGACGACCGGCCCGCAAGACCGATATCGTCAAGGCACGTGCCCCATGCACATGCGTCGTTAAAGATACGACATTTTCAAGGGATGTATCATCAAGAGTGCTCTCTAGATGCAAAAGCAATAAAATCTCTCACATACGAACCATCCGATACCGCGAAGGGGAGTTATCCAATGAACATCGTGCACGCAGACGGATCCGTTGCCGAGTGCCCTGCTGAAGAGGAGCTGCAGGTCATTCGCCACACGGCCGCCCACATTCTGGCCCAGGCAGTCAAGCGCCTCTACCCGCAGGCGCACTTCGGCTACGGCCCGGCCACCGAGAAGGGCTTCTATTACGACATCGACCTGGGCGACACCAAGCTCGGTGACGAGGACCTCGCCGCCATCGAGGCCGAGATGCGCAAGATCGTGAAGGAGAACCTCCCGATCAAGCCCTCCATCCTGCCCCGCGAGGAGGCCATCGCCCTCATGCAGGAGCGTGGCGAGTGCTACAAGGTCGAGCACATCGCCGACCTGCCCGAAGACGCCCAGATCAGCTTCTTCACCCAGGGCGAGTACGTCGACATGTGCACCGGCCCGCACCTTCGTTACACCAAGGCCCTCAAGGCTTTCAAGCTGCTTTCCATCTCCGGCGCCTACTGGAAGAACAACGCCGAGAACAAGATGCTCACCCGCATCCACGGCACCGCCTTCGCCACGCAGGCCGAGCTCGACGAGCACCTGCAGAAGCTGGCCGAGGCCGCTGAGCGCGACCACCGCAAGATCGGTCGTGAGATGCACCTCTTCATGACCGACGACCTGGTGGGCAAGGGCCTGCCCATGTTCCTCCCCAACGGCTACGTCGTCTGGCAGCAGCTCGAGACCTACATCCGCGACAAGGAGACGGCCCTGGGCTACCAGCACGTCCTCACGCCCTGCGTGGGCACCGTGGACCTGTACCGCACGAGCGGCCACTGGGACCACTACAAGGAGAACATGTTCCCGCCCATGGAGATGGAGGGCGAGAACTTCGTCCTTCGCCCCATGAACTGCCCGCACCACATGATGATCTACGCCAACCAGCCCCACTCCTACAAGGAGCTGCCCATCCGTCTGGCCGAGATCGCGCACGACTTCCGCTACGAGGCCTCCGGAACGCTCAAGGGCATCGAGCGCGGCCGTCACTTCTGCCAGAACGACTCGCACATCTTCGTGACCCCCGACCAGATCAAGGCCGAGGTCGCGGGCGTATGCGACCTCATCTTCAGCGTCTACAAGGACTTTGGCATCACCGATTACCGCTGCGTCCTTTCGCTGCGCGACCCTGAGGACAAGCACAAGTACCATCAGGACGACGAGATGTGGGAGAAGGCCGAGGGCGCCCTTCGCGAGGTTCTGACCGAGCTGGGCATCCACTTCACCGAGGAGATCGGCGAGGCCGCCTTCTACGGCCCCAAGCTCGACGTCAACGTCCAGCCCGCCGTGGGCAACGAGTACACCCTGTCCACCTGCCAGCTCGACTTCTGCCTGCCGGCAAAGTTCGACCTGAAGTACGTCGACAAGGACGGCTCCGAGAAGACCCCCGTCGTGCTGCACCGCGCCATTCTGGGCTCGCTCGACCGCTTCATGGCCTACCTCATCGAGGAGACCAAGGGCCGCTTCCCCACGTGGCTTGCCCCCGTGCAGGTCAAGGTCCTGCCCATCTCCGAGAAGACCCACGAGTACGCCAACGCGGCCTACGACCGCCTTCGCGCCATGGGCGTGCGCGTGCAGATTGACGACCGCTCCGAGACGATCGGCTACAAGATCCGCGAGGCTCGCCAGGTCGACCGCGTGCCCTACATGCTCGTCATTGGCGAGAAGGAGGTCGAGGCCGGCCTCGTAGCCGTGCGCGACCGCGCGACCGACAAGACGCAGACCATGACGATGGACGAGTTCTGCGACAAGCTTGCCAAGGAGATCGCCGAGCGCGCCTAAGCCGCAACGCGATCGCAGCTTGCGGTGCAAGACATAGCCTGATGGAGAAGGGGGCCGCAAGGTCCCCTTCTTTTTTGTATGCGACCCCTACGGGAAACACCTGCCCGATCGCTCAAAGCAAGGCGCACCACAGTGCGACGCATGACCGCTTCCCATTTCGGCCAGTAGCGAGTCAAACAAAGCGGGGTATCCACCGACAGATTGCGTCGCGCATATTAAAAAGGCCCCTTGCGGGGCCTTTTTACTTTCATGCTATGAGAAGAGCCTTGCAGCGCTGCCTTAGCGGACGTGCGTCCTGCAGTAGGGGCACACCTGCCAGTCGGCATCGAGCGGACGGTGGCAGTTGGGGCAGACATTGCGCACCTGGGTGTCACAGATGGGGCACACGATGAAGTCGCGGTCGATGTGCGCGCCACAGGTGGGGCAAGAACCGTAGTGCTGCAGCTCGTGCTCGCGCAGGGCAATCTCAAGCTCCTGCTCATCGCGGTCGATGGCATAGGAGGAGGGACGCAGCACCAGGTAGGCCACAAGACCCGCAAGCGGGACGATGGAGACGATGCCCCATGCCCACCATGCCGCCGAGCCACGGGCGCGCGCGTCCTTGATGACGTAGAGAATCGACAGGAGATAGAGGAAGACGATGATCACGCCGATGAGCGTGAGAACCATCTGGACCTGCGGGGTAAAGAGTATGTTGATGAGTTCAGACATCAGCGATCCTTTCGAAAGACACTGATAGCGGATTGTACCAAAAGCTACGCGAGAATCGCGGCTATCTCCCCTATCAACGTAATCGTTCCGCAGGCAATGAAAGATTCTCCACACAAAGCGTCGAGTGCAGAGCGGGCATCCCCATACACAGCGGCAGGTTTGACCCCGCAGAGGCTCTCGATCTCAGCCGCAAGGTCGACTGCCGGGAAGGCACGGACACTGTCGGATTGCGTCACCACAACACGGTTGAAGAGCGGCACGACGCGCTCAACGATGCCCGCATGGTCCTTGTCGGCCAGCGCGCCGATGAGAAGCGTGGGGCGGCTTGCCGCATCGGGGAACGCCGCGCGCACCGCATCGCAGAACGCCTCGGCCGACTGAGGGTTGTGACACGCGTCGACGATGGCGAGAGGCTCGGTGCGAAGCGTCTGGAAGCGCCCCGGTACAGGACAGGCCAGAAGGGCCTGACGCGCAACGGCGGCAGGAATGGGCCTGGCAAGAACCGCCGTGGCAAGAGAAAGCGCGCATGCGGCGTTTTGGGGCTGATAGATGGGCCCGCGCACCGTCATCTGCGGGTAATCGGCCTCAATGAAGCCGACGTCGGGAACGTCGACCGCCACGTGCACGTCAAAGGAGACGACACCCTCGTCACCCGCACTCGCATGGACGGCAAACGTCGTGAGGTCGGCCTCGGAGGCGAGAAAATCGGGGTCGCATGCAACGGGATGGTCGGCATCCGACACGACGCAGGGCCTGACATCGGTGTCTTCGCAGCGCTCGGAGACGACCTCGAGCACCTCGGCGGGACTCACTGCCGAGGGGCCGAGCACAACCGGAATCCCGGGATGGATGACGGCGGCCTTCTCGCGGGCAATCTTGGCGAGCGTGTCGCCCAGAATCGCCGTATGGTCAAGGGCGACACCCGTAAGCGCGCAGCCAACCGTGGGAACGGCGCTCGTCGCGTCCCAACGACCACCCAGCCCGACCTCCAAGACGGCGTAGTTCACGCCCTCAAGCGCATACATCACAAGTGCCGCCGCAGTGAGGAGCTCGAACTCCGTGACACCTTGAGCGCGCATGTCCTCATCGCGAGCAGCAATGCGCTCCCAGGCGGCAAGGGCATAGCTCACGCCGAGGGCGAAGAGCTCCTCCCCCACCGGCTCACCGTCGACCTCCACGCGCTCCGTGTAGCTCACAAGGTGCGGGCTCGTGTAAAGGCCGACCTTGCGGCCCTGCGCATGGAGCAGGGCCGCAGTGTAGCGCGACGTCGACGTCTTGCCGTTGGTGCCGGCCACCTGAACGCACTCATAGGAGTACTCAGGATGGCCGAGCTCGGCAAGCAAGCAGCGAATCGGCGCAAGCGACGGGTCGATGCCGAATCGCAACGACGCCTCGATACGCTCTATGGCCTGCGCAAAGGGCAGCCTTTCGGCTGCCTGAAGCGCGAAAGGACTAGCCCAGCTCACTGATCTGTGCCTCCAGAACGGCGATGGATTCGGCAAGAGCAGCCTTGCGCTCCTGCTTGGCGGCAATGACCTCAGGGGCAGCCTTGGCGACGAAGCCGGGGTTGGAAAGCGTCTTCTCGACACCTGCCAGCTCCTTCTTCTGAGCCTCGACCTGCTTGGTGAGGCGCGCGGCCTCGGCACCCAGGTCGACAAGGCCGGCGAGCTCGATGAACATCTCGAGGCCGGACTCGACGCTCATGACCGAGCCTGCGGGCTTGGCGATGTCGACGCCCACGGTGAGGTTGGAGAGACGGCCCATCTCGCAGACCGTGGCCAGCTGCGCCTGAAGTCGAGCGCAGTCCTGCTCAGCGGCACGCACGCAGACGTTGAGCTCCTGCTTGGGCGAAATGGCGTAACGGGCCCTGGTGGAACGAGCGGCGCCCACGACGGCGCGGAGCAGCTCGAAGGAGCGCTCGACCTCCTCGTCGATCCAGCCCTCGTAATCCTCGGGCTTGGGCCAAGCGGCGAGCATGAGCATCTCGGAGGTCTCGTCGGCGCAATGGGGAAGCTGGCGCCAGATGAACTCCGTGACGAACGGCATGACAGGGTGAAGCAGGCGCAGCGAGGCGTCGAGGACAAAGAGCAGGTTGCTCAGAACCTGTGCGCGCTGCGGGCCCTCGGCACGCATCGGGGCCTTGCAGCACTCGATGTACCAGTCGCACAGCTCGTTCCAGAAGAACGAGTACAGGGCGCGGGCGTAGTCGGCGAAGAGGTACTCGTCAAGCAGGGCGGGCACGTCGCGCACGAGCTTGCCCAGACGCGAGAAGATCCAGGCGTCGGCGTTGGACTGCACCTTGGGATCAAGGCGCTCGAAGCCCTCCTCGATGTTGGAGAGCACGAAGCGGCTCGCGTTGTAGATCTTCGTGACGAACGCCTTGGCAGCCTCGGTGCGGGGCGACCCCAGGAACTCCTTCGTCTTCTTGTCGATGTCGGCGTCGAAGCGCACGTCCTGGTTCGTGGTGACCAGACCGAGCAGGCCAAAGCGCATTGCGTCGGCGCCGTACATGCGCATGAGGTCCATGGGGTCGACGCCGTTGCCCTTGGACTTGGACATACGGCTGCCGTCCTTGGCCAGAATCGTGGGATAGATGACGACGTCATGGAAGGGAATCTCGTGCGTGAAGTACAGCGAGCTCATGACCATGCGGGCAACCCACAGGGCGATGATGTCGCGGGCGGTGACGAGGGCACGCGTGGGATGGTGCTCGGCAAGCTCGGTCGTGTCGTCGGGCCAACCCTGCGTCGCAAAGGTCCACAGCTGGCTGGAGAACCAGGTGTCAAGCACGTTCTCGTCCTGATGCACGTGATGGCCGCCGCACTTGGGGCACACGTCCACGTCGTCCATGAGGGCGTCTTCCCAGCCGCAGTCCTCGCAGTAGAAAACGGGGATGCGGTGGCCCCACCACAGCTGGCGCGAGATGCACCAGTCCTTGAGGTTCTCCATCCAGGTGAGGTAGGTCTGCTCCCAGCGCTGCGGGTGAAAGCTCACCTCGCCGGACTTCACGACGTCGGTGGCCGGGCCCTTGAGCTTGTCGACGGCGACAAACCACTGCTCGGAGAGCCAAGGCTCGAGCGTAGAGTCGCAACGATAGCAATGCATGACCGAGTGCTCGATGTCCTCGATATGGTCGAGCAGGCCGTGCTCCTCAAACCATGCCACAACGGCCTCGCGGGCCTCGTCGCGGGTCATGCCGGTGAACTCGCCATAGCCCTCGACCACAACGGCATGCTCGTCGAAGATGTTGATCTTGGGCAGGTCGTGGGCGGTGCCCATGGCGTAGTCGTTGGGGTCGTGAGCCGGGGTCACCTTGACGAAGCCGGAGCCAAAGTCAGCGTCGACGTGGTAGTCGGAGAAGATCGGAATCTCACGGTTGACGATGGGCAGCATGACCGTCTTGCCCACGAACTTCGCCTTATCGGGATCGGAGGGGCTCACGGCAACGCCGGTGTCGCCCAGCATCGTCTCGGGACGCGTGGTGGCCACGACGATGTACTCGACGCCGTCGACGGGCTCAGTGAGCGGGTAACGCAGGTGCCAAAGATGCGAAGGCTCGCTGCGGTACTCGGCTTCGTCGTCGGAGATGGCTGTGGTGCAGTTGGGGCACCAGTTCACGATACGCTTGCCACGGTAGATGAGGCCGTCGTGGTACCAGTCGCAGAAGACCTTGCGCACCGCCTTGGCGTAGCCGGGGTCCATGGTGAAACGCTCGCCCTCAAAGTCGACCGAGCAGCCCATGCGCTTGATCTGGTCGACAATGATGCCGCCGTACTCATGCGTCCAGTCCCAGCAGGCGTCGATGAACTTCTCGCGGCCGATCTCGAGGCGCGAGATACCCTCGGACTTGAGCTTCTTGTCCACCTTGGTCTGGGTCGCGATGCCGGCGTGGTCGGTACCGAGGATCCAACGGGTGGAGTAGCCCTTCATGCGGTTGTAGCGAACGATGGTGTCCTGGATGGTGTCGTCGAGGGCGTGGCCCATGTGGAGCATGCCCGTGACGTTGGGAGGGGGAATGGTGACGGTGCAGTCGCCCACACCCTTGGAGCGACGGTAGGCGCCGGCTTCCATCCACATGTCGATAAGCTGGGGTTCCACCTCTTGCGGGTCGTAGTTCTTGGGCATCTCTTCCACGATGGCTCCTTAACGCTAGGTTGCGGTTTGCAAAGGCGTTGATATCAAAAATGCCCGGGGGCAGGGCGCCTCCCGGGCATGGACGTGCGAAATCGCTTACGCCAGGTGTGCCGGGTCGGCAGGGTCAGCCCCGCGCAGAAGCTTGGGGGACTCGGTGCCTTCGACGCTGCCCTTCGTCACGACAACCTCGGTGACGTCGGGCTCGCTGGGCAAGTCGTACATGGTCTGCTGCAGCACGTTCTCGCAGATGGCGCGCAGACCGCGTGCGCCGGTGTTCTGCTCGACCGCCTTGTGGGCGATGGCATGGAGCGACTCGGCGGTGAAGGTGAGCTTGCAGCCTTCCATCTCAAACATGCGCTGGTACTGCTTGACCAGGGCGTTCTTGGGCTGCGTCAGAATCGGGATGAGGTCCTCCTCCGACAGGCCGCGCGTCTGGGTGATGACCGGGACGCGGCCCACGAACTCGGGAATCATGCCGAACTTGTGCAGGTCCTCGGGGAGCACCTTGCTGAGCAGCTCGTCGTAGTTCTGGCTCGCCTTGTCGGAAAGGTCGGAGTTGAAACCGACGCCGCGCTTGCCGATGCGCTCGGCGACGATCTGGTCGAGGCCCACGAACGCACCACCGAGGATGAAGAGGATGTTGGTGGTGTCGATGGGGATGAGCTGCTGCTGAGGGTGCTTGCGGCCGCCCTGGGGCGGAACGCTGGCAACCGTGCCCTCGAGAATCTTGAGCAGGGCCTGCTGCACGCCCTCGCCGGAGACGTCGCGGGTGATGGAGAGGTTCTCGGCCTTCTTGGCAATCTTGTCGATCTCGTCGA
Organism: uncultured Coriobacteriales bacterium; assembly: GCA_934654475.1. Classification (GTDB taxonomy): domain Bacteria; phylum Actinomycetota; class Coriobacteriia; order Coriobacteriales; family UMGS124; genus UMGS124. The sequence goes on from CAKUFZ010000014.1 coordinate 9,060, forward strand.
TGTAGATGATGCCGAGCTGGGCCTTCTCGACGTTGCCCTCAGCCGCGGTGATGAGCTTGAGGAGGATGTTCTCCACATCCTCGCCCACATAGCCGGCCTCGGTGAGGCTCGTGGCGTCGGCGATGGCAAACGGAACGCGCAGGAAACGCGCAAGGGTCTGAGCGAGGAGCGTCTTACCCGTACCGGTGGGGCCGAGCACGAGGATGTTGCTCTTCGCGAGCTCGACCTCGCCGTCATCGGGATCCTGGCCCGTGGCGATGCGGCGGTAGTGGTTGTAGACGGCCACGCTCATGGCACGCTTGGCGTCGTCCTGACCGATGACATACTGCGAGAGCTCGTCGAAGATCTCATGGGGAGTAGGCAGGTTGGTCAGGTCGATGCTGTCGTCCTGCTCGCCCATCTCATGCTCTTTGAGCATCTCGTTGCAGGCCTCGATGCACTCGTCGCAGATGTAGACGCCGCTGGGGCCGGATACGAGCTTGTCCACCTCATCGCGCGAACGACCGCAGAACGAGCAGTGCACCGTCGGGTTCATGAATTCCATGTCCATGCGGCCTTATGCCTCGCTGTTGGAATCGGACAGAGTGGTGCGGTCGACGATGACCTTGTCGACCAGACCGTACGCCATGGCCTCTTCGGCGGTCATGTAGTTGTCGCGCTCGGTGTCGCGCTCGATGACCTCGAGGGGCTGGCCGGTGTTGCTGGCGAGAATGTTGTTCAGACGGTCGCGGGTCTTGCGCATGAAGTCGGCGACAATCTGAATCTCGGTCTGCTGGCCCTGGGCACCGCCGGAAGGCTGGTGGATGAGGACCATGGAGTTGGGCAGGCAGTAACGCTTGCCCTTGGCGCCGGCAGAGAGCAGCACCGCGCCCATGGAGGCGCACTCACCCAGGCAGATGGTCGAAACGTCGCACTTGATATAGTTCATCGTGTCGAGAATCGCCAGGCCGGCCGTAACCGAGCCACCCGGAGAGTTGATGTACAGGGAGATATCCTTCTCGGAATCCTGGCTCTCGAGGTGGAGCAGCTGGGCAATCACGAGATTTGCGCTGACGTCGGTGACCTCCTCGCCCAAAAAGACGATGCGGTCGTTGAGCAGGCGCGAGAAGATGTCGTAGCTGCGCTCACCGCGCGGCGACTGCTCGACGACGTACGGAACCAGCGACGAGCTGGGAGTCTGCAAAAATGCCATGCTGCGGACCTCCAAATAATCGAAGCCTAAGATACATGTAAGGGAGAAGGCCCGAAGGCCCCCTCCCTAGAGTGAAACCAGATGGGGCGTAAGACCTACTCGGCCTTCTCCTCGGCGGCGGGAGCCTCCTCGGCGGCCTTCTTGGTGGTACGCTTGCGCGTGGTCTTCTTCTTGGGGGCCTCCTCAGCGGCCTCCGCGTCCTCGGCCTCACCCTCGGCGGCGGGAGTCTCCTCGGCGGCCTTCTTGGTGGTGCGCTTGCGCGTGGTCTTCTTCTTGGGGGCCTCCTCGGCCGGCTTCTCCTCGGCCTCAGCGACCTCAGCGGGCTCGTCGGAGATGGTCACGACGGCGGAGTTCAGCAGCCAGTCGATGGCCTTGTTGCGACGGATGGAGACGCGGATGGCAGGCAGGCGGCCGTCGGCCTCGAACTCAGCCTTGGCAGCCTCCCAGTCGGGCACGCCGGCCTTCTTGAACTCTTCCTCGACGTCGGCGTCGGTGGCCTCGAGGCCCTGCTCACGCACGAGGGCGTCGAGGGCGAGGGACTCGCGGGCGATGTCGGAAGCCTGGTGCTGCAGGTCAGCCATGAACTGATTCTGGGAGATACCGTTGGCAGCAAGCCAGTTGTCCAGGTTGGTGCCCTGATTGCCGAGCTGCATCAGGAAGTTCTGGCCGAGCTCCTGGAAGATGGTCTGCATGTAGGCAGGCGTGGGGTCGCCCTCAAGGCGCTCAGCGAGCTTGCCGGTGACGCGGTTCTCCTTGAGCTGGGGAAGGGCCTGCTTCTTCTGCTGGCCGATCTCCTTGGCGATGGCGGCGCGCATGGCCTCGACGTCGTCGAAGCCGAAGTTGTTCTTTGCGAACTCGTCGGTCAGCTCGGGGAGCACGTGGTGCACGAGGCGGTTGACGGTGACCTCGGCCTTGGCGATCTGGGCCTCGGGGGCCTCCTCGCCCTCAGCGACGGGAGCCTGGGGAAGCTCGAACTCGACGGTCTTGGTCTCGGTGGGGTTCATGCCGATGAGGCCCTTGTCGAAGCCCTCGGGCATCTGGCCCTGGCCGAGGTGGTACAGGCGGTTCTCGAAGTTGATCTTCTCGAGGTTCTCGCCACCCTTGACCTTGATGTACACGAAGTCATCGGCCTCGACGGCGCGACCCTCGATGTCCTCGTACTTGCCCAGGTAGCCGCGGAAGGTGTCGATCTGGGCCGTGATCTCGGCCTCGGTGGCCTCCTCGGAGGGAAGCGTGATCTCGACGGGCTCGTAGGAGCTCAGGGTGAGCTCGGGGCGCACGGTGTAACGCACCTTGAAGGAGTAGTCCTCGCCGGCAACAACGGGCTGGACGTCGGCGAAGTTGGGATCGCCGATGGCGACGATGTCCTCAGCCTCAAGCACCTTCGGGGCGGCCTCGTTTACGAGGGCCTCGGTGGCCTGGCCCAGGACGGCGTCCTTGCCGATGTTGTTGTCGATCACGGGACGAGGGGCCTTGCCGGGACGGAAGCCCGGGAAGCGATACTTCTTGGCCAGCTCCTTGTACGTGTCGGCAATGGCCTTGTCCACAGCCTTGGCGTCAACGGTGACGCTGACCTCGACCACATTGTTCTCAAGACGCTCTGCCGAAGTTTGCAACGTTCCTCCAACTGATCGGATCCGGGTGCACAACTGCACTGACGAATGGTGCGGGCGAAAGGGGTCGAACCTTCACGGGTGTTACCCACTGGAACCTAAATCCAGCGCGTCTGCCAATTCCGCCACGCCCGCTTAGACGAAAAACCATCATAGTCTACCAGAAGAACCGCACAGAACAATCAACACTTTAGAACTCGATAGATTGCCATTTATTTGATGGAGAAAGAGTATCCCATGCCCCATGCCGTCTTCAAATAGCGCGGCTTTGCGGGGTTCTGCTCGATCTTCTCGCGTATCTTGCGCACATACACGGCAATGGAGATGGCGTCGTCGAGGTATTCCTTGCCCCAGACGGCCTCGATGAGCTCTTCCTTGCTCATGACCGTCTCGGGCTTGAGCGCCAGGGTGTAGAGAATCTGGAACTCCTTGGGCGTCAGCTGAACCGAGGTGCCGTTGAGCGCAAGCGTCTGGCGCACGGAGTCGAATTCAAACTCCCCCACCTTGAGCGTCTCGCTGGGAGCCGGGGCAGCCTGCGCCTTCGCCCGTTGCGAGCGGCGCTGCAGCGCCTCGAGGCGCATGAGGAGCTCCTCGCCATCGAAAGGCTTGACGAGATAGTCGTCGGCACCCCGCGAAAACGCCTCGCGCTTGTCTGGAACGGCGCCCTTGGCCGAAAGGAACACGACGGCGACCTCGGAATCGAGCGCGCGGATGCCCTCGCAGACCTGATAGCCGTCGAGATAGGGCATCATGATGTCGAGCAGCACGACGTCGGGCGCATAGGCCTTGAATACTTCAATCGCCTGGCGGGAGTCCCCCACTCCGCGAAACTCGTGGCCCGCCGACTCGCACACCGACTGTACGAGCACATGGAAGCTGGGCTCGTCGTCAACAAGCATGACCTTCATGTCAGACCTCCTCAATGACTTTGACGGGCAACTCGACGGTAAACGTGCTGCCTTGACCGACCTTGCTGACAACGTGCACCGATCCGCCCATGAGCTCGCTGAGCTCCTTGACGAGCGTGAGCCCCAGGCCGCTTCCGCCATACCTCCTCGAGATGGAGGAGTCGGCCTGGCGGAAACGCTCGAAGACGACACGCAGGTCTTCCTCGGGAATGCCGATGCCATCGTCTTTCACCTGCACGGTCAACGTGCCCGGGTCTGGGTCCACGCGCAAGACAAGGTCGACGTGACCCCCTTGGCCGCAGAACTTGATCGCATTGCCCACGAGGTTCATGACCACCTTGTGCACGACGTTGGGGTCGACGACAACCATGGGCAGGTCATCGGGAACGTCGAGCCTCCATGCGATGGACTTCTCCTGCGCCAGGGGCGCGGCCACCGAGTCGACGGCGTTCACGACATCATACAAGTCGCACTCGACGGGGTCGAGCACGAAGCGCCTGGCCTCGATGCTTGCGGCGTCGAGCGTGTTGTTGATGGTGAGCAGGAGCGACTTGGCGTTGCGCTTGATCCCCTCGAGAAGCTTCACGTCGCGCTCGTCTGTGAGCCGTGCCTCGCGCAGGCACACCTCGGCATAGGCGTTGATCGAGGCCAAGGGCGTGCGGAGCTCATGGCTCATCGTCGACAAGAAGGTCGTCTTGTACTCGACCTCCTCCTTGAGACGGGTGTTTGCCTGTTCGAGCTCAATCGTGCGCTCGCGCACACGGGACTCCAGCTCGTCATGGGAAACCTTGAGCTGCTTCTCCATGAGCGCAAGGTCGGCCTTGAGATGGGCCACCTCGCCGAAGGCGACGCCGCTGCCGAGCTTGCCGCCCAATGCGCCCTCTCCCACCTCGACCGCAGCACGCGAAAGCTGCTCCAGTGGCCTACTCACCAGCTTGTGCAGCGCAACGACAATACATGCGACCAGCTCAACGGCAAGCACGACAAAGAGCCCGCCGAACAGCATGACAGACTCGGCATGGCCCTGCGTGTAGTTGGAAAGGGGTATGACGACGCTGACCGCGCCGCCCACGTCGGGAAGGGCCATCACATAGCGGTAGCAGACGTTTCCCTGATACGCGGCGACGCCGAAGAATTCGGACCGTCCGGATTTGAACGACGAGATGGCATCGAGCTCGAAAGGGTCGGCCGAGGTCGTCGAGGTGGGGCGCATGTCGAGGAGATGCACGCAGACCTGCGCGTCCGGAGCAAACGAGGCGGCGCTGTCCTGTGCGCTGTCGAAATCGCTGTTGCGCCAAAACGAGGCGACTTGCTGAGCAAGGAGGCGCGATTCGGAAAGCGCAGCCTGCTCGTTGGCCCCGTCGGTGTGCTCGGCAAACACAACAGCATAGGCGCCGAGCGTGAAAAGGAGGAGCGCCAAGACCGCCACGACAAGCATGGTGGAAAGTCGGCCCGAGGGACGCTGGGAGTCTGGCTGCTCATCGCAGGCAAGACCGACGACTTCTTCCATGAAGGGCTCCTCACATCTCATCGATTCGGAGGTGCAGCAGCACGATACAAAACAAGCCCGCCCGACGCGAGGTGTCGGACGGGCTCGAGCAACAACAACTGGCGCCCCAAGTAGGACTCGAACCTACAACAACCGGATTAGAAGGCCGGGACTCTATCCATTGAGCTATTGAGGCGCATGACGTGGCTCGTCTGAGAGCCAGATGCATTCTAGCAGAGCAGATACCCCGCAAACGCAAGATTCGCAAAGCACAACCGTTTGAGCACGTCACCCTTGAGCACGTCACGCAAGCGAATCAGTAGCAGTCGAAGAGGTTGCGGTACTGGATGAACGCATAGTCGTCGTAGACGTCCTTGATGGGGCTGTCGAAGCCGTTCCAGTACCACATGCCATCGGCGACATCGAAATAGCCGTTCAGGTTGGTGGCGGGCATGGTCTCCATCAGCTTCAGGTGGGCCTTCTGCATGTCGGACAGAGGCAGGCCGAGCTCGTACATCGTCTGCGCGCCAAGGTAGCCCACAGACAGGTCGCACGTGGAGTCGCAGGCCGAATCGCGGTGAGAGCCGTCGAGGTCGTAGTTCGCCCATACGAAGTACTGCGTAGAGAACCTGCGCTGAACCTGCTCGAGGGAGTCAGGGTCGTCCTGGCCGGCCGCGACGGCAAGCTCCTCGTTGAAGCCGGGCTGATGGTCGCCGAAGAACACGACGATGACATGCTTGTCGAGCTTTTCGAGCTCTCCCAAAAACCAAGCGAGGTCCACCTCGGCAGCGTCGATGACGGAGAGGTACTCGCTCATGCCCTCGATGGACTCGCCGTTGACAGTCACGGAGTCATAGGGGTAGGAATCCAGCAAACCGGTGGTGTACCCGCCGTGCCCCATGTAGGTGACGTCGAAGACAAACTGGGGACCGTCCTGGGCAAGAACGTTGAGCACTGCCGCATACGTCTCAGAGTCGCGGGTCTTGTCGCGCAGTGTGGCAACGTTGTCGCCGAAATAGCTCTCGCTCAGAAAACACGTGAAGCCCAGTTCGTCATAGACGACGTCGCGACGCCAGTTGGAGGCGGCGCAAGGGTGAATCGCAGTCGAGGTGTAACCCAGAGCATTGAAGAGCCCGGGAAGCGACTCCGCGCCGGAGAGGTCGTAGTACATGTACGGGTACACGCCGCCGCCGATCATGCCCAAACTCGACCCGGTGAGGAACTCAAACTCCGTGTTGCATGTGCCGCCGCCGCGTGCGCTCACATAGAGCGTACCCTGTAGGAGGGCGTCGAGCGAGTCGACATACGTCGTGCCCTCGTAACCCTCGACGCCTTCGTACATATTCAAGTCGCTGAACGACTCGTTCATGACGCAGACGACGCTGGGGGCCTCCTCGCCAGAGCGGTCTTGATAGTATTGGGCCAGAGAGTTCGAGTAGCCAGGATGCTCGGCATCCCACTGGGCCGCAAGGTCGGCAATCAGGTCGTCGGTTTCTTGGGCGCTGTACCCGGCGGGAGGCTCAGGTTGAACCTCTTGGAGACGCTCAAGAAAGCAGGGAACGGCGCCGTAGGTCATGTACGACACCTCGCTGCTCCAGACGTCAACGTCGATGTCGTACTTCTCGCCGATGTTGGTCGTGGCATACCAGTGCGTAAGGCCGAACACGGACAAGCAGGCAAGCACGACATTGACGTTCACGCGCAGCGGCGTGAGATTGGGGTTGGGCAGGCACACCGCACCGGCCGCATACAGCAAAAACACCGCAAGGCAAACGAGGGCCGAATCCTGGAAGACCGGGGTGTAGCCGCCCGCCACCTCCACGGCAGTCGACAGGGCGAGCACGTCGGAGGGAAGAATCGTCGTTCCCTTGAAAAGCATGAGGAAGTAGTCGACATATCCCGCGAGCAGGCATATGGCCAGGCCGACGATCAGGCCCCACATGCGGCGCTGGCAAAACAGCCAGACCGCTAGAATGAAACCGGCGACGAGGGCCATGTTGAGGCCGACATAGCGAAGCCGCATCTCAAAGAGCATCGTGCTGTAGGCAAACTCGATGAGGAAAAACCCGACCGGCACGGCAAGAAGCACCATGGCGGGGCGGACCTTCGTGGCAACGCCGGCAAGCCTGCGACGAGCCCGCGGGGCAAAGAGCACGCATCCCACAAGGACCTGCATCGCAAGGGCGACAAACCCAGCCGCAACACCCGACGACGCGCTGACGCCACCGAAGGCCGAGAACATCGACCAGGCAAACAGAAGGCATTCGAGAACGACCGCGCCCACCACCGAGCGGGTCGATGTGCCTTCCGTTGTGACGGCAAGGCGGTTGAGCGCCCAGATGAGACTGATGACGCAAAGTAAATAGACGAGGGCACTAAAGAGCATATGTCTCCCCATTGCAAAGTACGATACAGATAACGCCTGATGTCAGGCATAAAAAAGGACCCACCAGTGACTGACGGGTCCACATGAAAATCTATGGAGCGGCGGACGGGACTCGAACCCGCAACAATCAGCTTGGAAGGCTGACGCTCTACCAATTGAACTACCGCCGCATGGTCGGGGCGACTGGATTCGAACCAGCGACATCGTGCACCCAAAGCACGCGCGCTACCAGACTGCGCCACGCCCCGGGAAGAACCACGAACGTAACCACACGAAGAACTTGGGGATTATAGCCTATCTCTCCCCGGCTTTGTCAAGTAGGACACGTGCATGTTCTATGGTTGCTTCATCTTCGTCACCGGAAAGCAGGCGTGCCACCTCGCGGACGCGATCCTCCCCCGAGACCTCGACGAGGCTCGTCACCGGCAGTCCGTCATCGCTCGTCTCGGACTTGCGCACCACATAGTGGCTTTGCGCCACGACGGCAAGCTGGGCCAGGTGCGTGACGACGATGACTTGGCGCGTTTGTGCGAGCTCGGCGATGACCTGGGCGACCGCGCGGGCGGTGGAGCCGCCCACACCCGCGTCGATCTCGTCGAAGATGAGGGTCTCGACATCGTCTCGAGCACCGAGGACCACCTTGATGGACAGCATGACGCGACTGAGCTCGCCGCCTGAAGCGATGCGCGCAAGCGGCCTTGGCTGCATCGCGGCACCCGGACGATACTGGAACTCGACTGAGTCGGCCCCGCGAGGGCCCCATTGGGCGCGCGGGAGCTCCTCGATGCGCACGTCGAGACGCGAGGTGCCCATTTCAAGCCGGGCCATCTGCGCGCTGACAGCGTCGGCGAACTGAGGGGCCGCGGCGCGGCGCGTCTGCGAGAGAGCCTCGGCAGCGCTGACGAGCGCCCGCTCGGCGTCGTCGAGTGCCGCCTGCAGGCGCCGCAGGACCTCCTGCGAGTCATCCACAAGCTCCACGACATGACATGCCTGGGCATAGCAGTCGAACACGTCTTGCATCTCGGGACCGTACGAGCGCAAAAGCCCGGCGAGCTCACCCATGCGGGCATCAGCGCGGGCATATTCAGCCGGGTCGAACTCGACGTCGTCACGATACCTGCGAACCTCGTGCGCCACGTCCTCGATGGGGAAAATGGCCTCGCGCAGGGCCTGGCAGATGGCCGCAAGGTCGGGGTCGAAGCGCTCCGCCGACTCCAGGCTCACGAGGGCCGCGTTGAGCGCATCGAGCGCGCCGCCCTCGTCGCTTATCGACTGGCGCGCCTGCTCGCAAGCCTCCAGGAGCGACTCGGCGTGCTCCATTTTGGGAAGCGAGCGCTGAAGCTCCTCGTACTCGCCCTCCTGGGGCTTCGCCTCTTCAAACCGCTCGATGACAAAACGCGCCTCGTCCACGGCCTGGGCACTTTGATGGCAGTCTTGGAACGCCTGGTCGTACTCCTTCTGCGCGCGGGAACGCGCCTTCCATGCAGCCTCGTAGTCGCTCTTTTTTTCAGCGACGGCATCGGTCGCCCAAGCGTCAAGGAGGGCGAGGTGGTTCTGCTCGCTCAGGAGTTTCTGGTGGTCGTGCTGGCCGCACAGGTCGATATGGGCGCCTGCCGCCTGGGAAAGCTGACCCACGGTTGCCATCGAGCCGTCAAGCGTGCAACGCGAGCGACCCTCGCTGGAAACCCTTCGGCTCACAATATGGCCGTCGGGAAACTCCTGGGCATCGCCCTCATCGGTGATTTGGGCCTCGACGAGCAGGAAATCGCAGCCTTGACGCACCTGGCTTGCCTCGGCACGCTCGCCAATGAGCAGCTTTATGGCGCTCAGCAGGGCAGACTTGCCCGCGCCCGTCTCACCTGTAAGGACCGTGAGCCCACGCGAAGGGCAGATGACCTCGTCCTCAATCAAGGCGAGGTCTTTGACATGAAGCTCTTCAATCACCTGATGTGCCTCGTTTCGTTCGAGGGGCTAGCGCACCTTGCCGTAGAAGACGCGAGAGACCGACTCAAAGAATGCCTGGTCGCGCGCGCTGAGGAGAACGATATCGTAGTCGGCCCGGCTCACCGTAAGGCGGCAGGGGGCAATCGACTCAAAGGGGGACTCGCCGTCGATGAAGATGGTCGGGTCGCTCGAACGGTCGGATGCCACTTGCAGCTCCACCACATCGGAGGGCGAGGTGACAAACGCGCGAGCCGTGATGGTATGGGGCGCGATGGGAACGCACACCAGCCCCGTAAAGTCGGGTGTGACGATAGGCCCGCCGGCAGAAAGGGCATAGCCGGTGGAACCGGTGGCCGTGGACACCACGAAGCCGTCGCCGCGCAGACGGTCGATGTGCACGCCGTTGGCGGACACGTCGAACTCAACCATGCGGCCCGACGCGCCGCGGGCGAGCACGACCTCGTTGACGGCGTTGGTGCGCAGCGTCGTCTCGTTGCCCTCGCGATCGTAGCCTTCCACCACGACAGACAGCGCCGCGCGGCGGGTGACGTGGAGCTCCTGGGCAAGGGCCTGGCCCACAAGCTGGAACATGTCGGCCTGGTCGAGGTTGGCGTCTGCCGTCAGGAATCCCAAATGACCGAAAGAAAGGCCCAGAATCGGAATCTGCAGCGACCCCACAAGACGCGCCGCCCGAAGCAAGGTGCCATCGCCGCCCAGGGAGACGACGAGGTCAACGCCCTCCAGGCACGCCTCGGCATCGTTACCGAAGCGCGGGGGCCTCACGACATCGATGAGCTGGTCGTCGAGCCAGGCCTCAAGTTTTGACGCGGCTTCAACGGAGGCTTCGTAAAGCTCGTTTGGAACAAGCATGACACGCATCACAGAGCTTCGTTCCCTTCAACACCGGCCTGGTCATGCCATGCCTGCGCAACGACGGCATCGACGTCGATTGCCGCCGTGCAGGGGCGCATGCCGGCAAAAACAAAATACTCGATGTTGCCCTTGGCACCATGGATGGGCGAGACGCAGGCATTATGCACCGACATCCCGGCCTGCGTAAGCCCCGCAATGACGCGCGCAAGAACCTCGCGATGGACCCGAGGGTCTCGCACGATGCCGCCCTCACCGACCTGCGAGCTTGCAGCTTCGAACTGCGGCTTGACGAGCGTGCAGAAAAAGCCGTCTTCTCCAAGCATGGACATGACGGCCGGCAAGATGGTGGCCACCGAGGTAAAGGACACGTCCGCCACGGCAAGGTCGAACGGCGCCCCTAGGACCTGTGGGTCAGCATCGCAGATGTTCGTGCGTTCAAAAAGCGCGACGCGCTCGTCGCACCTGAGCCCCCAGTCGAACTGGGCATAGCCCACGTCGACCGAGGCAACGCGACGGGCACCCTGCTTGAGCAGGCAGTCGGTAAAGCCGCCGGTGGAGCATCCCACATCGACGCAGTTGAAGCCGTTGACGTCGAGGTCAAATGCCAGGAGGGCGCCCTCGAGCTTGAGGCCTCCCCTACTCACATAGGTACCCAGGCCCTGGGCGCTCTGCTTGCGCGAGCCCTTCACATGCAAGGCAACGCCTGCCTTCACTTGCTGGCCGGGCTTGGTCAGGCGCTCGCCGGCAGATGAGACCAGGCCCGCCATGACGGCGCGCTCGGCTTCTCGGACATCGCTGAAATAGCCCTGCTCGACAAGCTCCGCGTCGAGGCGGCGCTTAACGGCACGCGTCATCGCTCGCCACCCCGTGCAGGCGCGACACCTTCGAGCCTGTGCGCCACGGACTCTGCAATACCGTGCGCGTCGAGCCCAAGCGTCGAGAGGAGCCCCTCGACGGTGCCATGCCCCACAAACGCATCGGGCAAGCCCAGACGCAGCACCTGAGTCTCAAGACCGGCATCGGCGAGCGCCTCAAGCACCGCCGAGCCGAAACCGCCGGCGAGCGTGCCGTCTTCAACGCTCACAAGCAGACGAGAATCGTGGGCCGCGGCCTGCACGGCACGGACATCGACGGGCTTAACCCAGCGCATGTCGAGCACACGTGCGGAAATGCCGTGCTCTTCCAGCTCTTGGGCAGCCTCGACGGCGCTGTACACCATACGGCCGACCGCAAGGAAGCTCACATCGACGGGGCCTTCGGCCACACCATGGACAACGCGCGCGCACTCGTCGATAGGCTCGACGTGCTCGGGAAGCGCCACGCCCTGCGCCTTGCCGCGCGGGAAACGCACGGCAATGGGGCCTGTGGTGTCGATGGCAAAACGCAGCGCACGCGCCAGCTCCGCCTCGTCGGAGGGAGCCAGGATGCGCATGTTGGGAAGCGTGCGCAGATATGCCAGGTCGAAGGCGCCATGGTGGGTTGACCCGTCCTCGCCTACCAGGCCCGCGCGGTCGACAGCGAAGACAACGTGGAGGTTCTGCAGGCACACGTTGGTGGCTATCTCGTCATAGGCGCGCTGCAGGAACGTGGAATAGACGGCCACCACGGGCACGAACTGACCGATGGCCAGGCCGCTCGCCATGGTGACGGCGCACTCCTCGGCGATACCGACGTCGAAGAAGCGGCGCGGGAACCGCTTGGCAAAAGCGTCGAGGCCCGTGCCTGCCGGCATGGCCGCAGTGATGGCGACAATGCAGGGGTTCGCCTCGGCCTCGGCGATAAGGCGCTGGGAAAAGACGCTCGTATAGGTGGGAGCCCCGCCCTTGGACTTGCGAATCTCGCCCGTGGCGATATCGAAGGGAGCTACTCCGTGGAACGCCTCGGGATTGGCCTGAGCAGGCGCATACCCCAGGCCCTTTTTGGTGACGGCATGGATGACGACGGGCTTGCCCATGTTGAGCGCCCGGACGAGCGTCTCCTGGAACAGGCGCACGTCATGGCCATCGACAGGGCCAAGGTAGGTAAAGCCCATGTCTTCGAAGAACATGCCCGGGATGAGGAACTGCTTCGTGGCCTCCTTGGCCTTCTCTCCCAGGCGCACAAGAGTATCGCCCACCTTGCTCGAACGCGACAGGCCCTCTTCGACCGAGTCGCGCACGTTGGTGTACGCCTTGCTCGTACGGATTCCAGCAAGGTAGCTCGAAAAGGCGCCGACCGAGCGCGAAATGCTCATCTCGTTGTCATTGAGGATGACAACGAAGCGCTTGAACTGCTGCTGGCCGATATAGTTGAGTGCCTCGTACGAAAGGCCACCGGCAATCGAGGCGTCACCCACCACGGTGACGATGTTCGTGTCGAGGCCCTCGATGTCGCGGGCAAGCGCCAAGCCCAAGGCAGTGGGCAGCGCATCGGAGGCATGGCCGGCGTCATGGACGTCGTAGGGACTCTCCGTACGACGGGTAAAGCCCGAGACGCCGCCTTCCTTGCGCAGATGGGCAAACCCCGAGCGCCTGCCCGTGAGAAGCTTGTGTGCATAGGCCTGATGGCCCACGTCGAACAGGAGCTTGTCTTCGGGCAGGTGAAGCACGCGATGCGCGGCGAGGATGATTTCGACCGCTCCCAAGGAAGAAGCCAGGTGGCCGCCGTTGACAGAGGTAGCCGCAATCATCTCTTCACGCAGCTCTTGGGCCAGCTGCCCAAGCTCGTCAAACGACAAGTCGCGCACATCATCAGGTTTTTGAATGCTGTCGAGAATCTTTGACACGGCAAACCAACTTTGCGTTAGGCCGAAGGCTCGTCGGCAACGGCCTCCTCTTGGGGAGCCGTCTGGGCGATATCGACCTGCTCGACGGCCTCCATGCTCAGGCGTAGCGCCTCGTCGAGCAAGTCGAGGCTCCGCTCAATGGAGGAGTCCTTCGACTTGACAGTATTGACAATCTCATCGAGGCGCGAGACGACCTCGCCGTAGCGGCTTGCGCTACTCAAGGCCACCGTCCACGACGGCCTCGTCATCGACGTCCTCGACATCGTCCTCGATGTCGCCCTCGATCTCGTCGAGCTCATCGACGGAGTCGGCGGCCTCGGCAACCTCGGTGTCCTTCTGCTCGGCGGCAGCCTCGGCGACCTTGTTGGCCAGAACGGCCAGCGAGGCCCCGGGATTCTCCTGGGCCAGGCGGGCAACGTCGCCAAGAATGCCGTTCACAAAGTTGGAGGAGTCATCGCCGCCGTAGAGCTTGGAAATCTCGACGGCCTCGCTGATGGCAACCGAGACGGGCGTGTCGTCCTGCATGAACATCTCGAAGAGCGCCACAGCCATGATGGTGCGGTCGACGATGGGCATGCGCGAATAGCTCCAGCAGGTGGAGATGTTGTCAAGCATGCGCTCAATGGCAAGACGGTTGACCGCAACGCCGCGGGCAAGCTCCTCGGCGAAGGGGTCGACGGGGCCGTCTTCAAGCGCATAGGTACCATCGCGCAGCAGGTCGAACACATCGAGGCCCTGAATCTGGGCCTGGAAGAGAAGCTGAATGGCTTGGACGCGTGCGCGCGTGCGACCGGCGATTTTAGACAAGGGACCTACTCCTTCGGGAACAGCAGCGAATCGATGTAAACGTTGACGGCAGCGACCTCGATGCCGACCTGGGACTCAACGGACTTGGCGATGAGCTCGCGCACGGACTGCGCAAGCGTCACGAACGAATAGCCGAAGAGCACCGCAAGATGGACGGTGATGTCGAGCTTGGAATCAACAATCTTAAGGGTAACGGCAGGAACGGCCGGGTCGGCCTTCTTCTGCGAGAAGAACGAGAAAAGTCCGTTCAATTCGCCGGGCTGACCGACAGCGGCGACACCTTCAACCTTCTCAGCAGACAGGCGCACGATGGTCTCGACGACCTCCGGGGCAACAACAAGATCGTTTACGCGGATTTCCTCGTCCATGCTCGAGTCCCTTCATATACGAAAATCGCCCGCTTGATGCCAAGCGGGCGATTGGTTGGACAATCATAGCGCATTCGGCATGCGCACGATTATAGCCCCAAGACAGGCCGAAACGCTCTGCGCACAAAGCTACTTGAGGAATTCAGGCAGATACGTCTCAATGAAGTCCGTGTACACGGCCCCTTCTTGGAAAGCGGGGACCGAAATGGCGGCCAGGTGGAACGGAATGGTCGTCTTGATGCCCTCGACGACGAACTCGGACAGGGCGCGGCGGGCGCGGGCCAGCGCCTCGTCGCGGTCGCGGCCCCACACGATAAGCTTGGCGACAAGCGAGTCGTAGGTGGGCGGGATCTTGTAGCCCTGGTAGGCATGCGTGTCCACGCGCACGCCGGGGCCGCCGGGCAGCACGAGCTTCGTGATGGTGCCGGGGCACGGACGGAAGCCGTGCTCGGGGTCCTCGGCGTTGATGCGGAACTCGAAGGCATGGCCGCACGGGGTGTAGGGCGCGTTGCCCGCGATGCTCATAGGCTCGCCGGCGGCGATGCGGATCTGCTCCTTCACCAGGTCGGTGAGGGTGATCTGCTCCGTGACGGGGTGCTCGACCTGGATGCGGGTGTTCATCTCCATGAAGTAGAAGCGCCCGTCGGAGTCGAGGAGGAACTCGATGGTGCCGGCGTTGGTGTAGCCGACCTGGCGCACCGCGCGCACGGCGGCGTCACCCATCTGCTGGCGAAGCTCAGGGGTGAGCGCCGGGCTGGGACCCTCCTCCACGAGCTTCTGGTGGCGGCGCTGCACCGAGCAGTCGCGCTCGCAGAGATGGATGGCGTTGCCGAAGTTGTCGGCAAGGACCTGGACCTCGACGTGGCGGGGATGCTGCACAAGGCGCTCCATGTACACGGCGTCGTTGCCGAAGGCCACGCGCGCCTCGGAGCGGGCCGTGGTGTAAGCCTTCTCAAGCTCCTCGGCGTTCCAGGCCTCGCGCATGCCCTTGCCGCCACCGCCGGCAGACGCCTTGACGAGCAGGGGGTACCCGATCTCGTCGGCGACCTTGAAAGCCTCCTCGAGCGTCTCAACCTCGCCGGCGCTGCCGGGAACGCAGGGCACGCCAGCGGCGATCATGGTCTGCTTGGCGTTGGACTTCTCGCCCATGCGGTCGATGACATCGGCGGAGGGGCCGATGAAGACAAGGTCGTTGTCGGCGCAAGCGCGGGCAAAGTCGGAGTTCTCAGAGAGGAATCCGTACCCGGGGTGCACGGCCTGGCAACCGCGCGAGACGGCGGCACCGATGACGGCGGCAAAGTTCAGATAGCTCTTGGCACTCGGGGCGGGACCGATGCAGACGGCGATGTCGGCCTCCTGCACGGCGCGGGTGTCCTTGTCAGCCTGGGAGTAGGCGACGACGGACTCGATGCCCATCTCGCGCAGGGCGCGCACAACGCGCAGCGCGATCTCTCCCCTGTTGGCTACCAGTACGCGGGAGAACATCGGCTACGCCCCAATCTTGTCCGCGTCGGGGTTGGACGTGACGGGCTCGACGTAGAAGAGCACCTGGTCGTACTCGACGGGGTCGGCATTGGCCACGCAAACCTCGCGCACGACGCACATGGACTCGGCGCTGATCTCGTTCATGAGCTTCATGGCCTCGACGATGCACAGGGTGCTGCCGGCCATGACCTCGTCGCCCACCTTGACAAATGCGGGCTCGTCGGGCGAGGGGGCGGCGTAGAAGGTGCCCACCATGGGGCTTTTGACGGCGACCCAGTTGGCCGGGCGATCCGATGCGGCTGCAGGGGCGGCTGCGGCAGGGGCGGCTGCGGCGGGCGCAGCAGCGGGGGCGGCCGCAATCGCGACGGCACCTGCGGCGGCCGCGACCTCGGGCTTGCGCAGGGTGATCTCGCTGCCGGCTTCCTTGATGGTGATCTCACCGATGCCGGACTCCTCGACGGCGCGAATCAGCTCGCGAATCTGGTTGATGTCCACGTAGTCCTCCTCTTTCGTTGCGCTGCTGTCCTGGGCATACAGGAACTCGACGTTGTCTGCAGCACGGTGCTTGGACAAAAACGCCTTGGCCTCGTTGGGGAAAAGGGCGTACATGAGCACGTCCTCGTCGTTCTTCGCAAGGGAGCCGAGCTCGGCCTTGCAGTCCTCGAACGTCTGGGTCGCCAGCGTCGAGGGGGCGACGTCAGGCGGCAGGATGTCGGCCGCATCGACGACGCGGCTCAGGATGTCGGGCTCGATGGGGCCGGGCGCCTTGCCGTACTTGCCGCACAGGTAGTCCTTCATCTCGCTGGAGACGACGCTCCAACGCTTGCCGGTGAGCACGTTGAAGACGGCCTGGGTGCCGACGATCTGGCTCATGGGGGTCACGAGCGGCGGGAAGCCGACCTCGGCGCGCACGCGGGGAATCTCCTCCACCACGTCGGCCAGACGGTCCTCGGCGTGCTGGATGCCCAGCTGGCTCACCAGGTTGCTCATCATGCCGCCGGGAATCTGGTGCTTGTAGACCTGCATGTGGATGAGCGTGGAGATGCCGCGCTTGTAATGGCTGCGCTGGCGCACCTGCTCCCAGTACTCGGCGATCTCAAACAGCAGGTCGAGGTCGATTTCGGTGTCGTAGCCCGACTCCTTGAAGGCGGCCACGATCATCTCAACGGCGGGCTGGGAGTTGCCGAAGGCCAAAGGCGCGCTTGCAGTGTCGACGATGTCGGCGCCGGCCTCGGCTCCCTTGATGTAGTTGGCCGGGGCCATGCCGCCGACATAGTGGCAGTGCAGGTGGATGGGAAGGCCCGTGGCCTCCTTGAGCGCGCGCACCAGGCGGTCGGTGCGGTACGGCGTGAGAAGGCCGGCCATGTCCTTGATGCAGATGGAGTCGGCACCGAGCTCCTTCAGGGCGCACGCGTAGTCGACATAGCTGTCGAGCGTGTGCACAGGGCTCGTGGTGTACGAGATGGCGGGCTCGAAATGGGCGCCGCATGCCTTGACGGCGGCCGCGCAGTCACGAACGTTGCGAATGTCGTTGAGCGCGTCGAAGGTGCGGAACACGTCGACGCCGTTCTTGTGCGCCGCGGCAATGAAGCGGTTCACGATGTCCGTGGAATAGTGGTGGTAACCCACGAGGTTCTGGCCACGGATAAGCATGGACAACGGCGTGTTGGGCGTGCACTTCTTGATGGCACGCAGGCGCTCCCAGGGGTTCTCGTCGAGGAAGCGCAGGCACGTGTCGAACGTGGCACCGCCCCATGCCTCGATAGCCCAATAACCGACCTTGTCCATCTTGGGCAGAATGGGGAGCATGTCGCCAATCGGCATCCTCGTGGCCCACAGGGACTGCTGACCGTCTCGGATGGTCGTGTCCATAATCTTAAGTGGCTTCAACGGCGCACCTCCTGAATGCAGAGCCTATGGAAGGCATCCCTTGCTTGACTCGGTTTCTAAGCCTTGGTAGGCGGGGATATTCAGTATAGGTACGGTTTGTTTCCAAACGGCTCCAGCCGGCTCAGCGGCTCGCTTTGAGCTTTGAAAAGACCTTTGTAGAGTGACTCTTCACAAATGAAATAAATTTGCCCTCGAGATAGGTGAGACGGGGCATGCCCTTGCGCATGGGCCAGAGCATCAGGCGCATCATCGTGGAGCGGGGCTTTGTGAGCTCGAGCGCGGTGCGGGCATGGTCGGCCGTGATCATCTTCTCGATTTGGGCGCGCTTCTGGGCGACAGGCAAGGTGCAATCCGAGCAGGTCACGTTCTCGACGCAGCCCACGAGGCGCTCCGAGTAGCGGCGGTAGATCATCTCCATGCTGTCGGGATCGTCCACGCCCCAGTGGCGGTACAGGTCGAGCATCCACTCGTGCTCTTCCTCGCGCTTCTCATACATCCCCTCGCGATAGCGGGCGGTCTCGCTCTCGGCGCGGGCGCGGATGAAGTGATAGTAGGGCTTTTCGGTGACGCCGACCTTCTCCACGTCGCGCAGAACCGACAGGACGAAGGGGAAGTCGTCCCAGAACGTGGAGGGGAAACGCAGGCCGTGCTCCTCGATGTAGCTGCGCAGATACAGCTTGTTCCACGGCGGATAGAACTGGTTTTTGTCAAAGAGGCGGTATGCCTGCTCGTGAAACTCCTGCGGGCTGGAGAACACCTGGTCAGGGACTTGCAGGACCTGGCGGAAACAATCCGTCTCAGCGTCGTCGCAATAGGTGTCGATGAAGAAGCCGCTCACCACGAGTTCCAAGGCGTTCTTGTGGCCGAGGTTGTAGAGGTCCTCGAGCATCGAGGGCTCGGCCCAGTCGTCGGCGTCCACGAAGCACAGGTACTCACCGCGGGCATGGTCCATGGCAAGGTTGCGCGCGGCCGGGGCGCCGGCATTTTCCTGGTGAAACACGCGCATGCGCACGTCACGGGAGGCATAGAGGTCCAAGATGCGGCCCGAGTCGTCGGGTGAGCCGTCGTCGACGCAGAGAAGCTCGATGTCGCGCAACGTCTGGCCCAGGATGCTCTCGACTGCGCGTCCCACGTACTTTTCCACGCCCCACACGGGCATGATCACCGACACTTTGGGTTGTTCCATCGCTGCGTCCGTTCTAGCCGTTCTGAATCACGATGTTGCCGAGCCAGTCGCGCTCGGGTTCGCCGTTGTCGTCGTAGACGGTACCTTGGGGGTTGCCGTTCCAGTCGAGGAGCGCATCTCCGTTCTCGTCGTACTGCGTGCCCACAGGGTTGCCGTGGTCGTCGTAGTGCTGACCATAGAACACCAGGTAGCCGTCGGCGTCGAAGTACAGCTGGTTGGCATCGTAGTTGGTGTAGACGGCGCCCTGGGGGTTGCCCTTCTCGTCGAGAATGGGCACGCCGTTCTCGTCGTACTGCGTGCCGTAGTAATAGCCGTGCTCGTCGTACTTGACGTTGCTGAGGGCAAGCGACAGCGCCTGCTTGTAGGAGTCGGCCGAGGCGCGCTCCATGACGACGTCGCCGGCGCCCAGCGAGGTGGTGGGAACCGTGACGGTCTTCATGTTGGCCGTGCCCACGGCGCGCAGGCCGTCGCAGAGCTCTTTGAGGCTCTCCGGGCCCAGGTTCGTGCGAACGCGGCCGAGCATGTCCTCTTTGTCAAAGACCGAGGCGTCGTTCGAGCTGCCGTCGAGGTAGGCGTTGATGCGGGCGTATTCCTCTTCGTCGCAGCAGACGACGTTGTACAGGCGCACGTCGAGCTCGCCGCAGATGGCCTGCAGGGTCCTCGTGATGTTCTGCGTCTGCTTGAGGGTCTCAGACAGCGTGTAGTAGTTCTTGGAATAGGCGCTGTAAGGAGTCACGTACAGGTCGGCGGGCATATCGATGCGCGTCGCCGAAGTAACGCCCGACACAGCCTTGTCCGTGCGATACATGACGACCTGGGAAAGGTCGCCGATCGTGGCCTCGTTTGTAGGCGTGGAGGTCACAAAGAAGACGGTGTAGTAGCCGCCGTCCTTGGCCGGGGTGAGAGAAAGCGCGCCATCATATCCCGTGGTGCCGATGAGGGCCTCCTGGGCATACTCGGTGGAGACGGCCTGGGAGTGGGCATACGCATAGACCACACCGCCGCAGATGACGGCAAGTGCGGCAAGGGGCGCGACAAGGTTGAACAGCTTGTTCGAAGGGTACGGCGCGAACATGGCGCGACCGCTCTTGTGCTCAAAGTGACGCTGGCCCATGGCGGTGCCCAGGCGCGGCGAGCGGCCGTCGGCACGAGAGATGCGACGAGGGCCGCCCTTGATGACGACGGGCTTGTCGAAGGTCTGGCCGACAGGCGCCGCAGACGCAGGCGCAGGCGCGCCCTCGGCAGGCTGGTCGGTCGTCGACGGCGTCGAGAAGTCGACGATTGTCGCAAAGTCGTCAGTCTGCAACTCCTGAGGCTGCTCGGCGGCCGGCTCAGGGGTGTTTTGAGCCTCTGCGGCGGGGGCGACACCCATCACCTTGAGAAACTCAAGCGTGCCGTCACCGGTGGAGAACGTATCATCCTGCGCCATGCAAACTCTCTTTCGTCGACCGTAAAACTAAGACGCGCCCTGTGAAACGCTGATTTTAGCAGCAAGCACGTCTGCGGACCCGCGAGGGCCCGCAGACGTGTTGGCATCGTGAACGACTACATGCCCCTGACGACGGCGCCGGTGGCGCGGCAGGTCTTCTCCACGACGCGCTTGTGCACGGCCTCGGCCTCCTCGGAGGTCATCGTGCGGCCCTCGGCACGGTACGTCAGAGAGAACGCCATCGACTTCTTGCCGACGCCCACGCGCACCGGGTCGCGGTAGACGTCGAAGAGGCGCACGCTCTCGAGGTTCTTGCCCGCGGCGCTCGTGATGACCTGCTCAAGGCGCTCGCAGGTCACCTCCTCATCGACCGTAAGGGCGAGGTCCATGGCAACCGAGGGAAGCGTGGGGACGTCCTTGTAGACGATGCGGGAGCTGGCAAGCTTGAGCAGCTGCTCAAGGTCGAGCTCAAAGGCGCACACAGGGGCCTCGACCTCGTAGTTTGCAAGCGAGCGGGGGTGCAGCTCGCCCACCCAGCCGAGCACGGTGCCGCCGGAGAGCACCTCGGCCACACGACCGGGCTGTGCGAAGGCGTAGGCGGCGGGCTCGGCTGCGCGCCAGCGGATCTTCTCGATGCGAAGAGCGGCGAGCAGGCGCTCGACGACACCCTTGGCGTCGAAGAAGTCCAGGTTGGGATAGGTGGCGTTCCAAGCGTCGTCGGCCCACTTGCCGGCCATGACGCCGGCCACGTAACGGCGCTCCTTGGGCTGGGCCTTGCCGGGACGGCCGAAGTACACGCGGCCCGTCTCGTAGAGGGCGACGTTCTTCACGCCGCGGTTGTGGTTGTTGGCGACGCTGCGCAGAAGGCCGGGGATGAGGCTGCGGCGCATGACGGTCCAGTCGCTCGACATGGGGCGCATGAGGCGCACGGGGATGCCGCGGCCCTCCTCGCTCATGCCGAGGCGCTCAAGGTCGTCGTCGGCCACGAAGTTGTAGTTGATGGCCTCGTTGAGGCTGCAGGAGCGCAGGACCTCGCCCACCTTGCGCTCAAGGCGCTGCTCGAGCGTGAGGCCGCCCATGTGGTTGCGCGCGGCCGGCAGGGTGGCCTCGATGCTGCCCTCGCCCCACAGACGCACGACCTCCTCGTACAGGTCGATCTCGCGGGTGAGGTCGGGACGGAATGTCGGGGCCACGACGTCGAACACGTGGGCCTCGTCGGAGTCGGACACCTTGCAGCCCAGGCGCACGAGGGAGTTCTTGGCGAACTCGTCGGTGATCGGGGCGCCCATCATGGCACGCAGGCGCTCGCAGCGCAGCTTGAGCTCGACGGCGGGCTTGGGGGCCGGGTAGCAGTCCACGGCGCCGCGCGCCACGCTGCCGCCGCACGCCTGGGCGAACAGCGCCGCGGCGACGTCGGCGACCCAAGCGCAGCCCTCGGCGTCGACGATGCGCTCGTAGCGCATGGCAGCCTCGGAGAAGAGCTGCAGGTTGCGGCTCGTGCGCGAGGTGTGGCCGTTGCTGAACGCGGCGCTCTCGAGCAGGACGTCGACGGTGGTGTCGTCGATCTCGGAGTCCTGGCCGCCCATGACGCCGGCAAGGGCGATGGGGGTCTTGCCGTCGTCGGTGATGAGCGCCATGTCGGAGGTGAGCTCGCGCTCCTGGCCGTCGAGCGTGGTGAGCTTCTCGCCGTCGTGGGCGGCGCGCACGACGATGTGGGCGCGGCCGTCGGCGTCGCGCGTGAGCTTGCCCAGGTCGAAGGCGTGCAGGGGCTGGCCGGTGAGGTACATCACATAGTTCGTGACGTCGACCACGTTGTTGATGGGGCGCGAGCCGGCGGCGATGACGCGCTTGGCGAGCCACTCGGGGCTGGGGGCGATCTTCACGCCGGAGATGACGCGGGCGACGTAGCGGGAGCACAGCTCGGGGTCGTCGATCTTCACGTCGACCAGGGCGTTGACGTCACGGTCGTCCTCGGCAAGCTCGGGCAGCTCGATGTGGGTGTCGCGGTCCAGCACCGCACCGGTCTCGCGGGCCATGCCGATCATCGACAGGCAGTCGGGACGGTTGGGCGTGATCTCGCAGTCGACCACGATGTCGGTCTGGCCGGTGTACTGGCCCAGGGGCATGCCCACGGGGGCGTCGGGAGGAAGGATCCAGATGCCGTCGTGGTCAGAGCCCATGCCCAGCTCGCGCTTGGAGCAGTTCATGCCGCACGACTCCACGCCGCGCAGCTTGCTCTTCTTGATCTTGACGTCACCGGGCAGCTCGGCGCCGACCATGGCGACGACGATGTGGTCGCCCTCGTTGAAGTTCTGAGCACCGCACACGACCTGCAGCGGCACGGGGTTGCCCTGCTCGTCGACGTTGGCGGCCCCCACGCTCACCTTGGTGACCCACATGTGGTCCGAATCCGGATGGGGCTTCTTCTCGAGCACCACGCCGGTCACGACGTGGTCGAAGCCCTCGCCCACCTTGTCGACGGCCTCGACCTCGGTGCCCGTGCGGGTGTATTCCTCTACAAGCTCGGCCACGTTGTCGGGAACGTCGACCATAGTCTTGAGCCATTCATATGAAACGCGCATGTTGGATGCGACTCCTCTCGTATATACGCTACGGCGCTATGCGATGCCGTGCAGGCATCGCCGGCGAGACTAGAACTGCTTCAGGAAGCGCATATCGCCCTCTACGAGCATGCGCAGGTCGGGCAGGTCGTAACGCAGGCATGCGACGCGCTCCACGCCGATGCCGAAGGCGAATCCCGAATACTCCTCGGGATTGATGTTGCCGTAGCGCAGCACGTTGGGGTCGACCATGCCGCAGCCGAGAATCTCAAGCCAACCGGTGTTCTTGCAGAAGCGGCAGCCCTGCCCGTGGCACACGCCGCACGACACGTCCACCTCGCAGGAAGGCTCGGTGAAGGGGAAGAAGTGCGGGCGGTAGCGCGTCTTGCGCTCGGGGCCGAACATGGCGCGGATGAAGGCGTCGAGCGTGCCCTTGAGGTCGCCGAACGTGATGCCCTTGTCGACGACAAGGCCCTCCACCTGGTGGAACTGGGGCAGGTGGCAGGGGTCGGCTGCGTCGGGACGGAAGACGTTGCCCGGGGCGATCATGTAGATCGGGGGCTTCTGCGTCTGCATGGTGTGCACCTGCACGCCGGAAGTCTGGGTGCGCAGCAGCACGTTGGACTCGCCGATGACGCCCGTGGTGGCCTGGCCGTCGGCGCCGTCGGACTCGTCCACGACATAGAACGTGTCGCGAGCCGAACGGCTGGGGTGATCGGGCGGGGTGTTGAGCGCGGTGAAGTTGAAGTACTCGGTCTCGATGCGCGGGCCGTCCTCGACGGTGTAGCCGATGGCCGCGAAGAAGTCCTCCATCTCCTCGATGATGGAGGAGATGATGTGCTCGTGGCCCTGGGGCATGGCGCGGCCGGGCAGGGTCACGTCGACGGCCTCGGCGGCCATGCGGGCCTCGAGCTCGGCGGCGGCGAGGGTGGCCTTGCGGGCCTCGAGCGCGGCCTCAAAACGGTCGCGCACCTCGTTGGCGAGCTTGCCCACCTGGGGGCGCTCCTCGGGGCTCAGTTTGCCCATGGACTTGAGGACGGCCGTGAGCTCGCCCTTCTTGCCGGCGACGGCAACGCGGACCTCATCGAGGGCCTTGAGGTCGCCCGCAGCCTCGACCGAGGCCAGGGCGCGCTCGGCAATGCCCTGCAAATCGTCGAAAACAGACATGCAGATCCCTTCGTTTCAGGCCAGAAACGAAAAATCCGTCCCTGGCGACGTGTTCGCTCAAGGACGGATTGGACCGCGGTACCACCTTGATTGGCCCGACGGCTGTTTGTCCGTCGAAGCCCGCTCTTTGAGGCCCTGTGACGTGGCGCCAGACGGCTCCCCTACTTGGCCCACCGGCGCACATGGCACCGGCTGCCGTTCAGTTCGCAGCTCGTGGAGTGAACTCCCACGCCTTGCCTGCTAGCGGGCTTCCAGCCAAATGGCCCGCCTCTCTGGAACAGTCGTTTGCGGCGCGAGACCTCTCCGTCATCGCTTGTGGGGCATAGGGTAGCGCAAAAGGTTGGAGCAAACGGGCATGGCAGGCAAAAACGCAAACACAGCACGGGGCTGAGGAGCATGGAAGCGAGGGGCATGCAGCCGAGGGGCGTGCGGCCTTATGCGCGCTTCTTCCTCAACACGGCGCAGAAGTGCCCGTCGCAGGTCCCGGGCGCAGGATAGGTGCGCATGAAGCCCGCCGGGGTGGCGAGCTTGCTCATGGCGTCCACGGCAGCCACATCGCTGGCGTCAGGCACGTCGGGCAGCGCCACGACCTCGAAGTCGGCACCCTGCGGACTTGCCAGGAAGGCCTCCACCACGTCCTCGTCCTCCTCGCGCAGCACCGAGCAGGTGGCGTAGGTGAGCTGGCCGCCCTCGGCCACGCGCCCGGCCACGCTCTTGAGCATGGCCAGCTGCAGCTCAGCGCAGGACGTCACGGATTGAGGGGTGAGCGACCAGGTGATTTCGGGATGACGGCGCAGGGTGCCCGAACCCGAGCACGGCGCGTCCACCAGAATGTGGTCGAACTTCTCCGGCAGCGAAGATGCGAGCTCGTCGAGCTTGCAGGCGTCGCCCGTGACCTGCTGGGCGCCCACGACACGGGCGGCCTCGAGGCGCTTGGCGGCAAGCTTGGCCTTGTAGGCATGCGTGTCGAGCGCCCAGATGCGCGCGGCCCCCTGGGCCCTGTGGGCGTGCCCCGCCATCAGGATGGTCTTGGTGCCGCGGCCCGAACCCACCTCAAGCACGCGGTCGCCCGGTTCGGGGGCAGCGAGGAACGCCACCGCCTGCGCGGCGAGGTCGGCCACAACGGCCTGGGACTGCTCGACAAGGCTGCACGAGGGAACCTTGGCGGCGTCGAGGGCGCGCCAGGCGCCCGGAATGCCCTCGCACGGCTCGGTCAGAAGGCCGGCGGCCGCAAGGGCGTCGGCGGCCTTGCGGTCGGACACCCACATGGGGACGTTGGCCACATACACGGGCGCAGGCTCCAGGCAGGACTGGGCAAAGGCGAGCGCGCGCTCCTCGCCCAGCTCGTCCACAAGGCGGTCGAAGAGCCACGCGGGGATACCGCAGCGATGCGGCACCGACTCGGCCATGAACGCCTGGGCGCTCTCGGCCACGCGACGAAGCACCGCGTTGGCAAGGCCGGCGGCACTCTTTGCGCGGCTGCGCACGAGCTCGACGCCCTGGCTCACCACGACATGGGCGGGCTTGTCGAGGAAAAGCAGCTCATAGGCAGAGATGCGCAGCGCGTCGCGCACGCCGGGAGCGACCTTCGCGGGCTTGGCGATATAGCGGTCGAGGGCCTCGTCGAGCGTGCCGCTCGTGGCG
The DNA here is from genome assembly GCA_934654475.1 of uncultured Coriobacteriales bacterium. Taxonomy (GTDB): domain Bacteria; phylum Actinomycetota; class Coriobacteriia; order Coriobacteriales; family UMGS124; genus UMGS124. The sequence goes on from CAKUFZ010000014.1 coordinate 34,766, forward strand.
CACACACCCAAGGCGAGCTTGCGCGCGAAGGCGCGGTCCTCGGCCTTGAGATGCCCGAGCACCTCTTGGGCGGCGCCAGAGTTCACAAGCTCGCGGACATAGGCGTCTCGCTCGCGGGCGATGCACAGCGTGCGGTAGGCGGCCATACGGGCCGCGGCGACTCCAGACATTACAGTGCCTCCCAATTTCCGCGCTTGCCGCGCACCGAGGCGGCAAACTCGCTTCCAAGCATGGCGCGCTTGCCGTCAGGCTTGACCTCGACGACCTCAAGCACGCCCTGTGCGCAACCCAAAAGCAGGCGCTTGTGCCATACGACGACCTCGCCGGCAGCCAGGGGCTCGTCGAGCTGACCCAGTTCCTCGGCGTCGAGCACATGGGCGCGACAGACGCGCACGCCGCGGGCGTCGATGTTGCAGCGCGCAGGCGCTGCGTCGCCCGATGCCTGCACGCGGCGCATGTTGACCTGCGCGGGGACGGCCGGGTCGAGCAGCACCTCGGACTTGTCGATCTTGTCTGCATGGGTGGCCGCCGCGTCGTCCTGCTCGACCCACGCGGGGGCGATGCCGCACGCCAGGTCATGCATGACGTCGACGAGGGCCGCGCCGCCCAGGCGCGAGATTTCCGCGCTCACCTCGGCGTAGGTGCGCTCGCCGGCCTCCACGCTGCCCTGGCGGCAGTAGGGGCCGGAATCGAGGCCCTCCTCGATGCGCATGATGGAATAGCCCAGGGGCTCGTCACCCGTGAGCAGCGCGCGCTGCATGGGGGCGGCGCCGCGACCCTGGGGCAGCACGCTGGCGTGCACGTTGAAGCAACCCAGGCGCGGCATCTCGATGACGTCGGCCGGCAGGATGGCGCTATACGCGGCCACGCAGAACACGTCGGCGTTGGCCTGGGCAAGGGCGGACTTCATCTCGTCGGTGCGCACCGTCTTCGTCTTCACCACGGGGATGCCATGCTCCTCGCACCAGGCCGCGACAGGCGAGGGAACGAGCTTCTTGCCGCGCCCGGAGACGGCATCGGGTCTGGTGAAGGCGCATACGATCTCGATGAACGGAGCTTGGGCGAGAGCCTCGAGCGGACCGAGGGCGAACTCGGGCGTGCCCATGAACACGCAGCGGAGCTTCTCCATCCCGGGCCTACTCGGTGTCGCCGGGACAGGCGCCGTTGGCGAGCGCCTCCTGGTACTCGGCAATGGCGCGCATGCGCTCGGCAGGCTCGAGGCGCTCGAACATGGTGTAGCCGTGCAGGTGGTCGATCTCGTGCTGCAGGCACACGCAGAACAGGTTGTTGGCGGCCTTGTACTGCATGAGCTGGCCCTCGAGGTTGAGGGCGCGCACCGTCACCGACGTGGAGCGCTCGATCTCCACGGCGATGCCGGGGATGGAAAGGCACCCCTCCATGCCCGGGGCCTTCTCCTCGGACTGCTCCACGATGTAGGGGTTGATGAGGTAGATGGGGTCCTTCTCGCCGGTGTCGCCCCAGTTGCAGTCGATGACGACGATCTGCTTGAGGACGCCGATCTGAGGCGCCGCAATGCCGCAGCCGTCGTACTTGTACATGAGCTTGGCCATCTTCTTGGCCGTCTTCTTGATCTCGTCGTCGATGACCTCGACGGCGGCGCACTCGGTGCGCAGGCGCTCATCGGGGGAAAGCACGATCTCTTGTGCCATGGGTGTTGCCTTTCTCATAGGGGCGGCGTTTTTAGTCAACCGCACAATCTTACAGCAGGTCGTAGGGGTCTACGTCGATGGCCAGGCTCACTTGGGCGGGCATCTGCAACCTCTTCAGCGCATCTCCAAGAATCGCGCCGAGCTCGCTTTGCGGAGCCGCTTTGACAAGCACGTGCCAGCGGAAGTTGCCCTCCACACGCGACAACGCGCATTCCGCAGGGCCCAAGATCTCGCAACCCGGAAGCGCCACCTCGGCATAGTCGCGCAGCTTCTCCGCCACGGCCCAGGCGACCTTCTCGACATCCGCGCCGACCTTGCCCCACATGATGACGTTGGCCAGGCGCACGAACGGCGGGTAGCCCACCTCCTGCCGGTCAGCGAGCTCGTTTTCGGAAAAGACCGAGCGGTCGTGGCGCGAGACGGCCAGAATCGCGGGATGGCGCGGCTGATAGGTCTGGATGATGACCCGACCCGGGACGTCTCCCCTGCCGGCGCGACCGGCAACCTGCTCAAGCAGGTCGTAGGTGCGCTCGGCGGCGCGGAAGTCGGCGAGCTTGAGCGTGGTGTCGGCATTGATGACGCCGGCAAGCGTCACCTGGGGAAAGTCAAGCCCCTTTGCAATCATCTGCGTGCCGAGGAGCACCGCGCTTTGCGCCTCGTCAAACTCGGCGAGGCATCGGTCGTGGCCGCCCTTGCCCTTCGTGGTGTCGGCGTCCATGCGCACGACGGTGAAGCCCTCGGGAAGCACGCCGCGCAGCTCGTCTTCAACGCGCTGGGTGCCCGCACCGAACTGCCGCAGATAACGGCTCCCGCACTCGGGGCAGAGCGGCGGCACCGCATACTCGCGGCCGCAGGTGTGACACACGAGCTTGTGGCCGCGCTCATGGTAGGTGAGCGAGGTGGAGCACTGCTCGCAGCGTGGCACATACCCGCAGTCTCGGCACAACAGGAAGCGTGCAAAACCGCGCTGGTTGAGCAGCAGGACCGCCTTCTCGCCGCGCTCCACCACATCCATGAGCGCAGATGTCAGCGGGCGAGAAAACATGGAACGCCAGCCCTGGGAGAACTCCTGCGCCATGTCGACGACCTGGACCTCGGGCATGGGCCTGCCACCGGGACGCTCCGGCATGCTGACGCGCGTCCAGGCCGGACCCTGTCCTGCGAGGGCCGCGCCATGCGAGCCCGCATCGCAACGGGCAAGGGAGCTCAGCGACGGGGTGGCCGACCCCAAAACGAGCGGGCAACCATGCACCTGCGCCAGACGCGCGGCCACCTCACGAGCATGGTAGCGCGGGGAGCTCGACTGCTTGTAACTGCTCTCGTGCTCCTCGTCGATGATGTAAATGCCAGGATTGGCAAGCGGGGCGAAGAGCGCCGAGCGCGCACCCACCACCACGCGGGCGCGACCCGTGCGCACAAGCTCCCACTGGTCGCGCCGCTCACCCAGCGTGAGACGGGAGTGCAGCACCGCCACGGCCTCGCCGAAGCGGTTGCGGAAGCGTCCCACCGTCTGGGCGGTAAGCGAGATTTCGGGAACGAGCACACACGCGCCCTTGCCGGCCGCAAGGGTGCGCTCGATGGCTTCCAGGTAGACCTCCGTCTTGCCTGAGCCAGTCACGCCGTCGATGAGCACGACGCCGCCTTGCCCCTGCGCACGGGCGTCTTCGATGGCGCGAAGCGCGCTGAGCTGCCCCGAGGTGAGGTGTTCCAGACCCAAGCGGGGGGCACGCGCACTCGAAAGCTCCGTGACCGACGACCCGCGCAGGCGCTCCCTGCGCTCGCAGGTCACGACGCCCTTTTTCTCCAGGCGCTTGACGACCGTGGAGACTCCGCTCACGGCAAGTCCCAGCTCCACCTGGCGCATCGGGCCTTTGAGCAGCGCCTCCACAACGGCACGCTCGGCATGGGCGTTCTTGCGGGGCTCATAGGCACGGCCCTGCTCGGTGATGTGCACCCAGCAGTCATCGACAGGCTCGACGCGAGCCTGCTGGAGAGCCCAGATGCCCGACGTCTCGTCGCGCACCATTTTAGCCGTAAAACCGGGGGGCAAGAACAGACGGACGGCGTCTGCCAGCGAGGACGCGTATTCTTGCGCGACCCATTGGGCCACATCGCCGGCCTCGGGCAAGAACAAGGCCTCGGAGAGCACTTGCTGGATGGGAAGCAAGCGCGCGCCCGTGAGTCCCGGGTCGAGCGACTCATCCACCGCAAGGACGTACCCGACTGCCGGGCGGCGGCCAAACTCCACCACCACGCAGCAGCCGGGCACGACAGAGGCATCAAGGCGAGCCGGAACGGTATATGTGAAGGGCGCGGCGAGTGCCCTGGTCTTTACGTCAACCGCAACGCGCGCGAACGGCATAGAGCCTAGAGCTCGTAACCCTGACAGGCGGCGCTTGCACGCAGGGCGTCGACCTTGTTGGTGGCCTCCCAGGTGAAGTCGGCATCCTCGCGGCCGAAGTGGCCGTAGGCGGCCGTCTTGGCGAAGATGGGACGGCGCAGGTCAAGCTCCTCGATGATGGCGCCGGGGCGCAGGTCGAAGACCTCGCGCACGGCGGCCTCGATGACCGACACGGGCACCTTCTCGCTGCCGCGCGTGTCGACCATGAGGGAAAGCGGCTTGGCGACGCCGATGGCGTAGGCAAACTGCACCTCGCACTCGTCGGCCAGGCCGGAGGCAACGACGTTCTTGGCGACCCAACGGGCGGCATAGGCACCAGAGCGGTCGACCTTGGTGCAGTCCTTGCCCGAGAAGGCGCCGCCGCCGTGACGGCCCATGCCGCCGTAGGTGTCGACGATGATCTTGCGGCCGGTGAGGCCCGTGTCGCCCATGGGGCCGCCCACGACAAAGCGACCCGTGGGGTTCACGTAAATCTCGGCGTCCTTCCAGGAGATGCCCTGGGCGTCGAGGACGGGGGCGATGACCTGCTCGATGATGTCACGGCGGATGGCGGCCTGCTCGATGCCGTCGTCATGCTGGGTGGAAACGACGATCGTCGTGACCTCGACGGGCATGCCGCCCTCGTAGCGAACCGTGACCTGGGTCTTGCCGTCGGGGCGCAGGTAGGCAAGGGTGCCGTCCTTGCGCACGCCGGTCAGGCGCTCGGAGAGGCGCTGGGCGAGGTAGATGGGCATGGGCATGAGCGTGGGGGTCTCGCGCACGGCGTAGCCGAACATCATGCCCTGGTCGCCGGCGCCGATAAGGTCGAGCGGGTCGGCCGCGGCGTCGGCAATCTCGGTCTGGACCTCGAAGCTCTCGTCGACGCCCTGGGCGATGTCGGCAGACTGGCCGTGAATGGCAGAGAGCACGCTGCAGGTGTCGCAGTCGAAGCCGTACTTGGCGCGGTCATAGCCGATGTTCTTGAGCACGCGACGGGCGATGGACTCGACGTCCACGTAGGCCTGGGTGCGAATTTCGCCGGCCACGAGAACGATGCCCGTGGTAGTGAAACACTCGCAAGCGCAGCGCACACGCGAGAGGTCGGCCTTCTCACCGGAGGGCGAGACATAGCCGGCAGCCTCAAGGCGCGTCTCGGCCTCCAGGATGGAGTCGAGCACGGCGTCGGAGATCTGGTCGCAGATTTTGTCGGGATGGCCCTCGGTCACGCTCTCGGAGGTGAAGAGGAAGTCACGGTTCTGGTGCAAGGTCATGTAAAGCCCCTTAACGGTCTCGGCAATGATGCCGGAGCAGGGGCATCCCCCTGCGCATGCTGATACAAGGGGTAGTTGAGGTGTCCCACAAATCCCCATCTTCTAGAAGCCATGGGCTCCTACCGAGAATTGGCACCGTTTCCTTGAAGGATGGTTGCCGGAGCGTCATAGGGCTCGGTCCCTCGGCTCGAACGGGACGCGCATGCGCGCTCCCCTCCTGATGGATGCGTTCGATTCTACAACGCAAAGCGGGCGCGAGGAATCCCCCGTGCCCGCTTTGCACTGGTCTTGCATAAGTTTGATGTCAAGTGTGAAACACCCGTGAAGCGCACCTACGCCATAGCGGCAAGTTCTTCCTTGCTGCGGGCGCTCACGCCAAATCCAATGAAGGAAAGCAGGGCGCCGACAAGCCTCTCGACGTTCAGATCGGCAGGGCGGTTCTCCCCCGCGAGCGTCGACACCCCCAGGAAGGCACCGAGTATCGCCGGCGAAGCCACCGTCGAGTCGACGTCGGGGCGCACCGTGCCCTCCACCTTGCCGCGCTCAAGAAGCGTGGAGACGAGGGAGTACAGACGGTTCACAAGGTCCTCGCCGCCCTTCAGCTCGGTAAGGAAGCCACGCGCCCCGTGCAGCTCGCCCATGACGAAGCGCGTGAGCGCGACGTTGTTGGCAAGCGTGTCAACATAGGAGCGCGTGATGCCCACCAGGGCCTCGTAGGCGCTGACCGAGGAGAGGGCCACCTTCTCGAACGCAGTCAGCATGCGGTCCATCTCGCTGTACAGAACCTGCGAGACGATTTCGGCCGAATCGGCAAAGTAGTAATAGACCGAGCCCTTGCTCATGCCCGTCGCCTTTGCAATGTCGGCAATCGAGACCTCGGCGTTCAAGTCCGTTCGCATGAGGTCTGAGGCCGCATCGATGATGCGCTGGCGCGTGAGCGCGCCCTTGGCAGACTGTCGGGCGTCGCGAGAAGATGCGAGTTTGTCTGTCTCTGCCATGTCGACGATTCTCCAAAGAAGGCGCGGCCCGCAACGTCGCAAGCGAGGTGCGGGCCGCGCCGATAGCGGCTTATAGGTCGAGGAGCGGGTGGAGCTGGGTCATCGGGACGTTGCGGCGGCTGCGGGCCACAAGAATGGTAAGCGCGAAGCTCACCACGCCGAAGGCCGCGAGCACCAGGCAGCAGTGGCCGACATTGGCCAGGGTGACGCCGCACATGATGTCCTTCATGCCGGCCACGACGTACGTCATGGGCAGGCAGGGAGAGATGACCTGGAAGAACTCGGGGCAGGTCTCAAGCGGGAACGTGCCGGCTGCAGAGGCAAGCTGCAAGATGAGCAGCACGATGGCGATGAGCTTGCCGGGGAAACCGAACGTGGCCATGATGAACTGCATGAGGCAGTTGTTCACGATAACCACGAGCAGCGCGAACAGGTAGAACTCGGCAACGAAGTTCACGTTGAGGTCGAGCACGAACTGCAGCGACAGGCACAGCAGCAGCGCCTGAACGGCGCCGACGAGCAGCCACGGCACCAGGCCGCACAGGGCCGCCAGAGGCGCACGGGCGCCGGAGGCGATGAGGCGGTTGTTGAGCGGCTTCATGATGAAGCTGTTCATGAGGGCGCCCAGGTACAGAGCCAGGCCGATGAAGTACGGCGCAAAGCCCGTGCCGTAGTTCTCAACGGTCGTGTAGTACTCGTTCTGAACCTCGACGGGCGCGCTCATCATGGTCGAGCGAGCATCGATCTGCTGCTCGTCCATGCCGGCGATGCCGGCGATGCCGTCGGCGAGACCGTCGGCAAGCTCCTTGGAGCCGTCGCGGGCCGTCACGAGGCCGTCGTTGAGCTCCTTGGAGCCGTCGTAGAGCTGGGAGAGACCGTCGTTGAGGTCGGTGGCGCCGTCATTGAGCTGGTGGGCACCGTCGAGCAGGTCGGAAGCACCGTCGTCGAGCTGCTTGGCGCCGTCCTTGGCGGTCACGGTGCCGTCGAGAAGCTGGCCGGCGCCGTCGTCGAGCGCGTTGATGCCGTCGGCGGCGGTGACGATGCCGAAGTACAGGTCGGACTGGCCCGCGAGCAGCGTCTTGGAGCCGTCGACGAGCTGAGTGGCTCCGTCAACAGCCGAGCTGATGCCGTCGTCGAGCTGCTTGGCGCCGTCAGCGAGCTGGGTGGCGCCGGACTTCAGGTCAGAAGCACCGGAATCGAGCTGGGAGGCGCCGTCCTTGAGCTGCCCGGCGCCCTCGTCGAGCTGGGAGGCGCCGTTGTCGGCGGTCACGATGCCGTAGTACAGGTCGGACTGGCCGGAGAGCAGCGTCTTGGAGCCGGCGACGAGCTGCGCGGAGCCGTCCTTGGCGGAGGCGACGCCGGCCTTGGCCTGGGTCACGCCGTCGAGGAGCTGACCTGCGCCCTCGTCGAGCTGGGAGGCGCCGTCCTTGAGCTGCCCGGCGCCCTCGTCGAGCTGGGAGGCGCCGTTGTCGGCGGTCACGAT